>CAVJDU010000027.1:0-28509 GCA_963648385.1 uncultured Coriobacteriaceae bacterium | reverse complement strand
TAAGTTTATTTCTTTACCTGCTGTTAGGTTTCATTCCCCTTAAATCCGTGATGAACCATAAAAAAAGGGAGGAATCGTAAATGAAAAAATCTGTTGCACAAAATGTCATTTCGGTTTTAGCTTTGCTAAATGTTCTGTTTGTGCCTATTTATGATGTGTGGGGAGGACTTTTTCCAAAGCATCCAGAAGGAAACTTTTTAGATGCAATCGGCTATTTATTTAAAGGTGAATTTGATTTATGGCTTGTGCAGTTTACCTTTATACTTTTCATTCCGGCTGTTTTTATGCTTATTTTTTCGTTGCTTAGCAAAAAAAGAGCCGCAAAGATTTCTGCGGGAATAGGTATAGCTTTAATAATTTTGGAAATTATTATTTATTTCTCCCCCAGCAACAGTGCTGAGCTTACTGATGTTTTTGATTTTGATGAAAGCAACATCTCAATTGGATTTTGGATTGGACTTGCACTTTTCATCGCAATGATAGTTGTAAAAACAGATTCGCAAAAGAAGATCTTTCATTGCGATGTTTGCAACTGTGAAAGTCAGTATGCATGGAAATTTGATAGAAAATTATTAACTTGGGAAAACATTATAGAAGTTTTAAAAAATAATAAAGTAGTTTGTATTTTGCTTCTGGTTGTTGGATTGTTTCTTTCTTGGTTTGGTTTATTAGCGCTGGTTATTTTTGTTATTGTTAAATGCTCAATGTATAAGGTTTGTTCAAATTGCAAAACTGTTATTAAAAAGTCAGATGGAGCATCAATAGAGTCAAACAATAATAACTCTGACAATATATAAGTATGATAAAAACTGCAAGCCTTATTTTTCAAGGTTTGCAGTCTTTTTTTATAAATATTATTATATCGCAAAAAAGCTGTAATTTTTTAAAAAGAGCTTTAATTTCTGCATAATCAAAAACAGCTACACCATGCAGCCATAATGACGGCGAGGTGTAGCTGTTTTTTTATATTCTGTAAAGCGTTGTTATTTTAGAAGCTGCTTCAAATCTTCCTCCGGCGTGGTGATTGGAGCGATTCCGAAGTTCTCTACGAGATATTTCAGTACATTTGGTGAAATAAACGCCGGCAGCGTGGGGCCAAGGCGAATATTCTTGATACCCAAATACAGCAGCGTCAGCAGGATGCACACGGCTTTCTGCTCGTACCAAGAGAGCACCATTGACAGCGGAAGATCGTTCACACTGCAGCCGAAAGCGTCTGCGAGGGCAACGGCAATCTGAATAGCACTGTAAGCGTCATTGCACTGTCCGACATCCATCAAACGGGGCAGACCGCCGATTGTTCCGAGGTCAAGGTCGTTGAAGCGATATTTGCCGCAGGCAAGGGTCAGCACTACGGTATCGGCAGGAGTCCGCTTAACAAATTCCGTATAATAGTTGCGGCCGGGGCGTGCACCATCGCAACCGGCAACCAAGAAGAAGTGTCGAATTGCGCCGGACTTGACCGCCTCAATGACCTTATCCGCCACGCCGAGCACCGTGCCTCGGGCAAAGCCGGTCATGACCGTACTGCCGCCGTTAATACCGTTGAATGCCTTATCCTCGGAGTAACCACCCAGCTCCAAAGCCTTTTCAATCACCGGGGTGAAGTCCTTGTCCTCTCCGATGTGCGTCATTTCCGGGTAGGACACCACCGCCGTGGTGAACACACGGTCGGAATAGCTTGCTTTCGGCGGCATCAGGCAGTTTGTGGTGAACAGCACAGGCGCAGGGAGATCCGCAAATTCTTTCTGCTGGTTCTGCCATGCCGTGCCGAAATTCCCTTTGAGGTGGGAATACTTCTTCAATTCGGGATATCCGTGAGCAGGGAGCATTTCACCATGGGTATAGATGTTGATTCTCTTGCCCTCGGTCTGCTCCAGCAGCAGCTTTAGGTCATGGAGGTCGTGACCTGAGATGACAATGAACGGTCCCTTTTCCACAGTCAGGGGCACGGTAACAGGCGTAGGCGTTCCGTAGCTTTCGGTGTTAGCCTTATCCAAAAGGGCCATGCACTTGAGGTTTTTCTCGCCGACCTCCATCACGATAGGCAGCAGCTCTTCCATACCCCAATCCTCGCCTATGGCAAAAAGCGCCTTAGCGAAGAATCGGTTCACCTCCTCGTCGGTATAGCCGAGTATCATAGCGTGATGAGCATAAGCCGCCATACCGCGCACACCGAAAAGAATGAGTGATTTGAGACTGCGGATATCCTCCTGAGCATTCCAGAGCTTTTCCATATCATAATCATCGGTTCGTCCGCACGCAGAAGCGCAGCCGGAACAATCGGGAACAAGGCGTGCCTTTTCGCTGTGCACCCTGTCAATCAGCTCCCGAATAGTCTTTTCGTTGAAGCTCACATTTGTAACGGTGGTGAACAGACCTTCAATCATCAAGCGCCATGTGGCTTCATTCGCTTCCGGGGCATTATCCGCCGCATGCGACAGCCCGATCAAAGCACCGGTCAGCTCGTCTTGAAGCCTCGCCACATCGGCGGTCTTGCCGCAAACACCGATTTTACCGGTACAGCCGGCCGTCTGCTCACACTGAAAACAAAACATTTTTTGATCCATCATGAATTCCTCTCTTTCATTTAAGGCAATGCTGCACAATTTGGTGTGCGGTGTTGCCTTAATCAAGTATATTTCCGTCCGTGGAAATAGTCACGACCTGCCACGGAATGAATTTCCCACTGTTCTGCAAAGCTGTTTTCGCTGCGTATTCCAGTCCGCCGCAGCAGGGAACTTCCATGCGCACAACGGTAACGCTCTTGATGTCATTATTGCGAATGATCTCGGTGAGCTTCTCGGAATAGTCCACGCTGTCCAATTTGGGGCAACCCACCAGCGTGATGTGTCCCTTGATGAACCGCTCGTGGAAAGCGGCATAGGCATAAGCCGTGCAATCGGCAGCAATGAGCAGCTTTGCGCCGTCAAAGTACGGTGCGTTCACCGGAACAAGCTTGATCTGCACCGGCCACTGGGAAAGGCGGCTTTGCGCCGCAACGGGAGCAGTCTCAACCTCTGACGGCCCTGTATGACGAATCGTTTTCATTCGTGTTCCGGGACAGCCGCCGTGAAGTCGCATTCCCTCCTGCTGCATTTTCTTCTGTTTATTTGCCAGCACCGCAGCCTCATCATAGGCAGCAGCCTCTCGTTCCACAAAGGAGATCGCTTCGGTGGGACATGCGGGCAGGCAGTCGCCCAAGCCGTCGCAGTAGTCATCCCTCATCAATTTTGCTTTTCCGTCCACCATGGCAATAGCACCCTCATGGCAGGCGGCGGCACATGCACCGCAGCCGTTGCATTTTTCCTGATCAATTTCAATTATTCTTCTTTTCATGATAAAACCTCCTTGCTTTTCTGCCTATATTATAATATAATGATATCAACAAATCGGTTGAATATTCAACGAAAGAGGATTTTTATGAAAGAAATTTTATCCGTTCTTCGATCATCTCGGCTTTTTTCGGGTGTTTCGGAGAGTGAGCTTACATCCATGCTTTCCTGCCTTGATACAAAAACAGAAGACTTCCCGAAGGAAGCCTTTGTGCTGCGAGCCGGAGATACAGTTGATTCGATCGGGCTGGTACTGTCGGGAAGCGTTCTTATCATACAGGAAGATATTTGGGGAAACCGCAATATTATTTCCAAAGCGGAAGCGGGACAAGCCTTCGCCGCCGCATATGCCTGCGCTCCCGGTTACAAGCTGAATGTTAGCGTAATAGCGGAAACACCCGTCACCGCAATGTTCCTGAATGTGAAACGAATACTGAATGTGTGCCCGTCCGCCTGTGCACACCATAATCGAATCGTCCGAAACCTCCTGAACGAGCTTGCCGAGAAAAACCTGCGATTCAGCGAAAAGATCACGCACATGGGACAGCGAACCACACGGGCAAAGATTATGTCCTACCTTTCCGCAGAAGCCCAAAGGCTTGGAAAATACGAATTTGACATTCCTTTTTCAAGGCAGCAGCTTGCTGACTATCTTGCCGTTGAGCGCAGCGGACTGTCGCTGGAGCTTGGAAAGATGCGCAATGAGGGTCTGCTGGATTTTCACAAAAATCATTTTGTTCTAAAGGTGTGACCGCCGTCAAAATTACGGTTCTATAATAAGTAACCGCTGATAAGATCACAAGATCAGCCGCTACAATCGCAAACGGCGACTTTTTTGAAAAATTTCGGTTAGTCTGCGCTAACCAACGAACCAAAAAGATTCGGTATCTGCCGATTTCGTCATGGGGTATACATAAGCATTGCCGAAAGGAGGAACTATGAGGGACAAAGATTTGCAATTTGACCGCACCTGTCATGTGCTTTATTCCAAGCCGTGTAAAAAAGAAATTCAAAAGAAAATTGCCATACATTTTCCGCCGGAGGAGCGTGACTCGGTTTGGGAGCGGGTGCAACTGCAATATGCGGAATATCTCGCCGATTGGCGCTCAGATCTCGGCGGCAGAAAAAATTTCCATAACGGTAAGGGCGGCACTTACGATTGCATCGCAATTATGAGTTACTATGTGGTCTGCAAAGCCGTAACATCTTTCCGTGAAATAGAAGAAATAGAAGAAAATCTGATTTTGCCGTCATTTCGCAAGCTGAAATTTGCGGACTGCAACAAACCGTTCTGGCAAAAGCTGATGTACAGGGTGTTTGCTCATGCTAAAGCCGCCTGCGACCGCCAGCACGATTACGAGATGAATATCGCACCATACGACAAAGACAAACCCATCTATTACGAGTTCACAGCCTGCCCGACCGCCGAGTTCGCCATAAAGCACGGACTGACGGAGATCATGCCCGCCCTGTGCAATGTGGATTTTGCGTCCATGGAGCTTATCCACGCACGCCTTGTGCGCACGACTACCTGCGTCAACGGCTGCAAATGCGACTACACGATCTGCGGCGATAAATCCCCGTATCTTGACGCTCACCCCGAATACCGTGACGAAGCCGGATATCGAAGAAACAAATAGCGGCTTTTCGGCAGTCAGCGATTCAGCTCATCGCTGACGATCTCAAAAAAATGGCAAGGCTCAACCTCGCACGAATTAAGAAGCTCTGCAACGCTTTTAACAAAATCATCATCGGGAGAAATGTCAACGATCTCAAGCAGAACAGCTGCCGTGAGCTTATCGACCGCTGCAATTCCGTAGGCGTCAAAATCAGTCCCATCCAAAGAAATATCGGTCTTGATAATACGATAATCAACGCTCATCTTCTCACCCAAGCCTGTGTGAATTTATATAACATTTTCAATTATAATACCAAATTTTCAGATTGTCAATAAAAATGTGAAATTAAATAACATTTCGAAGAGTCTTTTTCAACCGTGATAATATATTTTAATGAAATTGACACAAAATATGGCTTCCGTCTCAAAAAAATGACCCGACAGCACAAGACTGCCGGGTTTGATTTTTCTTTATGGCAATACCGCACAATTGGGCTGTACGGTGTTGTCTTTAATCAGAACGAGAATACATTGGTGCAAAGCCATTGACCCGAAATATCGGCGGTTATGGTCTGACCCATTCCGGAGCCGGTTGCGTCGGTAACCGTAAGCGGCATAACAACATAGGTTTTGACAACTCTGCCGTTACCGTCGATCGTTGCGGTAAGGGTAGTGCCGGGGTAATAGAACTCGGCTGAGGTTATCTCGCCGAAACCGCCGAGGTCGATCTCCGTAAAGTCAAGCGGATATGTGCAGGAGGAGTTATACGGCGGCTTTGTTTTGTAATCGCAGTGTTCGGCGTTCAGTGTAAACTGCACAACATAGCCCGAACCGTTCTTCTTGGCGGTAAAGTTCTTGACTGCCGCCGATGTAAGCCCCGTCGGGAGAAGGAATCTCTCGTCATCGGAAAGATTTGAAGAAGTGAAGGATTTTTTATCCGTCTTGTTTTTCTTATTTTTCTCAACGACTTTATTCGCCAAGCTCTGAATCGTGTCAGTCTCTTTTCCGTTAAGCAGAAGCTTTCCGACCTGAACATCAACGACCTCCGTTTTGGTAACGGTGAACGAGGACTGCGAATAGGTTTTTTTCAGGCAGTTATTGTAATAAGCAACGATCTGATTCTTGTTGTAGGAAAGAATATTTGCGGTCTGCTGAGCGGAGCTGCCGGAGGCTGAACCGCTTGCGTTTGTTTTGCTGCCGTTGGCGTTGATAACCGTCGCAGTGCCGCTGCCGCTTGCGGTCGTTACCGCCTGTCCGTTGGCGTTGGTAACCGTTCCGATTCCGTTCTGAGTTGTGCCGTTTATATCGCCGCCGTCCACAGCTCCGTTCGAGCCGTCCGCACCGCCCGTTTGACTTGCGCCGGCGTCGATGTTTCCGGTGATTTTATCAAGCGCAACATTCCATGCCGTGCAGCCGATTCCGACGCAGAGCATGACCGAAACAATTATAATAAAACTTTTCCAGCTTCTGTTCATGTGTTTTACACTCTCCCATAAATTTTATGGCACAATCAATTTGTGCGCCGAGTCTGTATTTTATTCTATCATATTCTTTGAAAAAATTCCACTGTTTTTTTAGACAAATCGAATTTATATTTACAGACCGAAATTTGTGTATTCCACAACCGTTTTAGCCGAGCCGCTGACCGCTCCGCCGCTGAGCTTAACGAGAGTAACTCCGGAAAGATTGAAACGCTCGGTATAGCCGACGGTCATTGATTTAAGGCTCGAATCCTCCGTGCTTATTCTCGCAACTACGCTTATCGAATCTGCGGAAATACTGACCGACGACGCAGACGATTTGAATTCGCCGAGCGACGCCGTCACATCATCGGCATTGACATAATCGCCGCCGAGACGGTAAAGCGTTCCGCTTTCATCCGTCGGATTGCTCTCGTCGTTAAGCTTCGCTGTTATAACGACCGTGTCTCCGTCCTGCTCCGCCGTTATCGAAGAAATTTCCTCCGTTTTGAAGCGATCCTTTATAAAATTATCCGCAAAAAGCTTCTTGTCGGCATTGTAATCGTAGTCGGCGGTTATGTCCTTTTCGCCGAAAACGGAAGCGAAAGCTTCGGCGGCATTGGAGGCCGAGGAAAGCGAGCCGAGACTGTCAACGCTCGCTTCGCACTTGAGCGACTTTTGGTATTTATAGCAATATTGGTCAACATAATTGACAGCAGCATTGAGCATATCCGTCAGCTCGGCGGAATCCGTCGGAATATCTACGATTTTGACCGTTTCCGATGTCACGGATTTTTCATATATCGGTTCAAGATTCTGCGACTGAGTTTCCGTTTCGTTCTTGCACGAGGCAAACGAAAGAACAGCGCACAAAGCCGTTGCCGCAGATATTATTTTAATAAAACGATTTTTCATTTCATCACCATAAATAAGATTACTCTATCACGGTGATTTTGTCAAGTATTATCCTTGCTGATGGATTCCCTTATCAGCAGCCGACTTATCGCCTTGCCGTTGAACGGAATGAGCGGATAAAGATATCCCCTGCCCGTTACGGTTTGGGTAAAAGCAATGACGAGTATGACTGTCAAAAGTCCGATTATAAATCCCCAGAGGTTGAATATAGCCGTCATGACGACGATAAAAATTCTTGAAAGCTTGAATGCGTAACCCAATTCAAAGCTCGGCTGGGCAAAATTTGCGATTGCGACAAACGCCATTATCAACACAACCTCGGACGAGAACAGCTCTGCGCTGACCGCCAGATCTCCGAGAACGAGCGCACCGATAACGCTGAACGAATTGCTCAACGAGCTTGGTGTGTTCAGCGAGGCGAGCTTCAATGCGTCAATAACGACCTCGATTATCAAAAGCTGAGCGATGACCGGCAGTGAATAATATTCCTTGATTTGAATAAAGCTCAACCACTCCGGAATATGCTCCGGATTTTTTACCAGCAGAAACCATACCGGCGCAAGCAGCAACGCAAGCCCAAAAATCAACCCTCTGACGAAGCGAAGATATGTGCCGACGCACGGCGGAAAATAATAATCGTTCGTATCCTGCAAAAAGTCAAAGAAGCCTGTCGGAATGATCATGGCTGCCGGAGAATTGTCAACGAAAAGAATTATGCTCCCCTCGGCGATGCTTGCCGACGCCGAGTCGGGGCGTTCGGTATATCTGACCTTGGGAAAGGGATTCCATTTCTGCTTTTTGACAAGACATTCGATAACGCTCTCCTGGCTCATATTCAGGGTGTTGACATCAATTTCTCCGATTCTCCTTTTCAGGTCGGAGACGATTCTTTCGTCCGCCTTGCCCTTGAGGTAGCATACGGCAATATCGGTCTGTGACCTTACGCCTGCCTTTTTGACCTCGATCACCAAATCACGGTCACGAATCCTGCGGCGGACAAGGGCGGTATTGATCAAAAGCGACTCAACAAAGCCGTCGTGCGCTCCGCTGAGCACCTTATCGTTATCCGGTTCGCTCACCCCTCGCTTCGGGTAGCTCCTCGTCTTGACAAGAAATCCTGTGTCAAAGCCGTCAACGATAACGAGCATCGCCCCCGAATACACGACCTTGGCGATTTTTTCAATATCCCCGCTCAGCTCGATCTCCATATAGGCAATGAGCCTCTGTGCAAACTCCTCGGCGGTGGCAATACTCTTGTCGATCTCCCTCGCCTGCATCATAAAATTCATCACTCGCTCGGAGGTTTCGCCGTTTATAAATCCGTCGATAAAATAGAGCTTCGCCTTTCTGCCGCCTGCGTTGAATCTTGTTGCAACAACATCGTAATTCAGCTCCGCCCTGAAATAACCGTCAAACAACCTTTCGTTGCAATCAAAATCGTCCGAAAATAACACTCTTTCCATAAGCATTTCTCCATAAATAGGCAACCGTCGATTAAATCGGATCGCAATCATCGGCGGCTGCCTTAAAGCAACGCCAAACAATTGTGGCGCACGCCTTGCCTGAATATATTCCCGTCATGCCGAATAAAAATCTCTTGACTTGCGACTGCAAGCCTGCAAAAATTTTTCTACAACCTGATGAAAAATCTTACTGCGCAATCCACACATCCCAATTGTGCGGGATTGACTTAATACTGTTATTATTTTCGGATCGGGTTAAATTATACCGCTTATTTATATCTGTTATACATATTGATTATAGCGTTCCATGTCAGCGGGCCTATTTGTCCGGTCTGATCCAGTCCGTTTATCCGCTGAACGGCAAGCACGGCATTCTTCGTTTCGTCACCGTAATAGCCGTCAACCGTAACGCTCGGCACTGAGGAGTCGTTCTCGGAAATCACCCGCAGAAAGGTTTGCAGCTGTTCGATTATCTTTCCGCTTGCGCCCGTTGTTATCGCATTGCCGGGATACAGAAAAGCGGAATAGCTTCGGTACTCCGACGGCAAAGAGGTAAGCACGCCGTCATATGCGTTGGCTATCATTGCCCATGTGCTCTCGCCGACGATTCCGTCAACATCAAGACCGTAAAAATTCTGGAATGTCAGCACTGCGTCGTATGTTTCCTGACCGAAATATCCGTCAACGGTAACATAGGGAAGCTTCAGGTTGAATTCGCCGATAAAGCTCAGGTAATATTGAAGCACCTTGACATCTCTGCCGTTGCTGCCCTTTTTGAGTATCGGCTGGAATTCGCTGTCAAACTCATTGAGCGTGATCCCCTCGGAATAAAGCTCCGACAAACCCTTTATGCCGTTATATATCTGCTTTATCTTGTACCATGTTTCCTTGCCGACAATTCCGTCCTGCGCAAGGTTGAATATATTTTGGAACTGCTTGACGGCGGTCTGCGTGCTCGCTTCAAAGATTCCGTTTGTGTTCGCTATGCGTGGAATTGACGGATAGTTGGCGGCGATCCTGTTCAGCTCCTTTTGAACGATGACAACATCCTCGTTGACATTGCCGAGCTTCAGTGGCACTCCGGGATAGGTCGGAGTATTGGACTTTATCGGCGCATTTTTCACTATATCGATATCGTTGCCGTAGTAATACTGCAAAATTCTGTACGGCGTGTAGCCTTGGTTGGCAAGCGTCACCGTTCCCCACTGCGAAAGTCCCTCGCAGCTGCCGGCGCAATACTGGGTAAAATACGGCTGAATCTGCCCCTGCTTAACAACATAATCGTTGAAAATATCATCAACGACACGGCTTATGTTTTCAAAAATATCTCTGCCCTCAACATAATACTGGTCGAATTGGGTTGAATTCGTTATGTCAAAATCATAGCCCCTCGACCTGTAATATTCGGTATAGACCCTGTTCAGTGCAAAGGTTATCTCGGCGTAAATGTTTGCTCTGAGCGCATTCTCCGGCCATGTGGGATAAATCTCGCTCGACGCAACATTCTTTATATACTGCGCAAAGGGAACACGGACATTCCTCGCCTGAGCCGTCGGTCTGCCGAGGTGAACCGTTATATATTCGGGAATTATCGGTTTGTCTGCCATCAAACATCACCTCCGTAAAGAGCCATGTTCTGCTCGGGAACATTCACGGTACCCGGTTCCCCGCCGGACTCTGTCAGCGGAACGAGTCTTGCCGGTTGAATGGCCTTGATATTCGCAAACACCGGCACATTGAAAAACTCCGATTTTGCAAAATCCGGGTGAGTGACCGTGACCTCGTAAACGGCATACGGCTCAACGGTCGTGTTCTGTTCGTCAAGAGAATAGCTCGAATCGGGTGCGGGCAAAGTGATGTTATCCACAACTCCGTTGATGTCAGTATAGCCGGAATAAAGCTCCCTGCTCCCGGTTTCGAGCGGTGCGCTTATCTTGACGATTGCATTGATGATGGGGAAGCTCCTGCCGCCGGAGGTAACCTGAACCCTCAGGCTGCCTTTTGACGGGTTTTTATTTTGAAAGTCCTCATAATTTTTGTAGAATTCCGTTTCTTTCGCCGCTCCCGAATTGCCGACAAAGGGCAGCGCTTTTGCCATCACGGGCATGGCGTCCTCCCGAGATTTGAACATTTCATCGGCGGCGGTCGAGCTTTGCCTTGAAAACTCAACAAGCTCCTGCCGATATTTTTCAATCATCTTTTCAAGCTCACGCATTAAAAAAACCTCCTTCGCTTTATAATATGCGAAAGAGGTCATTATGCTATTCAGCGTTTATTTTGAGGACTTGCCATAGCCGTAGCCATAGGTATCATAGCCGTATTTTCCCTTCTTGCCGTAACCGCCGTAGCGACGACCGTAGCGGTTTGCCTTGCTGAGGTTGCTTGAATCGGCATTGAAGATACAGCCGATGATCTCGGCACCGTTCGAGTCAATATCCTCGATGGACATTCTTATTCTTGAATACGGCGCAAAGTCCTCGCGGACAACAACTATCGCCGCATCGACGAAGCCGGCTATAACCGAAGTATCGGTAACGACGCTCGCCGGAGCGGTATCGATAAGGACATAATCGAAAGCCTTGCGAACATCCTCAATAACGGATTCCATCTTATCCGTTGAAAGAAGCTCCGACGGATTGCCTACGCTTTTTTGGTCGGCAAGCACGCAGACATTGAAGGCAGAAACCTTCTTGATGGCTTTAAACAATTCGGCCTTGCCGACGATAACATCTGAAAGACCCTCGCCCGTATCGTGCAGGGAAAGGATTTTGCTAACCGACGGTTTTCTGAGGTCAGCGTCGATAATAAGAACATTCTTTCCGTTTTGGGCAAGGGAAAGCGCAATGTTAACGCACACCGTAGTTTTGCCCTCGTTTTCGCAGGCGCTGGTTACAAGGAAAACCTTGTTGCCGGTTCTTGCCGAGTTGTTCTCGATTTTTGTTCTTATCGCCTTGTAGGTTTCGATGAAAGAGAAGCCGTTCTTTCTGTCGGTGACAAGAAGTCCCTTCTCCGTTTTGTTCTTATTCGTTATCTGCTGAACTGAGCCGAGAATGTGAACATCGAGCTTTTCGCCAAGCTCGTCCGCCGTCTTTGCCGTATCCTTAATGAGGAACTTTATGAAAAGCGCAGCGCAGCAAATTCCTGCGGCGATGAAGCCGACCACCATCGCAAGCGACGCAGCCGATTTGTTGGAATTCGGCGAGGTTGAAAGAACCGGCTCGTCGCAAAGGGTAAGCTTTGCGTTGGGATATCTTTCCGATACAATATCGCCGTAAACAGAAACAACCGTGCTTGCTATATCAAAGGCTGTCTTTGGGTCGCCGGTCGTAACCGTCATAACGATAACATTGGTCGAAGAAACGACCTTGACCGAGATGCTCCTGTTAACCGTGTCATAGGAAACCTTTTCCGGGCATTTTTCAACAACAGCCGTTTTCAGCGCACGGCTTGAAAGAATGTAGCTGAATGTGCCCGCCATGTTGATCTGCGCATTGATCTCTCCGCTTGAGGTTTGTCCGCTTTCCGTTGCGGAATTAACGACGAACGACACCGTGGAGCTGTAGGTTTCTACCTTTGTTGCTTCACCGATAACCCCGCCGATCGCTGCACCGATTACCGCAACTATCGCAACAAGCCAAAGCTTTTTGGAAAGCTCCTTAAAAAATGCAAGAATATTTATCTCCAGTCCCTTTGAGCTTTTTCTGTCCGAATATGATCTCACTTTAACCACTCCAAAAATTTATTGTCGTTTCATGCTGTATTTTCTTCCGCCGTCCGAATGTATCGCATAAGTACCGCAATATATAATTGCGATATTAAGCTGTCCGTATTTTGTGCTGTAGCTGACTATTCCGGTGTCGAGAACTATCATCATCACCATCATTGTCAGGAAAAGAACGGAAATCTTTCTTTTTTCAACAAAATAAGCTCTGAGGAAAACAACGGAGCAATAAACATACATAGAAAAATAGATAATAAAGCCTACCATTCCAAGCTCGCTGAGTATCTGCCAATAATTATTATGGCTGTAGAATTTGCCGAGGTAATACTCGCTTTCAAGAATTCGGGAATAATTGCCCATTCCCTTGCCGATGATCGGCGATTGGTTGAACATATCCTTTGCCGCTTTGATGTAGCGTTCTCTCAGCATCATGCTGCTGTCCGAGCCTTCGCCGGTAATATAATCAATCATTGATTCAAATCTTTGACCGATGGCGGTATACATGGTGTCATTTTCCATGATAATCGTTAAAACGACCGCACCGATTATAACCGCCGCAATTATCCTGAGCCAATAATTACTCTTTCCGACCGAGAGAAAAACTATCATTATCGGTGCGGCGATCGAAGCAAGCAAGCCCTTTCTTGAGCTTGAGAATGCGCAGAAAATAATGAAAAGAATAACCACCAAATACATTTTTTTGTCACCCTTAATATAGGCACGGTAGAATGCGATAGCCGTAGCAAGATCCAGCCACACGGTTATATCGTTGGGGTTAACGCTGCTGAAATAGCTGCCGACGCTTCCGATTTTCCAGCCTCCCGACGGGACGGCGGTAATTTCAAGAAACACAATTATTAGCGACCCTGCGATGAAAAGCGACATAATGCGGTCAAGATCCTCCATTGTGTCAACATATATCGCCACGGAGGTCGTTATGCACAGGATAATACACAGCTTTATTATAAATGAAATATTATACGAAGAAAAGAACTGCGCCCACAGTCCGGATAAGCCACCGTAAAGGATCAGCGTCAGATACCAGAGCGTGTTATACGGAATCGTTATCCTGTTTTTGTTCTTTTCCAGAATCACAAACAAAGACGCCACAAGCATAATAACTGCCATCAACGGAGCTATATTCGCAACATTATAAAACGCAAAAACGACAACCATATTCAATATAAAAGCAAATTCATAAAACCTTTTCGCTTTGCTTTGGCTGTCAAAGTCAATTTTCAAAATACCTTTTTTCAGCGATATCATAATTTTCCTTTCTCAGTAACCGCTGATTAAATCAGAGTGCGATTATCGGCGGCCACCTCATGAATACAGCAATTCCGGGTTTGAAAAGAATTCAGTGTAAGCCTTGTTTGCGTTGAATTTTTCTTCCCAAAGCTTGCGTGAATTGTTTCTGTAAACAGTTCTTTCCTCTTTGTCTGTACCATAAAAATATCTGATAAACTCGGCAAATTTCTCCGTCGGAGCATCCTCGGGCAGCAGGCAACCGTTATATCCGTTCCTCACTATTTCGCCGACTCCGCCGACATCCGTCGAAATGATCGGAATCCCGAACGACGCCGCCTCCATCATGGACACGGGAAGTCCCTCGCTTTTGCTCGTGCTTATAAAAAGATCGACGGGATTGTTCCCGTAGAATTCATAAACCTCACTGTTGGGGATATTTCCGAGAAATTTCGTTTCGGTTTTTTTCAATTTTTTTCCGGCGATTTTTTCAAGCTCGCTGCGTATACTGCCGTCGCCGATGTGCGTCCACTTTATATCGTAATTCCCCGAATTTTCAATCTTTTCGAGGATATCTATTATCTTGTCAATTCGCTTTATATCCGTAATAAGCGAGCACGAGACAATGTGCAAGCCTTTTTCCGACTGCGTTCCGCAGCCATTGTCAACCGTTCCCAAATGGGCGGTTTTGACTTTATTGGCATATTCCGGATACTTTGAAACAATATGCTCTGTTCCCGCATCGGAGCAAGGGTAAACCGCATCGCAGTTCTCGAGAAGAAATCTTCTCAGTGGGAGATAATTGAGCGCATTTCTTTGCTCATAAACATCGTAGCCGTGCGCCCTTGAAACAAGCTTAACATCGGCAACCTTGCCCGTAAAATAATTCTTCAGCATAGCACCGACAAGCGCCGTGGCGAAAAACCAATAGCTATACACGGTGAGGCTGTCATAGTCCGAGAAATCATATTTTTTGAGTACATTCAGGCAATCGCCGAAGCTTCTCATCGAGCGGTTACAGAAATATTCGAAGAACATTCTTTTTCTGATATCCGAGCCTATTTCTTCCTTATCATACTTATAAAAATCCGTGTGATCGACCAAATTTCGAAGTCCCGAGAGTACATCTCCGGTGCGTGCGATTTTCTGATTTTTGGTTGAAACATTATAAAAATCGACCCCGAGCGGGACGGTTCTTGTCTGCTTGATCCCGGGATTTATTTCTATTGGCAATATGATTATCTTGTCGAAGCTGTCTTTCAGAAAAGGTATCTCTGATTCAATATATGCTTCCCCTATTCCGAACGGGAAATTACTTGTTATCATAATCAGACATTTTTTCAAAAAGCTCACCTCGCATCAAGTTATTTTATCATTTTACCCGTGTTGTGTCTACAATTTTTTGAAATTTCCTGCATTTCCCTCGTTTTATCTGCAAATTTCGGCAATTACCTCGGTAAATATCGCCGCTGCGGTCAATATATCGTCAATCGGCATAAATTCATTTGCGCCGTGCATATTCGTCACCGTATCACGGCTTATCGCTCCGAAAGCAACGCCGTTTTCGATATCGTGAACATAGGTGCCGCCGCCCATGCAGATACATTCGCCGTTGTCGCCACTGTAATCCTCATAAGCTCTGAGCAGAGTCTTTACAAAGTCCGAATTCCCGTCAACATAATGAGCCTTGACCATTTTCGTGTCCTCGATCTCAAAGCCGTGAGCCGCCAGCCCTTCAGCTATCACATCGGCACAGTTTTCTTTCGTTGCCGACAGGGGCGTTCTGGTGTCAAAGCAGCCTTCGAATTTGCCGTTCTCAAACCGAACAACATCCAATGTCAGCGTAAGTTCGCCGAGCATATCGCTCATTTCGACGCCGAAAGCCTCGCCGTTGTATTTTCCGTGCGGGAACAGTTCCTTCAGCCCGCCGACAAGCTCTGCACATTCGCCGTCAAAATCGATATGGCTCAGCAATTCAAAAAGTGCGGTTATCGGATTATTGCCGTTCTCCGGAAGCGAAGCATGAGCCGCAGTTCCGGTGCAAATCACTGTTGCCCCGTCAAACGAAAATTTCGCATTCGTATTCTTCGCTTTCTCTGCGGCGGATTCAAATTCCGCAGCCGTTATTCCGACAAGCTCTGCCTTTGCAAAAGCAGGCACTGCGTTGGAAGCTTCGCCGGCATCAATACTTTTTATGTATCTTTTGCAGCCCGAAAAATCAACCGTTCCGTAAAAATGCTTTGTAAATCTGCCCTTTTCACCGTTCGTAACGGGAAAATTCGCATCGGGAGTGAACGCATATTTCGGGTAGGGGTTCTTTGAAAAATAATATTTAAGGTCGCTGCTGCCGCATTCCTCGTCCGTACCGAGAATCAGTCGGCAATTCTTGCTGACGGGCAGATCGAGATCCCTGATCGCCTTCATTGCATAAAGAGCAGCAACCGCCGGCCCCTTATCGTCGCTGACGCCTCTGCCGAAGATCACGCCGTCCTTTTCAACGACCGTATAAGGCTCGGTATCCCAGCCCTCGCCGGCGGGCACAACATCAAGATGCGCCAAAACCGCCAGCTCCTGTTCGCCGTCGTTAAGGTCAACCGTGCCTACATAGCCGTCCTGATTTTCTGCTTTAAAGCCGAAGCTTTTCGCCTTTTCGAGCGCAAGCATAAGCGCCTCATACGGCTTTTCGCCGAATGGCTTGCCCTCCTCGGCGTGTCCCTGCACGCTCGGCACGGCAACAAGCTCGGATATCGTTTTTATGATCTCCTCTTTATTTTTCCTGAAATAATCAACAATTTCTCTTTTCATCAGAACTCACACTCAGCATTACATTTTTCCGTTTTAACAAGCGATCCTTTTTCGACCGTTCCGTTCTCCGCTCCGCACCACGGGCAATAGATATGATCCTGCGGCGCAGTCAGGTCGGGATTGAGCGGTATGTCCGTATTTCTGACAACCTCAAAGCGTTTATAGCAGCATTCGCATTGCTTTTTCATTATGTATACACCTCTGTTGCAAAAAAAGATTGCTTAACAGGGAAAATTGCACACCTTTCCCCCATTACAGCAACCCCATTTAATTTATATCTCTTTCAAATTCCGTTATCTGCGATCACCGAAAAGGCTCTGTCTTGCCTTTCTGATTTCCGCAATGTTCGACGAGAGCACCTCGTCGCTGTTCTTCATTATATCCTCAACGAACTCAGCGGCTGCCGAGCGGATCTCTCCTGCCCACTTGTCCGCCTTATTCTTGGTGTCCTCTGCCTGATTGTTGGCGTCAAGGAGAATTGCGTCTGCCTGACTTCTTGCGTTCTTGACGATATTCTCCGCCTCTGCCGTTGCCTGAGCACGGACACGGTCGGAGAACTCGTGAGCGAGTCTTGTTATCTCCGAGCTTTCAAGCATCTGCTTTGCCTGCTCCGAAGCGGCGGAAAGAGTTGACTTTGCGTTCGCCTCCGCCGTTGCGGCAATGCCCGAAGCTTTTTCCTTTGCGGCGCTGATTATTCCGTCCGCCTCGCTCTGAGCGGAAGAAACGATAGACGAAGCCTCGTTATTTGCCTTTGTGATAAGGTTATTGTGGTGAGCCACTACCTCCTGAGCCTTTTCAAGCTCTATCGGCAAATCATATCTGATATCCTCAATGCACTGCTTGATCGTCTCGGCATCGACGGCAATCTTTCCCGAAAGAGGAATTTTGCTGCCCATATCAATGGTATCTTCAATTTTATCCAGTAAGCCCTGTACATTCATCGTTAATCTTCCTTTCTTCTTATTCCTTTAACAATATCGTCGAGCACCTGCTCGGGTACAAAGTCCGAAACATCGCCGCCAAGCTCGCAAACCTGCTTGACGATGCTGGACGAAAGATACATATAATCCGCTCCTGCGGTCACAAACACCGTTTCCACATCGGGGTTGAGCTGCTTATTTGTAAGTGCCTGCTGAAATTCGTCCTCGAAGTCCGAAACGGCACGGAGTCCTTTTACTATTGCGTCGGCTTTTTTGAGCCTTGCATATTCCGCAAGCAGTCCGTCATAAAAATCGACCTCCACATTCGGCAGATCCTTGACGCATCTTTCAATGAACTCCACCCGTCTTTCCGGCGGGAAACAGCCAACCGGCTTTTTGGGATTTATCATCACAACAACAATGACCCTGTCAAAAAGCTTCGACGCACGGGTGATAACGCTGAGATGACCTTTTGTTACCGGGTCAAAGCTGCCCGGGCATATTGCAATTCTCATCGTTCGCCCTCCTCGCCGATACGGTAAACAGTTATGCCGATTTTGCCGTATTTATAGTCACGGTAAACGGCGAAGCTGCCGACCGTCTGCGGCATTTCCTCCCCGTATGGGTGCTCGCAGATTATCACGCCGCCGTCATTCATATTCTTGACGACATATGGCAAAGTGCTCTGCAAAATTCCCTTTGAATACGGAGGATCCATGAAAACTATATCGTATTTTTTTCTGTTGCCTTTAAGGAAAGTTACCGCCTCTGTGCGAATAACCTCGGCATTGCCCTCAAGCTTGGTCGAGATAAGATTCTTTTTGACGATATCCACGCTCTCTGCGCTCATATCGGTAAAGGTGGCATATGCCGCTCCTCTGCTGAGTGCTTCGATTCCGAGCTGACCCGATCCGGCAAAAAGGTCAAGCACTCGCCTGCCCTCCAGCTCAAACTGAATTATACTGAATATCGCTTCCTTAACTCTGTCCGTAGTCGGGCGAACATCCTCGCCCTCCAAGGTTTTGAGAACCCGTCCTCTTGCTGTTCCCGTAATTACACGCACGGCGCAAGCTCCCTTCATGAATATTAAATATAATTTATATACATCTTATTATCACATTTTTTACCTTGTGTTGTCAATATTTTTTCTGAAATAATCATAAACTTTTTGCGCCGTGGCTCTGTTTATCCCCTCAACACGGCAAAGTTCGTCAATTTCCGCACTTTTTACCGCCGTAACGGTCTTGAAATGCTTCAAAAGAGCCTTAGCTTTCTTCTCGCCGATTCCGTCGATTTTTGTCAAAGTTCCGCCGAGCGATGATTTTTGATGCTTCGAGCGGTGATATGAAATCGCAAAGCGATGAACCTCCTCCTGGATCGTTGAAACAAGGGTAAAAGCCCGCCGCTTTGAATTGATTGCAATTTCGCCGCCGTCGTAAGCGATGGCACGGGTTCTGTGCTTATTATCCTTTACCATGCCGTAAACGGGAATATCGTACCCGAACGCACGGACGATTGGCAGAACCGCATTGACCTGACCCTGGCCGCCGTCAAGAAGAATCAGGTCGGGCAAAATTCCGAAGCCCTCGCCGCTGTCCTTTTCTTCCTCATACCTGTTGAGCCGCCGTGAAATGACCTCAGCCATCGAACCGTAATCGTCCTGACCGTCAAATCCCTTTATCGCAAACCGACGATAGGATTTTTTATATGGCAAGCCGTTTTTGAAAACGACCATTCCGGCAACATTGTCGCTGCCCGCCGTATGCGATATATCGTAGGATTCGATCATCACGGGCGGTTTCGGCAAATCAAGAAGCCTTGCAAGCTCGTCGAGAGCCGCCGTTGCCTTGGCGTTTCTGCCCATGCTCAAAGCAAGCTTCTGCGCCGCATTGTTCATGCACATCGTCATGATCTCAACCTGTCTGCCGCGCTGCGGAACATTGATCTCGACCTTGCGGCGTGCGTTTTCGCTCAACCATTGAACGAGCAGATCCCGGTCGTCAACCTCACCGTCAACGGTGATAAACGGCGGAATATGCCTGCCCATCGAATAGAAGCGTGTTATCAGCTCCCGCCTCGCTTCGGGCAGGGTATCCGTCTCGTTGAACAAGAACCATTCGTTGTCCCTGAGTCTGCCGTCATAAAAGCGCAGAACGGAAAGACAACATTTTTCATCGGACTGAGCAATTGCAAAAACGTCCTGTTCCCTGACATCCGAGCCGACGACCTTTTGCTTTTCATTGACCTTTTTAATGGAATTTATTCTGTCTCTCAGCTTTGCCGCACGCTCAAAGTCGAGCCTTTCGGCAGCGGATTCCATTTCCGCCGTCAGGTCTTTTATTATCTTTGCGCTGTCGCCCTGCAAAAATTCGAGCGCAGCATTGACCGCCTCGTTATATTCGGCGCAGCTTATCTTGCCTGCGCAAGGGGCGGAGCACTGCTTGATAAAATAATTCAGGCAAGGTCTGCCTTTGCCAATCTCTTTCGGAAAGCTTTTGCCGCAACGGGGCAGCATAAAAATTTTCTGCGCTTCGTCAACGGAATTTGACACGCTGAATGAGCTTGTGTAAGGGCCGATATAGCGTGCGCCGTCGTCCGCCTTTTGCAGCACGGAGCTGATTTTCGGCCACGGACCTTCGCTGACCCTGATGTAGCTGTAGCCCTTATCGTCTTTCAGGAGGATATTATACTTCGGCGAATACTGTTTGATCAGCGAACATTCAAGCACGAGTGCCTCAAACTCGCTGTCGCAGAGGATATAGTCAAAATCGAAAACATTTTCGACCATCTTTCTGACCTTGATCGAGTGGTTATGCTGAGAGCCGAAATACTGACTGACACGATTTTTGAGTTTCTTCGCTTTGCCGACATAGATGATCTCGCCCTTGGTGTTTTTCATCAGGTACACGCCCGGCGTCAACGGTAACGACATCGCCTTTTTCCTCAATTCATGAATGTCCACGGTATTCACCCCCGATTCCGTAATTTTTCCTTTCAATTGGTTATTTTGTTTCTGCATATTCATTCTTGTCTTGCTACTTATGCGTCACATGGAACTTTAGCAATGCTTATAAAATTTTAGATGACGCCGAGTAGCAGGGTGCGATGCCCTCATCGCACCGAGAAACTTTGGATTTATTCTGTTGTTTCTCCTTGTTCCCCGCCAACTTTTATGCCATCTTATCATAGACCGTGGATATGGAATAGCCGCAGAATTTAAATTTACAGATATATAGTAGCAAAGCCCTTCGGTGCGATGAGGGCATCGCACCCTACGATTAGAGCTTCATCAATACCGGTCATATAGTGCAGTGTCCTCAGTCGCCGTCACTTCAATCGAAAGATATTATCTATTGTAGTATTCGTCTTCCAACCATTTTATTGCATTTTCCTCTATGTATTGCCGCTTAGCTAAATAATCTTGCTCATCTCGTACTATATGAGCATAAAATCCTGTTTGCCATATACTATATCCAACTCTTTTTGTTACCATTATTTTTAATGAGCTGATATCTTTTATAATATCTGTTCTGCTATATTCATTTTTTATGATAATCAAATGAATATGATTTGGCATTATTACATAGCAATCTATTCCATCTATTCTATCCAAATAATATTGAACTATTTCACCGGTTCGTGTCAGTATTATTTTCGGCATGATATAGGAATCACTCTCTACGACCGAAGACAATATATTCTTTCTGTGTTTTATACATATTGTTATGAAATAAATACCTTTTGAGGAATAATCATACCCTGTTAAACGCATCTTCTTTCTTTGTGGCAAGCTATTCATCAAATAAACTCCTCTGTAAATTCAAAAACTGCCGCATAATCATATGCGGCAGTCATGATTTATGTAACCGCTGATTTAATCATTGGTTACTTATGTGTTACACTGCGAAGCCCGAATTAACAAGCTTAACAAGCTCATCAACAGCCTGCTCCTCGTCGGGACCTGCGGCGATGACCTTGATCGTTGTGCCGCCGTCAATGCCGAGTGAAAGCACACCGAGTAAGCTCTTTGCGTTTACACGCCTTTCTTCCTTTTCGATCCAAATGGACGACTTGAAGCAGTTAGCCTTCTGGATAAAAAATGTTGCCGGACGAGCGCTGAGTCCTACCTGATTCTGAACTGTAACATCTTTTTCACACATAGTTGATATCTCCTAATCAAAAGTTAATTCCGAAAACCTTTCATACAAGATTTATTATATCACAAAAGTTTTCATCGTCAACAAATAAAACCGACTTTAAAATTATTTCGGCTTGTATTCCAAATGTGGCCTTTTGGCAAACTCTCGGTTTGTGCATTTTGTACACCGATTAGCTACACTTTTAATGCACATTGACTACTTTTTTCTCTCATTATCCAATGATTGGAGAAATTTCAAGTCTTTTCCGCTCAATTCTGCTTTTTCCAACAAATCGGGTCTGCGTGCCTTTGTCCTCTCCAGCGAACGCTCTCTGCGCCATTTCATTATATTGGCATGATGACCGGTCAGCAGAACATCGGGGACGGTTTTTCCGTGCCACTCATATGGTCTTGTGTACTGCGGATATTCGAGCAGATTGTTGTAATGGCTCTCCTCCTCAAACGCCTCATCGCCCGCAAGCACACCGGGCAACATTCTGGTTATGCTGTCGGCAAGCACCAATGCCGGAAGCTCGCCGCCCGTCAGAACATAATCCCCGATCGAAATTTCTTCGTCGGCAAGCTCCTCAATAACACGCTCGTCGATTCCCTCATAATGGCCGCAGAGAATGGCTATATTATCCATTTTCGCAAGCTCCTTGACCCTCTGCTGGTCAAGCGTTTTGCCCTGCGGAGACATATATATCAAATGTGGTCGGCTGCCGATCTGCCTTTCAAGCTCACAGAAGCAATCGTATATCGGCTGGCATTGCATTATCATTCCCGTGCCGCCGCCATAGGTCGTGTCGTCCACACGGCGATGCTTATCCGTTGAAAAATCACGGATATTAACGCAATTTATTTCAACCAGTCCGCCCTCCCTTGAGCGGCCGATTATGCTCTCGCCAAGCACACGCTCGCACATCTCGGGGAACAGCGTCATTATGTCAATTCTCATCGTCAAATATACCTTTCATCGGTCTTATCAGAACCCTGTTTTCCTTAATGTCCGTTTCAATCACAACGCTCGGGATCGCCGGAATAAGATATTCCTTTCCGCCGTCTGCCGTGATGTGCCAAACATCGTTCGCCCCCGTTTCGCTGACATCGGAAATTTTACCGTATCGCTTGCTTTCGTCATCGGCGTCGAAAACATCGCAGCCGATAAGCTCCTCGATAAAATAAACTCCGTCGGCAAGTCTTGCGTCCGAGCGGCGCATATAAAGCCTTTTGTTTCTCATTGCCGAAGCGGCTTCAACGGTGTCGACGCCCTCAAGCTTCATCAGCACAACATTGCCATGCACCCGTGAGGAAACGACCTTAACGCTGTTTTCGCCCTCTGCGTCATAATATAATGTTTTGAACTGTTTGAGAAATTCGGGTGAATCTGCCCACGGATTTATGCGCATTTCGCCCCGCACCCCGTGAGTTCCCACGATCTGACCGACTGCAAGAAAATCCTTTATCATAAAATCACTTAACCTCTGTGAAATATCTTACAAAGCTTCTGCCTGCGCTCAATGTTCCGTCCGTCAGGTTGATTCCTGCGTTCATGAGCAATGCGCCGGAATAAATCTCGCCGTCAGTTTCGTCACGATACATCTTTTCGGGGGCAAGACCTTTCATTTTGATAAGCAGGAAGTCATGCGGCGCTCTGTTCTTGATAACAACGGTCAGCAGAGCCTCGCTCTTGTCCTTTGCAACATTCTCCCATGCGCACTTGAACTCATCGTCCGTCGGCGCAATGATCCTGTAAAGGTCGCCGAAGTGGATCACATTATAATATCTGTGATAATCCTTGACTTGCTCCTTGACCCTTTCCTTATCCTCTGCGGACATCTCCTTGGGGTCAAGCTCATAGCCGAATGTGCCTGCCATTGCGACCGCCGCCTTGGTTTCGATTCCCGTTCTGTCGCAGGCGGAAACATGTGCGCCCATGCTCGATGCGGGGTAGCACATTGAAGTACCGAACTGAATGGTTAAACGCTCGATCGGGTCGGTATTGTCCGAAGCCCATGCCTGCGGCATATAATAAAGCATACCGGCGTCAAAGCGTCCGCCGCCGCCGGCGCAGCTTTCAAAAAGAATATGCGGGAATGCGCTCGTCACTCTGTCCATAAGTTCGTATGTGCCGAGAATGAAGCGGTGGAAGAATTCCTTTGAATGGTGTGCGTCGAGCAGCACGGAAGCCGGCTCGGTAATGGCTCTGTTGTAATCCCATTTGAGATATGCGATATTGTTCTTTGAAAGAACATCATACATCTGGTTAAAAATGCAATCACGGACATCCTGCCTTGTCATGTCGATAACATACTGCCAGCGTGCGGGGGACTTGTCCCTGCCCTCAACATGAACGCACCAATCGGGATGTGCCTTGTAAAGCTCCGAATCCTCGGAGATCATCTCCGGCTCATACCAGATGCCGAACTGAACTCCCTCTGCGTTTACTCTTTCGATAAGCTTGCCGAGTCCGCCCTTTAGCTTTTTCTCGTTGACAAACCAATCGCCGAGGGAGGAATTGTCACGGTCACGATGGCCGAACCAGCCGTCGTCCATAACGAGAAGCTCAATTCCCATCTCCTTGGCTTCCTTGGCGTAACGGACAAGGGTTTCCTCGTCAAAATCGAAGCCCGAGCCTTCCCAGCTGTTGATAAGAAGCGGACGCTTTTTGTTTTTCCATTCGCCCCTGATAAGGTTATTGTTGTAAAGATCATGGAAAGTGCGGCTCATCTTGCCCATACCGCTGTCGGAATAGACCATTACGACCTCGGGAGCTTGGAACTCATCGCCCGGCTCAACGACCCATGTAAAGTCGATCGGGTTAATGCCCATTACAAGGCGTGTGCAGTCGAGATAATCCGTCTCGATATCGGCGGAAAAGTTGCCGCTGTAAACAAGATTGAATCCGAAAGCGTCGCCGAAATCCTCGCCGCCCTTTTCGTCAACGAGCGCAACGAACGGGTTGTGGTTATGGCTTGAGGAGCCTCTCTTGCTTGCGATCGACTGTATGCCGTGAGCAAGACGGCGTGTAATGACTCTCCTCTCTCTCGCCCAAACGCCCGAGAGATTTATCATATTGTAATCCATCGACGGGAAGTTGACGCAGCAGCTTGCAACCTTTTCGATCTCAAAGGTTTCCTTTCCCGTGTTTTCGACCTTTACGCTCTCGGTAATAACGCTGTAATGCGCAAACGCAGTGTAATAAAGCGTCACCTTTGCGCCGGTGAATGAGTCGATCGTGATCAGCTCAAGCGTCTGAGCCTCGCTGTCATCGTTGCAGTAGGTTGCCGGAAGTCCCTTGAGCTTCGGCTTTCCGTTATAGATCTTATGGTCAAGGTAACGGATATCCGTAGTCGTTCTTCCCATTGAATCCTTTATCGAAAGTGCGGCAAGCCTGTAATCGCCCGAGCCGTTGCAGGAATACTCCATCGGCTGAACATCGAGCGAAAACTTGTAATCGTCAACATGCACATTTTTCGGTGAAATCGTCGCAAAATAGCCTCTGAGCGGTAAATTCAAAAGGTTATCGTCGGGAATCTTTTTTCCGTAATAGAGATGGACAAGATATCCCTCACGGATTCCGATGGCATATGTGGAATCAAGCGTATCAAGCTTGAAGATTTTTCTTTTTTCATCAAAAGTAACAGGCATAGTAAAACCTCGCTTAAATTTTTATTATGAATGATATTTTATCATATACTAAGTTGCAGGTCAATAATTTTACGATTGACAAATCCGATTTATTACTATAAAATTTTATATAAAGAACCGCCGACAAAATCACGGCACACGAGGGAGATGCTTAGAACGGAGACGAATAACATACATAAAGACCATCGGCAGAGGGTCAGGGATTCCTATCTCAAAACGGGCATTGACGCAATGGCGGATCACAACATTCTTGAACTGCTGCTTTTCTACTGCATACCGCAGAAGGACACCAACCCGATAGCGCACGAGCTGATTGAAAGATACCACGACCTCAACGGCGTGCTTGACGCTCCGGTAAAGGAGCTTGAAAAGATAAACGGGATCGGCGAAAATGCAGCCGTCTTTATAAAGCTCATCCGTGACCTCTGTTTAAAATATCATGAAAATGCGATAAGCGGCAAGGTGAGTCTTGCTTCAAACGAGCGGCTTTACAATTTTGCCAGAATGAAATATCTCGGCGAATCGAGAGAAATTGTTTATATGCTCTCGCTCGACGCTCACGGTACGCTCAAGCACTGTGTAAAAGTTGCCGACGGATCGCCGACCACCGCAGTCTCGGACAGCAGACGCCTTGTGGAGCTTGCGCTGAGATTTGATATTACAAACGCAATCATCATTCACAATCACCCGAACGGCTTTGCCATTCCGTCGCAGGCGGACATTGCGGCAACGGAGACGATCGCAAGCCTTTTTTCGACGGTCAACATCAATTTTGTAGACCACATTATCATCGCCGATGACGAAATTTTCTCATTTGCGATGAGCAAAAAATATTCATCATATTTAGGTTAGGGCAATTCGTGCGGTTTTGCCTTAAATGACACCCGATCAAAACGAAGGTTGCCTAAATAACCGAAAGGAGTCAGATTTATATGAAAATAATCACAGTTAGCCGTGAATTCGGAAGCGGTGGACGAGAGATCGCCAAGAGACTCTCCGATGAGCTTGGAGTCGCCTATTACGACCGAGAGATCATAACCGAGATCGCCAAAAAAGCCGACCTCGACGAAAACTATGTCGCACACTCCTTGGAAAAAGGTATTCAGCCGACATTCCAGATTCATTTTGCGTGTGCATTCTCTCACATTTCCGCCCCCGACCCGACGGTCAAGCTTCTTGCCGTTCAGCACAACATCATCAACGAGCTTGCCGAAAGGGGCGACTGCATAATCGTCGGCAGAGCCGCAGATGTCCTGCTCGAAAAGTACGATCCTTTCCGCATCTTTGTTTATGCCGACATGGAGACAAAAATCGCAAGATGCCGCAAGCGTGCCGCCGAGAGCAGCAGGCTCACCGACAAGGAGATTGAGAAAAAGATCAAGCAAATAGACAAGGGCAGAGCCTCCGGCTACAACATGATATCCTCGACCGATTGGGGTGACAAGCGTGGCTACGACCTTTGCGTAAACACAACAAACATAAATATAAAGGAGATAACCCCGTTCATTGCAGACTATGCAAGGCAGTGGTTCAAGAATAAGCAAGCATGAAGATAAAACTATCCGACCACTTTACTTATTACAAGCTTTTAAAGTTTGTTTTTCCGTCAATAATAATGATGGTTTTTACCTCAATTTACGGAGTTGTCGACGGACTTTTCGTTTCAAATTTCGTTGGCAAAACCGCCTTTGCGTCCGTCAATCTTGTTATGCCGTTCGTGATGATACTCGGCGGCATCGGCTTCATGATAGGCACGGGCGGAACTGCGCTGGTTTCAAAGCTCCTCGGCGAGGGCAACAACGAAAAGGCAAATAAAGTTTTCACGATGATGATTATTTTCACGCTCATTTTCGGCGTGATACTTTCCCTCATCGGCATTTTTTCGATGCCGTGGGTTGCGGAATTCCTCGGCGCAACCGACGAGATGATGGCAGACTGCGTTCTTTACGGCAGGATCGTTACCGGCTTCACGATCGCATTCATGCTCCAGAATGTTTTCCAAAGCTTTCTTATCGCCGCAGAAAAGCCGAGGCTCGGCCTTCAGGTGACCATCGTTGCCGGAGTTGCCAACATGATCCTTGACGCACTTTTTATCATACCCTTCAAATGGGGCGTTGCCGGAGCGGCGGTAGCGACCGGACTCAGCCAATGCGTCGGCGGCATCTTCCCGCTGATTTATTTCTCGAAAAAGAATTCGAGCCTACTGCGCCTGACAAAGACTAAGCTGGAAATCAAACCGATTCTCAACGCCTGCGGCAACGGCTCGTCGGAGCTTATGAGCAACATTTCCTCGTCGATCGTCAGCATGATCTACAACTTTCAGCTGATGAAATACATCGGTGAGGACGGCGTTTCGGCTTATGGCGTGCTGATGTATGTTCAGTTCATTTTCATTGCGATATACATTGGATATTCCATTGGCTGCGCACCGATAACCGGCTACCACTTCGGCGCACAGAACCACGGGGAACTGAAAAATATGCTCAGGAAAAGCTCGTTCCTCAGCGCCGTTTCGGGTGCGGTTTTAACCGTTTTGGCAATAGTGCTTTCCTCTCCGATGGCAAAGCTTTTTGTCGGATACGATGAGAGTCTTTACGAACTGACCCGGCACGCTTTCCGACTGTTCGCATATTCGTTCCTGCTGGCAGGATTCAACATTTTTGCCTCGTCTTTTTTCACTGCGCTCAACAACGGAGCGGTTTCTGCGGCGATATCGTTCATGCGAACGCTGATTTTCCAAACCTCATCGGTTCTCATTCTCCCGATGTTCCTTGGCGTTGACGGCATATGGTGGGCAATCACGGTTGCGGAAGCCTTCGCTTTTCTGCTCTCCCTCGCCTTCATCTTCGCCAAACGCAAAAAATATCATTATATGTAAAAATAAACGCCGACCAAACCATGTCACAATTATCAACGAAAGAGTTTGAGTTTAAAAATAAAAACGCAGGCAAGACTTGATGAACTTAACAAGTTTTGTCTGCGTTTTTTTCGGCAAAGCAGTCGGTATAAATTATTCGGCTGTTACCGGATATTCGGTATAGAATTTTTTTGTGCGGCAATTGGGCAAGGCCGATAATCAAACTCCGATTAAGCGAATTGCCACATTAAAAAGATTTATCATGGATTTAAGGGGAATTGAACCTAACAGCAGGTACAGAAATAAAGTTAACCAGCGGGAAAAAGGAGACTTCTTAAGATATTGTGTAAACCTCCGAGATGGTATAAAATAGAAATAACA
>CAVJDU010000026.1:0-30464 GCA_963648385.1 uncultured Coriobacteriaceae bacterium | reverse complement strand
AAAAATTATATCATGTTGCTTTGGATGACTATGAGCATGGGATTGTCATTCGTTCTTTAAACGATGAGAAAACCAAGCTTATGGAAGAAGGCAGGTCAGCAGACGCAGTAGATGATTTGCTTATCAAAGTCGGCAATGCCCCACTAAAGAAATTCAAAGTAATTGACAGAGGACGCTCGGACGATGCGAGATAATGACAGGCAGACAGCGATTATATTATCTGTAGTCGGTATCGTTCCGGTCGTATGGATTGGCTTGCTCATAGCACCTTCCGTTAGCGGAGGGCTTCCTGAGATTGTAGCTAATCTTGCAACAATCTTCGACAATCCATTATCCATTACGCTTTGTGAGGACAGCGTAAAAACTGTCCTCATCTTGCTTTTAAGTTATGGAATGGGAATTGGTATCTACTTTTCTTCAAGAAAGAATTACCGGAGACGAGAGGAACACGGCTCAGCAAAATGGGGCAACGCTTTGAGCATAAATAAAAAATACCGACAAAAACCGCCGTCAGAAAACAAGCTTATGACACAGAATGTGCGGATAGGCTTAAATGCCAAGAAGCACAGACGAAATCTTAACACGCTTGTATGTGGCGGTTCAGGTGCAGGTAAGACGAGGTTCTACTGCAAACCAAATCTTATGCAGTGCAATACTTCATTTGTGATACTTGACCCAAAGGGAAAAGAAGTTTTAGGATATATATTGCAAGCAGTCCATTGAACACGGCTACGAATAAAAGACGGAGAGGAGGTCAGAAAGTGCCTAAAATCAGGGATTTTGATAGAGTTACAGCCCTCTATGAAAGGCTGTCCAAGGATGATGAGCAACAGGGCGAATCAAACTCGATAAAACAGTTGTCTCTCACAATGCCGAAATCTGTTGAGGAACAAAAAGCTATTTCTGCATTTTTTATGAACCTTGACCACCTCATCACCCTTCATCAGTGTGAGCCTACTTTTAATAAATGGAGGATTTCTATGCTGAATAACATAAATAAAACGGATTTATTTTATGAGTATTATGCTCAGTGGATTACGGTCTACAAGGAAGGAGCAATAAGGAAAGTCACGATGGACAAGTACTTGCTCACATTATCTTGGATAAAGCAGTTGGCACCGGATTTGAAGGTTGGTGAGCTGTCGAGAATAACGTATCAGCAGTTGCTTAATGATTATGCTGAGAAGCACGAAAGACAGACTACAATGGATTTTCATCATCAGATAAAGGGAGCTATGTTCTCGGATACTCAGACAGTCACAAGAAGATTGCGAAGTTTCGAGTTGACCGAATGGTGGACATGAATATATCAGAAATATTTGCGGTTCCAAAGCCAAATGATTTTGATGTTTCGGATTACTTCTCTCAAATCTTTTCAATGTACGACGGCAGTGAGTGTAAGGTAACCCTCCTGTGTGAAAATGAGCTGATGAAGCACATTATTGACCGATTCGGTGAGAATGTATTCACTGCACCGAAAGATGAAAATCACTTCATTGTAAAGACACCGGTATCGCTGAGCCAGACCTTTTACGGTTGGGTCTTCTCCTTTGGTGGGAAGATGAAAATAACCGCTCCGCAGGAGGCGGTAGATGGCTTTTCACGGATACTCGACAAATTCAAAAAATAATTCGGCTGAGGTGGGTTCAATTGGACCCACCTTTATTTTGCGCTATTGACGGATGAAAAATCATCGAATATATAGTTGTCGCTTTCAATGACTGGAATCAAAATAAACTGATGACTACGAAGTCCGGAGAGCGCATAGCTTTCGCCTGGGCAGTATATTTGCAAAAGTTTTGTGACTTATGCAAAACCCCTTGATTTTTCATCTGTTCTTGGGTATAATAATATCAAATCACGATTTACTAAATCAGGATTAGACGTTGATGGAGGTGCTTTTGATGTTTATCGGCAGAGAAGCGGAACTGAAATTCTTAAATGATAAATACGAAACCGAGGGTGGTCAGCTTGTAGTTCTTTACGGCAGGCGGCGTGTCGGCAAGACCGAAACCCTGCGGGAGTTTTGTAAAGGCAAACCGCATATTTTCTTTTCCTGCACACAGACGACCGACAGAGTACAACTTCAGAAGTTCTCAAAGCAGATATTAAAGGAGGATATTCCGGCAAGAAAATATGTTACCGAGTTTTCGGATTGGGAAAAAGCTATTCGTGCTATTCTTGACCTGCCTTACGGCGATAAAAAGAAGCTGCTGATCATAGACGAGTTCCCGTATATGTGCAAGGGGAACAAGAGTATTCCTTCCATTCTTCAAAATCTGTGGGATGCGGAGCTTCGGGATGCGAATGTAATGGTTGTGCTGTGCGGAAGTGCAATGAGCTTTATCGAAAAAGAACTTCTTGCAGAGAAAAATCCTCTTTACGGTCGTGCAACCGGTATTTACAAGATGAAAGAAATGGGATTTTACGATGCCGTAAAATTCTTTCCTAATTACTCTGAGCGTGACAAGGTGATTGCTTATTCTGTTCTCGGCGGTATTCCTCATTATTTAAGACAATGGAATCCAAAACTGTCGGTTGGGGAAAATATCAAACGGAACATTTTGACAAAGGGATGTATTTTATACAGCGAGGTTGACTTCCTGCTTCATCAGGAGCTTCGGGAAACGCCGATTTATAACTCCATTATTGAAGCGGTGGCACTTGGCAATACAACGCTGAATAATATCAGTCAGAAGTCGCTTGTTGAAGACACTTCCAAAACAAGTGTGTATCTGAAAAATCTGATTGAACTCGGCATTGTGGAACGGGAGTTTTCTGTTGATGCCAAAGTGAAGGAACAGGCAAACGGAAACCGTGGAACCTATAAGCTGACGGATAACTTCTTCCGTTTTTGGTATGCTTTCGGCTTCGCCAATTTCTCACAGCTTGAGGACGGCGATGTTGATGGTGTATATGAGTATATCGTTGAGCCTGCACTTCACGAATTTGCTTCCTTTGCTTTTGAAGATGTCTGCCGTGAGTTTGTCCGTGAAATGCAAAAGAAAAATGAACTGCCGTTCCGTTATTCCAAGATGGGACGATGGATGGGCAAGACCACGATTCGAGATAAAAATGCAGAAAACGGACTGAGGCTCGGAGAAACGGAAATCGATCTTTTGTGCATCGACCAAAAAGCAGAAAAGTATTTGATCGGAGAATGCAAGTTCAAAAAAGAAGCGTTTACTTACACAGAATATCTTAATATGCTTGCAAAGCTGACTCCGCTGAAAGAAAAAGCAGCATTTTATTATGCTCTGTTCTCGGAAAACGGTTTTGATGAAAAAATCACAGAAGAAGCCAAGACGAACGGAACACTTCTCTATGCTATTGAACAGATCGTTAATTACAACTAAATTCTCCTTTGGCGGGAAAATGAAAATAACCGCTCCGAAAGAGGCAGTAGATGGCTTTTCACGGATACTCGACAAATTCAAAAAATAATTTCTCTAAGGTGGGTTCAATTGGACCCACCTTTATTCTGCGCTATTGACGGATTAAAAATCATCGAATATAATTATAAACGCAACGAGCGTTGCAGATAGTGTGAAGTGAGGTATATGAAGATGCGTTCAAAGAGTGTTGAATTGAAAAACAAAATCTGTGAGGTCGTGAACGACTGGAAGAGGAATGCCGGGAAATCGCCCTCTCTGAAAGAACTCGGTGATGCACTCGGTGTAAATAAATCCACTATATACCGCTATCTTGTCGAAATGAATGATGAGGGTACTCTTGAGTATGACGGAGATACTATTGATACAAAAGAGCTCAATCGCAGAACCATGAATACCGCTCGTGCTGCTATCGTTGGCAGCATTCCCTGCGGCGCGGCCCAAACCGAAGAGGAGTATGTTGAGGAATATGTCAATCTTCCGACCAATCTTTTCGGAAAAGGAGACTTTTATATTCTCAGAGCCAAAGGTGATTCCATGGAGTACGCCGGTATTTCTGAGGGAGACCTCGTTGTTATCCTGAAACAACCGACCGCAGATGTCGGGGATATAATTGTCGCTCTCGATGACCAGAATCAAAATACACTGAAAAGATTCGGCGGCTTTGATGATAACGGAAAGACAATACTCGAATATATGAACGAAGAGGTCTATCCCGGCAAAACTATATTAGTCAATGAGCTTACTGTTCAGGGTGTTGCAAAACATGTAATTAAGAGCTTATAAGGTAATCCGAGAAGGCGGACTGCGTGGGTTCGTCAGCGTTAATCCGGCATGGCACGCCGTTGATAATACGACATTTCTGGATCTGTGCTGCAGTGCGTATGACGAGGACGAGCTTATTAAAATAAAAGAAGAGTCAAAAATTATGTCAGGTGAAGCTCATTCAAATGTCCTGTCCATGGAATTTGCAGGCTATCAAGTGCCATACGGCATATATTTTCTGACGAACAAAATGCCGTCAATAACAGTATCAAAAAACAGAATAAAGCTGAATAAGGCCTGCTATAAAAAACTGGACGAGTGCAAATATGTAGAGTTTTTGTACAACCCAATCTATCAGTTAATCGCCATAAGGCCTTGTGGCGAGGAAACAGATACAAGCTTCTGCTGGAAGAAAGCCAGTGGAGCTATCTCTCTGAATTTTAAAGCCGAGGCCTTTACAAGTGCTCTTTACGAGAGGATGAACTGGATGCAAGACCTTGATTTTCAGTTCCGAGGCGTGTTAAGACAGCGCGGCGATTCAAAAATACTGTTTTTCTCTCTTGATGAGCCGAGAATCCACCCAGCTAAAAGAGCAGAAAAAGTTGCGGATGAGTTTGACGATGTTAAGGACGATGAGCCTGCTTTTACAGAAGAACACTCTGAGGCTTCTTCGGATAATGAAGAGACAAACGTTGAATTGATTCAATTCATTCCGTATAAAAACAACACTGAATCGGGAAGCACACCCAAAACGGAATGGGCTTATCCTGACGAGTGGAAATTGAATATCGGCCTTAGCCATAACATGCGAGCGAGAAGAGATATGCTTACAGACACAGTTACAGAAGCTGATATTCTTGTTGATGGTACATGTGCGGTCAATCCGCTGATTGGCGAAATACCATCAAAGGAGCAAGCCTTAGAAGAGCTTGAATCCCTGCTGATTGAGATGTAACGGAGGTTTTCTGAGATGGATAGTGAAACACAGAGAAACAAAACAACGGAACAAGGTATTTCATACCGTGAGTTTGAGCTTGTACAAGAGTTTGCGAAAGCAAAGCTTGAAGCCCAAAGTGAACTCCAATATGAAGACCTCAGCGATTATCAGATACCGCCGAGAACGCAGTTTTCCATGCTGAAAAAGCCGGCGGTAAGTATAAAATATCGTGAGATTACCTTCAACACGACTTGCATCAGAATGTTTGAGGGTATCACAAATGTACTTATGTCTTTAAGCGAGAAAAAGCAACGGCTTGCTGTTATCATGCGTAAGGAAGAGGGCTCGGCTACGGTTGAATGGGCAAGGAAAAAGGAAGACAAGTATGTCAACAAGACCATTACTTCACTTGAGTTTACGGATGCAATCTATAAATTGATGAACTGGGATAGAAACAATCGCTACAAAGTTCTCGGTCGGATATCCAACTCTACAGAAGGATTGATCCTTGTTTTCGAATTGGAAGAAGCAATTATGTACGATGCACTTCCCGAAGAATATGTTGATAGAAAGACCGGAGAGGTCAAAAAAAGAGTAAAAGTGTATTATCCGGAAAAATATGAGGGACGCATCGGCAACTATTATCACGATTACGTTGCTACCGAACAGCTGACTATGTTTGAGAATCTTGATGAGTACAATAACGGTGAAAAACAAAATGCCGATTCAGAAAGTCAAGACTCAAACAGTTCCGCAGATGCTATGAGGCCAGCTGTGCTTCAGGAGAACTCTACCACGCAAACTTTTGCTCAAAGTGGTACATATTTAGGAGGGCCATCAAGTGAACGACACGATGAATAAAGAGATAAAGCTGACTATTACCTTACAAGGGAAAGAAGGGGCTATCGGTATAAGAAAAAATGTATACCGTGCAATGGGATGCCCCCAATATGTCAGTTTGAGAATCTCATATAAGCATAACTCTCTTATGCTGCTGCCATGTGAGTCAAAGGATGTTATGTCCTACGCTGTGCCTGAGCAGTACAAGAAAAACAGCAATAAAAGCAATTTCAGGATACACAGTCTTAGCTTTGTAAAAAGTGTGTTGCTTGATAATGGCCTTGATATCGAAAGCACATATGTCTTGGAAGGAACCCAAGTAAAAGATACCGACGCTATCACTTTTTCCATTGAAAATGCTATACTGTTAGAGGAAAGCATGGTATGCTCTGAGTAACAAAGGTTGGTGAAGCAATTATGATAGCACCCATTATCGACAATTTTATTGCCAGATATAGAAATACGCGCTACAGTCTCGACGGTGAGAGCACAAGAATTATAAACGAGCTATTTGCCTGCCTTGCTCGGCTCGAGCCTTGCGGTGATGACGAAAGACATGAATTATGGCTTAGAGCAGAACGCGGAACAATAGAAGACTTCGGCGATTATGATACATTTGTTGAGGATGAGATAGTTGAAACCCGGGAACAGTTCAATAAATGCTGGTTGGAAAACTATCCGGAAGAGTATTCCTGGTACAGGCTGATAACTGTAGAATACAACGATTATCGTACCGTAATGCTCAACGGAGAAGCTGTGGTTCAGTTATCTCCAGATGATAAAGGTTGGGAACATGATGTTTCTGAGCCTTTGCAGCAGTTGCTAAATTCAGTAGAAGCAGCTGCCGAGATGATAGCGGGCGGAACTTATAACGATTGGATTGAGAAAAATCTTTCGTATAAATACAGAAGAGGCACTATTCCTGTCAAGGATTTTTGGAATCTCTACCCTAAGGAAAAAGAAGAACACCAAAGCATCATCTCTGATGAAGAATGCAGAAAATTTGCAGACTATCTCAGAAACCCGAATGCCGATATGAGACTCAGTGAAATGACAGTCGAGCGTTATCTTGATATCTGTAAATTAGGCTATGTAGCAAATAAATTAAAAGGTACTGAATCTCTTTCAGCACTTGAACTGTTCAAAAGGTATGCAGACGACAGGAATGGTGGACTCCTAACACTTCCGAGATCCTCTCCGGAAGCCTTTGAAAAATGGTTTGGTTTATCTCATGAGGAAAAGTGGCAGATAGATAACCCCTCACATATTTGGGAAATGATTCAAGGCAGCTCAAGAACACGGATACATCTTAATGTAAATAAGGACACCGGAGGCTATTGGTTGTCCGTATCTTCAAATGAATATTGTTGCCCTGAATATGCTGTCAGGATTTATAATGCACTCAGAGATAACGATATACCGGTGTCAATTTACAACGGCGAACGTATCTCTCGCTATCTAAATGGAGATGGCAAGATTGGTATTGTCCCGTGTTTTGAAAATCCGTCAGATTATTTCTACGGAGGATTCAGCGATAAAGAAGTCGGCGAGTTTACAAACCTCCCCGACAATGACACAGAACTCCTTATTCAAAAAGTATCGTGGGAATCTTTGAAAAAGGTCCTTTTGAGAAAACAGCAAATTCCGATGTAAAGTTTACTTTCAATCTCAAATCGGATATCAAAACATATTATATCCCGTCAAACAGGACAAGTCAACGAACATCACCTCATGAACGAGACAGTTTAGCCCTGCCTGTATTGTATAATAACGCATGCAGGGGGTGAGTGTATGGCCTCAGAGGATACATTCTCTCAAAGGCTTGCTGAGCTACGGATCAAAAAGGGCGTTTCGGCAAGAGATATGAGTTTATCTATTGGGCAAGGACCCGGTTACATTAACAATATCGAGAATGGGCATAATCTGCCGTCCATGTCTGCTTTCTTTTATATCTGTGACTATCTCGGAATCACACCTGCTGAATTCTTTGATACAGAGAACAAGAACCCGGTAAAACTCGACGAGCTTTACAATAAAATGAAAAGCTTCAAACCCGAGAAGCTTGAAGCAATTGAAGCAGTGATAAATCAGATGAAATGACAAGGAAGAGCTCTCATATAAAAGAACTCTTCCTTGATTTATATTCTGAGTAAATTTAAAGGTTTATCGAAAAAAAGACGATAATATCTTGAAAAATTGCTGTTTTGGCCTATAATAATGACAGGGTTAATTTATTTGCCATCAAAGACGACTTACTTCTGGACAATAAAACCTCAGTCACCAATGTCTCCGACTTGCTCTCCAATTAGTACAGAACAAATAAAGAGTCATAAAAAGTTACATGAAAAATGCTCTTGAGAGGTGACCAAGAGTGAGCTTAAATGTACTTGAGGGAAGAAAAAATTAGTGTTTTTGAGCTCTCCCGACGATGAAACCGCTCGATTCCGACAAAAAGTATGACAAGCCAGTTCAAGCGGTGGCTGAGGAAACGGCAGAAGAAAAAGCAGTGCCCGAAGTAATCGACTTTTCAAAAGTTGAGATTGAGCCGCTGTTCAAAGATTATGTGGACTTTGACACTTTCTCAAAGTCGGATTTCAGAGCAGTTAAGGTCAAAGACTGCGTGGCAGTTAAAAAGTCAAAGAAGCTTCTTCAGTTCACACTTGACGACGGCACAGGCGAGGACAGAACGATCCTCAGCGGTATTCATGCTTATTATGAACCCGAAGAGCTTATCGGCAAGACCTGTATCGCAATCACAAATCTTCCGCCGAGAGCTATGATGGGCATTGACTCTTGCGGTATGCTCCTCAGTGCTATTCACAAAGAAGAAGGCGAAGAAAAGCTCCATCTTCTGATGGTTGATGACCACATTCCGGCAGGCGCAAAGCTATATTGACAATCGACTGAAATTTAAAAATTTCTTACACATTGACGGTAAGGAAAAATATTTGAAACTGCTACAGTTCGACGGATTTGATTCTGTCGGACTGTATTGTTTCAGTAAAATATTGTTAGATTATTATTGACTTTGGCTCATTTAATGTTATAATAATTTGCGAAATTTAGAGGACATGAGAGGCGATTTTATGAAAAAATTGTTTGGAAATCTCAAAATGAACTGGTTAACCGTGATATTGTTTTCGATAATTACCGGTGTTTATACCGGTACGGTCATGCTGCTTTCGATTTTTAAGGAAACCTCGATTCAGGATATCGGAATCAGCTATGAATGTTGGGTAATTTTTGCGATGATTATTGTTGTTAACTGCCAAAAGAATTGGGAAGCCATGCTGAAATGCTTTGTTTTCTTCCTGATAAGTCAACCGCTTGTCTATGTTATTGAGGTGTTATTCGGCAACGAAATGACATGGCAAACTGCATTTTACAATTACTATCTTCACATATGGTTTCCGGCAACATTATTGACAATCCCTGGCGGCTTTATTGCATATTATTGCAAAAAGCAGAATTGGCTCGGCGCGATTATTCTGTCAATAGGGAACACCCTTCAGGCTGGACTCGGCATATATTATTTAGGTCAGGCGGTTAAAGATTTTCCGCATCATATTTTAAGTGCTGTTTTGTGCTTTGCTTCAATAGTTGTAATGGGCATGTATATTCAGAAGGAGAAAAAATATCGTTTGGTTTCCATTTTAGTTCCTTTCTTTTTTATGGCTATCATTGCTATTCTTTTAAAGCTTACCGGTCGTACATTTTTTTAAGCGCAATTAACACATGTAAACTGTTGCCTTAAATTAAACGATATGTAATCTGTCGGAGATGACTTTTATGTGGATAGTGTTTGCTTTCGGCTCTGCATTCTTTGCCGGGGTAACATCGATTCTTGCAAAATGCGGTATCAAGAGAACCGATTCGACCGTTGCGACGGCAATCAGAACCTGTGTCGTTCTCATTTTTTCTTGGCTGATGGTTTTTATTGTCGGTTCACAAAATGAAATAGCCTCAATTGCGCCTCGAACATTGATTTTTCTTGTTCTATCGGGACTTGCGACCGGTGCAAGCTGGCTTTGCTATTTCAAGGCGTTGCAGCTTGGCGATATCAACAAGGTTGTACCGATTGACAAAACAAGCACGGTTCTAACGATTATTTTAGCCGCTGTTTTGCTCGGAGAGGGGATAACTCTTTTCGGCGGAATAGGAATAACACTTATTGCCGTCGGAATGTTCCTGATGATTGAAAAAAAGGATGTTCAGCATGATGTTAAAAGAAGTCGAAGATGGATATTTTATGCGTTTGGTTCTGCAATTTTCGCAAGTCTTACGGCGATACTCGGCAAAATCGGAATCACCGACATTGAGTCAAATCTCGGTACGGCAATAAGGACCTGCGTTGTGCTCATTATGTCGTGGTTGATGGTTTTCGTTACCGGTAAACGCAGCGAGATTAAAGGCATTTCCGCAAGGGAACTTTGCTTTATATGTCTTTCGGGACTTGCGACCGGTGCAAGCTGGCTTTGCTATTATAAAGCGCTTCATGACGGACTTGCAAGTGTTGTTGTACCCATCGACAAACTGAGTATACTTATTACGATTCTTTTTTCATACACGGTTTTTCACGAAAAATTATCAAAAAAATCAGCTCTCGGACTTATACTCACCGTTTGCGGAACTCTATTGATGCTCATAAAATGAATTAAAAGCAAAAACTATTTTATAATAATTGCACAAAAATTCTTGATTTTACCTTTGTAATATGATATCATATTACAAAGGTAATTTTTTATGGAGGTTCATTATGAAGGATAAAATAAAGACCGGCAAGCTTTCGGCTCGCCTTATATTCAATATGATTTTATTCGGTTTAATAGGACAAATTGCCTGGAATGTCGAGAATATGTATTTCAACACATTCCTTTATAATTCGATTTATAAGGGAGCAAGTCAGGCAGCCGTTGACGGGTCGATAAATGTAATTGACGCCGTAAGCAAGATGGTCGCTTATTCTGCAATAACCGCAATGCTCACAACGCTTATCATGGGCGCATTGAGCGACCGCAAAGGTTCGAGGAAAAAATTCATTTCCGTCGGATATATAATTTGGGGCGTGATCATCGGCGGCTTCGGCCTGATTTCGAGAGATAATGTCGCTTCAATATTCGGTATAAGCGACGCTGCGGCTGTTTTGACAGCAACGGTTTGGATAGTTATAGTTATGGATATGGTAATGACATTTGTCGGTTCGACAGCCAATGACGCAAGTTTCAACGCATGGGTTACGGATTCAACAACGACCAAAAATCGTGCAACCGCCGAAAGTATTCTTGCGTTTATGCCGATGGCGGCAATGGGTCTTGTAATTGCATTGGGCGGAGTTCTGCTTGCGGGAAGCAACATTCAAAAAAGCTATGAATATTTTTTCCTCATTCTCGGAGCAGTAGTTTTTGTTTGCGGAATAATCGGACTTTTTACTCTTAAAGACGCTCCGAAAACCGTTGAAAATTCGGGCAGCTTTCTGAATGATATGATTTACGGAGTTAAACCATCGGTTATAAAAGAGAATTCAAAGCTTTATTTGACATTACTTGCGGTTTGCGCATATTCCATTGCATTGCAGGTTTTCTTCCCTTATCTTATAATTTATTTGCAGCATAGTCCCGACGGATTTTTTGCCGGGGAGGCTCTCCGAATAACGCCCGCTCTCATTATAATTGCAGCGGTTTGTTTTGTTGCGCTCGTTGCCGGAATTATATTTGTGGGCAAGCTTGCTGACAAATACGGCAAAAACAAGCTTGTTATACCGATGCTCGCTCTTTTTGTAATCGGTCTTGTTATTCTTTATTTTGCGCACGATTTAAAACTTTTGCTGATCGGAGTTGTTCCGACGGCGATCGGATATTGCCTGCTGGGCATTATGCTCAACGCCGCAGTCAGAGATTTCACTCCGGAAAGCAAGACGGGACTTTTTCAGGGCGTGAGAATGGTTTTTGCCGTAATGATCCCTATGGTTGTCGGTCCCTATGTCGGCAAAAAAGCAATTTACAGCTCGGAAATTCACTATATTGACGATTACGGAGTCTCGCAGATCGTTCCATCGTCGTCAATGTTTCTCTACGCAGCAATAGCCTGTTCTGTTGCGATAATCCCTATAGTTATCATACTTTGCAAGGGCGGATTTGCCGTGTCCGAAAATGATAATAAATAATCACATATACCACGATTATCGCAAAATTTCCGCTGAAAATTGTGTATTGATTTAATCGACGGCTGCCTTAATGCAAAAGATATAAAAACGGATTACATATTTTTGTGAATATAGGCGAATTTAGGCAGTTCTGAGTATAATTATATTGACAATCTGCTGTTTTGTAGTATAATACAATAAGCTATTTGCGGAGTGGAATAATGTGCCTTGAAAGGTTTATTTGTCCGTAATTCTCAAACAATAGTTAATGCGATGCCGTATCATCGGTATTGACTTTAAGAGGTTTTTACGATGATTTCTGTTGTTCTTGCCGCATATAAAGGCGAAAAATACATCGCCGCTCAGGTTGAATCGATTCTTTCGGAGTTAGGCGAAAATGATGAGCTGATTATTTCCGATGACTTTCCTGCCGGAAAAACCAAGGCGGCTGTTGCCGAACTTATTGAAAACGACAAACGAATCGTTTATCTTGAAGGTCCGGGCAAGGGCGTTATTCGTAATTTTGAATATGCAATTTCCAAGGCGAAGGGCGACTTTATTTTCCTCTCCGATCAGGACGATATTTGGCTTGAAAATAAGGTTCAAGCTGTAATGGCAGAATTTGAAAAGGGCGTTGATCTTGTTCTTCATAATGCAAAAATTACCGACGGTGACCTGAACGAAACAGGGGAGTATGCCTTTGAAATTAACAAAACGGCAACAGGATTTTTCAGAAATATCATCAAGAATTCATATCAAGGCTGCTGCATGGCGTTTCGCTCGGAAATGCGAAAATTTATTCTTCCTTTTCCCGGGAAAATTCCTATGCACGATCAATGGATCGGACTGATGGCCGAAAAACACGGCAAAATCGGTCTGATTGATGAGCCTTTAATTTTATACCGTCGCCACGGCGACAATGTTACGGGTAACGGCAGCGATTTTGTTTCTAAGCTCAAATGGAGAGCTGACATTGCTTTGTCGGTTGTCGGACGATGATAATCGTACTAAGAATTGATAGGCGGTTACTTAGAAAGTAGGTTAGTGTATGTATAATATGGTTACGGGAAGTATTGTGACTTATAACAATATTTCCACAATAGCCAAAACGCTTGAAACGCTTTTTGAAGAAACTCAGGATGTTGACTTTAAGCTTTATGTTGTCGATAACGGTTCGAGCGACGGAACGCCGGAATATATCGAAAAAAATTTCCCGCAGGTTTCGGTAATCAGAAGTCCGAAAAACATCGGCTTCGGCGCAGGGCACAACATTGTGATCAACTCGGTTGATTCAAGCTATCATGCGATTATCAATCCCGATATTGTTCTTAATGAAAATGCAATCAAAAAAATGGTTGACTATATGGAAGAAAACAGCGACATCGGTCTGCTTTCTCCGAGAATTTGTTTCCCTGACGGCAGAGATCAGATCCTCGGCAAACGCAATCCGCAGCTTAAATATCTCGTTGCAAGCAGACTTAGAGGAAGCGAACCGGGCAAGCTGCTCAAGGAGTATGCAATGCTTGACTGCGACCTTACAAAGCCGATTCGGATAGAAAACGCAACGGGCTGTTTTATGATACTCAGAACCGAATTGCTGAAAAAAATCGGCGGATTTGACGACGGTTATTTCATGTATTTTGAAGACGCAGACCTTGCAAGAAGGGTTAATGAGGTTTCGAAGTGCGTCTATTACCCGAATGCGGTAGTTAATCATGTTTGGGGCAGAGAGAGCAAACGAAATCTCAGGCTTATGCTTGTTCACATTGATTCAATGTTCAGATATTTTCACAAGTGGAAAACAATATGAGGTGATATGATGGAAGAAGAAAAAATTAAAAAAATTCCATTCAAACAGTATGCAAAAAACGCATATAAATATAGATACCTGATGCAGGAAATCGTGCGAAAAAATGTTAAGCTTCAATACAGAAACTCTTTCCTTGGAATTTTCTGGACGATGCTTCAGCCGTTTCTTACAATGCTTGTGCTTGTTTTTATCTTCACCAAGGTTTTCGGCAAGGCGAGCGACGGTATCGTTTGCTATCCGGTCTATCTTCTTACCGGACGACTTTTGTATGAATTTTACACTCAGTCCACAAACCGTGCGATGAGGTCGATAAGGAACAGTGCTTCCGTTCTCAAAAAGGTTTATGTTCCCAAATATGTTTATCCGATCTCCAATGTTTTTTCGACCTTTATAACATTTTTGATTTCGTTGCTGGTTTTGGTATTCGTAATGGCATATTTTCTTATTCAAAACCACTTCACCGGAGCGTATCCCGATTTGCATCTTTCGTGGTATATTCTTCTTTCATTCGTGCCGATTATTTTCCTTTGCATTTTCAGCACCGGCATCGGCCTGATACTCTCTGTTCTCAATGTTTACTTCAAGGATATTGAGTATATTTACAGCGTTATAACGCTTATGCTCTTTTATGTTACCCCGATCATGTACAGCCTCAAAACCCTTCACAGAAGCGGTGTAAACGCCATTGTAATGAAGATTTTGATGCTGAATCCGCTATACAGCATTCTTGAAATGTTCCGCTCCTGCGTTCTTTACAGTTCGATGTGGAACTGGCATCATTTTATTTATGCTTTCGCAATTTCGATTGTAACGCTTGTTTTGGGACTTGTTGTTTTCTACAAGCATCAGGATAAATTTATCCTTTATATCTGAGAGGTGACATGGTTTTTATGGGTCAGCCGGCTATTGAAGTTAAAAATGTCAGCATCCTTTTCAATATGAACAAGGAAAAGGTTGATAATTTAAAAGAATATTTTTTGAAGCTCGTTAAGCATCAGCTTATGTTTACGGAATTTTGGGCGCTGAGAGATATTTCTTTCACCGTTGAAAAAGGCGAAAGACTCGGTGTTCTCGGTTTTAACGGAGCGGGCAAAAGTACGCTTCTCAAGACCGTTGCGGGCGTTCTGAAGCCGACGAAGGGCACTGTAACGGTGCACGGCGTTATTGCTCCTCTTTTGGAGCTCGGCGCAGGCTTTGACAGCAACTATTCCGGCAAGGAAAATATTTTCCTCTACGGTGCAACGATGGGCTATTCAAGAAAATATATCGAGAGCAAATATGACGAGATCGTTGAATTTTCCGAGCTTAAGGATTTTATTGATGTTCCCGTAAAGAACTATTCCTCGGGAATGAGGGCAAGGCTCGGCTTTGCAATTGCAACGGCAGTTGAACCCGAGGTGCTCATTCTTGACGAAGTTCTTTCCGTCGGCGACGCTAAGTTCCGCCAAAAGAGCGAAAACAAGGTCAAGAGTATGTTTGACAAGGGCGTTACCGTTCTCTTTGTTTCACATAATACCGATCAGGTAAGGCGACTTTGCGACAAGGCGATAATTCTTCAAAAGGGTCAGATCATCGCTTCAGGCGATGTAAACGAAGTTTGTGACATCTATAACGATATGGTTAACGGAAAATGATTTTTCGGGGGATAGGGGGAAAAACGGAGAGTCATATGAAAAAGTTTTTTTACTTTGTTTATGCGATGATGTTTAATCTGTTTCGCATATTCCCAATAAAACCGAATAAAATTGTGTTCCTTTCTCCGCATAATGAGAATTTTAACGACAGTCTCGGTGCTGTTATGGAGGAAGCGATTCGCCGTGACGAATTTAGGATTGTTCCGATTTCCGGCAGCGACTTAAAGCTCGGCGGATCAAATATCTTTAAAAAAATGAAAAAAGCAATTTCTTTTTTTACCTGCAAGGTTTATCATCTTGCAACGGCGGGATTTGTTTTTCTTAACGATAATTTCATGCCGCTTGGCAAGCTCCATCTTTCGAAAAAAGCAGTTATAACTCAGCTTTGGCACGCCGAGGGAGCTTTTAAAAAATTCGGGCTTGATATTGAACAGCCTGAAAATGTCAGAGCACTCGAAAAAGCGGGCAATGAAAAACTGACATATGTTGTTTGCTCATCGGAGGAAGTCGCACCGATTTATGCCGGAGCATTCGGCGTTTCGGAATATAAGGTTTTGCCGCTCGGTTCGGCTCGTTCGGATTATTTTTTCAAAGAGATAAATATTGAACGGCTCAGGGCGGAATTTAACAAGAAGCACCCCGAGTGCAAAGGAAAAAAGCTTGCGCTCTACGCTCCGACATTCCGTGACAATCCCGCTGACGACAGCCGCATACTTGCAAATTTTGATGTGCAGGCGTTTAACGACAGGTTCGGTGAGGAATATGCGCTTCTGATTCGTCTGCATCCGCAAGTTCACACCGATGTCAAAATTGAGGGTGCGATAGATGCTTGCGATTACGAAAATACGCTCGAATTGATGAAGCTATGCGATTTTCTTATCACAGACTATTCTTCGATATGCATGGACTTTGCGATTCAGGACAAGCCCGTTTATTTTTACGCTTTCGACCTTGAGCGATACACAAGAGAACGAGCGTTCTATTATGACTACGAAAGCTATGTTCCAGGTCCGGTTGCAAAAGATTTTCAAACGCTGCTCAATCTTATCAACAGTACCGTTTCGGAAACCTATCGCAAGAGAAGATATGATTTTAACTTTGCTAATTTCGGCACGCCGGACGGCAAGGCAGCTCAAAGGATAGTTGACAGAATAATTTTCAATAATTAAAAAATATTTATGAATGTTATTATGGTTTACGGTTACATTCGGGTATTGAGCAAGGAGCAGAATATTGACAGGCAGATGTCGGCGTTATTGAAGAAAGAAGTCGGCAAAAATGCACCATAACAAACGAAAGACTTGCACGCAGGGGATATCAATAATCCGATGCGTGCAAGTCAATGCACTCGATAAGATTAAACCGTCGTATATCGAACGATATGCACGGTAATGCGAAAGGTTGGATATTTTACTCTCTTACCCGATTTCATTTGTTCGAATCAATAACCATATTGCAAATTTCCGGTGTGATGAAATCGAAAACAGCGATGCCGAGATGAGCTTTTTTGTTTCTGAAAAACTGCAAGAATTCCGAATTCACATATTTTGCGACGCTCAAAACGTGAGGATAGCCGAGAACGCCGCTGTGGAAATTGATGCTAAGGGTCATCTTTCCTTCAATCTCCTTGCGAATTTCATGGAAATGCGCCGTCACAAAATTCCACGCTTCGTCAATTGTTTCAAGCTTGAACTTATCCTGAATATGCAGGCAAAAATCGCTGTGCTCAATCATTGAAATCCCGTTGTGAATCCAATTTTCCGAGGCGTCGATTCCGACACCGAGTCCCTTTACACGGTTAAGGAGGATCAGCTTGCCTCTGACTTCGGAAAGCTTTGGCAGGCGGTTTTCGGTGAACCATAATTTTTTGTCAGATTCAAGTTTATTCATGACAATCGAGTTGAATTCATTCTTTTTATCTCTTGAAACAAGCTCATGCTTGAGCGAAATTATAATTGTTTCACTCGGATTTTTGCGTAGAAAGTCACGGCATTGCTCAATTACTTTGTCGAATATTATTCCCTGAAAAATAGGACCGTGGGATATAGCGAGGTCGCTTTTAACAACATTTGCACGGATATCAAGATACCTCACGCCCATATTCAGCTGATCCGTAATCGTGTAAGTTTGGCACTGGGCAAGCTCTTTGAGCGGTTCATACAGGGCACAAGAATCATGTGTACCGGGAATGGAGAACTCATTTATAAATTTTTCTCCGTCTATTTCCGCCATCCAATTGTTTTTGCGGAATCCGCCGATGTCCTTATGCGTATGCCGCCCACGAAGTGCCCTTATCCATACCGGAAACGGGAACAAAATATTGTTAAAAGTCTGTGACATTTTCTATCCTCCCTTATTGTCTGCTTATTTTTATTACATGCCTCTGAATTTCCTTTTGCCATTTTGTTATTCTTTCTCTGCTGTATTCATCTGGAGCAAGCTTCAACAGCTTTGATATAACCGTTCCCTGAGCGATCCCGTCAATAACAGTCATAAAGTGCGAGGGATTTTTCATTCCTCTTACAAATTTGCCGAGAAGATTGACTATATCGGTATCTTTTCCTGCTCCGGCAAGGTCGGATGCTTCGATAACCGCACTTTCGAAAAGGAAGTCAACACCCTCTCCGGGAAGATTCAACAGTGCGTTTTTCATGCCTTCGTTTTTTGCAGTTTCCGCACCGTAAAGCAAATGGAAATCACGATTATATTTCCAGAGATTTTCAATCGATACATCGCCGTTGCTCTTGATTATTGTGTCAGCAAGCAGACTGCCGGCTCGAATGGAAAGGTCAATTCCCATTCCGTTCATCGGTGTTGTCATGAAGGCGCTGTCGCCGACTGCGGCATATCCGTCGGCAACCATCAAAGCAAGCGGACGGCGAACGGGGATTACCCCGTAATTGCCGCCATGTAAAATTTCATAGCCGATGTACGGATGAGCTTTGCGAAAATTGTCAATATGCTTTTGCAGCATTTTTTCATCAAGAGGGTCTATTCTTCCGATAAGTATATCTACGCTGTCATTGTTTGTACAGCACCAAGAAAGTCCCTGCTCTCTTGCATGACAGAGATAAACCTCAAAAGGGATCTCCGGCATCTCATTGCTCGTTTTGTTATAATAAGCTCTGTATGCATAGAAAACATCGCCACGCTTAGGCTTTTTCTCAATATTAAAGCTTTCGGGCAATTTGCTGCGAACAGGAGAAAAAACGCCTGCCGAGTCAATAACAAGGTCAGCTTCAATATCGCCTGCCGATGTTTTTATTCCGACAACACGACCTCCTCGAACTATCGGAGAGGTTACCTCTGTGCCGAAATTAAGCTTTACACCGCTTTTTTCGGCGTTATCCATCAGCATATTTATCAACGGTTTGCGCCACATAATTTTCTGACGATTTTCATCCGTGTAGTTGATAACGATATTTGTTTTATAGTTCGGCGATACAAATGCGCAGTCGCCTCTGTAACGCCAGCTTCCGGTTGGAAGCTTGTCAGATCCGACGGCATTCAAAAGCAGGTCGAAGGTGAAACGATCTTCCCAATCATGACCAAGTTCTTTTCGCTGCTTCGCTTCATAAACGCTTACATCGTATCCTGCCTTTGCAAGATTCGCTGCGGCAACCAGACCTCCGTGGCCTGCTCCTGCTATAACAATTTTCATAAAATTATCCTTTCGGGCTGCAATAATTTATACTTATTATAAATCTTGATGTAAAAAAAGTCAAATGTAAATAAATATTGAACATTCTCTGTTTCGCTTGCATAAATCATAAATATTTTGTATTATATTTATATAAGGTAACTACCGATTAAATCAAAGAACAATACCAAACGCCTTTTTTGGTTATTGTATTTTGATATAATCAGCGGTTGCTAAGGCGATGTTACACAAATCGTCCAAAAAATTATATAAGTTTGGTGAGGCTTTTGAAAAAAGAAACTATACTCAAAAACCGATCCGCAGTAACGGAAAAGATCAAGGAAGCGACTCGTTCGGTTATCCCCATAGTCGCCATCGTTACATTGTTATGCTTCAGCATTGCGCCTATTGAAACAGACCTGATGCTGAATTTTTTTATAGGTACGGTAATGGTGGTTATCGGTATCGGTCTTTTTTCGCTCGGAGCGGATTCTTCAATGATTAAAATAGGCAATAAAATAGGAACGGCATTGACCAAAACAAAAAAACTGTCGTTGATCGTGCTTGTCAGCTTTGCATTCGGCTTCGCCGTAACGATTGCCGAGCCTGATTTGCAGGTTCTTGCCGAAACGGTCCCGCATATCAATAATTTTGTTTTGTTGATAACGGTCGGCGTCGGGGTCGGATTCTTCCTTGCGGTTTGTATGGTGAGAATTCTGACGGGCATAAAGCTTCGTCGAATTTTGATTGTTTTCTATGCAATCGTTTTTGCTTTGGCTGCATTTACGGATGATAAATTTTTGAGCATTGCCTTTGATTCCGGCGGAGTTACGACCGGTCCTATGACAGTTCCTTTTATCCTTGCGTTGGGCGTAGGAGTTTCCAATATCCGCAGTGACGATAAGGCGGAGGCGGACAGCTTCGGATTGGTTGCGCTAAGCTCGATAGGTCCGATACTTGCGGTCTTGGTGCTTGGATTTTTCTATCCCGGAGTCGATGCGGTTGTCGATGTCAGTTTGCTTTCCTTTAACTGTACAAGCGAGATTGGCAAGGTTTACTTGACTGAGCTGCCGAAATATATGGGCGAGGTTGCCGTTTCACTTTTGCCTATTATAGGAATATTTCTGCTTTTGCAGCTCTTGATCCTGAAAATTTCAAGGCGCAGCTTCGCAAAAATCTGCGTTGGTCTTATTTATACCTATGCAGGTCTTGTGTTTTTCCTGACTGGCGTCAATGTAGGCTTTTCTTCGCTCGGTTCGGTGCTGGGAGCGGTGCTTGCCGAGGGTTGGACAAAATACATTATGATCCCGCTGGCTATGATTTTCGGCTGGTTTATAATTTCGGCCGAGCCGGCTGTTGCCGTGCTTGAAAATCAAATTGAGGAGGTCAGCGCCGGGGCGATTTCGGGGAAGGCGATAAAGCTCAGCCTTTCTGCTGCAATAGCGGTCGCTATGGGAATCGCCATGCTCAGGGTGATGACAGGAATCTCTATTCTCTGGTTTCTTGTTCCGGGATACGCTTTGGCGCTGCTGCTTTCGTTTTTTGTGCCGGATATTTACACCGCAATTGCATTCGATTCCGGCGGAGTAGCTTCGGGACCGATGACGGCTACATTTATGCTTCAGTTTTTTATCGGTGCAAGCATTGCGCTCGGCGGCGATGTGCTTAAGGACGCTTTCGGTGCAGTCGCTATGGTTGCGATGATGCCGCTGATAACAATTCAGTCATTCGGACTTTTCTATACCGTAAGAGACAGAAAAGCCGAGAGAAGATCGGCGGTCGAATTCGGCGATTACGATATAGTTGAGCTTTGGGAGGAAAACGCAATATGAATTTTGTGATTTCAATATGCAATCCCGATAATGTTGGAGTTTTGAAAAAGATTTGCCGGGAGCTTGAACTTCCGATAAATGTTATTCTCAGGGGCAGGGGAACGGCAGTCAGAAGTATGCTGGATCTGCTCGGACTTGAAAGCAACGAAAAGCGCATTGTTTTCTCGGTTGCGGATAATGATAAGCTGAAAGAATTTATAAAGGAACAGAAGAAAAAAATGTTTATCGGAGTGCCTGGTCACGGAATCGTCGTCTCTGTTCCGATAAAAAGCATAGGAGGAAAAAGGACAATGGAAATGCTGAATGCAAACGCTCATTCGATCGGAAGCAAGCCCGAATTTAACCCGTCATATGAGCTGATTGTTGCCGTTGCAAATGAGGGTAGAATGGATATGGTTATGAATGCGGCGAGAGCGGCAGGAGCGACGGGTGGAACTGTTCTTCACGGTAAGGGTGAGGGCGGTAAAAACGAGGATAAATTCTACAATGTTTCCATCGCAAGCGAAAAAGAGGTTATCCTTATAGTAGCGAAAAAAGAGCAAAAATCTGATATTATGCGCTCAATTTTAGAAAAGGCCGGTTCGAATACCGAAGCGCAGGCAATCGTTTTTTCCTTGCCGACAAGTGAGGTGGCAGGTTTCGGAATGTTTGATGATCTTTGCTAATACAATATCGCACACCTCAATTTGTTCGGTGCTGCTCTAACTAAAATAACCGCCGATTTAATCAGCGGTTACCTAAAGTTGTTTATCCGAATCATTATGGGATTTTCCTGCAAATAATTATCTTCGCTTGTTCACGCTCAATATCCCGCCGACTGCGGAGAATAAAGCCATGACGCCGGCTGCGATCCAACCGGACATTGAAATTCCCGTTCGAGAGATTATTGATGAGATAAGAAAAATAATAAAAAAAGCGGGCAAGGCACTTAATGCACCGAGCAAAAGTCCGTTTTTGCGAATCGTGCCGACAGATTTGAATCCACCGCAGAAGCCTGCAACGGCGCAGCTGATGAAAATGAAATATTTGTAATTTTGTGAATCAATATCCGTTTTAAGGCATAAAAAAGAGCAGACGGCACACAATGCCGAGAAAATAATTATATTCAAAAGCGATCCGATCAGAATGTTTATAACTATGCCGCCGATCCCCGTAAACTCCGCAGCGGGTTTTCTGCGTTTGTTTTTTGACATAAAAATCCCTCCTCATCAAATTGATATGAGGAGGGGAAATTATTTATTACTGATTTCGTTTGATCTTCGATGTTGTCGTTTTCTCAAACTCCTTATTGATGATCTCAAATTTTTTGATGGATTTATAGCTGACAACCTGAGAATTAACGCTTTTGACAGCTTCGGAAACCGCCTTGCTGATTTCCTTATCGGTAATATTTCTGTTTCCGTAGGTTGCGGCGATGGACTTGAGGTCGGGGAAGATCCTTGCGTAAACAATTGTGTTTCCCCGTTCGTCGTCTCTTCCGGTGACGATACATTCCTTAACGGCGTTTTCCTTGAGAAGCATACTTTCAAGCTCCTCCGGGTAAACATTTTTGCCGTTTGTTGTAACGATAACGCTCTTGCAGCGACCGCAGATGTAGTAGTGCCCGTCCTTATCTTTTCTGCCTAAGTCGCCCGTATGAAACCAACCGTTTTTGTCAAAGGTTGCCTTTGTCGCTTCCGGATCTTTGTAATACCCGAGCATTACCATAGGACCTTTTATGCAAATCTCGCCTATGCCGTTTTCATCCGGATTGATAATTTTTGCTTCAACAAAGGGGATGGGCTTGCCGATGGAATCATACTTGTTATCCTTATCGCTGTTGCAAATGACGATGGGCGCACATTCGGTCAGACCGTAGCCTTGAAATGTCTGTATGCCGAAACGGTTCATGTTTTTTATAATTTCCGGGTCAATTCCGGCAGCTCCTGAAATTATCAGTCTTATCGAGCCGCCAAAGGCTTTTTTGATTTTGCCGAAGAAAAGGCTCGAAACATCCATTTTTGTTACGCCGACCGCTCTTGTTATTGCACTTGCAAGCGCAACCTTAGCCGCACCGCCACGCTCCTTGGCAATGGCTTTCATTATTCGTTTGTAAAATTTTTCAAGTACAAGCGGTACAACAATTAAGATGTTCGGTTTATATTCTTCAAGATTTTTGGTGATGTATCTCAGTCCGTCGCAGAAGCAGATCGTAACGCCGCCATAGAGACAGCAGAGGAAAGTAACGGTACATTCATAAGTGTGATGGATCGGAAGAATAGAAAGAATTCGTTCGCCTTTGTTGATTTTGACAAAGCCCATGATTGCCCTGACATCGGAGCAGATATTATCGGCGCTGAGCATAACCGCCTTCGACATTCCGGTTGTGCCGGAGGTAAAGAGAAGAACGGTCATTTTGTTACCCTCAACATCACGGTCAAGATAATCCGAATTGCCCTTGCCGATGAGATGATAGCCTTTATTTAAAAGAGTATCATATGAAAGTATTCCGTCTGCGTCTTTCGACTGCTCCATGGATATGAGCAGAAGATTTTTCGGCAGCTTATCTCGGTTATCCAAAAGCTTCTCTCCGAATTTTTTATCGAAGATGATCGCTTTCGCTTCGGATACGGTCAGTATGCTGAGAATATCGTCAAACGGTAGCTCCTTGTCGGTCGGAACAACAACGCCGACGCCGCAACCTACCGCAAGGTAGCTTGTGCACCATTTATAGCTGTTCATTCCCGCAACGGCGATTTTTTCATTTCCAAGACCGATGGCAAGCAATGCCGTTCCGAGAGCCTCAACATCGGCTTTAAAGCGTGTATAGCTGATGTCGAGAATCTGACCGATTTGATTTTTTATTTTAAATGCAGGGCTGTTTCCGTAAAGCTCCTCGCTTTGATTTAGTAGCTCTCTGAAGTTATGAAATTCTCTGACTTCATATAAGGGCTTGTTCATAAGATCACTCTTCCGTTAATTTTTCCACAGCAGCAAGCTTAACGCAGATGCAAAGCAGCTCAACGGCTTTTTGAAGCTCATCAACATCGGGATAGGACGGTGCAATTCTGATGTTACTGTCGTCCGGGTCAATGCCATAGGGATATGTTGCGCCGACTGTTGTGAGCGTAAGTCCGGCATCCTTACAAAGTTCGCCGACCCGTTTTGCGCAGCCTTTCATAACAAACAGGCTGACAAAATATCCGCCGTTCGGCTTTTTCCAGCTTGCGATTCCGGTGCCGTCAAAGGCTTTTTCAAACCCGTCGGTAACTGTATCAAACTTTGGCTTGAGAATTGCGGCGTGCTTTTTCATGTGAGCCTTTATTCCGTCAAGATTTTTGAAATACCTTGCGTGTCGCAGTTGGTTTATTTTATCGTTTGAAATGATTTGGATACCCATGCGTTTTTTGATCTCGGCAATATTAGCGTCAGAGGCGATAATTGCTGATACGCCGCCGCCAGCAAAACTTATTTTTGAAGTTGAAATAACCTCGATGAACATATCCTCGCTGCCGCATTTTTTTGCTTCGTCAAAGATGTTGAGAAGTGTGTCCGGTGTGTCGTTGATGTCATGAACGATATATGCATTGTCCCAGATTACTCTGAAATCCTTTGCCGCAGGCCTTAAGGCGGCAAAGCGGCGTACTACCTCGTCGGAGAAAGTGATTCCGTCGGGATTTGAGTATTTGGGAACGCAGAAAAGGCCCTTAACGCTCTCGTCTTTGATGTATTCTTCAATGGCATCCATGTCCGGACCGTCGCCGTTCATCTTTATATTGATCATCTTGATGCCGAAATGTTCAAGAATTCCGAAATGTCTGTCATATCCGGGGCAGGGGCAAAGAAATTTGATTTCGCCCTGCTTGATCCAAGGCTCGTTTCCGCCGCAGCCGAAAACCATACATTGTGAAATATAGTCGTACATGAGAGTAAGGCTTGCAACGCCGCCGATAATGACATTTTTTTCGTCAACATCAACTATTTCTGCCATAAGCCTGCGACACTCGGGAATGCCTGTAAGTCCGCCGTAATTTCTTGTTTCTGTTCTGTCCGAGGCGAACATATCGCTTGATGAGTTGACCGTATCAAGCATATCGTTTGTCAGATCGAGCTGGGCTTTGTTCGGCTTGCCTCGTGACATATCAAGCTTAAGTCCCATTGCCTTAAATGCTTCATACTGGGCTTCAAGCTCCTTCTTTGTTTCTAACAGTTTTTCCTTCGATAAATCCTTATATTCCATATTTTCCTCCAAAATCAAAGGGCACATCAGTGCCCTTTTTTAGGCAGTTACGCCTTCCTGTTTCTTATCCATATATTTCGCAATGAAATCTTTGACTTTTTGCTCATATTCATCCTTAGCGTTATAGTAGCTGAATGCATGAACGGTATTCGGAACCCAAAGATAATCCTTCGGCGTCGGACAAGCGTCATAAAGCTGTTTGCCGTATTCAAACGGGACATATGTGTCCTCCTCGCCGTGAATGAACAGAACCGGGTTCTTTGCCTTGTTCATGTTATTAAGCGGATCGCTCTCCGAGAAGAAATATCCTGCCTTGATCTTGCTGACAAGGCTGCCGAGCTTAACGATCGGCATAAACTTGAAGCCTATCATACCCTTGAGAGTATTGTTCATTACGGCCTCTGTACTCGTGAAGCCGCAATCCTCAATAATTATTTTGACTTGGTTCGGCGGCGAAATTTCGTTGCAGTTGAGAACCGTTGCAGCTCCCATTGAGATTCCGTGGAGAATTATCTCGATATCCTCACCGAAGCGATTGATAAGATAATCGACCCAGAGAAGTATATTCTTTGCGTCAAACGAGCCGAATCCGATATATTTTCCCTCGCTTCTGCCGTGACCCGTAAGGTCGGGGAGAAGATAGTTATAGCCGAGGTCATAGTGATAGAACGGCATCATATGGCTGAATTCGTCGGGACCGTTACACTTGTGGCCGTGAACACAGATAACAAAACGCTTTGTTTCCTTTTCAGCAGGAAGATACCAAGCTTTCATGTCAAGCCCGGAGATGCTTTTTATTGTTAAATCCTCGGGGTTAAGATCATAAAGCTTCTGGTTGTTTTGGCGTCTGATATCGGCACGCTTTATGTACATCTCACGGGTTTCCGGCACTTGTTTTTTCGCAGGGTCGGGGCGCTTGATCGCATAGTCGCAGGCATAGTCCGCAACCGCCAAAACGGCCGCCGTAACGCCCAAACCGACCTTGAGAGCAGTATTTTTTTTCTTTTTCATAAATCGGTCATCTCGCTTATTTATTTTTTTCGCCGAGGAGCTTTGCAAGCTCATCCATAAAAGTGTTTATATCTTTAAACTGCCTGTAGACGGAGGCAAAGCGAACATATGCGACCTCGTCCGTGTCTTTAAGCTTATCCATCGCAAGCTCACCGATATGGATCGAAGTAACTTCACGGTCGAGGGAATTCTGGAGCGTTGTCTCAATTTCGTCAACGATTTTTTCAATTGTTTCAATCGAAACCGGACGCTTTTCACACGCACGAAGCAAGCCGTTGAAAAGCTTGTTGCGGTCAAAAGCCTCTCTTGATTTATCTTTTTTGACAACGATTATCGGAACGCTTTCGATTATTTCATAGGTGGTAAATCTTTTTGCGCAATTCATGCATTCCCGCCTTCTGCGAATTCTTTCGCCCTCATCGGTAGGACGGGAATCAATAACCTTGCTTTCGGAGTAGCCGCAAAACGGACACTTCATTTAAGATCACATCCAATACTCTAAATGATTATTTGTATTATAGCATACTTCATCGAACAATTTCAACAATATATTTTTACTTTTTTGTCAGTTATTGAATTTTGAATTGATTTTTTATCTTTTATGATTTATAATAAATGAAATCGTTGTTTTCTGAAAATATGCGGCAGCTTGAGCATTCTTGTACACTATCGCACAGGTGCAGAATAACAACCGAATACGGAGGCTGTACGATGAAGGATATCAACAGGGGAACATACCCGACTATGATAACGCCGTTTCATGACGACAACACGGTTGATTATGAGGCGGTTAAGAATATTACCAACTGGTACATTGACAACGGCTGCACCGGAATTTTTGCCGTTTGTCAGTCAAGCGAGATGGTCTATCTTTCGCTTGAAGAAAAGGTTAAAATAGCAAAAACTGTTGTTGAAACGGTCAAGGCAAGCGGTAAAAATGTTTCCGTTGTTGCTTCCGGTCACAACTCCGACGATATGAACGCTCAGATCAAGGAAATGACAGCTATGGCACAAACCGGTGTAGATGCAATTGTATGGGTCAGCAACAGACTTGACCTTCATAACGACGGCGATGATATTTGGATAAAGAATGCCGAATATTTGCTTTCAAAGCTCCCCGAGGACATCGCGATCGGTATTTACGAATGTCCGTATCCCTATAAAAGGTTGCTCACTCCTAAAATTCTTGATTGGTGTATCTCTACCGGCAGATTTGCCTTTATCAAAGATACATGCTGCGATCCGGATGTTCTCGATGCAAGGCTTGGACAGCTCAAAGAAACAAGCATTAAGCTCTTTAACGCCAATTCACAGACATTTCTTTATACTCTAAGACACGGTGCGGCGGGCTTTTCCGGAGTTATGGGTAACTTTCATCCGGATTTATATGCATGGGTATGCGAAAATTATGAAAATGAACCAAAAAAAGCTGAAAGGGTTCAAGGCTTTCTCACACTTTCGTCATTTATCGAGAGCCTTGCTTATCCTCAGACGGCAAAGTATCACATGAACAAGGTCGGCGTGCCGATGAGCCTCTGGTCACGCTCCTGCGACCAAAAGAAGTTCACAAAATATCAGAGAATGATAATTGATGAATTGATGAACACCGAAAATCATGTTAGGGATATAATTAAATAAAAAAATTATCCTCAAAGCTCAAATCGTTTAAGACAGAGCTTTGAGGGCTTTTTATATACGATTCAGATAATCGAGCCACTGACGGCTGATGTTATCAATCGAATGTGTTTTCAGGAGCTTTCTTCCGTTTTCGGAAAGCTTCTTTGCAAAATCGGGATTCTCGATAATTTCAAGCATTGCTTCGCCAAGCTGTTCGCAGTTTTCTACATCTGTAAGAATTCCGCTCACTCTGTCCTCAATCAGCTCGTCGGGCCCCATTTCGCAGCGTGTCGAAACGCAAGGGACGCCCATTGCGAGAGCTTCAAGCAAAGCGTTTGGCATTCCCTCATAATCGGACGAAAGAACGAATACGGACGCATGATTGACAAATTTAACTGCCTGCGGATCTGTGCCGGCGAGAATAATTCGATTCTTTAATCCGAGATGCTCGATTTGATTTTCAAGGCTATTTTTTTCTTCGCCTTCGCCGAAAATGAGCAGCATATAGTCGGGAATTCGGCGTGCGATTTTCGCAAATGCGTTGATCAGCATATCAAACCGTTTCAGCTTTATCAGCCTGCCCGTTGCACAGATTATTTTTTTTCGCTCGGCAGGAGGGGAGAGTGTATAAATCGTTTCGTTAAATATTGCATTCGGAATGATTATGTCCCGTTCCTTCTTTTTGCTGCCGAAAAATTCTGCGGCTCTGCGTGTTTGAAAAACATAGCCGTCCGTGAAATAATAAAAGAATTTTCTCAGAAATGTGTTGACCTTTGTCGCTTTGTATCTGTAGGGATTGCTTCGTTCCGTACCGACGGATTTTGTTTTTGTAAACATCGTTGCAAGCACTGTGTACCATGTCATGGCAAAGCTCATGCCGATAAGAATATCGAGCTGCTGCGACTTAACAAGCTTTCTGATTTTTAGGATTCTTTTTATTGAACCGAAAATCCTTTTGAGTGAGGTCGATTGTTCGAGCTCACCAAAATCGGCAGTATGAACGGTTACAAGATCTTCAAGCGGATAAAAACTGCTGCTGCCGTTAAATGTAATAATCACGACCTCCTGAGAATGAAGCGCAAAATAATTTGCAAGAGAAACAGTCGCTCTTTCCGCTCCGCCGGAGGAGAGATTTTTTATCAAAAATCCTATTTTCATTCAATCACCGAGCTTTTTGAAAACTTTGGCTTTGTCAAGTCCGATATAAAGCATAATTCCGAGAGTGTAGCACACAACGACCTCGCCGAGCGCAACTCCGGCAGCCGAAGTGAAAAATCCGACAATACCTGCCTGTCCGGGCGTGAACATCATTATTTCCGCTCCAATAATTATCCCGTTAAAAACAGTCGGAAAAATCATCGAGAGCAGGGGAAGGTTCTTTATTTTGATGTTTCTTGTAAGCATTGTCATCACTGCGGCAAGAACCGTTGCGACCGTTCCGAGTACAATGTCGATCGGCCCGTAAGGACTGCCGATATTGGCGATGATACAGCCTACCGCAAGTCCCGGGATAGCCGCCGGAGTGAATACCGGCAAAACGGTCAGTGCTTCGGAAATTCTGAACTGTGTTGCGCCGAAAGAAAGCGGTGCGACGGCGTAAGTCAATGCTGCATAAATCGCTGCGATCAGTGCTGCTTGTACGGTATACAACGTACTCTTTTTCATTTTTTTCATGATAGTGCTCCTTGTGTAGCCGCCGAAAAAGGTGCTTAGATTTAATCAGCAGTTACTTAGTTTTGTTTTAGGGCAACAGCGCACAAATTGAAATATGCGAATTGTGTGGCAAGGCACATTTCACTTGTACTGTATTGCCTCAAGTCAGGATTGTCACGAACTGACTTTGTAGATTCATTATGTAACCGCTAAACGGTTATGAATCCGAAATACATTGTACACCATTTTGTCCTAAAAAATCAAGAGCAAAACAGTATTATTGAATCATACAATATTGGAAGTATCTCAAAAACCTCTTAATATTTTTATTGACAAAAGCGTAAAAAGTGGTATAATAATCCATGAGAAGGGGTTGACATAAGAATGAAGGTTTTCGAAAAAATAACAAATTGCGCTTAACCAACCTAACAGGGCTTGTGAATCGAGCCTTGTCGGGTTGTTTTTATATATAAGGCAGAAAATATTATGAGAAATTGGAGGAAAGACAATGAAAAGAACAGTAAAAAGAATTCTTGCAGCATTGCTTGTTGCGGTCATGCTTGTCGGCATTTCGCCGATGAGCGGAATTGATTTTGCTCAGAAAGCAAGCGCAAAGGACATCTCGTCATACAGCGTGGGTGACACAATTACCTACGGTTCATATCCGCAGAGTAAGGTTACCGACAGCGACCTTATCGCAGCGATAGAGGCAGCCGGTGAAGCCGTTGCTTGGGTAGATTACAACTACTATGCAGGTACAGGCTCATATCGCGACGGCGAGATAAAGCCCGTTGAAAATATGATGCTATATAAAGACATCACTTACAATGGCAACAAATACCGTGCTGTAAAAATAAATCAGTATCGACCATATTGGACATGCGACACATTGTCTGCATCAAATTCATATCAATACGATAACGGTTATTATACAGGCAATACATACTATTTTAAATATGAGCCACTCACATG
>CAVJDU010000025.1:0-31500 GCA_963648385.1 uncultured Coriobacteriaceae bacterium | reverse complement strand
CACTGCTATTTTCTGAATTCAAGCGATACACCGGATTTACTCCTGCGGTGTATCTAATGAAGATTCGTATCCGACAGGCCAAACTTCTTCTGGCTAAGGGAGAGCAGCCCTTTGGCTTTCAGAGACAGCTCCGTGTTCCGCAGATGATGGTTGCACATGATGGTGAAGTCTTTCGTTTTTTCAACTCTGAATACGGCCATTGCAAGACCTCCTTTCCTTTGAAAATGGGTATGAAAAAAGGGCGCCCACCGGTTAAAGTGAGACGCCCACGGCAACCAGCGGCCTGGCAGATACCGGGCCGCTGGCATTATTCAATTTTGTCTTTTTAGAAACAGCCTCCTATTTCGACAGATTTTCTCGTCAGATTTCAATGTGGAAAAGGAATTGAATCCGTGACGGCAAACGCCAAAACTCCTTGAAAATCAAGGCTTTTTCCGTTTGTCGTTATTATACCGTAACGGCATAGCAACATTACACTTTTGCTTGAGAACGGAGCAAGCATGAAAACGGTGCAAGCATGGGCATGGCATAGTAATTTTAGTACAACAGCCGATATTTATAGCCATATCCAAACAAGATCCAAAGATAAGCTGACATCCATCATCAATGACATGTTAGAAATCTGTTAGAAAATTACAAAAAATCTAAGGGTAAAAAATAAGAAACCCCCGAAGAATGTTGATTCTACGAGGATTTCGTTGGTGCCGGTGACCGGACTTGAACCGGTACGATGTTGCCACCGAGGGATTTTAAGTCCCTTGCGTCTGCCTATTCCGCCACACCGGCTTATGTGCGGCAACTGTTATATTATACACAACAGTTGCCGTTTTGTCAATACAGCGATGAGTCATTTTGCTCATTTTGCGATGAAGTAAATTCCACAGTGGACTTTGAGATGAAATTTACCATGGAAAAGAAAAAATGATAGAATTTAGTCCGGGAAAAAGGAGGTTTCGGACTATGAAAAAAACGAAGAAAAACAAACACCTGACGCTTGATGACAGGATTTAAATTCAAGAACGCCTGAGCAAAGCAATGACTTTCAAAACGATTGCTCGAAGGAGCAGTCGGTAAAAATTATTCGGCTGTTACCGGATATTCAGTATAGAATTTTTGTGCGGCAATTGGGCAAGGCCGATAATCAAACTCCGACTAAGCGAATTTTTATTTTTGCTCCGGCATGAATAAACGATGTTGATGAATATGTTTTATTCTGCGCCATATCGGTCCAAAGCGTTGCCGTGAATTCAACGGTTTCACCGACTTTTTGCGGCGCATATCCCGTAAGATAATTTACCCGTTTCGTTCCCGTACCGCAGTTGTTTACAAAGACCTGCGCAGCTGCGGAGGTTGAGTACCTGTTGTCGTTAACGCCGAAGCAATAATTCATTATGTCGCAATAGTCTTTATTGATGATCTCAAATCCGAGTTTAATTTTAACGCTGTCATTTTTCTGCGTGTCAATATAAAATGTTGCAACAGGTGCGTCGGCGTCATTCATATCTCGTGTTACGGCAGTGACATCGCTGTTAAAGCTATACTCCTCTGCGCTCACGGCATCGGCACCGTAAACCGTAAATTTTGAACCGCCGGCAGCAACATTGTAAAAGTTATGCGTAGAGGTCACTGTTACGGTTTTTCCGTCCGTATTGCTTCCGCCGAAGCGTGATTGGAAATCGGTAATCGTTCCGGCTGTTGAATAATCCCATTTTGTGAAATTCGCCAGGCTTATTGTTTCGTCGGATTTGAAGGTGAAATCGAAGCTGTACGGATCATTAAACATCGGATCGGCAAATATTCCGTCAACATAAAATCCTTTATCCTGTACATCGGATTTATTGAGCGATCCGGAATATACATTGTCCTTCCTTGTAATATCCCAGTAAATATTTTTGCTGTCGCCAAAAGAATTCTGCTCGCAATTTGCATACATTGATGTGTTGTCGCCAAGCAGGATATTGTTTGCGGCATAGAACGACGGATGTGATTCAACCTTGCTCAATTTCATTTGAGCTTCACCGTTGAGTGCAAAAATATTATTGTATATGTTGTTGAATTTTCCGTAATGCTGGTGGAATCCGTCGGAGGAACAATTGTAGACGAGGTTTTGCGTGACGCTGATTCCGCTTGAGCCTTCGTCAAGATATATTCCCCAACCGCCGTAACCGGCTGAATCGTTGCTGCAACCGACATTGTAAATAACATTGTTCCTTATCACCGTATCAGGCTGCATTCCGAGCGTGTAAATACCGCCCATGTCTGAGAGCCAGCCTTGACCAATATCATATATAAGGTTGTTAGCTATCAGGTTGTTGTTTGAGATATTGTCAGCATAGCCCCACACCCAACCGCAGGAAATACCCGTGTAATATCCGTCATGGATCTCGTTGTTTTCAAGGTTACAATTATAGGCATGTATAAGCAATATACCGACTGCGTTGTTAAACACTCTTCCATAGGTTTCGATCAGGCAATCCTTAACATCAATATTGTGGGTCTTATCCGAAGAATTCGCATCGTTTACACCTCGGATATAAATCGGATTTCCGCCGATATTTTGGAAGAGGGACGAAACAACGGAGCAGTTTGTTGTGCCGTTGCCGAACTTTATTCCCGACGAGCCTATCATTCGGAAATCGCAGCTTTTAAACACTATGTTTTCGCTGTTTTTGATGTCGATCGTACCGGGAACATCATAGCAAGCCTGCGTCATGTCGGAGTAATACTTCAGATCTCCGGTGAGTGCGTTCGGATTTTCACCGCTTTGCATTCGCCAGTCGGTGTCACGGAATGTGATTCCCTCAAAGCTTATTCCGCTGCAACCGTTAATTGAAACAATTTGATTTGTACTGCCTAAGTTGAGTACGGTTGTTTCTGCTTCCTCCCCTGCAAAAGGAATATAAAATATCTTTTGATCTTCTCTGTCATAATACCATTCTCCGGGGGAAGTGAGCGCCTCGAAAACATTTTCAAAGAGGAATCTGTCACCCTGAACAATCGTCATAGACGACGCTTTTTGAACGGTTATTCTTCCCGTTGACATATCGACGGTTTTTATCGGCAAAAGCTCATCCTTCCACCAATGCATCATGCGTACATCAACATCTTCAAGATTTTTGAAGTTATTCAGGTCGCTTATCTGAGCATAAAACGCCGTATTAAGCGCAAAATATGAGTCGCCCGGAACAAGCGCATCGTCGGAATTTACTTTCGCAACATTGAATTCACCGCTTTTCGGCCAAGTCGGTCTTTTCAACCTGATATTTCCGTTATAAAGGGTGTTGAATCCGTCCGTATCTCCGTTGTAGCTGTAGTTTGTAACAAAGGCTTTAACTCCGTTTACGGTTGTTTCCGTAAAGCCGCTTATTTGTTCAGCTCCGGAAAATTCAACCTTTTCGTTCGGGAATGCCTTGTATGTAACATTTTCCAAATCGTCCGATGTAAAGCTTAACGCAGAGGAAAATCTGTAGGTTCCGCCGCGAATCCATATCGTGATCGGTTCGGAAACATTATTTTTTAATGTTTTTGCCAATTCCTTTGCACCGTAGATCGTTGAAAGCGGATATTGATATGTTCCGTCAAAAGCGTCATCTCCGTCGGCTGAAACAACTATGTCGTTCTTACCGATGCAGTCGGGGGTTATGCTTGCCGGGTTTTCGGCAAGGTATACGCCGTAATCACGCAACCAGTTTACATCATAATCGGCTACTCTGCCGTCTGAATTTATGTCTGCGGCTTTAACATAGCAATCGGCATATTTGTCACTTCCGAATTTAACGATCAAATCTGCCGCAACGGAATCCTGCCCGTCAACTATACCGTCTCCCGTTACATCGCCCAATACCGATATATCGGCATAATCTGACACTTCACCGTCCGTTTTGACCGCAATTCTTATGCCCGTTTTGATGATTTCCGGCTCCGGAATTTCTTTACCATCCGCCGAGAAAAAGACCGGATCGCTGTTTTCAAGCTGCTCCGATAAAGAGGTTATTCTTGAAAAATCACCATATAAAAGATTGTCCTTCAAGGTTAATTTTGAATCAGATTTCAGCGAAAGCTTATTTTGCGGAACGGCGTGAAGATTTAATATTGCGCTTTCCAATGCAAGCCTCGCTTCATCAATCTCCTTTTGTGAGGCGGTAGGCTCGTCGTAAACGGATTTAGCTTTCTCTAATGCCGACAGATAAACCGCATAGTTATCCTCCGGGGAATTATCGTCCACGCTTGTTTCGATCATCGTTTTAAGCTCGGTTTTGTCGATTCCGTAAACGGTAAGAATTATTTTTGCGTCCGAATTATAAAAAATTTGTTCCGGGGAGCTATGTCCGAGCGAATTGCAACGGCTTGTTACCGTAATGACAGCCGATTCGCCTGCGGACGGAACTTTTCCGTTCAGCTTAAATGGCATAGTGTATATGGGCGAAACATAATCGGACGAAGCAACCGTGTAATTCAATTTCCGTGAGGTTGAATATGTTGAATAATCGCTTGCGACAAGCACATCTGTCCACGACCAGCCGCCGTTGCCGCATAGAGCCTGAACATCGTGAGAGAACTCGATATCCGTTTGATTAAGATCAGTATATTTTGATGAATCAACATACGCATATGCATATGCCGCTGAATACACCGGAAAATGAGTGTTTGTAAGGCTGACGCCTCCGTCCGCCATATTTACATATTCGGCGTCGTTTCCGCTGTTTACATTATAAACCTTTAAGGTTCTGTCGGTGGTATATACATCGGGATAGTTTCTTGAACACCTGCTTGTAACCGTTGCCGTGCCCTCAACGGTGCTTGCACCGCAACCGATAATTCTGATTTTTATTTTTGACAGAGCATGAATATAAGTTGATGCGGAATAGGTTGAATTCTGGGCAATATCCGTCCACATTAAGGCCAAAATCTCAATGCTTTGACCTGCTTTTGTCGGAGCGGGGCCGCTGAGATAATGCACCTTGGAATATCCTACAGCCTGGTCATTTACGAACTGCTGACCCTCACAATCGAATTTATAGCTTGAATCCGAAGCACCGAGCGCATAATTCATGCTGTCGCAATAATCTTTATTGAGAATTGTAAAGCTCAGAGGGATGCTTATTGTGGTTGATTTTGTAACATCAACATAATATGTTGCAATCGGAGCGTCGGAATCCGACATTTCTCTTGTCTGTACGGAGTTGTTTGTGTTGAATACATATGTGCCGCTCGATTCTGCGGCATTCAAAGCGGCAAACGCCGATCCGCCGTATGCAATGTTCGGATAATGGTGATATCCGTTTACAACAGCGGAACTAAACACGCTTTCCGACGACGAACTCACATCCGCCGAGGAGGTTTCAACGCCCGTTGTTATTCCGTTTTCTGCGTATACTTTGATTAAGTCACCATACGAAAATAAAGAAAAAATCATTAAAAAGCAGATTATACAAACAAACTTCTTCCTCATCAAATCAACTCCAAATTACTGATTTTACACAATTTATTTTAACATATGTCAGTCAATAAAGTCAATAAAGTCAATAATTTAAAAAATATTGTCAATCCCGCACAAATTGACGCACGCACTTAAATAAAGTATACTGCCACAATATCATCCAACTGCCGCCTAATCTCTTTGAAATCTCGATTCAAGTCAAGTGTTTTGACCGAGATTGTATTGCCGTTCATATGATATTCACTGTCAACGGTTTGCTTATCTGTCTCAGCATAGAGGAGCATTCCGGCGACATTGCCCGTGTTATTCCTATCATAATTTTTAACATATGTAAAAATCTGATACAAATTCCCGGAGCGTTTTTTTCTTTATCATAGTTAGTCGCCATTATGTTTTCGTAATATTTTGCATCAATAATAAGCCTTTGAACCGGCCAAACATTGACAAGCTCGGCGATATTTTATATAATATTTTCGTGGTGCTACCATTTACGGTAGGCGGTTACACTCTTTGCCCTCGTCAGGGGGTGATCATATGCAGTATGTTACATACGAGAATTTATTTACTTTCGCACTTGTAATTATCGGACTTGTGACGATATTCGTTGCAATCCTTGCATATAAAAAGAAATAACCGCCCCAGCGTCCAAACTTAGGCGGTTTATTTCTAAATCAACTTTGAGAGGGCGTAACCGTCTATCGGTAGCACCACTCTTTGCATCTTTATTATATGCCATGAGCCCTAATTTGTCAAGAAGAATTTTGAACCGGCCAAACATTGACAAGCTCGGCGATATTTTATATAATACTTTCGTGGTGCTACCATTCACGGTAGGCGGTTACACTCTTTGCCCTCGTCAGGGGGTGATTGTATGGAGTATCTTGTCATAATGGCTGTTATTCTGCTTTTTGCAACAGGTTACATATATACAGTAAAAAAGAAATAACCGCCCCTCGTCCAAAAGTAGCGGTTTATTTCTGTAAACTTGTTATGAGGGCGTAACCGTCTATCGGTAGCACCACTCTTTGTATCTTTATTATATGCCATGAGCCCTAATTTGTCAAGAAGAATTTTGAACCGGCCAAGCATTGACAAGCTCGATGATATTTGTTTTTATTGTTTTTATTTTTACCAAACGATGTTGGTGAAGGTTTCGGTGCTGACGATATCCTTGACGGCGACATCGCCGAAGATGGAGATTTTCGCCTGAATATCTGCCGAGGCGGAGAACTCTGCCGAAACGAGCTTGCCTGTCTTTGAATCGACCTTGGCGTAAACATAGCCGTCATGGTAGCTCATGTTGATGGACTTGATGCCGGGGACCATGTTGCCTGCCTCCGCTGCGTCGATAACGGACATTACTCTGCCGTAGCTGCTTGCCTCGCCCTTTGCGGGGTTCTGCTCCTTGCCGAGGGTGAGCTTGATCTCGTAATACTGACCGTTCGTCTTGATGGTGGCGTTTGCGACATCCTGCTCCCTGAGCTTGCTCGACCAGTCGTAGCCTGCCGCCGGGAAATCGTCCTTAATATCGTCGCTGCCCTTTTTCATCGTTGTGCTCTTGTTGGCGGCAACGAGCTTGATAAGGCTCGGAGAAATGCCGTCGGTGCTGCCCTTGACCTCTCTGACCATTTTCTTATTGTAGCCGACCTTGGCTGCTTTCGCCTTGTTGAGAGCCGTGTTGCAATAGTTGATGATCTCGGCCTTGCTCATCTCCTTGCTTGAGCTGCTCTGCTTGGTTGCGCTCTGAGCCGAAGCTGCCGAGCTGCCGGAGCTTTGCTGCGCCGAGCCTGTGTCCGCCGGTTGGGCTGCGTCGGCTTGAGCGGCGTCCGTCTGCTCCGTTGCCGAAGGATCGGCTGCAATGTCCGCACCCGTGCCGGTATCAATAACGGCTTCGTCCGTCTGAACGCTGTCGCCGATCGGGGAATCGCTCTGATAGGTCTGGGCTGATGCTGCCGTTGTTTTGATCGTGTCGGCGATTTTTCCGGTTGAGATCACCGCTGATATGCAAACGCCCGCAACGCAGAGAACTGCGGTTGCCGATTTGATAAGCTGTCTGCCTGTTTCGTTATTCATTGATTTTTCCCTCCTGTTATTCGGTATACCTATAATATAATTATTTTGCGCTTTTGTCAATCCCTTTGCGCCGATGCAAAAATTTTAAGGCAACACCGCACTCTAAAAAAACGCTTGAATTTTATTTGAGTATATATTATTATTTATTTAAGGCAATACCGCACGATTTTCGGCGGTTACTGAGAATTTGTCAATTTCAATCGGCATGAAATGTCGGGAAAGGACGGTCATTATGCACTATAAAAAATACGGAAATACGATCGGCGTAAGGCTGAGCGTCGGCGAGGATATCATTGCGTCGCTGCTGGAGCTTGGCGAAAAGGAGAATATCGGCTTTGCCCAAATCAACGGCATCGGAGCGTCGAGCCGAGCCACGGTCGGCTGCTACGACCTTGAAAAAGGGGAGTATATCCCCAAAACATTTGAAGAACCGATGGAGATCGTTTCCATGCTCGGCAACCTGACAAGGAAGGACGGCAAGCCGTATCTTCATCTGCACGCTTCGTTCTCCGGCAAGGACTGCAATGTTGTGGGCGGACACCTGACCGAGGCGATAATCGGCGTGACGGCGGAAATCTTCGTCAACATCATCGACGGTGAAATGAATCGCCGTGTTCACCCCGTTACGGGAATAAATGTTTTTGATATCTAAGGTAACACCGCATAATTTTCAGCGTTTAACAAAATTATTTTAAATTTTTGTGTTTTTTTGTTCATTTTTATTGACAAAAGTTGAATGATACCATATAATTTAGAATAAGAATAAAAGAGGGCGTGGTGTGGTTATGTATCAGTCTTTGGTTTCTCTTTGGATCGCTTTGGTTATGACTTTTGTGAATTTTGTTCCGGGCTTCGTTGTGCCCGAGGACAAATCGAGTCAACCGGACAAGAGCTATCCCTATGTTTTTGTGCACGGTTTTCTCGGCTGGGGCGAGGACGAAGGAATCAATCAGGATCTTTCCTACTGGGGAGCGACAGCCTGCCATTTGATACCCAAGCTCAGGGAGCAGGGCGTCGAGTGCTGGGACGCTTCCGTCGGTCCGTTTTCGAGCAACTGGGACAGAGCCTGCGAGCTTTACGCTCAGCTGATGGGAACCCGCGTCGATTACGGCGAGGCTCACTCAAAGGAGCATGACCACCTCCGCTATGGCAGAACATACAGCGAGCCGCTCTTTGAGGGCTGGGGCGAGAAGGACGAAAACGGCCTTATGAACAAGGTCAACCTCATCGGTCATTCCTTCGGCGGCAACACGATAAGGCTGCTTCAGGGTCTGCTTTCTCAGGGTGACGCAGCGGAGCGGGAGGCAACGGCGGCGGACGATATTTCTCCGCTCTTTGTCGGCGGAAAGTCGAATTGGGTCAATTCCGTTACGACGATCTGCACACCGAATAACGGTACGACGATGAAATATCTGGTTGACGACATGAGACTTCTGGATGTTTTGGAGGTATCGGTTTTCCTCTACGCCGCAATTCTCGGCCGTTCGCAGCTCAACGGATATGTTGATTTCCACATGGAGCAGTTCGGACTGACCTATGTTCCGGGCGAAAAAACGACGGTCAACCATATTTATAAGGCGATAAGCACCATTCTCGACCAGAAATACGATAATGTTGCCTATGACCTTTCCTGCGAGGGCGCAAAAGAGCTTAACGACATGGTAGGGCTTGACGACGATGTTTACTACTATTCCTATGCGTTCAGAACGACGGTCGACGACCCGGCGAATTTAGGGCTTCAAATAGCCCTGCCGAGCACGCTCGCTATCCTGCGGCCGTTCTCGGAGATGATGGGCGTTTATCCCGGCAACCCCGATTCGGTTTATACCGTTGACGAAACATGGCAGCCGAACGACGGACTGGTAAGCGTTGTTTCCGCCGAGCACCCGTTCGACGACCCATATGTCGCCTATGATCCGCAGAATATCCAAACCGGCATATGGAACGTTATGCCGCTGAGCACGGGCGACCACGGTAACGCCATCGGAATCGGCATTACGGAGGAGGCTCTGCTCGAATACTACACAGGAATGATAAAAATGATTGAAAGCCAGCCGATTACGGACTGATAAAAAGGAAGAGTGAAGTAAAATGAATGAAAAGACAAAATATTCGGGCACACAGACGGAAAAAAATCTTCTTGCGGCATTTGCCGGCGAGTCAGAGGCGAGAAACAAGTATACCTATTTCGCATCCGTTGCCAAGAAGCAGGGCTATGAGCAGATCGCAGATCTGTTTTTGAAAACGGCGGCAAACGAAAAGGAGCACGCAAAGCTCTGGTTCAAGGAGCTTAACGGCATCAGCGACACGACGGACAACCTCAAGGCTGCGGCGGACGGCGAATACTTTGAGTGGATAGATCTCTACGACAGTTTTGCACGAACCGCCGAAGAGGAGGGCTTCCCGGAGCTTGCCGAACGCTTCCGTTTGGTTGCAGCCATCGAGAAGCACCATGAGGAGCGCTTCCGCACGCTGCTGAACAACATCAAAACATCGCAGGTTTTTGAAAAAAGCGAGGTCAAGATTTGGGAGTGCCGCAACTGCGGTCATATCGTCGTTGATGTAAGAGTACCCTATGAGTGCCCCGTTTGTGCCCATCCGGAAAGCTTCTTTGAGGTTTATGCGGGAAATTATTGATATGTTATTCGCCGATTTTTAATTTTTGAAAAATTGAATAATTGCGCACCTTCGGGATAAATTAAAACCGGAGGTGCTTTTTCATTGAAGCGATGTTTTCGGATAATCGGTATGATTTGTTTTTTTGTCTCCGCCGTGATCATGATGCTCGTCATTGTGGGCTATGTTCGCATTCCCGACGAAATGACGATAAGCGAATACGATGAGATGAATGTCGGAAAAACCTATGTCTGCCAGGCTCTTGTGAACCGCAGCGCAGACGACGATTCCTCGATCGAAGCCGAATACATGACCTCCGTTAAGCTCTTTAACCTTTTTCCCGTGAAATCCGCCAAGGTTAAAGTCTCCCGACGAAAATATGTTGTCCCCGGAGGAAACGCTTTCGGAATTCGCCTGTATACAAAAGGCGTTATGGTTATCCGTGTCGATTCGGTAACGACGGCTTCGGGTAACGCAAGCCCCGGCAAAGCGGCAGGGCTTAAAGAGGGAGACATGATAATCTCCGTTGACGGCGTTGAGGTCTACCGAAACCGTGAGCTTTCGGCAATATTCGCTTCGAGCGGCGGCAAAACGCTGAAGCTGAAGGTTGAGCGTGAAGCGAAAACAACGGAGATGGATTTTACCCCCGTGCTTTGCTCTGAGGATTCGACCTACAAGGGCGGCCTTTGGATAAGGGACAGCACGGCGGGGATAGGCACGGTCACATGGTATGACAGAACGAACGGAATCTTTGCCGGTCTGGGTCATGCCGTGTGCGATGCGGATACGGGGGAGATAATGCCCCTTTCGGGCGGAGACGCAGTCGAAGCCGTTATCAAGGGGTGCTATAAGGGCACAAGCGGCAGCGCCGGCGAGCTGTGCGGAGTTTTCGCCGCCGGCACGATAGGAAGCCTCTATATCAACGGCGAAACGGGCGTTTACGGAATCATGGATTCCTATGACGAGGGCAGCAGGGTAGTCCCGGTTGCGCTGCGCCGTGAGGTGAAAACCGGCGCTGCTCAGATAATATGCACGGTTGACGATACCGGCACGGCGTATTACGACATCGAGATAGAAAAAATCTTCGACAGCAAGGATAATCGCCGAAATCTCGTCCTGCGCGTCACCGACCCCGAGCTGCTTCAAAAAACGGGCGGCATAGTTCAGGGAATGAGCGGCAGCCCGATCATTCAAAACGGAATGCTTGTAGGAGCTGTTACCCATGTTTTTGTCGATGATCCGACCGAGGGCTACGGCATTTTTGCCCAGGACATGACCGAAACCGCCGAGGGCGTGGAGGAGTACCTCAAAGCGTCATAAAAAGATGTCATTTTACACAAATTATAACAAATAAACTTAAAATAATTGCCTTTTTGTTCCGTTGACTTTAGTCTACGGCTATGTTACAATGTAATCACATCAGAAAGGTTCTTTGTGACTGACGGAATTGTGGATCACCACAGGGGAGCAAGGAACAATAAAGCCGACCGTCTGGGCACACTTATTCACCTTAATTCGGATAAGTGCGCCCTTATTTTTTTACGGAGGAATATTTTATGAAAAAAATCGCCGTTATCATGGGAAGCGACAGCGATCTTCCCGTAGTTAAGAAGGCAGTGGGAGTCCTTGAGGAATTCAATGCGCCCTACGAGGTGCACATCTTCTCGGCGCACAGAACTCCCGATGAGGCTGCCGAGTTCAGCCGAAATGCGAGAAAAAACGGCTTTGGGGCTATAATTGCAGCCGCAGGTATGGCGGCTCACCTTGCCGGAGCTATTGCAGCGAACACCACGCTCCCGGTTGTCGGAATTCCGATAGCTTCGGGCGGAATGGGCGGTATTGACGCACTGTTATCAACGGTTCAGATGCCAACGGGTATACCTGTTGCGACCGTTGCCGTGAACGGTGCAGCCAATGCCGCCTTTTTGTGTCTGCAAATGCTTGCACTCTCCGACGAGGAGCTTGCCGCAAAAATACTCGAAAGACGCAAAAAGGACAGCGAGGCGGTTCTTGAAAAGGACAGAACCGTTATGGATAAATTGAAAAAGAATGCCGATTAAACCGGAGAGCTTAATAAATCGAAAGGAATGGTCAATCATGAAAAAATGCGAACAGATCTATGAGGGAAAGGCAAAGAAGGTTTTTGCAACGGAGGATCCCGAGTGCGTTATCGTCTCCTACAAGGACGATGCAACGGCATTCGACGGACTCAAAAAGGGCACTATCGCAGGCAAGGGCGTTGTGAACAACAAGATGTCCAATTACCTTATGCAGCTGCTTGAAAAGCAGGGCGTTCCCACTCACTATATTGAGGAAATTTCAGACCGTGAAACCATCGTTCGTAAGGTCGAGATCGTTCCGCTTGAGGTCATCATCAGAAATATCTCCGCCGGTTCGTTTGCGAAGCGTTACGGCGTTGAGGAGGGCATAGTTTTTGCCGAGCCGACGATCGAGTTTTCCTATAAGAACGACGATCTTCACGACCCCCTCATCAATTCGTATCATGCCCTCGCCCTCGGACTTGCAACCAAGCAGGAGATCGAGAACATAAAGTCGATGGCGTTCAAGGTCAATTCCGTTCTCAAGGAATATTTCAAGAGCCTCGGCGTGACCCTTGTCGATTTCAAGCTTGAGTTCGGCAGACTTTCGGACGGTACGATAGTTCTTGCCGACGAGATCTCGCCCGATACCTGCCGCTTCTGGGACAGCGAAACGAACGAGAAGCTTGATAAGGATCGCTTCCGTCGTGACCTCGGCGGAGTTGAGGACGCTTACGCAGAAATGATGAAAAGAGTTTTCAAATAAGAAACGGAGCTTTTTATGTCGAATATACATGAAGAATGCGGAGTCTTCGGCGTTTACGCCAAGCAATCCCACGAAATCGCAAAAACCGTTTACTACGGACTTTATGCCCTCCAGCACAGGGGACAGGAATCCTGCGGAATCGTCGTCAACGACGACGGACTTTTCACAACATATAAGGACACCGGACTCGTCAACGATGTTTTCACCTCCGAGCGCATCGCCGGATTCGGCAAGGGCAATATTGCGATCGGTCATGTTCGCTACGGCACGACCGGCGGCTCGGCAAGGGACAACGCCCAGCCGATAGTCGTCAACCATATTAACGGCAGGGTAGCCCTCGCCCATAACGGCAACCTTACCAATTCCTATGAGCTGCGCAGTGCGCTTGAAATGAAAGGCTCGATTTTCCACACAACATCGGATACCGAGGTCATTTCATACATCATAACCGAGGAAAGGCTGACCGCACCCTCGATCGAGGAGGCAGTCAACCGTGCGCTCAACCGTATCAAGGGCGCATATTCCCTCGTCATCATGTCCCCGACGAAGATGATTGCCGCCCGTGACGAGATGGGCTTCCGTCCGCTTTGCATCGGCAAGCTTCCCGAAAGCGACGGCTACATCGTTGCCTCGGAGAGCTGTGCGCTTGACGCAGTGGGAGCTGAATTTGTCCGAGATGTCGAGCCGGGCGAGATAGTCGTTTTCGACGGCAAGACGGTTCGCAGCATTAAGGATCATTGCAAAAAGGAAAAGCCGCACACCTGCGTTTTTGAGTACATTTATTTTGCCCGACCCGACTCGGTGATCGACGGCGCAAGCGTGCATGAGGCAAGAATTCGTGCGGGCGCATTTCTGGCTTTGGAGCATCCCGTTCAGGCGGATGTCGTGATCGGCGTTCCGGATTCCGGACTTGACGCCGCACTCGGCTTTGCGAAGCAGTCGGGAATACCGTATGAAATAGGCTTTATCAAGAATAAATATATCGGCAGAACCTTTATTTCGCCGGGTCAGGAGAGCCGCACGGATCAGGTGCGCATCAAGCTCAACCCGATAACCAATGTCATAAAGGGCAAGAGGGTAGTCATGATCGACGATTCGATCGTCAGAGGAACGACCTGCGCAAGGATAGTTAAGCTCTTGAGGAACGCCGGCGCAAAGGAGATACATATGCGTGTTTCCGCCCCTCCGTTCCTGAATCCCTGCTATTACGGCACGGATATCGATTCCCGTGACAATCTCATCGCCTGCCACCATACCGTTGAGGAAACGGCAAAGATAATCGGTGCGGATTCCCTCGGTTACCTGAGCGTTGACAATGTTAAAAAAATTGCCTGCGGCGGCTGCAACAGCGGCTATTGCACGGCGTGCTTCGACGGAATTTACCCGACCGAGGTTCCCGCCGAAACGCATAAGAGCAAGTTTGAATATAAAATTTCCGAAAGACAAAAGGAGAAAAAGTGATGAACACAAAATCTCATTCGGACAGCTACGCCGCAGCCGGCGTGGACATAACGGCAGGCTACAAGGCTGTCGAGCTGATGAAATCACACATTGCAAGAACCGTGACCTCCGGAGTTTGCTCCGATGTCGGCGGCTTCGGCGGCCTTTTTGAGCTGGACACGACGGGGATCGAAAAGCCCGTTCTTGTCAGCGGCACGGACGGCGTCGGTACAAAGCTCAAGCTCGCTTTCCTCATGGATAAGCATGATACCGTCGGCGTCGACTGCGTCGCAATGTGCGTCAACGATATTATTTGCTGCGGAGCGAAGCCTCTTTTCTTCCTTGATTACATAGCTTGCGGCAAGAATGTTCCTGAAAAAATAGCCTCGATCGTTTCCGGCGTTGCCGAGGGCTGCGTACTCAGCGGTGCGGCTCTCATCGGCGGCGAAACGGCGGAGATGCCGGGATTCTATCCCGTTGACGAATATGACCTTGCCGGCTTCTCGGTCGGCGTTGTTGACAAATCGAAGATACTCGACCCCTCAACGATGAAGCCGGGCGATATCGTTATCGCTCTCCCGTCGAGCGGCGTTCATTCCAACGGATTTTCGCTCGTCAGGAAGGTTTTTGATGTCGAAAACAGCGATATCAAAGCTCCTCGTGAGGAGCTTGGCGGCAGGTCGGTTGGCGAAACCTTGCTCACCCCGACGAGGATATATGTAAAAAGCGTGCTTGCCCTGCTCGAAAAGGTCAGGGTCAAGGGAATTTCCCATATCACCGGCGGTGGATTTTACGAGAATATTCCGAGGAGCATACCGAACGGACTCGGTGCGGTGATCGACCGTAAAGCCGTCAGGGTGCTGCCGATTTTTGACCTCATTGCAAAAGAGGGCGGAATTTCCGAAAGAGATATGTTCAATACCTTCAACATGGGCGTTGGCATGAGCATTGTCGTTGCGCCCGAGGACTCGCAAAATGCGCTTGATATCCTCAAGGCGAACGGCGAGGACGCATACATAATCGGAAAAATCGAGAATTCAGAGGGAAAAATAAAGATATGCTGAATAAATTTTGTGAAAAAGCAAGGATAGCCGTGCTCGTTTCGGGCGGCGGAACAAATCTTCAGGCTCTTATCAATGCCGAAAAAAGCGGAATTATCAAGAGCGGCAGCATAGTTCTTGTCGTTTCGAGCAATGCCGAAGCTTATGCGCTCAAAAGAGCCGAAAACGCAGGGATAAAAACGGCTGTCGTGCCGAGAAAGGACTGCGCAAGCCGTGCGGAATTTGAGGGCAGAATATTGAAGCTGCTTGCGGAAAACGCAATTGATCTGATCGTGCTTGCCGGCTTCATGAGCATTCTCGGCTCGGAATTCGTCGCCTGCTATTCCGAAAGAATAATCAATGTTCACCCGTCGCTTATCCCGTCCTTCTGCGGAGAGGGCTTCTACGGACTGAGGGTGCACCGTGCGGCTCTCGATTACGGGGTCAAGGTCACGGGCGCAACCGTGCATTATGTCAACGAGATACCCGATGGCGGAAAAATAATTCTCCAAAAGGCGGTCAATGTCGAGGACGGCGACACTCCCGAAACACTTCAAAAAAGAGTAATGGAGCAGGCGGAATGGGATCTTCTTCCTCGGGCAGCCGAGCTTGTCTGCGCCGAAATAATCAAGGCGATGCCGCACAATTGAGCTGCGTGGATCGCAAACAAGAGTGAGCCTCGTTTTGCGGGGCTTCGCTTTAAGAAAAGGACGGTTTGAAATGAATATATACGAAGTCAAAACGATGAAAGAGCGCATTGGGGGAAACCCGTATGTCGGCAGGGGAATCGTGATAGGCACATCCGCCGACGGAAAGAACGCCGTGACGGCATATTTCATCATGGGCAGAAGCGCAAACAGCCGCAACCGTGTTTTTACCGTGAAGAACGGCGAGGTTTTTACCGAACCATTTGACGCTTCAAAGGTCGAAGACCCGTCGCTGATAATCTATGCGGCGGTGAGAAGCCTAGGCAATAAGCTCATCGTTACCAACGGCGACCAGACGGACACGATCTTTGAGGGCGTGAAGAGAGGCAAAAGCTTTTCCGAAAGCCTTGAATGTCGTGAGTTTGAGCCGGACGCACCCAATTTTACGCCCCGTATCAGCGGTATGCTGAATTTCGGCGAAAACGGCTTCGGCTATGAAATGAGCATACTCAAAAGCCTTGACGGGGACGGAAGCGACTGCGCAAGATACACCTTTTCCTATCCGTCGAAGCCCGGCTTGGGTCATTTTATCCACACCTATGTCACGGACGGCAACCCCATACCGACCTTTCAGGGCGAGCCGGAGAGAGTGGCTGTTCCCAACGGTATAGACGAGCTTGCCGACGAAATTTGGAATAATCTTGACGAAAACAATAAAATCTCGCTCTATGTGCGCTACACCTCCCTCGCCGACGGCAGCTGCACGGAAAGGCTGATCAATAAAAATTGCTGAAAAAATCGAAAGGACGGACAGAGCATGAAAGAATTTGAACTCAAATACGGATGCAATCCCAATCAGAAGCCCGCAAAAATATTTATGGAGGACGGCGGTGAGCTGCCGATAAAAATTCTCAGCGGCAGACCCGGTTACATAAATTTTCTTGATGCGTTCAATGCGTGGCAGCTTGTCAAGGAGCTGAAAGAGGCTCTCGGTCTGCCTGCCGCAACCTCGTTCAAGCATGTTAGCCCGACCTCTGCGGCGGTCGGAATTCCGCTTCCCGAAAGGCTCAAAAAGGCGTGCTTTGTCGATGATATCGAGGACCTGGATGAGTCTGCGCTTGCCTGTGCGTTCGCCAGGGCGAGAGGAACGGACAGAATGTGCTCTTTCGGCGATTTTATCGCCCTTTCCGATGTCTGCGATGTTACGACGGCGAAGCTCATCAAGCGTGAGGTTTCCGACGGAATAATCGCTCCCGGATATGAGCCGGAAGCTCTTGAAATCCTCAAATCGAAGCGGAAAGGCAATTACAATATCATCGAGATCGACCCGTCCTATGTTCCCGCCGAGGTCGAGCGCAAGCAGGTTTACGGCGTTACATTTGAGCAGGGAAGAAACAATTTTGAAATAAATCCGTCCCTGCTTGAGAATATCGTAACCGAAAACAAGGAGCTTTCCGACTCGGCAAAGAGGGATCTCATCGTTTCGCTCATCACGCTTAAATATACCCAGTCGAATTCAGTTTGCTACGCCGTTGACGGACAGGCGATCGGAGTCGGCGCAGGTCAGCAGTCGAGAATTCATTGCACCCGTCTTGCCGGCGGAAAGGCGGACACATGGTTCTTGCGCCAGTGCGACAAGGTGCTGGAGCTTCCGTTCCTTGAAACGCTCGGCAGACCCGAAAGGGATAATGTTATCGACGGCTATATCAACAAAAATGAGGAAGATGTTTGTGCCGAGGGTAATTGGCAGAAATATTTTTCACGCCGTCCCGAGCCTTTCACTCAGGCGCAGCAGCGTGAATATCTCGATTCGATCGAGGGCGTTTCGCTCGGTTCGGACGCATTCTTCCCGTTCGGCGACAATGTTGAGCGTGCCCGCAAAAGCGGCGTTACCTATATCGCTCAGCCCGGCGGCTCGATCCGTGACGACCTTGTTATCAACGCTTGCAACGAAAGAAATATGGTGATGGCGTTTACCGGTATGCGCCTTTTCCATCATTGACAGACATTAAGGCAACACCCCAATTGTGCGGTATTGCCTCAGATTTTAGATCTGCAACCCAATTTCGTAGGGTGCGATGCTCTCATCGCACCGAGAAATTTTGCCTTTACCACGCTGCAAATTCAAACGCTGCATTTTCCATGAACCACATCTAACATCTACCATCGGAGGATACAATGAAAATAATGGTTATCGGCGGCGGCGGCCGTGAACACGCCGTTATCAAAAAATTAAAAGAAAACAGATCCGTCGAGGAGATTTTTGCTCTGCCGGGCAACGGCGGAATTGCCGACGACGCCGTCTGCGTGCCGATCGGTGCGACCGACATTGACGGTATGGTGGATTTTGCCCGTAAAAACGGTATCGACTACGCTGTTGTAACTCCCGACGATCCTCTCGTTCTCGGTGCGGTCGATGCGCTCAATGCCGTAGGAGTGCCCTGCTTCGGACCGGACGCCAAGGCGGCGATAATTGAGGGCAGCAAGGTTTTTTCGAAAAATCTGATGAAAAAATATAATATCCCAACCGCACGCTACGAGGTGTTCGACGATCCCGAGGCGGCTTGTGAATACCTCAAAACGACAAGCTTTCCGTCCGTTATCAAGGCGGACGGTTTGGCTCTGGGCAAGGGCGTTATCATTGCGGAAAATCTCGACGAGGCTCTCGCTGCGGTCGATTCCATGATGACGGATAGAGTTTTCGGTGCAAGCGGAAGCCGCATCGTTGTTGAAGAATTTTTGACGGGACCCGAGGTTTCCGTTCTCAGCTTTACCGACGGCGAAACGGTCGTTCCGATGGTTTCCTCAATGGATCACAAGCGGGTCGGCGAGGGCGATACGGGACTCAACACCGGCGGAATGGGCACTATTGCTCCCAACCCCTACTACACGAAGGAGATCGCCGACGAGTGCATGGAAAAAATCTTCCTGCCGACGATCGGGGCGATGAAGTCCGAGGGCAGAACATTCAAGGGCTGCCTTTATTTCGGGCTTATGCTCACCCCCGACGGGGCGAAGGTCATTGAATACAACTGCCGCTTCGGCGACCCCGAAACCCAGGTCGTTCTGCCGCTTCTCGAAAGCGATCTTTTGACCGTTATGCAGGCTGTTACGAACGGAACGCTTGCGCAGACGGAAATAAAGTTTTCCGAAAAGAGCTGCGCCTGCGTCGTAATGGCTTCCGGCGGATATCCCAAGTCATACAAAAAGGGCTGCACGATAACGATACCGCAGGAGATCGCCGACAGCGTGATAATCGCCGGCGCAAAGCGTGAGAACGGCGAACTTGTGACCGACGGCGGACGGGTGCTCGATTGCGTTGCGGTCGCCGATACGCTCGGCTCAGCAATCAACGAGGCATATAAAATCGCCTCAAAAATAGAGTTTGAAAATTCATATATGCGCCGTGATATCGGTCAAAGAGCCTTAAAGGCAAAGGAGGTCAAATAATGGTTTATCGTGTCTATGTTGAAAAAAGATCCGAATTTGCCAATGAGGTGAGAACGCTTCTTTCCGATCTGAGGTCGTTCATGCGGCTCGAAAAGCTTACCGACATCAGAATTCTCAATCGCTACGATGTTGAAAATCTTGACGCCGAGCTTTTTGACTATGCGAAGAAAACCGTTTTCTCCGAACCGCAGACGGATATTCTCTCCGACGAGCTTCCGCAGACCGATGCGGCTGTCTTTGCCGTTGAATATCTCCCCGGACAGTTCGACCAGCGTGCGGATTCGGCGGCGCAGTGTATACAAATAATTTCCAAAGGGGAAAGACCGACCGTCCGCACGGCAAGGGTCTATCTCCTTTTCGGCAGCCTGAGCGCCGAGGATATCGCCACGGTCAAGAAATATGTTATCAACCCTGTCGAAGCCCGTGAAGCCTCGCTCGAAAAGCCGACGACTCTCAAAACGGAGCATGATATTCCGACCGAGGTCGAAACGCTTGAGGGCTTCTGCGGCTATAACGAGGCGGAGCTTGCCGATTTTATCCGCAGCTACGGCCTTGCGATGGACGAGGACGATATCGCCTTTTGCCAAAAATATTTCATCGGCGAAAAGCGTGACCCGACGATAACGGAAATACGCATGATCGACACCTATTGGTCGGATCATTGCCGCCATACGACATTCCTGACCACGATCGACAGCGTCAGGTTTGAGGATAAACTCCTCCAAGAAACCTATGACGATTATATAAAAACAAGAAAGCTTCTCGGCAGGACGAAGCCGATAAACCTTATGGATATTGCTACGCTTGCCGTCAAATATCTCAGGAGCACGGGCAGGCTCGATAAGCTTGACGAGTCCGAGGAGATAAACGCCTGCACGGTCAAGACCGAGGTCGAGGTTGACGGAAAGACCGAGCCGTGGCTCTTGCTCTTTAAGAACGAAACGCACAACCACCCGACGGAGATCGAGCCTTTCGGCGGAGCGGCGACCTGCATCGGCGGAGCGATAAGAGATCCGCTTTCGGGTCGTTCGTATGTCTACGGCGCAATGCGTGTGACGGGCGCAGCCGACCCTCTCAAGTCGGTCGACGAAACGCTTGAGGGCAAGCTTCCCCAGCGTAAGCTCGTGACCACTGCGGCGGCGGGCTACTCCTCCTACGGCAACCAGATAGGTCTTGCGACCGGTATAGTTGACGAGATCTACCATGACGGCTATGCCGCAAAGCGCATGGAGATCGGCGCAGTCATTGCCGCAGCTCCCGAAAGGAATGTACGGCGTGAACGACCCGACCCGGGCGATATCGTTATCCTTCTCGGCGGCAGAACGGGTCGTGACGGCTGCGGCGGAGCAACAGGCTCGTCCAAGTCGCATACCCTCAAGTCCCTTGAAACCTGCGGCGCAGAGGTTCAAAAGGGCAACGCTCCCGAGGAGCGCAAGCTCCAGCGACTGTTCAGAAACGGTGAGGTCAGCCGCATGATAAAGCGCTGCAACGATTTCGGCGCAGGCGGTGTTTCCGTTGCCATCGGCGAGCTTGCTGACGGACTTGACATAGATCTCAACGCCGTTCCGAAAAAATATGATGGGCTCGACGGAACGGAGCTTGCGATAAGCGAATCGCAGGAGCGTATGGCTGTTGTGGTCGCAAAGGAAGATGTTGAAAAATTCATCGCCCTTGCCGACGGCGAGAACCTTGAGGCAACCGTCGTTGCGCAGGTCAAGGCAGATCCGAGACTGACGATGACATGGAACGGCAAAAGGATAGTTGATATCAGCCGTGAGTTCCTCAACTCGAACGGTGCGGAAAAGCACATCGATATCGCTCCCGCCAAGGCGGAAATATACAAAAAAGAAATTACGGGCAGCTTCGGCGAAAATTACAAAAAAACCGTCAGCGACCTCAACCTTTGCTCAAAGAGGGGACTTTCCGAACGCTTCGACTCAACCATCGGCGCAGGAACGGTGCTCATGCCGTTCGGCGGAAAGCGCCAGCAGACGCCCATTCAGGCAATGGTTCAGAAGATATCCGTCGAAAAAGGTCATACGGATAACTGTTCGCTGATGGCGTTCGGCTACAACCCGTTCGTTACCGAAAAAAGCCCGTTCCATGGCGCATATCTCGCCGTTGTCGAATCCGTTTGCAAGCTCATTGCGACGGGCACGGATTTCAAGGATGTTTACCTCACATTCCAGGAATACTTTGAAAGACCGGGCAGGGACGGCGCAAGATGGGGCAAGCCGCTGGCTGCGCTGCTCGGAGCTTTCCGTGCTCAGAAGGAGCTTGGAATAGGTGCGATCGGCGGCAAGGATTCCATGAGCGGCAGCTTTGAAAACCTCGATGTTCCGCCGACTCTCGTCTCGTTCGCCGTTTCGACGGACAGGGTGGGCAATATCGTTTCGCCCGAGTTCAAGCAGAGCGGACACAGGGTCGTCAGGCTCGGTGCGGAATACGACGAAAATCATCTGCCGAAAACTGATTCGCTGCTTGCTCTTTTTGACAGGGTAACGGAGCTTCTGCGCTCTGGCAGGGCTGTTGCCTGCTACACCCCGGGCATGGGCGGCATTGCCGAAGCCGTATTCAAGATGGCGATCGGCAACGGACTCGGCTTCGCATATAATAACGAGCTGACGCTTGACGAAATTTTCGGCATTGACTATGCGTCGTTCCTGCTGGAGGTCACGGAGGATATCCCCGGCGCAACGCTCATCGGAACGGTTCTCGACGGCGGCACGATAAAATACGGCGGCGAGGAGCTTTCGCTGTGCGAGCTTCAGCAAAGCTACGAGGAAAAGCTTGAATCCGTTTATCCCTGCGATCTTGACGGCAAAAAGGACAAGCTCGAAAATATAAGTTTCACCGAGAAAAAATTCGCTGCTCCGGCAATCAAAACGGCAAAGCCCCGTGTGCTTATCCCCGTTTTCCCCGGCACGAACTGCGAATACGACTCCGCAAAGGCGGTCACGGACGCAGGCGCAGAGGCGAAAATATTCGTTATCAACAACCTCTCCTCCGACGGTATCGCAAGAAGCGTCGATGCGTTTGCGCAGGAGGTTGCAGACTCTCAGATAATCTTCATTCCCGGCGGCTTCTCCGGCGGCGACGAGCCGGACGGTTCGGGCAAGTTCATCACCGCATTCTTCCGCAACGCTGCGATCAGGGAGCGTGTGACCGAGCTACTCGAAAAGCGTGACGGACTTATGATAGGCATTTGCAACGGCTTCCAGGCTCTTGTTAAGCTCGGACTTGTGCCGTTCGGAAAAATCACGGATACCGACGCTCATTGCCCGACTCTGACCTTCAATTCCATCGGTCGCCACCAGTCACGGATAGTTACCACCCGTGTCGCTTCGGCGAATTCCCCGTGGCTTTCGGAAACCCGTGTCGGCGAGCTTTACAATGTTCCGATCTCCCACGGCGAGGGTCGTTTCATCGTCGAGCCGGAAATGCTTTCAAGGCTCATTGCCGGCGGTCAGATCGCAACGCAGTATGTTGACGCCGACGGCGATGCGACGAGCGACATTCTTTTCAACCCGAACGGTTCGGTTGCGGCGATCGAGGGAATTCTTTCGCCCGACGGCAGAGTTCTCGGAAAAATGGGACATTCCGAGCGTATCGGCGAGGGACTTTACAGGAATGTTCCGGGCAACTACGATATGCGCCTGTTCGCCTCTGCGGTGAAATACTTTAAGGCAACACCTCACAATTGAGGCGCACATCACAATTGTGCGGTAATGCCTTAATCAATAAGCGATTTGAACCAGCGAAGCTCCTCACGGTCAACCGAGCAAAAAAGAATTATCATTACGATATAGAGAACGGAAGCCGTGACGATCTCGACCGACGCCGCAAGCTTTGCCCCCGATATCACGACCGAGGTAAAAATCAGGCTTTTGAGAAGATTTGCGCCGATAACGCAAAGAATCGGCGTAAAAATATCCTTGAAAAAGGAAACGGCAACATCGCTGACCTTCGTCAACCGCCGAAAGCTGAGGGTGAAATTGACCGTCTCGCTGAAAAAAACGACGATGATGTAGCCCTTTACCGAGAATATCGGAACGAGCAGATAAACGAGTATAACGCATATCGAAGCGTCGATGATGTTGTACCTCATGTAGCTGACCTGCTGGTCAAGCCCTTTGAGTATTCCGTCAACGGACATATCGCAGTACATGACGGGTATCAGCGGCGATAAAATCTGAATATAGAAGAAAGCGCTGTCATTGCCGTAAACCGCCAGTGACAGCCTTTTTGCGTTGAAATACATTATTCCCGCCGTGCCGATCGAAAAAATCAGCGTCAGCCGAAGAACACGGGCTGTCATGTAGTTTATTCTCGGTCTGTTGCCGGAGATGTACAAAGCGGAAATTTCCGGCACGAGCAACCCGGAGAGCGACGAGAGCAGGGCGGAGGGGTAGAGGACGAGCGGAAGCGACATTCCGTGAATAACGCCGTAGGTCGCAAGCGCCGCCTGCGGATCGCTGCCCGATTTGCGGAAGCCCGCCGGGATAAGCAGATGCTCAACCGTCATGAGGATCGAGCGCATCGACGAGCCGACCGTGTCGGGGACGGATATCCTGAATATCCTTTTCCAAATTTCAGTTCCCTTTTCCGTTGCCCTCGGCTTGCATACCGAAAGGCGGTAAAGGGTGTAAGAACAGGCAAGGGAAAATAATTCCGCCGAGGAAATGCCGAAAACTATCGCCGTGCATGACGCCTCCGCCCCGTGAGAAACAACGCTCTTGAGCAGGAAAACGGTTATGATGATCTTGAATATCTGCTCCGCCAACTGAACGGCGGTGTAGCGGACGATTTTTTTGACCGATGTGAAATAGCCGTTGAGCGCAGCCGACATCGCAACGAACGGCAGACTCAGCCCGAGCACCTTTAGGGAAGGAATGCTTCGTGTATCGCCGATCCAGCTTGAACCGATAAGCTCCGAAAAGCCAGCCAGGAGGGCGGCAATGACCGTTCCGCAGACGAAGGAATAAACAAGGCAGCGGCGCATAATTTGACGGTCGTTATACTTACCGAGCGCAATATTCTCGGCAACGAGCCTCATGGCGGCAAGGCGAATTCCCGCAACGGAAAAGGTTATCGCCATGCCGTAAACTGCGGCGATGAGCTGAAAAAGCCCTATTCCGTCCGCTCCGATTTTGTTCGTGAGGTATACATTGAAGCCGACGGCGACCGTTTTCATCAGGAACGACGCACCCGTCAGCAGCAGCGTGTTTGTAAGCAGCCTCTTTGCATTTGTCATTGACATCACTCCGTATAAATGATTATGACATTTTCAATAAAATAAGAATTGATATCGGTAAAAATTTATGATAAAATAGATGTCAGATCGTTGATTTTGATTTTTAGCGGTTCGTGGTTAGTGGACAGTGGACAGTGGTAAGTTGGAACGCTGGATTTCCGTAAATCACATCATGCCGACAATACAGATGCTGTTTGCGAAAAAGCACAATTTCACAACTGATCACGAACTGCCATCGTCCAAAATCTATTCTCGGGGGGATTATATGAAAAAAATCATCTCAATCATTCTTGCGGTCATTCTGATTTTCTCGGTCAACGCTGCTTCATTTTCCTCGTATGCAACGGGCAAATGCGGCTGCTCGCACACGCCGATCGTCTATGTGACCGGCTTTGCCATGACCGATCTGGTCGCAAATCCCGGCACGGACGAACAATACAATGTCTTTGTGCCGGAGAATAAGGCGATAATCTCCGCCGTTGCAAGGCTCATTGCGCCTGCCGTTATGCTGAGATTGACCGGCGATTACGAGAGCTTTGCCGGTTCGCTGAGCAGGATACTTAACGATACTCTTCGTGATGTTGCCTGCGACGATAGCGGCGAACCGCTCAACGAAACGGTCGATGTGAGCTTCAGGGTCGATCCGATCGCAGATCACGCCGACGGCATGAACAACCGCTTCAATTACGATTGGCGTGAAGATGTTTTCGATATTGCTGCCGAGCTTAATGATTATATCGAAAAAACCAAGAAACTGACCCGCCACGACAAGGTCGTTCTCAAAGGCGAGAGCATGGGCGGCGCAGTCGTAATGACCTACCTGAGTCGGTACGGCAGCGGCAGCGTCGATACCGTGATAATGCAGTCCTCTGCTTTCAACGGAATAACTCTTGTAGGCGGTCTTTTCACGGGCGATATCAATATAAAAACGCAGTCCGTGATGAACTATATCGGCAACTTCATTGAGGGCAGCGACCCTGCAACCGTATTCTGCCGCAGCCTGTTCTATGCGCTTTCGGGATTTCTTCTTTCCCCGGTGTGCGGTGAGCTTGACTCGGTGTTCACGAATGGCAAGGAAGTGCTCTATGAGGAATGCCTGAGGGATCTTTTCGGCAACCTGACCGGCGTATGGACCTTTGTTCCCAATGAATATTACGAGCAGGCGAAGGCTTATATGCTTGACGAAACCGAGAATGCGGCTCTTATCAAAAAGCTTGACGCTTACCACTACGGCGTTATGGACAGAACGAAGGAAATTCTCGACAGGGCGATCGCCGACGGAATGAAGCTTGCGATAATCTCGAATTACGGCAAGGCGGCTGTTCCGGTGCTGAAAAATGACGGCTACCAGAGCGATTTCCTTATCGACACGGCGAGAACCTCTCTCGGCGCAACCTGTGCCGATTTTTCGACGACTCTCGGCGAGGGCTATACCCAAAGCGTTGCCGACGGTCACGACCATATCTCCTGCGACAATGCCGTTGATGCGTCAACCTGTCTTTACCCCGAATACACATGGTTCATTAAGGATATGATGCACACATGGTACACGAGTGGATACAAGGATTTCACGCTGTGGCTCGCATGGTTCGGCAGGCAGCCGACGGTGCACGACAGTGCGGATTATCCGCAGTTCCTTTATAACGATCAGGTCAACAAAGCCCTTGTTCCCCTGACCTTGGAAAATTCCGATACACAAAAAACAATAACGATTTGCTGACGAACGGAGGAAAAATCATGAACGGAAAATTCAAAAAAGCTATCTCGATTTTTATGTCTGCCGCAATGGCTGCGTCGTGCACGGCTCTTTATTCATTCGCTGCGGACAGGGACATTGACTACAAAATCAACAGCACCTATGCCAATGTCGATTGGAGCACCTACAAGCAGTATAAAGCCGACCTGCACAGCCACACGACGGGTACGGACGGTACATCGACCAAGAAAGAAACCATCGAAAAGCACTATGACCACGGCTTCGATATTCTTGCAATAACCGACCACGGCACGACCGATTACGGCTGGGACGATCCCTCAACAAACAAGGCGGTCAAGATCGCAATGACCGTCAGGAGGGGCAAACTCCCCATTGAGGCGCTTTCGCTCAGCGGCAAGACCTCCGACGGCAAGGACTATACCTATGATGGCAGCTTCTACACCGAATATGACGAAAACGGCAATGCCGAAAACTCAATGCTCAGAGTTCCGTTCGGCAACGAGCAGAACCCGACCTCGTTCAATAACGCCCATGTCTGCTCATGGTTCGTGAATTACGGCAACGACACCATCGGCGGCACAAGCGATTACGAAACGCCGATAAAGAATATAAATAAGCTCGGCGGACTCTGCGTTATCAACCATCCCGGTGAATACAGCGGAGCGAGAAACGCCGTGAACTATGACGAGGCATATAACACCGACAATGTGAAGTATAAATATGTCGTCAATAAATTTGCAAGCATTCTCAAAAAATATCCGGCGTGCCTCGGAATTGACATAAACAGCAAGGGCGATTACAGAACCCGTTACGACAGAAAACTCTGGGATATCCTGCTGCAAAAGGTAGTCCCGACCGGCAGAAATGTTTACGGATTCGCAACATCGGATTCTCATGTCGAGAGTATAATCAACTCAGGCTATACGCTTATGTGTATGCCCGAAAAGACTCTGCCCGAGCTTAGAAAAGCAATGGAGGACGGCGCATTCTTCGCCGCAAGCTATTATATGGGCAGCAAGGTGGAGCTTAAAGCGTGGTCCGATGAACTTAAAGCGGCGGGAGTCGGACTTGAGCTGGCGCAAAGCTTCTCCGAGGCATATGAAAAGATACTCGCCGAGGAAGCCGCCGGCAAGCAGAGCACGATCTTTGCCTTTGACCAAAACGCAGTAACGCCCAAGGTAAATTCCGTTTCGGTCGATGACGCCGAGGACACCATCACGATAAGCATCTGCGACGCTTACATGGTTCACTGGATAGCGGACGGAAACATTATCGCAACCGGCAGCACGATCGACCTTGACGATTATTCCGACGAGATCGGTTCTTATGTCAGAGCCGAGATCGTGGGCGAGGGCGGAGTTATCTATACTCAGCCGTTCACCCTTGAATATGACGGAGCACCCGAGGCTCAGGCAAGCCGTTTCGTTGACCTCGGCACAACAACGACCGTCCTTGCAGATACAGTCGTTAAGCTCCTCGTAAAGGCTTTAAAGGATTTCAGAGTCATCGACATCGTCTGGTATTTCCTTAACAAATAACATATAACTTGCGGAGGTATTTATGGAAAAAATATGGAGCAATGCGAAATTCATTTATACGGATTTCAAGAATTATTTTGACCCGAAGGTTTCGCCCTGGGGCGGAAAAAAGCCAAGGCTTTATCAGCACACGGAGATCATTGACAACGGCGGTCTGCCGATGTTTGCAAGCGATTTTGAAATATCGGGCGAGGGCAAAACCGAGCTTGTTTTCTCGGCTCTCGGCATTGTTGATATCTATATCAACGGCGAGCGCATCGGCTGCGACGAGATGAAGCCCGGCTGGACTAACTATTTCAAGCGTGCGCTTTATCATACATATGATGTTACCGGCTGCGTGAACGAGGGCTGCAACAGGATTCTTGCCGTTGTTTCGTCCGGCTGGTATTCGGGCAGGATAGTTCAGGACTATTACGGAGCTAATCCTCCCGCATTCATTGCCAATGTCCTGCATGGCGGCGAATCGGTTCTCGTTACCGATGAGAGCTGGAGGGCTTGCGTCGGCGGCTGCGTCCGCACGGCGGATATATGGGACGGCGAATATTACGACGCAACCGAGGACGGCTACGAGCAGATATCCTGCGTCGGCTACCCCGTTGACGAATGGAAAAACGCAGTGCTCTGCGATTATTTCGGCGGCGTGCTCACTCCGTTTGTCGGCCCGACCGTTCGTGTGCGTGACGAGCTGAGCCTCAAAGCGAAGAAGATGACCGTTTATGACGGAGTTAAATATAACGGCTCGAATTACGGCGAAATAAGCGTTTGCGCCGAGCCGAAGTCTTTCCCGCTGACGCTCAAAAAGGGTCAGACCCTCATAATCGACCTTGAACAGGAAATGGTAGGCTGGGCAAAGCTCACCCTCAGGGGCGAGAGAGGAACGGTCGTCAATGTTCACTATGCCGAATTCCTCAACGACAGCGGCGAGGTTTCAAGGGGCAACGACGGCGCAAAGGGTTCGCTCTATACCGTTAACCTCCGCTCCGCACTTGCAAAGGAGACTTATATTCTCGGCGGCGGCGAGGAAACCTACAGACCGAGATTTACTTTCTTCGGCTACCGATATGTTCAGGTGAGCGCAGAGAGCGACATTGAAATTCTTGATTTCATCTCCGAGGTCGTGGGAACCGTTACCCGTGAGATCGGTCAGCTCGAAACCTCCGACAAGCTTGTCAACAAGCTCATTTCAAACACCCTCTGGGGTCAGCGAGGCAATTATCTCAGCGTGCCGACCGATTGTCCGCAGCGTGACGAGCGTTACGGCTGGACAGGCGATGCACAGGCTTTCAGCGTGACCGCCGCCTACAATGCCGATGTCAAGGGCTTCTTCCGCAAGTGGATGCAGGACGCCCGTGACGCTCAGAGCGATGAGGGAGCTTACCCCGATGTTATTCCGAGATCGGGCTGCTGCACCTCCGAGAATGCGGCGGCGTGGAGCGATGTCGGCATCATCATTCCGTATAATATGTACATGATGTTCAACGATACCGAGCTTCTGAACGACCATTACGATTCGATGGAAAAATACATCGCTCAGCTTGTGAAGAATTTCGGAATGTCGGGTCCCATTCCCCGTTACGGCGATTGGCTTGCATATGACCTTTGCAGGAACGAGTACATTTCCTCGGCATTTCTTGTGCATGACATCGACCTGATGATAAAGATGAGCGAGGCTCTCGGCAAGTTCGACAGGGCGGAGCATTACAGAAAGCTCAGGGAGCAGGCTCATGACTATTATGTCGAAAACTTCATGAAGGACGGCAGGCTTATCGGTCAAACCCAGACGGACAAGATCCTTGCAATCATATTTGACCTTGTTGACGGGGACTATGCAAAGCAGCTTGCCGATGAGCTTGAGGAGCAGATAAAGGCGAACGGCAACCGTCTTTCTACGGGCTTCGTTGGCACTTACAACCTTTGCACGGCACTTTCAAAATACGGCAAGGACGGCATGGCATACACGCTTTTGATGCAGCGCAACGAGCCTTCGTGGCTTTACAGCATCGACCAGGGCGCAACGACGATTTGGGAACGCTGGAATTCCTACACCAAGGAAAAGGGCTTCGGCGATGTCGGAATGAACTCCTTCAACCATTATGCTTACGGCTCGGTCGTTGAGTGGATGTACCGCTACATGGCGGGTATTGAGCCGGGCGCACCGGGATTTGCAACGCTTATTCTTCAGCCGAGGGTCGATACGAGATGCGACGCAGAGCTTCCCGACGGACAGAAGCGCATGACCTTCGTCAAGGCAAGCTACAACTCCGCCGCCGGCATGATAAAAAGCGAATGGAGCAATGAAAACGGCTTTGAGTACAGCTGCGTCGTGCCCGTGGCAACTGAGTTGAGACTCCCGATATTGGGCGAAAAGCTCACGGTCAACGGCATTGAACACGGCTTTGACGAATACGAGGTCAAGGACGGCTGCGCCGTTATCAAGCTTGCACCGGGCGAATATATTTTTGAGGAGAAATAGTATGAGCGACAAGCCTTTGCTTTGCCTCGGTACGGGACTGGAATTCAATGAGATCCCTGCCGTTGAGCAGATCGAAATAATAAAAGCTGCCGGATTTGACCAGTTTTTCTACAGCGAAACGAAAAATCAGCGTGCCTCGGACGATGAAGCCGTTGCAGAGAAGGCGGCGAAAATCGGAATAGGCTTTCACTCGATCCATGCTCCGTTTTACGCAATGGACGATATGTGGCATGACGAGGGCGGCGAGCTTGCGGCGATAATGGAGCGTGAGCTGAAAAACTCGATAGATAACTGCTGTAACCTTGATGTGCCGATAGTCGTGATGCACGCAATAATCGGCATGGATAACCACGACCCGACCGAGCTCGGCTTGGAAAGGATAGGCAAAATCATCGACTATGCGATCAAAAGAGGAGTGACGATCGGCTTTGAAAACACCGAGGGCGAGTGCTATCTCAAGGCTCTGTTTGACAGATTCGGCGAGCTTGAGAATGTCGGATTCACCTATGATTCGGGTCACGAGCTGTGCTATAACGGCGGCTCGGATATGCTCGGCAAGTATGGCAGATATCTAATCTCGACCCACCTTGACGACAATCACGGAATGACCGATCCGCAGCACCCGAATTTTCTTGACGATTACCATTTGCTCCCGTTCGACGGCTATGCCGACTGGGAGGGCGTCGCAAGGAGACTCAACGCCTGCGGCTTTGACGGAAGCCTGACCCTTGAAGTCGATTCCAAGGGAAGATGCGGCAGTCATTCCAATGATATGTACCTCGGCATGAGCATCGAACGCTTCGTTGAACAGGCTTACGACCGTGCCGTCAGGTTCAGGGATCTGTTCCTTTCAACAAAATAAAGCTCTGTCAACCATGACCTGTGATTATGTTGCGGGTCATGGTTTTGTTATGGGACGCTGTTGGACTTATATACCGGCAGTCTTTCGCCCCGAGCGTTGATCTCCGCCATGTCAAAGTTCACGATTTTTCGTTCGCCGCCGTCCT
>CAVJDU010000024.1:0-32315 GCA_963648385.1 uncultured Coriobacteriaceae bacterium | reverse complement strand
TAAGTTTATTTCTTTACCTGCTGTTAGGTTTCATTCCCCTTAAATCCGTGATGAACCAATAAAAATGAAAGACGAAAATCAACGGTAAAATTGATTTTCGTCTTTATTAGTTATTCTGAAAGAATTCGGAAAAGCTCATCGAACAATGCGTCACGGTTAATGTGTGTTACTCGGCGATACAAATGACGGCGGTCGTCGAATGAATATGTGCCGTCGTAGGTTGGGAGGGGAGCGTGGTCGATTACCGAACTCATGAAGCGATCGTTATCGTTGAGAAGCCAGGCTACGGCGCAAACATCCCAGATAACTCTGCTCCACACATGATTTTCGGCATAGCTTTCCGCTTCCTCAACGGTGTGATTTACAAGGTAATCGCACAGAGCGTTTTTGCCGCCGAGCCACCGGCGAAGCTCCGACTCGCAGGTGTAGAATGACGATACCACGCCCATACACGGAAGCTGGACGAGCGGACAACCGCAGTTGAAAACGATTCTTGCCGCCGCAATGTCGTTAACCATATTGAATTCCCGTGTGTCCCGCCAATGAATATCGTTACCGCCGAGCCAAACAATGACGATATTTTCCGCAATTTTGGGATTCTTAATGAGTGCGGACGCCACATTTGTTATCGCTCCGATAGCAACCACATAGAGCGGACGCTCGGGCGTATAATTTGCTGAAAGAGAGGCAAGGTGTTCTGCGGCAGGGCTTTCAACCGGCGTTTTTTCGCTCGTCAAAAAAGACCGTGAGCCTTTGAACACATTTGCTTTGAAATTATCTTTGCCCATCAGATTGAGCAGACTCAGAATTTCCTCATAGCTCTTTTCCATGCCGTCCTCCGGAGATTTGGAATGGTGATTAAAAAACGGGGCGGCATAGATCGCTTTGACATTGCATTTCGGCGATTTCATCATCAGGGAGATTGCATATTGATCGTCAATTTCATTGTATGCGTCGGTATCAAGAACGCAATCTACTGTTTTGTTCGGTACGGCTAAATTCTTGATTCTTCGGATATCGTCCACGGGAAAATCTCCTTATTTTTTTCTTTTGCTTTTCGGTTTTTGGTGAGTCTCGCCGTATTTGAACATTTTCAGCTCACGGTTCTTTTTGCGTCTGCGGTTTGCCCGAATATAAAGAGCAACATAACCGGCGATAATAAGAACGACGAGAGCTATCAGTATTTTAAAAATTGTACTTGCGGTCATTCTTTTGATTGCCGCCTTGAGGTAAAGCAGCATACTCATATTGGCATTTTCGGCAACAACAAGCTCGACCGTGCCGATTTGGTGGTCGGCGAACATAATTTTTGCCTTGCAGACCGTGTCGCCTTTTTTGAACGGAGCGTCAAGAGCTTCGGGCATATCTATCGGCTCAAAGCTAACGCTTTCCGAGCCGTTTCCGTCGGGCACAAGGGCAAGAACCTCATTCTTTGCGACCAAACGAACGCTGTCCATATCCCAGCAATAGTTGACGGGGATCGTGGTAACAAACTGCGCTTCTTTGGTAACGATTTCATAGCTGAGACTTTCAAATGCCCACTCAAACATTCTCACTGCGTCGAGGATCGCCTGATTTTCCGTGTCGCCGTCTTTGTCCGTGTCCTTGTACGGTCCTCCGAGAGCGACTGCCAGATAGTTGTAACCGTCCTTTGAGGCGACTGAAACAATGCTTTCGCCCTCTGTGCTGCTTGATCCGGTTTTGATGCCTTTGGCATTCTCGTAGTAATAGTCGGTGTAGCCGTAATTAAGAATATAGTTAGTATTGACTATCGTGCGTTCTTCGTTTTTGTTTGTTTTTTGAAGGTCATATGTCAGCATTTTGACTATCGTTTCAAATACGGAATATTTTATTGCCGCCCGAGCAATTTTTGCAATGTCGTTAGCTGTAGTTTTTTGATTGCTGTCGTCAAGTCCGTGCGGATTGGTGAACTTGGTGCCTGTGCAGCCGAGCTCTTGAGCGGTATCATTCATTTTTTTAACAAAGTTATCAATACCTTTTCCATATTCATCGGCAAGCACAAGAGCGGCGTCGTTTCCGCCCGGGATCAGCATACAGCAAAGCAGACCATAGACGCTGATAAGCTCGCCGTCCTGAAGCCCCGATGTAATGCAGCCTGTTCCCGAAATACTTGCGAACGACGAGGCGGAAACGGTGATCTCTTTGCTGAGATCCGTTTCGTTTTGCAGTACGACAAGGGCGGTCATTATCTTTGTCAGTGACGAGGGGTCGGCGGACTGATCTGCGTTTCTGTCAATGATAACGGTGTCGCTGTCGAGATTGATAAGCAGGTCAATCTTTGAATAAAGCTCAATATTACCCGCATAATCGGTGGCAAAGGCGGGGAAAACCGTCGAAGTAACGATCAAAGCGACACAACATATAAAAATTATAAATTTTTTCATAGACAAGACACCCGAACTTGTAGTATTATATTACTTAGGGCAACACCTTGAATCTGTTTCCGTCATGCTGTAAAAAATTCGACCTGCTTCGGCAAGTCTGCGGAATTTTTAGCACTCTGACGAAAAAGCAAACTGCGCAATTCGCACACCTCAATTGTGCGGCATTGCCTTGAAAATATTATAACAGATTAAGTTATAAAAATAAACAAGATTTTTAAAAAAATTATCGCATTTTGGGGAGTGATCTGACAATGGTTTATGTAACCGGAGATATGCACGGTGACTATGCTCTCTTTTCTCAGAAAAAGTTCAAAAACCTGAAAGAGGGCGACACGCTTATTGTCTGCGGAGATTTCGGATTTATATGGCGAGGCGACTCAAAGGAGAAGAAAATTCTCGATAAGCTCGGAAAGAAAAAATATAAAATTCTTTTCGTTGACGGAACTCATGAAAATTTCGACCTGATCGCAAGATATCCCGTCGTAAGTTTCGCCGGCGGCAAGGCGCATAAGATCAGGGAAAATATCTATCATCTTATGAGAGGTCAGATTTTTGAGATCGAGGGTGAAAAATACTTTGCCATGGGCGGCGGAGAAAGCCCCGATATTGATATGAGAGTCGATCACGACACATGGTCGAGAGCCGATATCCCGACTCAGGAGGAAATGCGCGAGGGTGCGGAGAATCTGGAACGCTGCAAGTATAAGGTCGATTACATGATAACTCACGAGCCGGCGCAGAAGATAAAAAATTTTCTCCGTCTCAAGGACAATGAACCGCTCACGGTTTCCGGCCTTAACGCCTATCTCCAGGAGTTGAGCGCAAACTGCGATTTCAAACGCTGGTTTTTCGGCAGTATGCATGAGGACAAGTTCGTTTCCGCAACTCAGGTTGCCCTGTTTCAGAACCTTGTAAACGCTCAGACCGGCGAGATAGTTTCATAACGGAAGGGCGGACTTATGGATATTAAAGATATACTTTCAAGGGTCGATCACACTCTTCTTTCTCAGACTGCAACATGGGATGAGATAAAGTGGATCTGCGACGACGGCATAAAATACGGGTGCGCATCCGTTTGTATTCCGCCGAGCTTCGTTAAGGAGGCATCGGAATATGTCGGCGGAAAAATCCCCGTTTGTACCGTTATTGGTTTCCCAAACGGATATTCGACAACTGCGGCGAAATGCTTTGAAGCCGAGGAAGCAGTCAAAAACGGTGCGGAAGAAATTGATATGGTAATAAATATAGGCGCACTTAAAGACAAAAGATATGGTTTTATTCTTGACGAAATAAATGCGGTCAAGGCTGCGTGCTGCGGTAGGCTTCTCAAGGTTATTATCGAAACCTGTTTGCTGACCGATGACGAGAAAATAAAGATGTGCGAGATCGTTTCGATATCGAATGCGGATTTCATAAAGACCTCAACGGGGTTTTCGACCGCCGGCGCAACGAGAGAGGATATTGCGCTTTTTGCGAAGTATGTTACGGGCGGCACAAAAATCAAAGCTGCAGGCGGTATAGCCTCCGTTGCCGACGCCGAAGAATTTATACGGCTTGGTGCGGACAGATTGGGAACGAGTCGAATAGTTAAGGCGGTATCGCACGACTCATGAATCTGTCATATGCTTGTTAAAAATAATATTTTAGATAACTGAAAGGAACAAAAAACATGGCAAACAATTTGTATTACGGAAGAGGTAAGGACGAGGATAACAAAAAGCTTATAGCGTTTCTTGACGAGGTTTTCTTTACGGATGACCCGGAGGAAAGGGACTTTTTAAATCTACTTCCGAAATGCTACAAGGATCAGTACAGACCGGCTTACAACAACTTTGTAGTTCAGGACGAAAACGGTGAGTTCCGCTCCGCAATCGGCAGTTTTTACAACGATATGACGGTCGGCGGAGAGCCGATCAAGGCGTGCTGCATAGGCAATGTTGCCGTCGGCAAGAACTACAGGTCGATGGGATATATGATCGAGCTTATGGAGCTTTCGGTCGAAGATATGGGCAAGAACGGAGTCGATGTTGCTTATCTCGGCGGTCAGCGTCAGCGTTACGGCTATTTCGGATTTGAAAGTTCGGGCACTGTTTACCGTTTCAATTTCAGCCGAAGCGCATACAGACATTCCCTCAAGGCGATGCCCTGCGGTTTTGAAATAGAAAAGCTTGAGGCGGACGACGCCGAGAGTATGGCGAAAATCGAAGAACTTTATTCTAAGCTGCCCATAAGATCAAACCGCAAGTCGGAGAGCTATTTTGATGTTCTTTGCTCGTGGAGGGATCGCCCGTATCTGCTGAAAAAGGACGGGGAGTTCGTAGGATATTTTGTCTTTAACTATACAAAGAACAATGTGAATGAATTCGGTGTTATTGACCCGAAATATTATCCGAATCTTGTGGCTGCTGTCATGGAAAAGACGGAGGAGTATCATATCGGATTTGTTGTTGCTCCGTTTGAGGAGGATAAGCTGAATTTCTTCACCGAGAATGCGGACGGCTTCAATATTGACGGCTGCGAAATGATTCTTGTATACAATTTTGAAAAGGTTATCCGTGCTTATCTCAATGCCAAGGCAAGCTACGCCAAGCTTTGCGACGGGGAAATTACGGTTCTCATTCACGGAAAATACGGTGACGAGAATCTTCGTATCAAGGTTATTGACAACACGGTGACGGTCGAAAAATTTGACGGCGAGGTGGAATTTGAGCTTAGCCATCATGCGGCTACAAGAGCGTTTTTCTCAAATCTTCCGGCGGACAGAGCGGCATTCCCGGCGAATGTTCAGCAGTGGCTTCCGCTTCATGTTTTCCTTTTCCCGTCGGACACAATGTAAGGAGGGGCTTAAATGTCAGTTAATGTTTCGTTCTTCGGAAATATGCCGGACGGCAAAGAGGTCAGGCTTTTTACAATAAAAAATTCAAACGGAATTATTCTTCAGGTCATAACTCTCGGCGCAACGCTTCAGGCACTCTATACTCCAGATAAATACGGCAGAGTGAACGATATCACGGTCGGCTTCGACAGTCTTTACGGCCATCTCAATCTCACCGATTACCAGGGTAAGGTCGTCGGAAGATACGCCAACAGGCTCTCAAACGGTTCGTTTATGATGAACGGCGAAAGAATTCAGTTAACACAGAACGAAAAGGGCAAGACCTGCCTTCATAGCGCAGGCGAATTCTCAAATGTCGTTTGGGATGCAGAACCCGTCGGCGACAATGCGGTCGAGCTTTCCTACACAAGTCCGGACGGAACAAGCGGATTTGAGGGCAAGATGGACGCAAAGGTAAAATATACCCTCACCGAGGATAACAAGGTTGAAATCGAGTACAGCGCAGTCAGCGATAAGGACACGGTTATCAACTTTACCAATCATACATATTTCAACCTCAGCGGCTCGGCGATGAGCGATGTGCTCGGTCATGTGCTAAAGCTCAACGCAAAGAAATTCACACCGACCGACGAGGACAGCATACCGACGGGTCGGCTTCGTTCGGTTTTTAATACGCCGTTCGATTTTACGAATCCGACCTCTATCGGAAAAAGGATCAACGATAAGGACGACCAGCTTGTGATGTGCAAGGGCTACGACCATAACTTCTGCCTTGACCATGTTGAGGGTGAAGCGGACGCGGTTGTTTATGAGCCTGTCAGCGGCAGACAGCTCAAGGTTTATACCGACCTTCCGGGTGTTCAGCTTTATACGGGCAACTTCCTTGACGGAACGGTTATCGGAAAAGGCGGACTTCCACTTATTCGTCATGCGGGCTTCTGTCTTGAAACGCAGTATTATCCCGACACACCGAATCACCCGGATTTTCCGCAGTGCACATTCAAAGCGGGCGAGGAATACAAGTCCAAAACAACATTTGAAATAAATGTTTTTTAAAGAATATTTTTGATTAGTTCACAAAATGGACAAACAAAAAAGTATAATTAAGATAAAGACAACAACAAAGGGTCTTGTTGAAACGGAGGAATTATTATGGCAACAGAAAAAATTCTTGTAGTTGATGATGACACTAACATATGTGAGCTTTTGAGACTTTATCTTGAAAAAGAGGGCTATACCGTTACCATCGCAAACACGGGTATGCAGGCGGTCAAGCTCTTTGCCGAGCACCAACCCGACCTTATGCTTCTTGATATAATGCTGCCCGAGCTTGACGGTTGGCAGGTTTGCCGAGAGGTAAGGAAATATTCCAACAAGCCGATAATCATGCTCACCGCAAAGGGCGAGACATTCGACAAGGTTCTCGGTCTTGAGCTTGGTGCGGACGATTATATAACAAAGCCGTTCGAGGCTAAAGAGGTCCTTGCAAGGATTAAGGCGGTTCTTCGCAGAACATCGAACGCCTCCGCTCCCGAAGCCGAGAGCAATATAAAGCAGGTTTCCTATGATAATCTTTCCATAAACCTCACAAATTATGAATTGAGAGTTAAGGGCGAAAAGGTTGACGCTCCGCCAAAGGAGCTTGAGCTTCTCTATCATCTTGCAAGCAATCCGAATAGGGTCTTTACAAGAGATCAGCTTCTTGACGAGGTGTGGGGCTTCGATTATTACGGCGACAGCAGAACGGTTGATGTTCATGTTAAGCGTATTCGTGAAAAGCTTGAGGGCGTTTCGGACAAATGGGAGATCAAGACCGTCTGGAGCGTCGGATATAAATTTGAAACCAAGGACTGATGATCCATGGGCAAAAGAATAAAAAAAGTACCGAAAAGCAAGAAGCTGTTTTATAAATATCTTTCCATTATAACATTGGTCAGCCTTTTCAGCGTGTTGATAGTTTGCTCAACATATCTCGGAATCGCTTCCAAATACCGTAATGACGAGCAGCTTTCTACGCTTGAGAGAAACACAACGATTATTTCCAAAAACTCACAGAAAATTCTCAGTCAGTTTTCGGGCAAATACAACAGCGGAGAGGAAGTTGACATCTCTCCGCTTTCAATGATTTGCAACACAATAAGCAATATGTCGTCGGCTCTTGATGCGGATATTTTTATTATCAATATGAACGGCGAGGTCGTTGTGTGCAAGGAAATGATGAGCGACCGCTTCAGGTTTGATTCGGACGCAACCTGCGTTGTCCACGGCGGCTATAAGATAGACCAATCCATTATTGACGCCGCAACCGATAAGGATTATACGGAGGTCGGCAGACTCGGAACGACATTCGTCAGAACTCAGCTGACGGCGGCTTCACCGATAAAAATAAACGACAAGACCGTTGCAATCGTTATTGCGACCGAGAAAATAACATCGAGTTGGTACGGCTATGCGAAAAGAATTCTGCAAATCTTCCTCGTTGCCGCTCTCTTCTCGCTGGTTTTATCGTTCCTTGCCGTTTATTATCTCAGCTACAGGCTTACCCGTCCGCTGAGGGATATGGCAACGGCGACGGAGCACTATTCGCAGGGCGATTTCAGCTATAAGGTAAAGGTTCGGGGGCATGACGAGGTTGCGCAGCTTTCCGAGGCGTTTAACTCAATGGCAATGTCGCTTTCGGCGCTGGAAAGCTCCCGCAGAAGCTTTGTTGCAAATGTTTCCCACGAGCTGAAAACGCCGATGACCTCGATCGGCGGCTTTATCGACGGTATGCTTGACGGAACTATAAGCTCCGATAAATATGAATATTATCTGCGCATTGTTTCCGATGAGGTCAAGCGACTTTCAAGGCTTGTTACCGGTATGCTGAATATGTCCAAGCTTGAAGCCGGCGAGATGCAGATAAATATGAAAAAATTCGACATCAGCGCAGATATCTTCAAAACGCTTCTGTCTTTTGAAAGAAAAATCAACGATAAGGATATTGAGATAATCGGGCTTGACAAGATGGAAAGCATGATCGTCAGCGCAGACGAGGACATGATGATGCAGGTCATTTATAATCTCATCGACAATGCAGTCAAGTTCACGCCGCAGAACGGATATATTGAGTTCAAGACATACCGTGATAATGAAAAAATCTTTGTCAGCATCAAAAATAACGGCGCAGGCATTGAGCGTGAGGAAGCGGACAAAATATTTGAAAGATTTTATAAGATCGACAAATCCAGAAGCTATGATGTTAAGGGCGCAGGCCTCGGTCTTTACCTTGTAAAGAGCATTGTTGAGCTTCATGGCGGTCAGATCGTTTGCAAAAGCGAGCCGAACGAATACACACAATTTGTATTCTGGCTTCCAAACGTTTAATTTTTGTTTACAATTTATAAAAACCGTTGTAAAATCCCGGGTCTATACTGTAGACAACATAAGGGAACGAAAACAAAAAGTTCCCATTAACAGTGCAGGAGGAATTATTTATGAGTGACGAAAACAGATATTACGGAACAGAAGGAAATCCGGAGCCTGCCGAATCCGCCGCTGAAAACAATCAGCCTTATGAAAACGGATATGCTCAGCAGAATGAACCGGAAAAGGCTTATAACGAGCCCGCTGAGAACAAAGAACAGTCCTACAACAACGATTATAACGATTTCAGCCGTTATAACGATACGGTGGACGATACTCCCAATGAGTCGCCGTACAGTCCTTATAATTCGCAGAGCTACGGTTCGGACAAATCGTCGGAAACGACACCAAACGACTATTACAGTCAGCAGTATGCAAAGACGGTGAACGAAGTACCGGCGAAGAAAAAGAGCAAGGGCTTCAAGGGCTTTATGATCGCACTCGCTGCCGTGGTTGTATGCGTTGCCGTTATCGTCGGAGTTTATCCGAGAATCAAGAAATCGGACACATCAACATCTTCCGGCGATTCGACCCAGCTTACGCTTTCCGAAACGCCGACGGCTAAGAACACTTCAAGCGTTCCGTCCAGTGAAGATGTTGCCGCAAAAGCGGAAAAATTCAATGTCGGCATCAAACTTTTCGGCCAGTCGCAATCAATATTCTCTTCTTCATCTTCAAGCAATTCGCTTGTGGGCGAAGGCTCGGGAATTATCATGGGTGAGGACAGCTCAAAGAAATATACCTATATTGTTACCTGCGCCCATGTTATCAGCTCGGTCAAAACCTCGGGCTATACCATGACGGTTACGGATTACGAGGGCAACAGCTATGACGGAATTCTCGTCGGCTACGATTCAAAAACCGATGTAGGCGTTATCAAGATTGAAAAAACCGGTCTTACCGCCGCAGAGTTTGGCGATTCAACGGTACTTAAAAAGGGTCAGACGGTTTATGCTATCGGTAATCCGGGCGGTTCGGAATTCTTCGGTTCGTTTACAAAGGGCATGGTTTCTGCAATTGACAGACCTATCAGCAGCGAAAGCGGCTACGAGATGAAATGTATCCAGCATACAACGCCTATCAACTCCGGCAACTCCGGCGGCGCGCTTATGAACGAATACGGCCAGGTTATCGGTATCAACTCCTCTAAGATCGTTAGCACCGGCTACGAAGGAATGGCGTTTGCAATTCCGATTTCCGACGCTAAGGAAATCATTGACGATATCATCGCCAACGGCTATGTTACCGACAGACCGAAGCTTGGCATTTCGTATGCTTCGGCTGAGAAGTATCAGCAGTACGCAATGGTAGTTAAGCTCAAGAATCTTCCGAGCGGCTCGCTTGTTATTGCTTCCATCAGCACGGATAGCTCACTTGCAAACAGCAAGGCTAAGGTCGGCGACCTTATAACTGCGGTTAACGGCGAGAAGCTCGACACTGCCGATGTTCTCCTCGATAAGATCGAAAACGGTAAGGTAGGCGATACGCTAAAGCTTGAGCTTTGCAGGATCAACTCCGATTATTCCGTTGACACATTCACGGTTGACGCAACGCTTGTTGAGGACAAGGGCACATCGTCCGAGACGGAAACAACGACTGAGAGTCAGGTTCAGAGCGGCTACGACTGGAGTCAGTTCTTCGGCAGCGGATATTGATAATATTGCAAAAATCGCATAAAACAAGATACGATCACGAAAATAAATAAAAACAAAGGGAGCTACGGTCAAAAGCCGTTGGCTCTCTTTTTGTTATTGGTGAAAATGACAAAAGTTTTCCAAAATATTGTGTGCAAGGGTCAATTTAAGGCGGTTTCTGTCAATATTTGGTGATTTTATACAAGTCATATTGACGAGAAAAAAGGGCGTTCGTTTAGTCATTATCTATAAAATATTCTTTGAATTAAGCCCGTTTTGAAAAGATTTTTCAAAAAATATGCTTGAAAGGGTTGAAATCTTCTCTGAAATTGTGTAAAATGTATATGTTTAGATTGGCGATTTGTATAAATATGCCCCAAAATATCTTTAAAAGCGAATTATGAAGTGAAAAAAATCGTGAGGAGAGATTATATGTCAAACAGACTTTTTCAGGGTGTCATTCATCAGATGAGAAGTGCGATCGACAGAACGATCGGCATTATTGATGAAACCGGCACGATCATTTCATGTAGCGAGCTTGGAAGAATAGGCGAGGTGCTGCCCACGGCGGCGGCAAGCGCATTCATGGATACCGAGGCCTGCGTCGTTGACGGCTGCACCTACAAGACCTTCGGTAATCAGATCCATCCGGAGTATGCGGTCTTTATTGACGGCGATGACGAGCTTGCAGAGAAGTACACCAATATCAGCGCAGTTGCCCTGAGCAACCTCAAGCAGTATTTCGATGAAAAATACGACAGAAACAATTTCATTAAGAATGTTATTCTTGACAACATTCTTCCCGGAGATATCTATCTCAAGGCTCGTGAGCTTCGCTTCAATAACGATGCTACCCGTGCGGTGCTTCTTATCAGAATCCCGAACCAGACGGATGTTTCCGCTTACGACATTATTCAGAATCTTTTCCCGGACAAGTCCAAGGATTTCGTCGTCAGCATCAACGAAACCGATATCGCACTTGTCAAAGAGGTTAAGAGCAATATCGAGTCCAAGGATCTTGAGAAGCTTGCACGCTCGATTGCGGATTCACTTTCGACCGAGCTTTATGCCCATTCCGTTATCGGTATCGGCACAACGGTTGCGGGTATAAAGGAGCTTGCCCGTTCATTCAAGGAGGCTCAGATCTCTCTTGAGGTCGGCAAGGTGTTTGACAACGAAAAAACGATCGTCAGCTATGACAGTCTCGGTATTGCCCGTCTTATCTATCAGCTGCCGACAACGCTTTGCGAGCTGTTTCTTCATGAGGTATTCAAGCGCGGCTCAATCGAGAGTCTCGACCAGGAAACACTGTTCACGATTCAGAAGTTCTTTGAGAACAACCTCAATGTCAGCGAGACATCGAGAAAGCTCTTTGTTCACAGAAACACTCTGGTATACCGTCTTGAGAAAATCAAGAAGATTACCGGTCTTGATCTTCGTGAGTTCGACGATGCCATTGTGTTCAAAGTCGCACTCATGGTAAAGAGATATCTTGACGCAAATCCGATTAAATACTGATAATAGTTAAGGACAGATAACATGATTGATTTTAAAAATGTATCCAAGGTTTACGACAACGGAACAAAGGCTTTACATAATGTCAATATTCATATTGATAAGGGCGAGTTTGTTTTCGTCGTCGGCGCATCGGGAGCGGGAAAGAGTACATTCCTCAAGCTGATCATGCGAGAGGAAGTCGCTTCGTCGGGTACGATAGTTATCAAGGGCTATAATCTCAACGAGATGAAGAAAAAGAAAATTCCGTATTTTCGCAGGAATATGGGCATTGTATTTCAGGATTTCCGCCTTATTCCGACAATGACCGTTTACGATAATGTTGCTTTCGCAATGCGAGTCGTCGGTGCAAGGGAAAAGGATATCAGAAAGCGTGTGCCGTATGTTATAAACATCGTCGGACTTTCCGCCAAGGCAAGGAATTATCCGAATGAGCTTTCGGGAGGTGAGCAGCAGAGAGTTGCGCTTGCCCGTGCGCTTGCAAACAATGCGGATATAATCATTGCCGACGAACCGACAGGTAATGTCGATCCTCAGATGTCTTTGGAGATCGTCGAGCTTTTGACAAGGCTCAACGAGGCAGGCACAACGGTAATAATGGTCACACATGCGCATGATCTTGTTAAAAGGTTCGACAAGCGTGTAATAACGCTTGAAAGCGGCGAGGTCGTTGCCGACGGAATGATTGAAAACGGCGAGCTGCCGATCCAGTCTGCGGCGCACCTTAACCTCGAAAAGAAAACCATTGAGGAGAAATATTCCTCGAAGGAGGAAAAGACCGAAGCGGAGGAGAAAAAAGAGCAAAAGGAAGAAAATGTTGACGAGGGTTTCCTCGACGCTATTATAAGCGACAACGATTCTTACCGTATTTATATTGAACAGGATTCGGAAAAGGACGGTGAGGATCAGTGAAAAAAAGAGGACGCATAGGCTATCTTACAAAAGAGGGCTTCAGAAATATCAGAGTTAACCACCTTATGTCGATTGCTTCAATCGCCGTGCTGATGTCCTGCCTTGTTATGATGGGCGCAGCATTCATGGTTATTGTCAATGTCAGCAATGTTATGAGCGAGATCGAAAGCCAGAATGTTGTCATGGTTTACCTCAAGGATGAGGTTCAGGGCGAGGGCGTAACCGAAATGAAGGAAAAAATCACCCTCATGCAGAATGTTAAAAAATGTGAGTATGTTGATAAAGAAACGGCGTTTAAGCAGCAGCTTGAGGAGCTTGGCACGGACGCAACATATTTTGAGGGCGTCGATAATCCGTTGCCGGATCTTTTCAAGGTTTCCGTAAGCGATATGACAAAGTTTGATAGCACCGTTTCCGAGTTGGAGAAGCTTGACGGAGTTGATTCCGTGCGTGATAACAGAGATATTGCACAAACGCTTGTCAGAATCAGACGCACGATTTTTTATGTAAGCGTCGGCGTAATTGCCGTTCTGCTTCTTATTTCGCTGTTCATCATTGCCAATACGGTTCGTATCACGATGTACAGCAGAAGGCTTGAGATAAATATAATGAAATCGGTCGGCGCAACGAATTGGTTTATCCGTTGGCCGTTCATGGTGGAAGGTATGGTTCTCGGCGCAATTTCCGGAGTTCTCTCCCTTGCGATTGTATGGGGAGTTTACAGAGTGCTTCAGTCAACCGTTTCGTCAATGCTTGCAATGGTAAGCAGGGGCTTTACCATTGTGCCGTTTACCGACTATATAGTTTACCTTCTTGTTGCTTTCCTTGTGATTGGTATTGTTTCCGGCGGAATAGGAAGCCTCATTTCCATCCAGAAATACCTCAAGGAGCGTGGAGGTGTTGTATATGAAGAAACTGAATAAAATTATTTCATTGCTTATGAGCGTGGCGCTTGTTTTTGCGTCGTTCATGTCGTATGCTCCCAAGGCGCAGGCGAAAACGCTCAGCGACCTGAGAGACGAGTATTCGGATATTGAGGATAAGGTTTCCGAGAGCGAGCAGAAGGTCAAGGAGCTTGAGAGTCAGCAGGCGGATCAGTCAAAGATCGTTTCTGCGCTCAATCTCCAGCTTCAAAAGCTCAACCAGGAGCGTGAAAATATCACGGCTCAGAAGGATCTTATTACCGATGATATCGACGCAACCGAGGCTAAAATTTCATCTCTCAATGCCGAGATTGCAAAGCTCGACGCAGAGATAACAGCCAAGGATCAGGAAATAAAGGACACCGTTAAGCTTTTCTGCGACAGAATGAGAGCCAATTACATGGCGGGCGAAACATCTGTTCTTGAAATTTTCACTTCCTCGTCGGATATGTCAAGCTTTTTGAATCGCCTTGAAATGTTCAAGCGTGTTACGGAGAGCGATCAGGATCTTGTCAATAAGCTCAACAAGGAGATTGCTTCTATCGAAAAGATGCAGGAGGAGCTTGAAACAAAGAAAACTGCGCTTCAAAAGGAAAAGACCGAGCTTGAAGCAAAACGCAGCGATTTGCAGTCCACAGAGGACACCTTGACCGCAAATCAGAATGTCATTAAGCAAAAGACCGAAGAAGTCGAAGCGAAGCTCAGCGCACTGAACGCTCAGACGAAGGAGCTTAAAGTTTCGATTGACGAATACAATTCCGAGATGTCAAGACTTGATGAAGAAATCAAGGCAGCCATCAAAAAATCCAATCAAAGCTCCAGCGGATCAAGCAGCTCAGGCAGCAGTTCGGGCGGCTCAAATGCCGGCAGCATGGATTCCAATGTCAGCAATTCGGGCTGGGCATGGCCTCTGCCGTATGACGGCGTTTATTTAAGCTCATATTACGGCTACCGTTATCATCCGATTGACGGCGACTGGAGATATCACAGCGGAATTGATATTTCAATGAGTGGCGCTTACGGCAAGAATATTATTGCCACAAGAGCCGGAACGGTTATACTTTCATCGCTCGAGAGCGAAAGCGGCACCGGCTACGGTAACTACATCATAATCGATCACGGCGATGGATACACCTCGCTTTACGGCCATTGCAGCGAGCTTCTTGTTTCCGTGGGACAGACAGTTTCACGGGGACAGATCATTGCAAAGGTTGGCAGCACAGGCTGGTCAACCGGACCGCATCTTCATTTTGAGGTAAGATACAACGGCAGCACGGTCGATCCTCTCGACTATGTAACAATGCCTTAAACAGCATACAGATCGAACCCCGCACTTTGCGTAAAAATGCAATGTGCGGGGTAATTATTTTGCGAGATATAATTGACTTTAAAAATCTGTTTTGGAAAAAGCATTGAACAAAGTATGAGGATATGATATAATAAACCTATGGTGATATGTTATGAAGAAGTTTTTTATAATTTTTCTTTCGCATTGTCTGCTTTTGCTGCCGATTTCTTTTTCGGTAAAGGCGACGGGCGGCAGGACGGTGTTCTATCTTGATTACGGTGATGTAAAGATAGGCGATGGTACGGTTTCCGGATATGATTCGCAGGGAATACTTGTAACCGAAACAAATTCCGTCGGCTACACCGTAACGCAAAAGGATTCGTCGAAGGCTCTCGATCGAGGCGTTTCGGTCGAATCCGGTGAGCAGGATATTGAGATTAAAAACATAAATATCTCCCGTTCGGATGAAAACAATCATGCATTTTGCGTTCTAAAAACCGCAACGGCAAGGCTTGTATTGACCGGTGAGAATCATCTTGTCTCGGGAAAATATAGCGCAGGAGTCGAAATCGGCATCAACGCTTCGCTCACAATCGAGGGCGACGGAACGCTTTATACCCAAAGCGAGGTTGAGGCGGGCATCGGCGGCGGCAGCGGACGGTCGAACGGAACGCTGACGATAAATTCGGGCACAATTTATGCGACGGGCGGAATTGACGGTTACGGCACGGGTATCGGCGGCGGCTCATCGGGCAGCGGCGGAAAGATAACGATCAACGGCGGAAGTATCGTGGCTGTCGGCGGTGAATATGGCGCAGGCATCGGCGGCGGAATGCTTGCCGGCGGCGGAAAGATAACGATCAATGGCGGTACGGTCACCGCAACGGGCGGAGCTAAGGCGGCAGGTATCGGCGGAGGCTTCACCGCAAACGGCGGCACGGTAGTTATAAATGGCGGCAGCGTAAAAGCAATCGGCGGAGCTAACGCCGATGATATCGGTAACGGATATAATTGCAAAACCGAGTTCGGCGGAGTTCACAATAGCGAGGGCAACTCCGTTTCAAAGGTAACGGTTTCGTTGAGCGGTTTTGATTCTATTTATCAAAACGGAATAGAAAAAACGCCGATAACGGTCGGACACCCCGACGATGAAAATCTCTATTTTTATTCGGATACAAATCAGAATATCGCAACAGCTTACATGAGCGACGGAAGCGTTATGTTCTTCGACTACGGTAACGGCAGCGTCAAGGAGTTGAAGCCTTATGTTAACGGCTGCGAAAGATTTTACGAATATCTGATAACATCGGACAAGGATAATATTTCCGTTGCCGACGGATTTTCAATAGAAAAAGAAAGCTGCCGTCTTGTTTATAACGGCAGCTGTGCGGATAAATTTGAAATTGCCGCAAGGGGAGATGTTAACCTTGACGGAACTGTTGACGGCATGGATGCGGTTGAAGCGTCATGCGTTGCGGGCGGCATGAATGTCGATATCCTTGCCGCAAAGCTTGCGGATGCAAACGGCGACGGGGTTGTTGATATTTCTGATGTCGTTTCGCTCGAAAGCATCGGGGTTGCGATGAAAGGTTAAAAATCGTTATCTATCGGGTTTTCTCTCATTTTGGTTATTCTTTTCATACCCTCCCTGAAATCTGCGGTTTCACGATCTTCTGATTTTTCCGATTCCGTTTGAGATGAAAGAATGTTTTCAACGATTTCGTTTTCCTGAGCATCGTCGATGATTATGTGTGCTTTCATTTGATTTACAGCTTCCATTCCCAGCGAGACATCTGCGGTTTCGCTGTCGAAACTTTTTCCGTCGAGCATATTAAGCGGGTTAAGTTCTTTGTCGGGTCGTTCATGCGGTTCGCAGAGAAAATTATCAATTTTTTTATCGTTGTTTATGTCAATGGTTTCTTTCGGAGTCAGATATTCGTTTAATTCGGCAATGTCGTTTTTTTTGGATCGGATCTTAATTTTGCTTCGGGTGATTATTGCGGTGATTATTGTCGCAACAAAAATCAGAGCAAAAAGCGCAATAGAAATTCGGCATGAAAGAACAAAATCATTTGAAAGCTTTGCGATGAGGATATTTGCAGTTTCCATAAGAATAAAATAGACAAAGGCGAAGATCTCCGCACCGCCGCAGAGCTTTGTCGGACATGACCTCAAGTCGCTTTGAATTCCCTTGAAATAGAGAAAAAAACGGAAAAACGGAGGCAGGATGATCCTGTTGTCGTTTTGTCTTAGCTCTCGGTCGTAGGTGAAGCCGAAAAGATAGCAAGTCAAAAATACGCCGAAATTGAAAATCGTGAAGATTATGCAATAGCAAAAAATAAGCAGTTTATAGTTTTCCATTTGAATCATCCTTTGGGTAGATGTGTGTTCATGAATCATCTGATTATACTATATTTTTTGTAAAAATTCAAATTTATATCGAAAAGTTTAAAAATACGAGGAGAATGAGATATGACAGAGCTTGAAAAAATGCAAAGAGCAAAAATGTACATTGATAAGCTTGCGAATGGAATAGATCCGCTCACCGGGGCTGAAATAACGGGTGACGGAACGCTTAACAATGTTCGCATCAGCAAATGTTTTTTCTATGTTTCGGAGGTGCTCGGCAGAGTTATTGACAACGGCGGAGAGGTTGTACGAAAAACATCAGCCACGAAAGCTCGGCAGATACCGTTTGCGATAACGGCGGAGCAGCTGGCGTTGATCGAAATAAGCGAGCAGCCGGTCGGAGTTGTGATTATGACTAAGAGGATCAATGAGGTCATTGGCGAAAATATGAAAAAGGCGGCAGCTGTACACATATCAAACTGGCTTGTCGGAAAAGGCTATCTCGCCGAGGAAATTGCGGCAGGCAAGAAAAGAAAAATCGCAACCGCCAAGGGAGAAGCTCTGGGAATATATACCGTTGACGCAGTTAATCAGCAGGGCGTGCCGATAAAGAAAAATGTTTATGACATCAATGCACAAAAATTCGTCATTGCCAATATAATGCAAATCGAAAACGCCGAGTAAGCCTAATGCAATACCGCTAAAATTGAGGCGTATACATTGTTCGGTAACCGCTGATGATTGCACTTTGATTTATTTAGCGGTTACTTAGTGGTTCAAAAACACAATCACCGCTACATATAGATACCTACAAAAATCAGAAACAAAAATGAATAAAAATGTGAAATAAAAATTTAAAAAAACTTCAATATCCCTTGACAAAACGGAGATTTAATGGTATCATATCAAGCGTTGCAGATATGCGGGTGTAGTTTAGTGGTAGAATTCCAGCCTTCCAAGCTGGTCGTGTGGGTTCGATTCCCATCACCCGCTCCATTTTCTCCGGTCATTCTGCAATGCGGAGAACTAATGCGCTTGTAGCTCAGGTGGATAGAGCAACTGCCTTCTAAGCAGTGGGTCAGGGGTTCGAGTCCCTTCAAGCGCGCCATATGGTGGGTATAGCTTAGTTGGTTAAAGCGCCAGTTTGTGGCACTGGAGACCGTCGGTTCGAATCCGACTATCCACCCCATAGAGTCTGCAGGTTCTGCAGGCTTTTTTTAAACAAAAAATGAATATTGGGGTGTCGTCAAGCGGTAAGACACAGCACTTTGACTGCTGCATTCGCTGGTTCGAATCCGGCCACCCCAGCCAAAACGGGCTGCGGCGAAATTTATGTTTCGCCGCAGCCTTAATACTGACCGGAACTGCAAAATTGATTGATCGGTGGTTACTTATGGCAAAAAAGGGAACAAAAAGTTGAAAAAATTCTCTTAATAATGTTTACATCTCAAAAAGAAAGTGCTATTATAATGGGTGGTAATAAGATTGCTATTAACTTTACAAGGAGGAACAAAGAATGGCAAGAAAAAAGTTAACCATGGATGGTAATACCGCTGCTGCGCATGTCTCTTATGCGTTCACGGAAGTTGCCGGTATCTATCCTATCACCCCGTCAAGCCCGATGGCAGACTATGTTGATCAGTGGTCGGCTCAGGGTCGTAAGAATATTTTCGGCACAACGGTAAAGGTTGCCGAGATGCAGTCCGAGGCAGGTGCTTCGGGTACTGTTCACGGTTCCCTCGCAGCAGGTGCTCTTACAACGACTTATACGGCATCGCAGGGTCTTCTCCTCATGATCCCCAATATGTATAAGATCGCAGGTGAGCTTCTTCCCTGTGTATTCCATGTATCGGCTCGTTGCGTTGCGTCCCACGCTCTTAACATCTTCGGAGATCATTCTGATGTTTACGCTTGCCGTCAGACCGGTTTCGCAATGCTTGCTGAAACAAACCCGCAGGAGGTTATGGATCTCGGCGCAGTTGCTCATCTTGCAGCTATCGAGGGCAGAGTTCCGTTCATCAACTTCTTCGACGGTTTCCGTACATCTCACGAGATCCAGAAGATCGAGGTTTGGGATTACGATGATCTTAAAGAAATGTGCGATATGGATGCGGTTGCCGCATTCAGACACAGAGCACTTAACCCCGAGCATCCCGTAATGCGCGGCTCTCACGAGAACGATGATATCTTCTTCCAGCATCGTGAAGCTTGCAATAAGTACTATGACGCAGTTCCGGCTGTTGTTGAGAAGTATATGGGCAAGGTAAATGCAAAGCTCGGTACAAACTATCAGCTCTTTAACTACTATGGCGCAGAGGACGCAGAGAATGTAATCGTTGCTATGGGTTCGATCTGTGATGTTGCGGAAGAGGTTATCGACTATCTTACCGCTAAGGGCGAGAAGGTCGGTCTTATCAAGGTTCGCCTTTACAGACCTTTCTCGGTTGAAAAGTTTATTGAAGCTATTCCGGCTTCCTGCAAGAAGCTTGCTGTTCTTGACAGAACAAAAGAGCCCGGCTCGATCGGCGAGCCTCTCTTCCTTGATGTTGTTGCCGCTCTCAACGCAGCTGGCAAGGACGGCATCAAGGTTATCGGCGGTCGCTACGGACTCGGTTCTAAGGATACGCCGCCGTCAAGCGTATTCGCTGTATATGACGAACTTGAGAAGGACGCTCCCAAGGCTCACTTCACAATCGGTATCAATGATGATGTTACCTATCTTTCACTTGACGAAAAGCCCGCTCCGAACACTGCGGCAGAGAGCACGATTGAGTGCAAGTTTTGGGGTCTTGGCGGTGACGGTACAGTCGGCGCAAACAAGGATTCCATCAAGATCATCGGCGATCACACGGATAAGTATGCTCAGGCATATTTCCAGTACGACTCAAAGAAGACCGGCGGTATCACTATCTCCCATCTTCGTTTCGGTGACGAGCCGATCAAGAGCCCCTACTATGTAAACAAGGCTGATTTCGTTGCCTGCCATAACCCGTCATATATCGAAAAGGGTTACAAGATGGTTCAGGATGTTAAGCCGGGCGGAGTATTCCTTATCAACTGCCAGTGGGATGCCGCTGAACTTTCGGAAAAGATGAATGCAGAAACCAAGCAGTACATCGCCAAGAACGGTGTTCAGCTTTATACGGTTAACGCTATCGACATTGCCGCAGAGATCGGCCTCGGTAAGCGTACCAATACAGTTCTTCAGTCCGCTTTCTTTGCGCTTGCAAAGGTTCTTCCTGTTGACGAGGCTATCGGCTACATGAAGGAAAAGGCACAGAAGTTCATGAAGAAGGGTAAAGAAATCGTCGAGATGAACGAAAAGGCTATTGACGCAGGTGCAACGGCATTCGTTAAGATCGATGTTCCGGCTGACTGGGCTAATGCAGTTGACGCTGAGACTGAGATAAAGACAGAAGGCCCGGCAAAGCTTGTTGAGCAGGTAGAGAGCATCATGAAGCCCGTAGGCCATATGGACGGTTATGAGCTTTCGGTCGGCAAATTCTCAAATCATGTTGACGGTACATTCGAGCAGGGTGCGTCGGCATATGAGAAGCGCGGCGTTGCGGTTATGGTTCCCGAGTGGAACGCCGAGACTTGCGCAAAGTGTAACAAGTGCGCATATGTTTGTCCGCATGCTACGATCAGACCTTTCGCTCTTAATGATGAGGAGAAGGCAGCAGCTCCGGCAGTTACAAAGTTCGCTCCGAAGCCGATCGTAAAGACAAACTACACATATACTCTTGCAATCTCTCCGATGGATTGTATGGGATGCGGCGTATGTATCGGCGTTTGCCCGACTAAGTCTCTTAAAATGGTATCCCGTGAGAGCCAGGATGAGCAGCAGGCAGCATTCGATTACTGCGTAGCCAATGTTGAGGAGAAGAAGGATCTTACAGCTAAGATCAATGTTATCTCCAGCCAGTATAAGAAGCCTCTCCTTGAGTTCTCAGGCTCATGCGCAGGTTGTGCGGAGACTTCATATGCTCGTCTTATCACGCAGCTTTTCGGTGACAGAATGTATATTTCCAACGCAACAGGTTGTTCTTCAATTTGGGGCGGTCCGGCAGGTACATCACCGTACACAACAGACAAGAACGGCAAGGGCCCGGCATGGGCAAACTCCCTCTTTGAGGATAACGCAGAGCACGGCTACGGTATGTACCTTGGTCAGAAGGCTCTCAGAAACAACCTCATTGAGAAGGTTACGGCTCTTGCAGCAAAGGACGGCGTTAGCGCAGAGATCAAGGCTGCCGCAGACGAGTACCTTGCAACGGTAAATGACGGCGAAAAGAACGGCGCTGCAACAGACGCTCTTGTAGCCGAGCTTAAGAAGTGCGGCTGCGACGCTGCCAAGGAGATCCTCGCTCAGAAGGATTACCTCTCTAAGAAGTCCGTATGGATCTTCGGTGGTGACGGTTGGGCATACGATATCGGTTTCGGCGGTCTTGACCATGTTCTTGCTTCCGGTGAAGATGTAAATGTTATGGTATTCGATACCGAGGTTTACTCCAACACAGGCGGACAGGCTTCCAAGGCTTCTCAGATCGGTCAGGTTGCTCAGTTCGCAGCAGCAGGTAAAGCGATTGCTAAGAAGAGCCTTGCTGAGATCGCAATGTCTTACGGCTATATCTATGTTGCTCAGATCGCTATGGGTGCAGACCAGAACCAGACGCTTAAGGCTCTCCAAGAGGCTGAAGCTTATCCGGGACCGTCACTTGTTATCGGTTACGCTCCCTGCGAGATGCACAGCATCAAGGGCGGCATGACTAATTGTCAGGCAGAGATGAAGAGAGCAGTTGATTGCGGCTACTGGAATATGTTCCGTTATAATCCGTCTCTTAAGGCAGAGGGCAAGAACCCGTTCACGGTTGATTCTAAGGTTCCCGCAACGGATGGCTACCGTGCATTCCTTATGAACGAGGCTCGTTACTCCGCTCTTACCCGTTCATTCCCGGAGAGAGCAGAAAAGCTTTTCGAGAAGGCAGAGGACGGCGCAAAGGATCGTTATGCACATCTTCAGAAGCTTGTTAAGCTTTACGGCACAGAGGAATAATTCCTCCGAATAAAAAATTAAGCAGGTGGTTGTTTCGGCAATTACCTGCTTTTTGACTGCTTCGATCAAAAAATCCCGACCTTCAATTGAAAGTCGAGATAAATTGGTTCATGTAACCGGAGCGTTCTTAATGTGAATAGAAAACGCAGGAAGACGATGTAACGCTTGTAAAGTGCTTCTATTTATATTTTGAAAAGCTCGTTTATGGAGCATTGTGCCTTTTTTATGTAGCCGGGCATAAATTCTTTCAGATGATTGCGGTAGCTTTCCTTCTTGCTTAAAAAATCCTCATAGAATCGTATCAGCGTTTCCGCGTTGTCAATTTCGGATGCGGGAATCACAAGACCTTTGTCTGTGCCGAAAATATCTTTTGCAATACCTTTTGATTTAATGCTATAGCCGATGACAAGCGTTGGTACGCAGGTACTGTATGCGGCAATGGTTGCATGGGTTCTTGCACCGACGAACATATCACAGCGGGAAATTATGCTTTTATATTGAGTTGCCTTGAGACTGGAAGAAACGACCGAAACTCGATCGGAGTCGAGGATTTCGGCAATGCGACCGAGTATGATCTGATCGCCGTTTTCATTGTTTACAACATGCGGAATCAAAAGAATATTTTTATCACTGCTATCAAGAATATATCTGAGAAATTCGGTGGAAAGCTTCTCAATATCTATTCCTTTTTTTGCGTTTCCGGATATATGTGCGCTAATGTTAAAACCGAGAGTGTTCGGTTTTACTTCAAAGTTTTTGCTCGTTTTTTTGTCAATATCGAGAGTAAAAGCCGAATCGGGATAGAGAACCGTGTTTTTATCTATTCCGTTGTTTTTCAGCACTTCATATGTCAAGGATTCTCTTGCAACAATAAGGTCAAAGGTTTTTAAATCCTTGATTTTATCCTCAGAGAGGTTGTCCTCGCCGATTGAGCAGCCCCAAAGAACGGTCTTTTTGCCGAGTTTTTTCAGTTCTCGGTTCATTGCTGCCGCCATGAGATTGTCGCCGTAGCAATAATTGTCGCCGCCGACCGAAATATAAATATCATTCTCTTTCAAAGAAGGATTCTTACACGAAAGTGAATAAAAATATTTGTCCGATTTTTTCTGCGATATTTTGCTCAATAATGATATTTTAAGCTTTTGTACCGCCGTTGTTTCGGAAACAGGAAAGATATAACTGAATTCCTCAGATTCGTCAATGTTTGGCAAATCGCCAGACTTATCGCTTTTTTTATTAAGCGTATAAAGCTTGATTACGGAATCCGGACGGGCATTTTTTATCATAGCCGAAAGCGTTCGGACAATTGCTTCGCAGCCGTGATTTTGGCATCCGCCGTGAGAGTAAAAAGCGTACCTCATTCCTTTTTCTCCTCAACAAGCTTGACATCAACATCGTCCATATGAACCCAGCCCCATGACCTTGACCAATTTCTTGAGGTGCCGTCTGCATTAAGAACCTCGAATATGAATGCCGGATACACATAATCAAGATTTTCACCATTAACTTTTGAGTCTCCACCGGAAAGAATAATTGTGAGCTTGTACAGACCGGGGGCAAGATGATGATCGTTTATTTTGACTTCGACATCGTAATCACCAACCTTTGTTATATTTGCAAAGGTTTTTGTAAATGCTGTTTCGATGGGTGTTTCATCTGCGTGCCATATCATCATTCTGAAGCTGAGATCGCCCAAATTTGGTACTTTTACTCTAATTTTAAGCCTGAATTCGATAGGTTCATTAGCTTCATAGATGCTTGTTTCGTTCTGCAAAACACTAAGAGACATGACCTGAGCTTTTTTTAAGTCATAATCCGGATATCTCGGAAGAGTAGTATAATCATAATGAAGCTGTCTTTCAAGGTAAGCCTCGCTGTTGTATATTCTGATTCCGCCTTCAACCTCGCCGTCATATATAACCTGTCCTTCTTTGAGGACGATAACACGGTCGCAGAGCTGTCGAATAGTGTTCATCTGGTGGCTTACAAAAAGAATGGTTTTTCCGCTGTCGGCAATGCTTCTCATTTTGTTTATGCATTTTTTTTGGAAGCGTGTGTCACCGACGGCGAGAACCTCATCAACGAGCAAAATATCAGGCTCAAGATGAGATGCGACGGCAAAAGCAAGTCGGACAAACATTCCGCTTGAATATCTTTTTACCGGAGTATCGATAAACTTACCGACTTCGGAAAATTCAATAATATCATCTAACTTTCGGTCGATCTCGTTCCTTGTCATTCCGAGAATTGCACCGTTAAGATAAATATTTTCTCTGCCGGTCAGTTCTCCGTTGAAGCCTGTTCCGACTTCAAGCATGGAGGAAATTTTTCCGTAGAATTCAATTCTTCCGTCTGTAGGCTCGGTTATTCTGGAAATTATTTTAAGTAATGTTGATTTACCGGCTCCGTTTTTGCCGATAATGCCGACTTTTTCACCCTGTTTAACATCAAACGAAACACCGTTTAGTGCCCAGAAGTCCTCTTTGGCGTTTGCTTTGACAGGGTGCAGAAGATTATAACCTGCAAGCTTCAAACGCTCGAGCTTATTGTCGGGTCTTTGCGTCACATGCTTAATGACATATTTTTTCTTTATATTTGAGATATGTAATACAATAGGCTGTTCATTCATTTTAATACCCCCGTCAAACTATGTCAACAAAGTTTCGTTCTGTCTTTCTGAACAAAACAATTCCGGCAACGGCAAAAACTACGATCCATGCTATTGCCACAAGGAATGAAAGCCAGTCGAAAACCATATCGTCGATAACGCACCATTTGAATGCGGATACCAATCCGGTAATAGGATTGAGAGAATAGATCAGTCTGTATTTTTCGGGGATAGAAGTTATGGAATATGAAATAGGGCTGGCGTACTGCATGATCGAAAGAGCAAATGGGATAATTTGTGCCATGTCACGCCATTTGACATTAAATGCCGAAAGGAACAATCCGGAAAAGAGTCCGAGAGCCAAATTCAGCAAAAGAAAGATCGGGAAAAGCAAAAATCTGACAGTTGGGTAATATCCGACAACGAGCATCATTATAATCAACATGACAATTGAAACCATGGAGTCGAACAATCCCGCAAGACTTGAACCGATCGGAGACAGAATCCTCGGATAATATACCTTTTTCATCAGGCCGGCGTTTGTGAGGAATGTTGACGATGCCTGAGAAACATTTTTTTGGAAAATCGACCAGGGGATACTGCCGGCATAAACCATTATGAAATAAGGTGCGTCGCCGTCGGAAGACAATCCGGCAAGAGTTCCGAAGATGAAGGTGGAAACGATCATGCTGACGATCGGCGCAATGATAGCCCAGCCAAGACCGATTCTCGTCTGTTTGTATCGAACGGTAATGTCTCGCTTTGCAAGGTTGTATGCAAGCTCACGGTAATTCCAAATGTCCTTCCAGTATTGAAGGTTCTTACCGTTAGGCTCGATAACAGTTTTTCTCAATTTTAAACCCCTCTCATTTTGTTTATTTGCACATTAATAATTATATCATACCATATGACTGATAGTCAATACAAAAAGAGCATTGTTTCTTTTACTACACCGCAATTTGTGCGGCATTACCCTTGACACTGTTTGATTTTTCTGCGATAATATATTATGTATTTATATGACTGCTAAAAGGGGAACTTATAATGACAGACAACGAAAAACTCGCTGAGCTTTTGTTTCCGAATATAACGAAAACTCCGGAGGACTATGAAAGTATATATCCGGAAAGGGGACTTTCCGAGGGAGCAAGAGTTTCAAGATTCGCTCCCAGCCCGACGGGCTTTCTCCATCTCGGCGGACTTTTTGCCGCAATGATATCCAAGCTCACAACCCGTACGACCGACGATGGTGTTTTCTTCCTCAGAATTGAGGACACGGACAAGAAGCGTGAGATCGAGGACGGTGTTTCTGCAATCATAAAGGGTCTTGCCGACTTCGGTGTAACTCCCGATGAGGGCGTAATGGGCTTTGAGTCCGAGAGCGGAGCTTACGGTCCGTATCAACAGAGCAAGCGTAAGGATGTTTATCAGTCGATCGCAAAGTCACTCGTTCGACAGGGTATGGCTTACCCCTGTTTCTGCTCCGAGGAGGAGCTTAATGAAATTCGTGCCGAGCAGGAAAAGGCGGGAACGGATATCCAAGGCTATTTCGGTGAATGGGCAAAATGCCGCAATCTCACCCTTGAACAGCAGGAGGAGAAAATCAAGGCAGGTTGTCCCTATACTCTGCGGCTTCGTTCACCCGGACAGGCGGATCGCAGGATCAAATTTGACGATATGATAAAGGGCAAGATAGAAATGCCCGAAAATATACAGGATGTCGTTCTTCTCAAAACGGACGGAATTCCGACTTATCATTTTGCGCATGCGGTTGACGATCATTTTATGAGAACCACTCATGTCGTCAGAGGCGACGAGTGGATTTCATCCGTACCGCTGCATATTCAGCTTTTTAAGGCTTGCGGCTTCAAAGTGCCCAAGTATGCCCACATTTCTCCCATCATGAAAGAGGACAACGGCGGCAAGAGAAAGCTTTCCAAGCGCAAAGACCCGGAGGCTTCCGTTTCGTTCTATTCGGAAAGCGGATATCCGAGGGAAAGCGTTATCGAATATCTTCTGACGATTGCAAACTCCAACTTTGAGGACTGGCGCAAGGCGAATAAGACTGCGCCTCAGAGTGCTTTCCCGTTCAATCTTAAAAAGATGAGTGCAAGCGGAGCTTTGTTTGATCTTAACAAACTCAATGATGTAAGTAAGAATGTTATCTCTCTTATGACTGCCGATGAGGTTTATGACAAGGCGAGGGCATGGGCAATGGATAATGATTCGGAACTTTATGCGCATCTCAACGAAAATGCGGATTTCGCAAAGGGCATTTTCTCAATCGACAGGGGAACAGCTAAGCCTCGCAAGGATATTGCAAAGTGGGACGAGGTAAAGGACTATGTTTCGTATTTCTACGATGAACTTTATACTCCCGACTATACGCTCCCCGAAAATATAAACAAGGAAGACGCAGTAGCCATTCTTGAAAAATACATTGAAGTTTTTGACGCATCGGACGATAAGGACACTTGGTTTGCAAAAATCAAGGAGCTTTGCGAGCCTCTCGGGTACACTCCGAATGTCAAGGAATACAAAAAGAACCCCGATGCATTCAAGGGCCATGTAGGCGATGTTTCAACGGTTATCAGAATTGCCGTAACCTCTCGCCGCAATACTCCGGATCTTCACTCTATCATTGCTCTTTTGGGCGGAGATAAGGTCAAGGCGAGACTCGGCAATGCAATTGAGGCTTGCAAATAATTGGAGGTAACTATGGAAGAAAAGAAGATATCATCTAATTTTATACATGATTTTATTGATGAGGATCTGGCGAGCGGAGTAAAGACCCGTGTTCAGACAAGATTTCCGCCGGAGCCGAACGGATACCTGCATATCGGCCACGCAAAGGCGCTTTGCATAGATTTCAGCACTGCGGAAAAATACAACGGAATATGCAATCTCCGTTTTGACGATACAAATCCGTCCCGTGAAGATGTTGAGTATATCGACGCAATCAAGGAGGATATCAAATGGCTCGGTTTCCATTGGGGAAAGGTGCTCTTTGCTTCGAGCTATTTTGATTTTGTTTATGAATGTGCGCTTAAACTTATCAAGGACGGAAAGGCATATGTTGATGACCTCAGCGCAGACGAAATAAGAGAATACAGAGGTACTCTCACCGAGCCGGGCAAGGAAAGCCCGTATCGCAACAGAAGCGTTGAAGAAAATCTCGACCTTTTCAAGCGCATGACGGACGGTGAATTCGGCAACGGCGAAAAGGTTCTCAGAGCCAAGATCGATATGTCGTCGCCGAACCTTAATATGCGAGATCCTGTTATATACAGAATTTCTCATGTTTCGCATCATCAGACGGGCGACAAGTGGTGCGTTTATCCGATGTATGACTTTGCTCATCCGCTTTCGGATGCCAAGGAGGGAGTAACATTTTCCCTTTGTTCGCTTGAGTTTGAGAACCACAGACCGCTTTACAACTGGGTCGTCGAGCAGATAGGCTTTGACGAGCCACCGAGACAGATCGAGTTTGCCCGCCTGAATATCAATTATTGTGTAACCAGCAAGAGGAAGCTTCTTGAAATGGTAAACAAGGGCATTGTTTCCGGTTGGGACGATCCGAGAATGATAACTCTTTGCGGAATGAGAAGACGAGGCTACAGCGCAGCGGCAGTCAGAGATTTTATTGACAGAGTCGGCGTTTCCAAGGCTGACAGTATGGTTGATTACGGTCTGCTTGAGGCGTGCGTAAGAGATGATCTCAACGCCAAAGCTCCCAGAGCAATGGCGGTTCTCCGCCCGCTCAAGGTGGTTATCGACAACTACCCCGAAGGACAGAGCGAGGATTTTGAGGTTGAGCTTCATCCGGAACATCCGGAGTTCGGAACGAGAAAAGTCACATTTTCCCGTGAGCTTTATGTTGAGCGGGATGACTTTATGGCAGAGCCTGTCAAGAAATATTTCAGACTTTTCCCCGGCAACGAGGTTCGCTTCAAGAGCGCATATTTTGTTAAGTGTAACAGCTATGATACGGATGAAAACGGCAATGTGACCTGCCTGCACTGTACCTATGATCCCGAAAGTCGAGGAGGAAATTCCCCCGACGGACGCAAGGTCAAGGGCACTATCCATTGGGTCAACGCCAATGATTGCAAGCAGTGCGAGGTTCGTCTTTACGACAGGCTTTTCAGTGCCGAAGAACCGGGCAAGAACGGGGAATATATTGACGATCTCAATCCGAACTCACTTGAGGTTATCGATAATTGTCTGCTTGAGGGTGGATTTGAAAGCGCAAAACCCGGCGACACATTCCAGTTTATGAGAAACGGATATTTCTGCGTTGATAAGGACAGCACGGAGGATAAGCTCGTTTTCAACCGTACCGTTGCCCTTAACTCATCGTGGGGCAAATAAAGGAGCTGGTGGACGATGAAAATATTCAACAAAATCGTGGTTTGCCTGGCAACGCTTGCAATTTTTCCGATAATGTATTTTCTGAACCTTGTCAGAGCGGTAGTTTCGATTTCCGAGGATTCGTCGCTTTATACGATACTTTCAAAGCTCGCCGAGGAAACGGCAAGCAGCGCAATGGAGATCACCTTTTCCGTCAAGGAGATTTTTAAGTATATCAGCGAAGGCAGCTTTTCCTTTGCCGGAATGAGCTTTGATATTTCAAAGGTTCCGTCGGAACTTCTTTCGGGCAAGAACTGGGTGATTGCGGCGGGCGTGCTGATCGTTATTGCAATTCTTATCGCAATCGTCATTGTCGGCTGTGCACTTTTTACCAATGCCTACAAAACCATCACGATCTTGAGCGCAAGCGGTGCGATTTGCTGCTTTGCGGCTCTCAGATGCTTTATCAGATTTTCCGCTCCGTATATGAGCGGATCGATAGATGTCGGCGAGATCCTCGCAAACGCTTTGGTCAACGGGAGCGACAGTCTGCTCGGCTCGATCGGCACATCAATTCTCAAGAACGCAATTTCCGTCGATTCGTTTACACTCGGCAACGCAGTAACGCTGAGTCTGATTTTCTTCATCGGAATTGCCCTGTGGGAGCTTGCGTATGTTGTGACCCTCCCCGAGAAAAAAGATGTCGGGAAAAAACACTGACTGAATTGATAAATAATACTAAGGCAATATCGCATCTCAATTATGCGGTATTGCCTTATCGATTTTCTGTAATATAATCGCAATTATATAAAAGAATAAAATTCAGATGTGGTACTTTGATTATTGATAAATTGTTTTGAATATTAAAGCGACTTTAATGGTACTGAGGCTGTGAATCAATATTTGACATACAATTATGATATGGTATAATTACGATAACAAAGTAAAAAGACCTCACTGAAGAGGTCTTTAGGCATACAATATGCAGTTGGACGAACTAACGCCAACGATTTGAGTTAAACTTTTATTTGAACTCACAGTGTAGTTCCATAGGATCAAACTACATTCGTATAATAACATATAGAAAGGCGGTTGTCAAGATGGAAAAAGGGAATTATTATTTGGGTCTTGATATCGGTACTGATTCGGTTGGTTATGCCGTTACTGACGAGGAATATAATCTTTTAAAGTTTAAAGGCAGTCCTGCATGGGGGACAACGGTATTCGATACGGTTTCATCCAATATCGACAGAAGATCCTTTCGTTCTGCAAGGAGACGGCTTGATCGGCGTCAGCAAAGGGTTAATCTTTTGCAGGATCTGTTTGCAAAAGAAATTGCAAAGGTTGATAAGAATTTTTATAAACGAATCCGAGAAAGCCGACTTTACAGAAACGATGCCGGAGATCGGTACATATTATTCAATGATTCCGATTATACCGATACCGATTATTTTGCCAAGTATCCAACGATCCATCATTTAATAAATGAGCTTATGAAAAATCCGTCTCCGCATGATGTCAGACTTGTCTACCTGGCTTGCGCATGGCTCGTTGCTCACAGAGGACATTTTCTGAATAACATGGAAAAGGATAATATCAGCGATGTCAAAGATTTCGAGAAAGTTTACAAGAACTTTATCGGCTATTTTACCGACGCAAGAAATTGTGCCGTTCCGTGGGAATGCGATGATATAGAAGCGTTCGGAAAAGCGGTTAAGGCTAAAAAGAATGTTACATCGAAAAATAAGGAACTGATCAAGGTGCTTCTCAATGGGCAAAAGCCGTCAAAAGAAGCAACCGAGGAATTTCCGTTCAGACAGGACTGCATAATTAAATTGCTTGCCGGCGGAACATGTAAACTCAGCGATTTGTTTGCGTGTGAGGACTATAGTGACTATGGCTCAATTTCTCTTGGTATGGACGATGAAGCGATGAAAGATATTTCGTCAAAAATCGGAGAAGATTATGAGCTTATTTCCGCAATGAAAGGAATATATGATTGGTCGCTTTTGGTTGATATCTTGGGCAATTACAATACAATCTCGGAAGCAAAGGTTGCGGTTTATGACCGGCATAAAAAAGACCTCGAAACATTGAAAGCGATTATCAAAGAGTACAAACCCGAGAAATACAATGAGGTTTTCAGAGAAATCGGCAAAGATAATTACGCAGCATATTCTTATCATAGCGATGAGCCGAATTCAGAAGAATTAAAAAGAAAAAATATCGAGGATTTTTCAAAATATATTCTTGGAGTTATAAGCAAAATCGAACCAAAAGGGGAAGATGTCGAAAAATTTAACGACATGAAATCCCGTCTTGAGATTCGAACATTCCTTCCCAAGCAGAAGAATACTGATAACAGGGTAATTCCCCATCAGCTTTATTGGTATGAGCTTAATGAAATACTCAAGAACGCATCGGGATATCTTGATTTCCTGAACGAAAAGGACGAGGACGGAATAAGCGTAAAGGATAAGATACTGTCTGTTTTTATGTTCAAAATACCGTACTTTGTCGGTCCGCTTAATGAAAAATCGCCAAATGCGTGGATCGTGCGTAAGGCGGGGAAAATATATCCGTGGAATTTTGAAAATATGGTCGATCTTGATTCGAGCGAAGATGCCTTTATCAGGAAAATGACAAACCATTGCACATATTTGCCCGATGAATATGTTTTGCCGAAGGATTCATTATGCTATCACAAGTTTACGGCCTTGAACGAGATCAACAATTTAAAAATAAACGGCGAGAAAATTTCCGTTGAGCTGAAGCAAAAAATATATAACGAGCTGTTTCTTCAGAGAAAGAAGGTAACCCGTAAAAGAATTATCGAATTTTTGATTTGCAACGGATATCTTGAAAAAGGCAGCGAAGATTCGGTCAGCGGAATAGACATAAATATCAATTCAAATCTTGAACCGCAAATCGCTTTTAGAAGATTGTTTGAAAACAATGTTCTGTCGGAGTTCGATGCGGAAAGACTAACTATTAAAAGTCAAGCCCCAAAATAAAGATTTTGCAAAAAATCCGT
>CAVJDU010000023.1:0-34087 GCA_963648385.1 uncultured Coriobacteriaceae bacterium | reverse complement strand
CAAGTCAAGGAATTTTTATGCAGCATGACGGAAATATATTCAAGCAAGGCGTGCGTCTCGATTGTGCGGAGTTGCCTTGATTTGTTTTTGCTCGAAAAATTTATTATGTCGTTACAATAGCATATCGAACACAAAACGACCCCTTAAGTCCAAGACTTAGGGGGTTGCTTGCGGAAAGTACGAGAACAGTTCTTTTAAAAAATTTTTATAAAAGCTGTCAAATTTATAAAGATTTTTCTGATTTTTAAAAAATATGGTTGTTATTTTCTTCCATTTATGATATAATCTTACCCGTTGTACATATGACAAATTTATTACATTTTTAACGATGTTTTTCGGTGAAAACAAAATTGAATCAGAGTATAATTTTTTAAAGAAATATCGCACAATCGAGATGTGCGAAATGCCTCAACTACAAAAGGCATGAAAATTATACTATTCAAAGGCGGTCGGATCGACGACTGCCGAGGGAAGGTGAGACAATGAACCATTCAATTTATATTGCCGATGACGAAAAGAATATCCGTGAGCTTATCAAAAGCTTCCTTGAAAGTGATGGCTACGAGGTTTCGGCATTTGAAACGGGCGACGAGCTTAAGGCGGCGTTTGAAAAAAAGCCTGCCGACCTGGTTATTCTCGATATTATGATGCCGGGTACGGACGGGTTGACTGTTTGCAGACAGCTTCGTGATATTTCGAGCGTTCCTATCATTATTCTCACTGCCAAGGATTCCGAGTTTGATTATGTTCAGGGAATAACAATCGGCAGCGATGATTATTTGACAAAGCCGTTCAGACCGACAACGCTTCTGATGCGTGTGCGTTCGCTTCTTCGCCGCATGGAAATGAATGAAAAGAGCGACCGTTCGGCAAAAGAAACAGACGGGGATATTTCAATAGGTGATTTAACATTTTCAAGTGAAAAAAACGAGCTGTTTTGCTGCAATAAGCCGGTAAAGCTCACACGAACCGAGCTGAAATTGCTTTTATATATGATGAAAAATCCCGAAAAAGCTTATTCGAGAGAGGAGCTTCTTAACGCAATATGGGGCTACGATACCAAGGTCGAGACAAGAGTTACCGATGAAACGCTGCGTCGTATCAGAAAGAGTCTTTCTGCCTGCGAGAGCAATGTAGGCATAAGAACGATGTGGGGTTTCGGCTACCGAATTCAGATTAACGGTGATAAACAATGAAGCATATAAGGCATAAAATCCTTTGCATAATATGGCTTTCGATAATTGTTATTTTTGCCGGATTTGCGGGTATAATCAATCTCATTATTCCCTCGCATTTCGAGAAGGAAGCAGTAAAAGCACTGGAATATGAGATGGATTTTATCAACAGATCTTGCGACGGCGAGGATACTTCCGATGAATATGAGGGTGTGTTTCTCAGCGGTAATATCAGCTTTATTGATCTGTATGATGACGGATATGAGTTGGGGAATTCCTCTTTCGCTAAAAGCGAAACCAATTCATCCAAGAAAAAAAGCGAGAGCGAGATAAGGAAAAATATAGATCTCGATTCCCTCAAAGAGGGTGACATCAAGAAGCTGATAACATTCAACAGCTATTATGTGCTCGTGAAATACTATGATGTATTCTATGAGAGCGACACCTACCAATCCACGGTTATGTATATAAATATTCAACCGATCGTCAATTATGTTCGTTCGCTCAACTGGATATTTGCCGCAATATTTTTGGCTGTGATCGCAGTTATGAGCGTTATTGGCTACAAGCTCGGCAGCAAGATAGAGGGCTATCATGAAGCCAATCACATATTCTTCCAGAATTCCTCGCATGAACTGAAAACGCCGCTCATGGCGATTCAGGGCTATGCCGAGGGAATAAAAGCGGGAGTTGTCGATGTTCCGTCGTCGGCGGAGATCATCATGCGAGAGAGTGACAAGATGACGCATATGATCGACGAGATGCTTTCAATCTCCAAGATAGATGCGAATCAGCTTCCCTTGAAAATGACGACCTCGGATCTCAGAGAAATTCTTTATGATTGTCTGCGCTCGGTCGAGCCGATCCAGCAGCAGAAAAATATTACTATAACTCCGATGTTTTTCGAAAATCCGGTGTGGGTCTATTGTGACGAGAACCAGCTTTCAAGAGTTTTTATAAATGTTTTGATGAACGGAATACGCCATTGCAACAGTGCCGTTGTGGTTTCCTGCGCAGTTGAGCAGAAGACGGCGGTCGTCAAGATCGGCGATGACGGCAGCGGAATTGCCGAGGCGGATCTGCCGCATATTTTTGACCGCTTCTATACCGGAACGAAGGGCAGCACAGGCATCGGTCTTGCGCTTTCACGTGAGATCCTCAAACTTCATAACGGAACGATTACGGCGTATAATAAGATAGGCGCAATGTTTGAAATAAGGTTGCCGCTGGCAAAACCGTAAAGCAAATATTGATTAAGGCACGATTCTCGTCGGCTTGTTTGTCGGCAATTAAATTAACGGTTACTAAAAGATAATGAAACAGAAATGAAAAATTGCATTGCTTCAAAAAAACAGAATATCTTCGCTTGGCGATGCGTGGGAATGAGGTGAGCCGATATGTCGATTTCGTCTTTTCTCGTATCCGGCGCAGCTTCCGGAATGACATCTTTTTTCAGTATTGAATATCTATTCGTTTTTCTCCCGATTGCGATCGTCCTTTATTGGCTCTCTCCGCAGAAGATTCGCAAATATGTTCTGCTCCTTGAAAGCTGCGCTTTCTTTTGGCTCATCAGCGGAATGTTGGTTGCATATCTCTTTCTTTCGGCTGTTTCGATTTACGGATTCGGTCTTTGGCTTGAAAAAAATAACGAAAAAAAGAAAGAAGCGCTTCACGGTCTTGAGGCTGTGGAAAAGAAAAGAGTAAAAAAAGAGTTTACCTCACGATCATATCTTATTCTCGCTCTTGCGACGGTTATCCATATCGGCGGATTGCTTGTGCTGAAATATTCCGCCTTTGCCGCAGGCAACATCAATTCGCTTTTTGCGCTGATGAATATCGGCGTGAGAATAAGTATTCCAAAGTTTATTATGCCGATAGGTATTTCGTTTTTTACCTTGCAGGCGGTTTCGTATGTTGTTGATGTCTACAGAGGAAAAATCATGGCTGACAAAAATTTTCTTCGTGTTTTTCTTTGGCTGTCTTTTTTTTCTCAAATTGTGGAGGGACCTGTTTGCCGCTATTCCCAAACGGCGGAGCAGCTTTGGAGAGCGGAAAAAATCAAGTTCGAGTCGCTTACTTTCGGTCTACAGCGAATTATTTTCGGCATGATGAAAAAGATCGTTGTTGCCGACAGGCTCAACACTCTGATTGAGAATGTTTTCAGCAATTACAATGAATACCACGGCGGCGTTATTGCAATGGCCGCAGTTTGCTATACAATTCAGCTTTACATGGACTTTTCCGGTTCGATGGACGCCGTTATGGGCACGGCGCAGATTTTCGGTGTCGAAATGCCGGAGAATTTTAAACGACCTTTTTTCTCGAAAACGATTTCTGAATTCTGGAAGCGTTGGCATGTCACGCTCGGCGAATGGCTGAAGGATTATATTTTCTATCCGATCACTATGTTGAAGCCGATGCAAAGGCTTACAAAATCGGCGAGGAAAAAGCTCGGTAATTATTTCGGTTCGCTGCTTACCGGCAGTGTTGCGCTTTTCTGCGTTTGGTTTGCAAACGGGTTGTGGCACGGTGCGGCATGGAGCTACATTTTCTTTGGAATGTATCATTTTGTGCTGATATTGACGGGCAGAATTTTTGCGCCGGCGATCAAAACGATCAATGGCAAGCTTCATATCAATACGAATTCAAAACCGTACCAAACGATGCAGATCGTCAGAAACAATATACTTGTTGTTATCGGCGAACTTTTCTTCCGTGCAAACGGATTGAAAGCCGGCATGAGAATGTTCGTCAAAGCGGTTACGGATTTCAACTTCGGCTCTTCGGCACATTCTCTTTTCAGGAAGCTGAGCATTGACTATGCCGATTTGCTGATTGTCGGTGTGACGCTCGCAATTGTTTTCGCTGTCAGTGTTTTTAACGAAAAAGGAATGTGCGTCAGAGAAGAACTAAGGAAGAAAAATATTGTGGTGCGATGGGCAATTTTGCTTGCGCTTTGTATGTATATTGTAATTTTCGGCGCATACGGAATCGGCTATATGCCCGTTGACCCGATTTACGCTAATTTTTAAAGAAAGCTTGCGCATATTGCTTAAAGGATTATTATGAATAAGGTATTGAAAAATACAATAAGTGCGGTTCTTTTTATCGCAATTCTCGCTTCCTTGCTTATGGGCTTTTCTTTCATCATGAAGCCCGGCAAGTCGGCAAAAGTCAATGCGCTTGAAGATCCGCTGACAAACGGAATGCTTTCCGAAAAAAAGAATACGATTGATGTGATTTTTCTCGGTGACAGTGAGTGTTACAGTACATTTATTCCTTTGCAAATCTGGAAAGAGCAGGGGATAACCTCATATGTCTGCGGCACATCGGATCAGGTGCTCAGTTATTCGTATGAGCTGCTTACCAAGAGCGAAAAGAAGCAAGACCCGAAGGTCGTTGTGCTTGAAACCAATGTCATTTTTCGCGAGGTCACCAGCACAAAGGCTTTCCTAAATAAAGCGGAGGGCTTGTTTTCCGTTTTTAAATATCATGATCGCTGGAAGCTTCTTCAACCGAAAAGCTGGAGATTAAATGACGCTAAAACCTATGACAGTCGAAGCAAGGGATATCTTTTTAATATGTCGGTCAGTCCTGCCGATACCGGCGATTATATGAAGCCGGACAAAAACAGAGAAGCTGTTTCAAAGGACAATATCAAGTATGTTATAAAGCTTCGTGACTATTGCAAAAAGAACAACGCCGAGCTTGTGCTCGTCAGCGTTCCGAGCACGAAGAACTGGAATTATTCCAAACATAATGCGATCTCGGATATAGCGAAAGCTCTCGAAATTGATTATGTCGATATGAATACTCTCAGTACGGAAATACCGATAGACTGGAAAACCGACACGAGAGACAAGGGCGACCATCTCAACTATCTGGGCGCAGCCAAAGCAACGGAATATTTCGGAAAGTATCTAAAAGAGAAAAAGTTTTTTAAAGATAAAAGAAAGCTTGAAGCTTACGATGACTGGAACAATTTGGCAGAAGAATTTTATTTGTCAATCGATGCTTCATGACGCAATAAAACAGTAATTTAATTCGTGTTAAAGGTAGTGCTGCAATTTGTGGATTATCTTAAAGCAATACCGCACAATTGAGGCGCACGCCTTGCTTAATAAACAAAGGGGCAGGATCATGGAAATAAATGTTCTTGAATGGCTGGAAAGATCAGCCGAAAAATACAATGAAAAAATTGCTTATTACGACGAGGAAAGCTCGTTGACTTTTTCACAGGTGAAAAGCTTGGCGCAGAGCATCGGTACGGCGCTTCTCGAGAAGGGTGCGAACAAGACTCCCGTGGCTGTTTTCTCGGGTAGAAATGTTATGACCGTCGCCGCTTTCCTCGGCGTTGTTTACAGCGGATGCAGCTACGCTCCGATCGATAGTAAGCTGCCGAGAGCGAGAATAGAAAAAATAATGAACACTCTTTCACCGTCGCTTATTCTTACCGACGCCGAAAACAGTGCCCTTGTTAGGGAGCTTGGCTTTGCCGACGATAAGATCATTCTTGTCGAGGATGCGATCAAGCATGAGGCGGACTGCAAAAGGCTTGCAAAAATTCGCCGCTTCTCAAACGAAAACGACCCTCTTTATATAATTTTTACATCTGGCTCAACGGGCAACCCGAAGGGCGTAATGACATCGCACCATTCGCTGATGTGCTACATAGAGGCATATACCTCGGTCATGAAGATCGACAATACGGACATTCTCGGTAACCAGTCGCCGCTTGATTATATTGCCGCTATCCGGGATATTTACATTCCTCTTTTGTGCGGCTCGTCAACGGTGATAATTCCGAAAGTGTGCTTCTCATCGCCTGCAAAGCTTTTTGATTTCATGAATGAGAAAAGGATAAGCTCTGTCGGCTGGAGCGTTTCGGCGCTGACCGTTCCCGTTTCTCTGGGAGCATTTGAGCACGGCAGACCGGAATATCTTAAAAAGGTTTGTTTCTCCGGCTCGGTCATGCCTGGAAAATGCCTGAAGCAGTGGCAGGAGAATCTTCCCGACACGCTTTTTGTCAATCAATACGGACCGACGGAGGCCACAGCCTCGTGCACATATCATGTTGTTACGGAAAAGGCGGAGGACGATACGGTTCTGCCGATAGGCTTGCCGTATAAAAACTACCGTGTCTTTCTCCTCAATGAGGACGGAACGGCAACAAAACAGGGCGAGGAGGGTCAAATTTGCGTCAGCGGTCCGATCCTTGCGCTCGGTTATTATAATGACACCGAAAGAACGGCAGCTTCGTTTATTCAGAATCCGCTAAACAAGGCGTATAACGAGCTTATCTACAAGACAGGCGATATCGGCGTTATGCGAGAGGACGGCGTTCTTGAATTCCACGGAAGAATGGACAGACAAATCAAGCATCTCGGTCATCGTGTAGAGCTGGACGAGGTTGAGCTTGCCGCAGGCAGGGTGAACGGAGTCAAGGAATGTTCCGTTGTTTATAACAAAGAAAAGGAAACCATGTGGCTTTTCTACACGGGAACGGCGACGGTGAAGGAGATTGCCGTCGAGCTGAGAAAATATCTTCCCGGCTTCATGGTGCCGAGAAAAATCAAAAATCTTGAGGAAATACCGAGATTGCCGAACAGCAAAATCGATATGAATACATTAAAGGGATATTGCAGCTAAAGAGCAATGTTACCCTAAATAATAATAAAACGGAGGAAAATGTAATGAAAGAAGAACTTATGGAAATACTTGAGGAGCTTAGACCCGATGTTGATTTCGAGAACGAAAAGCAGCTCATCACAGACGGAATTTTGGAGTCGTTCGACATTGTTGCTCTTGTCGGCGAGCTTAGCGACGCTTTTGACATTGAGCTTCATGTTGAGGATCTTGTACCCGATAACTTCAATTCGATCGAGGGAATGATGGAGCTTATCGAAAAGCTTAGGGACGAATAATATGAATAACGAAATTCTTTTGAATGCGGCCGAGCGTTTCGGAACGCCGAGCTTTGTGTTTGATACGGACGAATTTGCTCGACAAGCCGACAGAATAAAATCGGCAATCGGTGATATTCCGCTTTGCTATTCGATAAAGGCGAATCCTTTCTTGCTTCATGAGCTTCCGAAGTCCGTGAGCAGGGTAGAGGTTTGCAGTCCGGGTGAGCTGACGATTTGTCAAAAGCTAAATATTGCTCCCGACACGATTATTTATTCCGGCGTCAACAAAGGCGCAGACGATATAGGCCGTGCCGTTGATTACGGTGCGGGTATCCTGACCGCAGAGAGCCGACTTCATGTTGAATTGATAAACCGTGTTTGCGTTGAAAAGGGCAAAAGGGCTGAGGTTATTCTTCGCCTGACAAGCGGAAATCAGTTCGGCATTGACCCGGACGAGATAATCGACATAATCTCGAACAGGGGTAAATATGAAGCAATCGAATTCATCGGGCTTCACTATTATTCGGGCACGCAGAAGAAAAACGCAGCGGTTATCGAAAAGGACATTTGCAAATTTAAGGAGTTCATCGAGCGACTTGAAGCTGCCTGCGGCTATGTGCCGAGTCATGTTGAATACGGCCCCGGAGCGGCGGCGGATTATTTTGTTCCGCCATACGAAGAAAAGGATGCCGAAACGCTGAAAGAGACAGCCGAGCTTTTGAAAAGCTTCGCAAAAAAATATCCGCTCACCGTTGAGATGGGCAGATTTCTTGCGTCCTCCTGCGGAACATATCTCACCTCGGTTGCCGATGTAAAAAACAATCTCGGAACGAGTTATGTTATCTGTGACGGCGGAATAAATCACCTGAAATATTACGGACAGACAATGGCGATGCAAGTGCCGTCGATAACCCTTTTGGGCAGTGACAAAGCATATGAGCACAGCTACACCCTGTGCGGAAGTCTTTGCACGACCGCCGATCTGCTTGTTCGCAAGGCGGAGCTTCCGGAGCTTAAAATAGGCGATACTTTGGCGTTTGGCAGGTGCGGCGCATATACGATCACCGAAGGAACGGTTCTTTTCCTATCGCGCACAATGCCGAGGGTCATGCTGTATTCCGAAAAAGAGGGGATAAAGCTTGTTCGGGATTTTTATGAAACGAACAGCTTGAATTTTTGAAAAAAATGAGGAAGTATAATGGGAATTATTTCAATAGAATTTTTTGCATTTACTGCGGCGGCGATATTGATTTATTATCTCTTCCCCGTTAAAAAATATCAGTGGACAGTTTTGCTTGCTGCAAGCTATGTTTATTATATTCTTAATTGCAACAAGTATGTTTTCTATATGCTTGTGACGACCGTTACGACATATTTCGGGGCACGGCTGCTTGAAAATGCGGCGAAAAAGGGCAAGCAATTTTTGCTTGAGAATAAGGAATTGCTGTCCAAAGAGGAAAAAAAGAAATTCAAAGCGAAAACGCAAAGGAACAAAAGACTGCTTCTTGCGGTTGTTTTGATATTTAATTTTGGAATCTTAGCTTTTCTGAAGTATTTCGGCTTCTGCGCCGATACTGTTCATTTCTTGCTCGGGGCGGTCGGAATAAGCTATGCCGAGCCTGAATTCAAGTTTATTGTCCCTCTCGGTATATCTTTCTATACCTTTCAGAGCATGGGTTATGTTATTGATGTTTACAGAGGAAAGGTTAATGCCGAAAAGAATTTCGGAAAGCTGGCTCTTTTCGTTTCGTTCTTTCCGCAGATCGTACAGGGTCCTATCGGAATTTATTCCGACCTTGCGCATCAGCTTTATGAGCCGAGAAAATTCAACTACGATCGCTTCAAAAGCGGCGCACTGCTGATTCTTTGGGGTATTTTCAAAAAGCTGATCATTGCCGATCGAGCCGTTAAGGTCATCAAGCTCGTGACTGCCGACAGCGGCAAGTTTTCCGGAACATATATTCTTTTTGCCGCTGTGATGTATGCCGCTCAGCTCTATGCGGACTTCTCGGGCGGAATTGATATCTGTCGAGGCATCGCCGAGATTGCCGGCATAACTATGGCGGAGAATTTCAAACGGCCGTATTTTTCAAAGACTCTCACCGAGTATTGGCACAGATGGCATATCAGTCTTGGCGACTGGCTCAGAAATTATCTTTTCTATCCGATTTCAATTTCAAAGTCGTTTTTGAAAATGTCGAAGAACATGAAAAAACACGGCATGAAATGTTTCGGCAAGGTTTTTCCGACGGCACTCGCCTCGCTGATAACCTTTATTGTTATCGGCATTTGGCACGGAGCGGAAACAAAATATGTTGCATTCGGACTTTGGAATGGGTTAGTTATCATGGCTTCAAGCCTTTTGAAGCCGCTTACGGATAAGATGACGGAAAAGCTACGGATAAACCGTGAAAATTTCTTCTATTCTGTTTTTTGCATGGTAAGGACATTCATCGTTGTACTTATCGGATATTATTTCGATATTGCAAGGGGTTTCCGTGATGCGGTTAGTATGCTTTGGCGATCCGTTACCGATTTGCATGTAAAAGATTTTTTGTCCTTTAGTTCTTTGGCGAAAAGTAAGCTTGATAAGTACGATTATTTGATAATTTTTGTCGGCTGTATCGTGATTTTTGTAATTTCGATCATACAGGAGACAAAGAAGGATTCGGTTCGCAATTTGCTTAGTAGAAAGCGTTTGCCCGTGCAATGGTTGCTGTATATACTGATGATAGTTTGCATCATTATGTTCGGCTATTTCGGTCCCGGAACGACTCCGGCAGATTTTGTTTATATGCAGTTTTGAGGAATTTTAAATGAAAAAGTTTATCAGATTTATTTGCTTCGTTCTGGTTTTATCGACTGTTGTGCTCGGTATGAACTTTGTGCTGAGTACCAACAGCGACAAGGACGGCATACACATAAGAGGATATTTTAAAGAGCCGAAGAATACAATCGATGTTCTCCTGATTGGCGCAAGTGAGGCTTATACGGGCTTTAACTCTCCGCTTGCATGGAAGGAATATGGCTTTACAAGCTATGATTTCAGCTTTGCGGCAATGCCCGGTTCGCTTTACGAAACCGTAACGAAAAAGGCGTTGAAAACGCAGTCGCCTAAGCTGGTCGTGTTTGAAATCAACGGTTTCCTTTTCAATGAAAAATATCTTACCCATCGCAGACCTGTTCATGCTTGGTTTGACACGGTCGGTGTTGATTCCGACGGCAGAGAGTATCTTAAAGAGAATATACCCAAAAAAGAATGGGCGGAATATTATTTTCCGCTGTATAAGTATCACGCCAATTGGCGTCAGCCGCTTTTTTGCGCAAGAAATGCGGTAAGCACTATTTGCCTTGAAGCGGAGGGGATAAGCTATTCAAAGGCGTTTGCAAATACTGCTCTGAGAAGATTTGACGACAAGGTGAAGAAGAAAAATATCGAATTCACGGGAAAGGCAAGAGAATATTTGACCGAGCTGTTGGAATACTGTAAAAGCCAGGGATTGGAGAATGTTCTGTTCGTTCGTTTTCCTCATTGCTTGAAAAACGGAAATCTCAAGGCGTCGCAGGAAATTGAGCAGCTTGTTTCCGACTACGGATACCGCTATGCCGATTTCGAAAATTCATATGAGCAGATAGGACTTAACACGCAGGACGATTTTTATAATTTTGAGCACCTTAATATCTTCGGAATGGAGAAGTTCACGAAATATTTCGGTAAATATATCTGCGATAATTACAACATAAAAACCGCACATACCGACGAAACAATCGAGCAGTGGAACAAATGTGTGCAGGTAATGGATAAGACCATCGAGGAATGTAAAAATGACCCGGATTGCAGCATTTTTTATGAGCTGACCGCATTTGAAACAGAGAAAGGCAGAAAGCACTCGATCCTTTCCAAGGTCGTAAGCGGCAAGGGAAAAGGCAAGCGCACCGTAGAGTCCGGTAAGCAATCCTCATAAGGTAAAATCACTTATCTCAATTGTTGTATTTACTACTCTTAACCAATAAACAAAAATAACGGGCTGTATCGGTTGCGGTACAGCCCGTTGTAAATGTTATCACAGCATAATTTTCTACGGCAATAATCTTTTTGTCAAGGTTGTTAAATTATGATTTACTTGACATATGCGGCAACATCACGGTCATAGTGACCGGTGTTTTGGAAGTTTTCGTCGGTTCTGAGGCATGAGCCCCATTTTCTTGCGATTTCTTCATATGAATCCGTCTGAACCTTTGCTCGCTCAAAGCCGTCCTTTGCGCCGAACATTACCCAGTCGGAATCCCACATTCCGTGTCCCGATGCCTTGTATGTCCAAAGCATCCAGTTGTAATTGAGATTTTTCATTGACTTAAAGCAGCTTTCCCAGGTCGTTGTACCGAGGGGATAGAATTCGCCCATCATCAGCGGTGTGTTCATAAAATAGATTTTTGTCAGCGTTACAAACAGAACGAAAATGAAATCCGATTTCTGATAGAAATGCACCTGATAGACAACATTTTTGAATCCGGCAAAAAGCTTATGCGGAAGCGCAAATGCCGTCCAGATACATTCAAGCGTGATGATATGATCCTCGTCAACCGCTCTGACAGCCTTGTAAAGACGCTTGTATTCTTTAGTGTTGTTTATTCTTCTTGTTACCTCGCCGTATTCGCAGTCGCATGACGGCTCGTTAAGAAGATCGTACATCGCAATTGCGGGGTTGCCGTTGAAGCGTGAAGCGATGGCAGTCCAAAGCTCGTCGGCAAGCGTTCTGTAAAACTCGCCCTGCTCGGAGTCCTCGTAGAGCCGACATTCATCTCTTTTGCCGCTGTGGGGAGCGTCGCTCTGGAAGCCCGGTGCTCCGTGCATATCAAGAATGACATAGATCTCCCTTTCGGAGCATTCCTCAACTATCCAATCGAGATAGTGAAAGTCCCAGTCGCCGTTTTCGTCGAGGATTTTTGTGCCGTTATCGTCGGAATAGAAATTCCTGTACCAGAACGGAACACGAACACAGTTAAAGCCCATTTCCTTGATTTGGTCAAGGTCATATTCGGTGATCCAGTTGTCCTGGTATGTATTCATCAGCGCATATGCCTTCTCTGTGCCGAAACGGTCAATGAGAGTCTCGAGCACATCATAGTGATCCTGCGCCTCCTCGTACGGTGAGAGCCAGTCCTCCTGAATAAGCCACGAACCGAGATTTACACCGTGAAGAACAACCTCTTCACCTTTTTGATTGTAGATCTTGTTGCCCTTGGTGACAAGAAAATCATCCTGAGTGAAGCCCGTGTCAATGTCCGCCGCTGCTGCGCTGAGCGCAAAGGGAAGAATGAGAACAAGGCACATTACAATGCATAAAATTCTTTTTATTGTTTTTTTCATAAAACCAACCTCCTTTAATTGCATTATATCATTTAAAAATTATTTTGTCCATATAAAAAGAAAAACTTCCGAAATCATACCGATAACGAAAGTTAAGGCAATACCGCACGCCTCAATTGTGCGGTATTGCCTTGAAATCATTTCTGCGTCTTTTCGTCTGTACCCTCGGAATTTCTGAAAACAACAAATTTGTCATAGACGAATTCCGTGATCATGTTGGTAAGCATGGTAACGATAAGAACGATATATTCAACAGCGTCGGAGTTCGGATATTTGCCCGTGAAGTGAACGCCGATGACCGTTGAAACAGGCGTGAACACAGCGTAATACGCAAAAACCTTGAGCATTGCGATCGGGACATTATTAGCCGATTTGAAAGTGAACTTTCTGTTGAAGGTGAAGTTCCATATAACGGACAGAATAAGCGCAATGAGATACATCGGACCGTATTCGTTGTTCATTATTTTTGCAAAGCCTTCGTGTTCAAGCATCAGATTTTGGAAAAAATCAAGATTGATAATGACTTCTTTCATTAAGGTAAAGCTGCCGAACTGTATTATTCCCGCTGAAGCCGAGAACAGCGCAAACTTTATAAACTGAAGTATATCCTTTTTACTTTTCTTTTCGCTCATAAAATCACCTGATTCGCTTTTCTTATATAATACAACTCTTTGGCAATTTATGCAAGTATTTTTTTATTTGGTACAAAAAGCATCTCTGCCGCTAAGACAGAGATGCTTCAAGTCAATCGCCGATTGAATCGGTATTGCCCTTATTTAAGTCCTTTTTTTTCAAGCAAAGAGTTGATCTTTTCGGCGGGATCAAGCAGGTCGCTGATCGATGTGTCATGGTTAAGAGTATCAATGATGTATGAAAGATACTTTGACATATCAACCCTTACATACCATTCTTTTTTGAGAAGTTCGGGAGTACCGTAAATGAGGTTGGTTGTAAATACACGATCAATAATACCATCGGCGTATGCCTTGTCGAATGCGTCAAAGCCGTTGCAGAAAAGACCGAATGCGGAGAAAATGAAAATTCTCTTTGCTCTGAGTTCGTGGAGCTTTGTTGCAACCTCGATCATGGATTCGCCGGAGGAAATCATATCGTCAACAATGATAACATCCTTGCCTTCAATGTTATCGCCGAGAAATTCGTGAGCGATGATCGGATTTCTGCCGTCCACGATCCTGGAGTAGTCGCGGCGCTTGTAGAACATTCCGAGCTCAACGCCGAGAACCGTCGAATAGTAAATGCATCGTGACATTCCGCCCTCATCGGGTGAAATTACCATGATGTTATCCTTGTTTATCTTGAGGCGGTCAACATTTTTTACGGCAGCCTTGATCATCTGATAGGCGGGGGATATGCTCTCAAATCCGCAAAGAGGAATTGCGTTCATAACTCTCGGATCGTGTGCGTCAAAGGTAATGAAGTTTTCAACGCCCATTGAGTGAAGCTCCTGAAGCATCATTGCGCAGTCAAGCGATTCACGGCTTGAACGCTTATGCTGTCTGCCCTCATAGAGCATCGGCATTATAACGGAAACTCTCTTTGCCTTTCCCTCAATTGCACTGATTGCACGCTTGAGGTTGGCAAAATGTTCGTCCGGAGACATCGGAACTGTCATTCCGTACATCTTGTAGGTCACGCCGTAATTGAAAACATCGCAGAGAATATAGATGTCATAGCCTCTGACCGTTTGGTTAAGCGCTGCCTTACCTTCACCTGTACCGAAACGAGGAAAGCTCATATTGATAAGATAGGTCGATTTTTCGTATCCTGCAAAGGCAAGCGTGTCCTTGTGCTCGCTGTTACGCTGAAATCTCCATCGGATCATATAGTTATCAATCTTGTTGGCAAGCTCCTCGCAGCCGGGGAGAGCAATGATACCAAGCTGTCCTACGGGTATAGTGTTATAATTCGGTTCACTTCTCATTTATTCTATCCGCCTTTCAGAATTATATATTTATTCTACTATAAAAGACTGAATTTTTAAAGGGGATTGCCCCGCTTTTTGTCGAAAAATATATTGTATGACAAACTGAATAATTTGTTAAGTTTATACAAAACTATGTTCCGCTTTTATGACGGTAAAATAGCTGCTGTTTACTTCGGAAATTTTCATGCTGATGTTTTTTATAATTTCATTCGGCGTTTCCGAAAAACCGTATGGGATAACAACGTCGAATATAAGATTTGTTATCGTTGAACCGTCAACGACACGAAAATCATGTATGCTAAGCTCTGGGTTTATGTTTTTGACAATTTTTTCGGTCATTTCTCTAAGCTCGGTGACTCGTTCGTTGTTGACGGCGAGCGGATCGTAGTGAATCGTCAGTTCAATGCCCATTTCCTTTTTGATATCGTTTTCTATACGGTCGATAATGTCATGACCTATCATGACATCGATATCCGACGGGATCTCAACATGAACGGTTGCAAAGAAGTTATCCGGGCCGTAATTGTGCATGATCAAATCATGAATTCCGGTTACATGCTCATAGGATAATATTTTATTTTTCATTTCCTCGACAAGCTCCTTTGACGGCGGCTTACCGATAAGAGAACTGAGGGTATCTCGAAAAATATCAAGTCCCGCCTTGAGAACGAAGCAGGCGACAAGAATTCCGAGCCAGCCGTCGATATGAAGCGACGGAAAAAAATTTGAAAGAATAAGAGCGATAAGAGTGACCGAGGTTGCCGCAATGTCGCTGAGACTGTCGGCGACGACGGCGGTCATGGCGGGCGAGTCGATTCGTTTGCCGAGCTTTTTGTTAAAAAAAGCAAGCCAAAGCTTTCCGAGAATGGATACGGCTATTATAATTGCGCCGACAAGGCTGAATTTAACATCCTCCGGCGTGCGGATTTTTTTGACGGATTGTATCGCAAGCTCGAAACCCATGAAAAGAATGATGAACGAAACGATCATTGCCGTTATGTATTCTATTCTGCCGTGACCGAACGGGTGATCCTTATCGGCGGGCTTGCCTGCCATTTTGAAGCCAAAAACAGTCACTGCCGATGAGCCTGCGTCGGAAAGGTTGTTTACGGCGTCGGCGGTGATTGCGATACTGCCGGTCATCGAGCCTACAAAAAATTTCATCAGGCAAAGTATGATGTTGAGCGCAATGCCGACGCAGCCGCTGAGAATACCGTATTTCATTCTAACTTCGGGGTTTGTTGTATTTTTATTATCCTTAATAAAGGCTTTCACAAGTATATCTGTCATTTAATCATCGCTTTCATGATTTATTCGTACATCGAGGTGGTCATAAGGAATTTGTATTCCGTTTTCATCAAAGGCGAGCTTGACCTTTTCCTGCATACTGAAATATACCGGCCAATAGTCCTTGCTTCTGCACCAGACGAAGCAGGCAAGATCGACGCCGCTTGCCCCATGGCTGTAAACGCCGATAGTGTGCTCCGGGTCTTTGAGAAGAAGCGGCTCGCTTTCGGTGACCTGCTTGAGCACCTTCTTTGCCTTTTCTATATCGTCTTCATAGCTTATCGTGTAGGTCAGATCAATTCTCAGCTTATCTCTCGTTGTGTAATTGATAAGCGTCGATGTGGTAATATTCTGGTTAGGCACGACTACGAGCTTGTTGTCGTTTGTGACGAGGGTCGTGAACATGAAACGGATCTCCCTTACCTTGCCCTCAACGCCGCCTATTTCGATATAATCGCCGCTTTTGAACGGCTTGTTAAAGAGTATCTGAAATCCGCCCGCAAGCTGCGCAATGCTGTTTTGCAGTCCCAAGCCTGCCGTTATACCTGCCGCACCGATGGCGGTAATGAAAGCGTTGACATTAAATCCGATTTGCTCAAGAGCAATGACGGAGACGATTATTCTTAAAAAAATAACTGTCGAGCGTCTTATAAATCTGTGCATCGAGCTGTCAACATTTTTGCTTACAAGAATTTTAACGAGAAGATTTCCCAAAAGGCTTGCAAGCCAAAATCCGATTACCATTACAAGGATAAAAACTATAAGCTTCGGCAACGCCGCCGCAATCTTTTCCGGAAAGTTCTCGAAGCTCCATTGCTTAATACTGCCAAAAAAAGAACCCATAATATTCCTCCGTAAAAATTTTTCACTTTTTGACGAAAAATTCTGCTTTGTGCTCTAAGTAATCGCTGATTGCGATTCATTGATTTAGATTATACTATTTACCGAGTATAAATGCAAGCGAAAGACGGAAGCTTTTGTCAAATGTTTTTGTTGCATATCACAATGCAGTGTGATAGAATATGTTCAATAGTATGTTTGTAGGCAATACCGCACAAATAAAAAGTCGGTTTGCTGTTTATGTTTATTTTGCTTAACGGAGGATTAGTGCATGAGAATTGTTGTCAAGGTCGGAACATCGACTCTTGCTCATCCGAGCGGCCTTATCAATATAAGACGGGTCGAGGAGCTTTGCAAGGTCATGAGCGATCTAAAAAATGCCGGTCACGATATTATACTTGTTACCTCTGGTGCTATCGGCATGGGTGCCGGCAAGCTCCAGCTGAGCGAACGACCTCGTGATGTTGCGGCAAAACAGGCCGCCGCTGCGGTGGGTCAGTGCGAGCTGATGTATACTTATGACAAGCTCTTTTCCGAGTATAACCATACAGTGGCGCAGCTTCTTATGACGGGTTCGGATTTCGAGAACGAGGAAAGACATATCAATTTTAAAAACACAATGGATAAGCTGCTGGAATTCAATGCGCTTCCGATCATTAACGAGAACGACACCGTTGCGACTGAGGAGATCAAGGTTGGCGATAATGACACGCTTTCGGCAATGGTTGCGGTCAATGTCAATGCCGATCTGCTTATTCTTCTTTCCGATATTGACGGCTTGTTTACGGCTGATCCGCACTCCGATCCGGACGCAAAGCTCATTTCTGTTGTTTCCGAGATAAATGACAATATTATCGCTCTCGGAGGCGACGAGGGTTCGAGCCTCGGTACGGGCGGAATGAAAACAAAAATCAACGCAGCTCAAATCTGCACGGAAAATAATTGCGACATGATTATCGCCAACGGTAAAAACCCCGATATTCTTTATGATATCGTTGAGGGAAGGGCTGTCGGCACAAGGTTTATTAAAAGGTGATGATATGATGACAACGCTTGATATTTTAAAGCAGGCAAAAGCGGCAAAAAGCGAGCTTGCAAAGCTCAATTCGGAGGATAAGAATAACGCATTGCTTGCAATGGCGGATGCGCTTGAGGAAAATTGCGCAGCCATTCTTGAAGAAAACAAAAAGGATGTTGAAGCGGCGAGAGGAAAGATATCTGATGTTATGATTGACAGGCTCAGTCTTGACGAAAGCCGAATAAAAGGCATGGCTGAGGGAATAAGAGATGTTGTTAAGCTTCCCGACCCGGTCGGACGGGTGCTTGACCGTGTGAAGCTTCCGAATGGACTTATCGTTGAGAAAACGGCGGTTTCCATGGGAGTTGTTGCGATTATATATGAGAGCAGACCGAATGTTTCGTCCGATGCGGCGGCTCTTGCGCTCAAAAGCGGCAATGTTTGCGTGCTCAGGGGTGGCAAAGAGGCTTTCAGAAGCGCAAATGCAATTGTCAATGCGCTGCGAGGAGGACTGAAGAAGCTCGGCTTCTGCGAGAATTTTATCAACATGGTTCAGGATACAACACGCCAAAGCTCAACCGAGCTTATGACTGCGAACGGATATATCGATCTTCTTATTCCGAGGGGCGGCGCAGGACTTATAAATGCCTGCGTGCAGAATGCGACCGTGCCTGTTATTCAAACGGGAACAGGTATTTGCCATGTTTATGTTGATGACGACGCAGACTTAGATATGGCGCTGAATATAATAGAAAACGCAAAGACAAGCAGACCGTCGGTATGTAACGCCGAGGAGGTTCTTCTTGTCAACGGCAAAATCGCAGATGAATTTTTGCCGTTGCTCAAAAAAAGACTGGTTGACGACAGAGAGGTAAATCCCGTCGAGCTTCGTCTTGACGAAAGGGCGGCAAAAATCATCGACGGAACAAAGGCGGGCGAAAATGATTTTGACACCGAATTCCTCAATTATATCCTTGCCGTCGGCATTGTTGACAGTGTTGAGGAAGCGGTTAAGCACATAGGCGAGCATTCGACTCATCACAGCGACGCAATAATAACGAATAATGATGCTCATGCGGCGGAATTTACCCGTGATGTCGATTCAGCGGCTGTTTATGTCAATGCAAGCACACGCTTTACTGACGGCGGATGCTTCGGGCTTGGCTGCGAGATGGGAATTTCGACCCAAAAGCTCCACGCAAGAGGTCCTATGGGTCTTTGCGAGCTGACAACATACAAATATATTGTCAAGGGTAACGGACAAATAAGATAAGGAGGGAAAGAAATGCTGAAAATCGGATTTATCGGCTGCGGAAATATGGGCGGCGCTCTCGTCAGGGCAGCGGCTAACGCAGGATATTCAGACGGAATTTTTGTCTGCGACAGCTTCGCCGAAAAGACGCAGGCTCTTTCAAAGGAGCTTGGCGTTCATGTTTTGGACAGCGTGAGCGTTGCAAAGGAATGCGATTATATCTTTATGGGCGTTAAGCCGCAGGTTATCGACAAGGCTTTTGCCGAGATATGCGATATACTTGAAAAGAGAGACGATTGCGTTCTTGTTTCAATGGCGGCGGGCGTTGCTATTGAAAAAATCAAGATTCTTTCAAAGGCGAAGCACATAATCAGGATCATGCCAAATATTCCCGTTTCGGTTGGAGAAGGCGTTGTTCTTGCAAGCGGATATGATGTTTGCGAGAAGGACAGGGACGGCTTTGATTCGATCATGAAATGCGCCGGCGTCGTTGATTGGATCGACGAAAAGCTCATTGACGCCAGCTGTGCGATTTCGGGTTGCGGTCCGGCATTTGTCTATATTTTTATAGAGGCTCTTGCCGACGGAGCGGTAAGCTGCGGATTGCCGAGGGATAAGGCGATGATCTATGCCGCCGAGACGGTTCTCGGGTCTGCAAAATCGGTTATCGAAAGCGGTAAGCACCCCGGTAAGCTCAAGGATGAGGTTTGCAGCCCGGGAGGAACAACCATTGCCGGAGTGAAGGCACTTGAGGACGGCGCATTCCGTTCAAATGCAATGAACGCCGTTATTGCGGCATATGAAAAGACAAAGAAAATGTAATTGGTACACATCGGTTTATTGACAATATTCGGATTATGATATAGAATAATAAAGACATTTTATGAAATTCGGGTATATCTTCCGATCAGCCCTCGGCGATCAAATCAGGTTGTACCATGGGTTTCAGTGGGTTTAAGAAATTAAGGGAGGTCGATTGAAATGCCTTTTTCAGATTTTGGTATTTTCCTTGGAGATGTTTCTCTTTGGGAGATCAATCATTTTACAAAAGATCCTCTTAAAGCGCAGAAAAGCGTTTTAAAGAAGATCGTCAGAAGAAACAAAAATTGTGAGCTTGGTAAAAAGCTTCATCTCGGAGATGTTAAGTCGATCGAGGATTACCAGAGAATAGTTCCTCTTTCAACCTATGCCGATTATGAGCCTTATGTTGACAGAATGATCAACAACAAAGAGGATAGGCTCATGTTCTCCGGCAAGAATATAAGATATTGCTCTTCCTCGGGATCAGTCGGTAAGCCGAAGATCTTGCCGAAGGGTATTAACGACCTTTGGAAGATGCAATGTATAGGATTTTCGGTTTCGGTAGCCGTTGCGGCTCACTGGCTCAAGAAGCATAAGGGCATCAGAATGCCTAACCAGATGGGACCACTTGTTTTGGTTCTTTCGGGTCATAATCTTGATGACAACAAGCGATGCAACGGTGCGGGACAGGTTCCGCTTACATATCTTAAACCGATCACGAGATTTTTCTGTACATCGCCGTATTCGCTTCTTTGCCCGGAACATGAGGAGCTTCTTGATACCTCATATCTTCAGTTGCGCTTTGCTATCGAGAACAGGAATGTAACCTATCTCGGATCGCTTGTAATTACGCTTCTCACCACCATGTTTGACTATCTTGAGGAAAACTGGGAGATGCTCTGCGACGATATTGAAAAGGGTATTATCAACTCGAACATCAAGTGTACGCCGGAGCTTAGAGCAAAATATTCCAAGATGTTCAAGCCCAATCCCGAAAGAGCCGCCGAGCTAAGAAAAGAGTTTGAAAAGGGCTTTGATACGCCTATCGCTCCGAGAATCTGGCCGAAGCTCGTTTGGGGCTACGGCATGATGGGTTCAAGCCTTCAGGTATATATCGACAAGCTTCGCAAATCGGTCGGTGATCTTCCGCTTCACAATATGGGTTACGCTGCGGCAGAGGGCTTCTTCGCCGCTCCCGTTGAGTTGAATGTCAACGATTCCGTTCTTCTTCCTCACTGTATCTTCTTTGAATTCCTTCCGATCGAGGATGGCGAGGAGCACGCAAGGGACGATGTTAAGCCGCTTCTTATCAATGAAATTGAGGTCGGCAAGGACTATGAGCTGGTCGTTTCCAATTTCTCAGGTCTTTACAGATACAAGATCGAGGATGTCGTTCATGTTACGAAGATGTACAACAACACTCCGAGGGTAGAGCTGCTTTACAGGCAGAACCTCAGCATGAATGTTGCGAACGAAAAAACGACGACTCAGATGGTTGAATTTGCCGCCGCAAAAACAGCGGAGAAAGCCGGAGTCGGTTTCAAGGGCTTCAGCTTCTATCCCGACTATTCAACGAAACCGCCCCGCTATTGTATGTTCGTTGAGCCTGAAAAGCCAGTTGATGAGGATGTTCGCAGAAAGATGATCGAGATCCTTGACGAGGAGCTTAAAGAGGTCAACGAGAAGTATTTCAAATACAGACGCTGGGGAATGCTCAGCGAGCCTGAGATCCTTATACTTAAAGAAAAGAGCTATTGGGATTACAGAGAGTCGCTCAGGGCGAAGGGCGTTGTTCTTAATCAGATCAAGCCCGTAACCGTTATCAATTCCGACGAAAGAGAAAAATTCTTCTTCTCTCATGTTGAAACGGAAAATTCATCTACGATTGATGAATACAACAGAAAAAAAGCAAATAAATAAGAAACGAGTGATAAAAATGAATAAATTGTTAAAGAAAGTCATTTCGATTATTCTTTGCGTATCCGTTGTTGTTTCTGCATTTGTTTTTCTTGATTTTTCAGGATCTGCGGCTGAGACTGACGGAACGGACATCCCGCTGATCTATGTTGAAGGCAGCGGCGCATATCTTTATGCCGAGGATGAAAACGGTAAGGATCAGCGTGTTTTCCCCATAACCGTTCCCGACGGCTTTGTTGAGAAAACGGCAAAGGAGAACATCGGCATTTTTGCCAAGGCGGTTCTTACTCAGCAGTGGGAAGAATTCGGCAAGGTTCTTGCCGGGGCTCTCGGTGAGATCTACGGAACGATCAAGCTTGACGAGCACGGAAAAACTCAGAACGGCGTTCATTTGGGCTGGACATGGAGTCGAGATACGCTCAACGGTAAAAAAGTAAACGGCAAATATCCGACAACCAAATATCTTTTCAGATATGACTGGAGACTCGATCCCTGCGAAAATGCCGAAAGCTTGCGCCGTTATATTGAGGATGTTCGAGCTGTTACGGGAGCGGAGAATGTCGCATTGCTCGGTCGTTGCCTCGGTGCTTGCGTAACGATGGCATACATGGAAAAGTACGATGCGGAATATATTTCCGATTACATTCTCTATGCGGGTGCGCTTGACGGCGCAACTCAGGTAAGCGAGATTTTTGCCGGCGATATGTATTGTGACCCGGACGGAGTTGAAAGATTTATGTATGATACTCAGCTCTCCGAGGACAATGTTACAAATCAGCTTATTCAGGCTTTTGTTACGATATTTAACAGAACTTACGGTCTTGATATTACCTGCGCTGCCGTTAATAATGTTCTTGAGAAGAAATATCTTGAGTTCCTTCCCGACGCATTGTTGAATTCTTTTGCGTCATTCCCGGGATATTGGAGCATGGTAAGCGACCGAGACTATGAGAAGGCAAAGGAAACGGTATTTTACAATGTTGACAAGGAGCAGTATGCCGATTTCATTAACATTATCGACAACTATCATTATAATGTTCAGGTCAAATCGGACGAGCTTCTCAAGAAGTTTGCAGACAGGGGAGTCAATATTGCAAATATTACCAAATACGGATTTCAGACCTATCCGGTAACCCGTGATGCGGATATTATTTCCGACGATATTTGCAGCGTATACGACGCTTCAAAGGGCGCGACGACATCTTCCCTCACCAAGGGCTTCGACGATAATTACATCAACGAGGCTAAGCAGAAAGGAACTTATAAATATATTTCTCCCGACCTTCAGATCGACGCTTCAACCTGTCTTTTCCCGGACACAACATGGTTCGTAAAAAATGTTGAGCATAAGGAATTCCCGAAGGATATCAACCGATTGATCAATACGATCATCGACAAGGAGGATTTCACTGTTTATTCCGACCCGGAGCTTCCGCAGTATTTGCTGTTCGACGAGGAAGCAGACGAGTTAACGCCGCTTATCAGCGAGAATATGAACTGTGACGCAAGATATCAGGTAAGCTTCTTTGATGCGTTCAAGAAGCTTTGGAAGTGCATTTTTGAGCTTATCAAAAGGAAATTTCAGCCTGCGGTCGTGACCTCGGAGGGATAATTTATGAGTGCAAAAACGAAAACGGGACATGAGAGAATAGTTGAAACGGTCAAAATCGCCCTTATGGCGGCAATAATTTCGGTGCTCGGTCCATTCTCGATTCCGCTTCCGTTTACCCCGGTGCCTGTTTCGCTAACGATAATGGCGGTGTATCTCACAACCTATTTGCTCGGAGCGAAAACCGGAACGGTCAGCGTGATTATTTATATTCTGCTCGGTCTTACCGGCGTGCCTGTATTCTCAGGCTTCACCGGCGGAGCGGCAAAGCTTATAGGGCCTACCGGCGGTTACATCATCGGATTTATTTTCATTGCGGTTATCGGTGGAATATTTGTCGATAAATTCAAGGGCAAGTTTTTGCTTTCGCTTTTGGGCTTGGCTCTCGGAACTGCGGTTTGCTATCTTTTCGGTTCGTTATGGCTTGCCTATCAGGCGGGAATGAACCTCAAGCAGGCTCTTTTGGCAGGAGTTATTCCCTATATTGCACTTGACTGTGCGAAGATGATTATCGCCGTCCTTTTGGGCAGGCAGGTCAAACCGCTTATAAAGTAACTGACTAAGCAATAAAAATAAAACTGTCACATCAAATCGGTGTGGCAGTTTTTTTCGTGCAACCACCCTCATAGAGAGCGGCCATTTTCTTTAATAATTCAATTCGAGTGCATCGGCGAACTTTTGGTTGTAATAATTCTGAATGTAGCTGTATGTAGATTTTTCGTTTTCTTGAGCGAAGCCGTGCTTTTTAATAATATCTTCGGTGCATTTTGCAAACGGGACAACACGGACATTCGCATAATCCTCCTCGTAAACCGTCACGGTCGGTATAAGTTTTGCGGAGGAAACAGCGGTTTTGTTGCTCTTGGGATCTTTGGTAACCGTGATATCGGCTATACCGCCGAGGAAGCTGTCGGCACTGTCCTCAAGGGAAATGACCTTGCCGAGCGACGGAATAACAAGTGCCTGTTCTCCGTCTCCATTTGTCTGAAATTCAAATTTATGCAGGTCGTTTTTACCTGTACCTACGATTATATCCGCTCCGTATTTCAAAAGCTTGGTTATAATTTCGTTCTGAGCGTCGGAGAGTGTGCTTTCGGATTCATCGCTCCAGTGCACGGTTACGCATACAATATCCGAAGCGCTTTTGGCGTTTTCAACAAGCTGCTTCATCGTTCCGTCCAGCTCGTCGGAGGTTGAGCGTTCATCGGAAAGATTTAATACGCCGATATCTGTATCATCGGAAAGCTCATAATCGCCGAGTGATTGGGTTATGCCGACGAATGAGAACTTGATTCCGTTGACCTCTTTCACCTGCGGCTTCAACATTTCCTCACGGCTTTCGTAAAGACCTGTCAATAGAGCCTGATTTTCCTTGGCTTTGAAAAGCGCAATATCATTTATTGCACCGGAAAGTCCCATATCCATAATGTGGTCGTTTGCCTGATTGAAAACATCAAATCCGAGGTCGAGAAGCTTGTCAAGCATCTGATTCGGTGTGTTATACTCCGGCGAAGCGGAAGGCTCGTTTTGGTCGTCCATAACCGTATTCTGATTTATCATGGCGAGATCCGATTTTGCGATGATTTCTTTTATTCCATCGTATGCCGCAGAAAAGTCGTAACCGCTGCCGCCAGCATTTTCGTTGGCCTGCGAATAAACGGTTCTGTAAACGACATTGTCGCCGGCAAGCATCAGCCTTGCTGTGCTTGATGCGGTTGAGTTCCGGACTTCGGCGGTTGTTGCTTCTGCTTTGCCGTCCGAATAAACGGCACCGTTCTTGATTCTCGATTTGTCGATGACAATCATCATTGCGCTGACGACGATCGAAACGCAGAGAATACAATTAAAGCCGATGAGAAAAATTTTTGACTTCGTCCATTTGAGGTTATCCTTCATGTAAACATCTCCGTGAAAAAATTCTCTATTATTTTATCACAAAGTTATTTTTTTTGCAACTATACAGCAGCTTTCTTTGTAATATGGCAGAAAATAAAAAGCCGGAGCGATAAAAACACAGCTCAAAAACCACGGCAGAAAGCTCAGCTTAAAGCGCACGATTTCCAAAATATGACCGTCAAGCAGGTTTCTGCTTTGCTTTATTGCGGTCAGTGGCTTGAGTCTTGGGTTGCAGGAGTAGAGATATTCGGCGATGAAATATTTTTGCATGGCGATAAAGTAAAATATTGCGCCGCACACAGCCGTGAGGATCGCACCGCCCGAAAGAGAGATAAAAAGATAAAGCTCAAGCCCTCCGCTGCCCGAAAGATAATAAATCGACCAAGCAAGCACCGCAAATGGAAGAAAAAACACGACCGCCCACATCGTTTTGATTGTAACCAGCAACGCCTTGAAGCGAAAAGCCCGAAACGAGTTTTTAGGCTTAAACCAGAAAAAGAAACGCTTTGTATAATTTTTCTTTTCGGCAGTTATTCCACCGTACCATGCTTTCTCGCCGACGGATACGGAGCTGTAAAATAAGAGCGCAGTGAAGCTTATAACACAGAGAATACCGATCACCGCCGCTGTTTTCAATATATCGCCGCTGCCGAAAAGCTCACAGAGCAGGATTATTCCGAAGCTTACAGCCGTAACGGCGGCACAATAAATGACAGAAATCAACACGATCGACATTGCTTTTACTCTTTTACCCTTAATGAAATTTTTGCTTTCGTGTTTTATAGTTGCGTTTTTCATAAAAAATCACCCATGGGAATTTTTGCCCCAAAAATGACGATTTATACACAAAGCTTGTTGCAAAAAAAGCTTTATCAGTGTATAATCTTTCTCGTAAAGGAGGCGCAGCAATATGTGCGACTTTGAAAAAAAGATTTCACTTATAATTCCTTTTTATAATGCGGAAAAAACATTGCCCGACTGCCTTGCTTCGGTTGCCGAGCAGTCGATTGATAAGGCTTATGCGGAGGTTATTTTAATCAATGACGGCAGCACCGACGGCTCCGCTGACATAGCAAAGGATTTTGCAAGTCAAAACACATTTGCGTCTATTATAACTCAGGAGCATTGCGGATCGGGAGCTGCGAGAAACACCGGTATTACCTCCGCAAGGGGTAGCTATATCGCTTTCCTCGATGCCGATGACACTTTGTCTGCCGACGCTTTAAAAAATATTGTTGATTTTTTTGAAGAAAACGAGGAAGAAACGGATATCGTCGCATATAAGCTTGTTCCATATACGAATTCCGGCAAAAAAAAATGCGATTTTAAATATATGAACCGCAGCACGGGAATATTTGATTTGAACGCCGATGGTAATGAATTTTATTGCACGAACGGCTTGAATATCGTAGTTAAAAACAGGGGAGAGGAGAATATTCTTTTCGATCGGTCGGATAACTGCGTGCTTAAAACAACGGAATATTGCATTAAGCATGCCTCCGTCAAAATGACGATCGGTTATGTTGAAAATGCGGAATACAGAAAGCATAATAATCCCTCGGGTGAGAATAAAGCTCTAAAATGTTCGATTTATTTTGACGGCTTTATCGGAAAATGGGAGGAGATTTTTGCGGGATTTGAGACTGTGCCGAGCTTTGTTCAGGCTCTTTTTGTTGAGGATATTCTTGCAAGGACGGCTTCGGACTGCCTGCTGCCTTATTGGGCGGAGGGTGAGAATTATCGCAAAGAGATCGGTCGGATCGAAAAGATTCTCGAAAGCGTTGACGACGATTTGATCGTCAATTTCCCCGATGCGGGCTTGATGAATAAATATTATATTGTTTCAATGAAATACAAGGGTGAGCTTGAGGCGGCCGTCGATGAAAAAATCAGGCTCGTCCACGGTAATAAGGTTCTTTTTGAATCCGACGGAGTGACGCTTGTTTTGACAAAATTTAAGGCTCACCGAAACGGCGTTGAGGTCTGCGGATATATTTCCTCTCCGATATTCGATTATTGCGAAAAGCCGACGCTCTTGCTCAGAGAACGCAACGAGAATATTCCGCTTGATATTGCCGAATGTTCTTATTGCTATGACGGTGCAAAGATAAAAAACAACACGGCATGGGGCTTCAGAACCGTTATCGTTCCAGACAAGCGTAAGTCGTTTTCATTTACCGTTGAGATCGGCGAAAGGTCTTATCCGGTCAATTTTGAATGCGGCGAATGGGTAGCTTTTAATCAAAATCGAAGATTTTTTGTTATGAACGGCATTAAATGCAGAATGAGTGAGAGGTGCTTCGTTGTAGAAAAAGCCGGCGAAAAGGACGAGAAAAAATATAGAAAAGCAGAGCTGAAAAAGTATCTCAAAAAAAACAAAAAGGTCTTTGCGGTTCGCTTCATGAATTATCTTATGCCCAAAAAGAGAATTTGGCTTTACCATGACTGCAAGGGAGTCGGCACGGATAACGCATATTATCAGTTCATTCATGATTTCTCGATCGACGACGGAGCGGAACGATACTATGTTGTCAATGGTTCGGTCGATGCGGTGAGGGATAAATTTACCGTCGAGCAGCAGAAAAATCTTCTTGCGTTTCGCTCGACCAAGCATAAGCTTATGTACCTGAATGCAGAAAGAATTATAACCGCCTTCATTGAAAAGGAAAATTACCTTCCTTATTTCAGCGATATTTATCCTGAGTATATCGACCTGTTTGAGGGCGAGGTTTATTACCTTCAGCATGGTGTTTTGCACGCTCATCTTCCTTGGAAATATTCATACGACAGGCTCGATGTCGCGGGTGAGGTCGTTTCTACGGAGTATGAAGTCAAGAATTTCACGGAGAACTATTTCTTCCCCGAGGTAGCGCTTATCGAGAGCAAAATGCCGAGATATGATTATTTTGATATTGATGAAGATAAAGCTAAAAATATAATTCTTTTTGCTCCGTCGTGGAGAAAATATCTCATCGCTCACAAGGGCGAGGGAGGCTGGACAGCGGATAAAGAAAAATTCACTCAGTCCGAGTATTTCAAAAAAACACAGGCTTTCTTAAACAGCGAGAGGTTGGATGATATGCTCGAAAAAAGCGGATATACGCTTGAATTTAAGCTCCACCCGATATTTGCGCCGTATAAGGATTGCTTTGAGCTGAGATCGCCGAGAGTAAAATTTGCTGACGGCAGAGCCTCGGACGAATACAGGATCTGCATAACGGATTATTCGTCATTCGTATTTGACTTTGTTTATCTCAACCGTGCGATCGTTTATTTTATGCCCGATTACAAGGAATTTAAGGCGGGCATGAACGATTACCGAGAGCTTGATATACCGTTTGAAAAGGGCTTCGGAGAGTTCACACAGAACGAAACGGAGCTTTGTATGGCGCTTCAAAGAATAATTGACAATTCGGGAGAGCCTGTCAGTCCATATAAAGAAAAAAACGCAGACTTCTTCCTCGACAAGGAGAAAGATGCCTGCGACAGAATATATAAATCAATTTCAACATCTCGGTGCGATATTGACAATAAGTAAACAGCAAAGCTAACCGTCGAAAAGCAAATTATCGACGGTTAGTTTGCGGTGTATTCAGTTCATGTTGACATCCTTGAATATTGAAAGCGGAGTATGCGTCGGTTTGTAGCTTTCAATATAGTCAAGCAGATTGGTGGCGGATTCGGAGATATAATAAAGCTTTTTGCTTTCCTCATTCATAAAATGATTGTCAATGACGCTTTGAAGCAACTGCTTCATGCACTCGTAATAGCCGTTTGTGTTGAGTATGGCTATCGGCTTGTTGTGACGGCTGAGCTGCTTTAGGGTAAGTATCTCAAAGAATTCGTCAAACGTTCCTATTCCGCCGGGGGTAACGATAAAAGCGTCGGAAAGTTCCTCCATTTTCTTCTTTCTTGCCCTCATATCCTCGGGGTAAATGAATTCGGTGCAGTGCTCGTAAAGAACTCCGTCAACATGGAAAAACTCGGGAGCAACGCCGATAATTTTTCCGCCCATTCGATGCATACCTCTTGCCGATGCGCCCATCATTCCGTTTGCACCGCCGCCGAAAACGAGGGTGTGATTCCTTTTTGCCATTTCTTCGCCGAGCTTTTCACCGGCCTCTATGAAAGAACGGTCGGTCGTTGTGCTTGAAGCACCGTAAACGCATATGTTCATTATATAATCCTCCTGTCAAAAGCTTTCTTTGAAGTATTTTTTTATGTCAATTTTGGTCGAGGCGGCGTTGCCTTGAAGCAGCTCGGACGAGCCTCCGCCGCGACCGTTAAGAGACTCTGTTATTTCTTTTGATCTCTTGCAAAGGTCAATGCTCTTTGATGCGATTGCAAAACGATATCCGCTGTCATCGTTACCCGAAAAGCCTGCGCAAAGCTTCGTCGTTTTTTCTGCGCCGTTGAGAACGAGTTTTCGCAGATCGTTCATATCTGCGTTTGATTCAAATATTAAAATACATTCGTCCGTATTTTCTATTGCCGACGCTTTTAGCCGAGCAAGCTCTCTTTTCAGTGATGCAAGCTCTGCTTTCAGCAAACCGTGTTCTTCGTTAAACCTTTCAAATGCCGCCGCCGTTTCGTTTTGCTTAGCGCATAGCACCGTCGCAACCGCACGGATATTGTCGTATTTTTTCTCGTAGTCCTCAAGCGCGTCCCGACCGCAAAGGAGATGGACACGAATTCCGCCCCTGTGACGGGAAAAATCAAGTATCTTTATTATGCCGATCTCGCCTGCGGAATGAACATGCGGCGCACAGCAGGCGCAGACATCATATCCCTCTATTGCGACGATTCTCACATTTTCCGTCAGGTCGAGCTTGCTGCGATAGTTAAGGCTTTTCAGCGTTTTTTCATCGGGATATTCGCAGGTGAATCCTGCGTTTTTGTAAATCGCTTCATTGGCTCTTTTTTCAATATCGAGCAGCTGCTCTCTTGTAAGTTCACCGTTAAAATCGATCGTTACATCATCGCCGAGATGGAATCCGACATTTTCATAGCCGTAAAGCTTATGTACGATTCCCGAAACGATATGCTCTCCGGAGTGATTCTGCATACGGCGAAAACGCTGTTCCCAGTCAATTTCGCAAAAGACCTCGTCGTTCGGTTGCAATGCCTTGTCGGTGTAATGTATAATTTCGTCATTCACGATCTGTACATCGCTAACATTCGCATTAGCTATTTTTCCCGTGTCGGAGGCTTGACCGCCGCCCTCCGGGAAGAATGCCGTCTTACCGAGAATTATTTCAAATCCGTTTTCGCCCTCACAACAGCTGATAACGGCGGTATTGAATGATTTGATATGACTGTCAATGTCATAAAGCTTTTCGGTAATCATGACCTCACTCCTAACTCTATGCATTGTAGCACAAAAAGATGAAAATTGCAATTCAATAATTGACAAAAAATTGTCACATATTTAAAATATATCCGAGGTGATCAAATGAAATATACGCTTATCAGGTCGAATCGCAAGACCGTTGCGCTGCAAATAAATGCCGAGGGCGAGCTTATTGTCCGTGCACCGATGCGTTTTTCCGAACGAAAAATAAGCAAGCTTGTTGAGGAACACGCATCATGGATAGAAAAGAAAACAGCCGAGAGTATTGAAAGAAAAAATAATCACCCCGAGCTTTCAAAGGAGGAAATTGCCGCATATAAAAAAGAGGCGAGGGAATTGCTACCGACCTTAACGAAAAAGTATGCCGAAATCATGGATGTTGAATACTCGACGGTCAAAATAACCTCTGCTCAAAAGCGTTTCGGTTCGTGCAGCGGAAAGAACGGTATTTGCTACTCATATATCCTTATGCAATATCCGATGGAAGCAATCGAATATGTTGTTGTTCATGAATTGGCTCACACGGTTCACCATGACCACAGCCGTGCGTTCTATGATTTGATAGCAAGGTATTTACCCGATTATAAGCAAAGAGAAAAATTGCTGAAAAAATAAGCTCACAAAGCGCTAAAGCCTTGTGAGCTGTTTTTGGTCAACTGCTGATTAAATTAAAGGAGCTCGTGCGCCTTTGCGTATTCAAAGAAGGATTGGAGGCTTCTGATTCTTGCTTCGCTGAGGGTCGAGCCTGCTCTTGTAACTGTCGTGAACGGGACACCCTGGAGATTGATAAGATATTTTGCGCTTGCATTGAATCCGCCGTCAATAGCGCAGTCAAGGAGAATGATCTCGTTGAATGTTTCTCTTGCCTTCTGCATATCCTTTTCTACAAAATATTCGTCATACATCTTGCGGAAAAGATTTACGCCGCAGGAGGTCGGAGTTGCGCAAACGCCTCTTGCGCCTGCATCGTAAGCGTCGAGGAGGAGGGGAATATTGGCCTGAAGAACCGCCGAATCGCCCTGATACTGAAGCTTATCCTTGATACCTGCCATCGTGCAGGTCGTGTCCTTGATTCCGTGGAATTTGCCGGTCTTAACAAGCTCGCCATAAGCCTTGCCGGACATACTGCAATTCGGGAAACCGGGGAACTCATAGAGAATGACGGGGAGGGTAGTGTACTGCGAAAGCTCGGAGAGGTTTTCAACGATTCTCTTGTCGCAAACGCCGTAGCCTCTTGTTACAAAAACAAGACCGTCAACGCCTGTTTGTTCCATGCGCTTGACCTCCTCGACCTGCTCTTTCCAGGTCGGCTCAAGGTTGGCTGTTGCAACGATTTCCGCACCGCTTGCGTGCTTAACTGCCGTTTCGGCACATTTGATCCTTTCTTCGAGCGAAAGGTGAGTCATTTCGGAACTGCCGCAAACCGAGAAAAGGTGATGTGCGCCCTGTGCAGCCTGAAACTCAACATACTGCGCATATGTATCGTAATTGATTGATTTGTCTTCGTTAAATGGGGTAAGAAGAAGGGCGTAAACGCCTCTGTATTCTTCCGCTTTACCTGTAAACATTAAAACACCTTCTGATATTTTTTGGGCTGAAATCAGCCTTTATCATAATACACTTTATGTATAATAAAATCAAGCGTTATTTTAAAGAATTTATGACTTTTTTCGTCATCTCGGGATAATTTCCGATAACAGAGTCAATTCCGAGCCTGTAAAGCCTTGCGACGCTGTCCTCATCGTTGACCGTCCATGTGTTTATCTCGATTCCGTTGGCTTTCATTTCTCCGACGGTTTCTTCCGTTAATGTCCAATGCATCGGGTGAACACATTCAATTTCGTGCGATTTTGTGTATTTTCCGAATTCAATGATACGGCTTTCCTCAAGAAATCCGCACTTTACCTTCGGATTGATCGCCTTAAAGCGCATAACGCTGTAATGATTAAAGCTTGAAATGATGATCCGGTCCTCAAGACCGAATTCAACGATCATGTCGTTGACGGCTTTTTCAATGCCCGGATATTCGTAAATGCCAGTTTTAAGTTCAATGTTTGTAAGAAAGCCGTCGATAGGCTTGACGAATTCAAAATATTCCCGCAGGGTGGGGATTCGGTTTACGCCGTAAACACCCTTGAAGCCCGCCGATGCGTCGAACGATTGAAGTTCGGCAAGGGTGTAGTCTCTGACAAGCCCTGTTGAATCGCAGGTTCTGTCGATTTCCTCGTCATGGATAATGACAAGTTCGCCGTCCTTGGAAAAATGAACATCAAGCTCGATTCCGTCTGCGCCTGCTTCAACGGCTTTCTTGAAAGCAAGCATTGTGTTTTCGGGATATTTTCCGCTGAAGCCTCTGTGTCCGAAATTTAACATAAAAATCCTCCTCAGATATATTTTTTGACCGTGAATGCCTGACGGCCTTTCTTTGTAATTCCGTTGTCCTCGGTGATGAGAACCTTACCTTTGCCCCTGACGACGATCTTGGAGCCGAACGGTATCTTGAAATCAATTTTTGTAATTTGCACACCGTTGATATAAACCTCGCCAGCGGTGATTCTGCGAACCGCCTCGCTTCTCGAAAAGGAGAAGCACGAGGAAACCGTTGAATCGGCACGCATTGACGAAACGAAACAGTGCTTTGTCTCGAATTTTTCTTCGATTTTAACCGTGTCAAAGCTTTCGAGCATACGGGTGTTGACAGTCACTCGACCGACGGATATAAGATTTTCGCAGAGATATTTTGCAACGCTTTTGACCGCCGCCGTTGTGCATCCTTTATCGTCAACGAGAATATCGCCGAGCATTTCCCTTTTGATGCCCAACCCCATTATCGCTCCGAGATAGTCTCGATGTGACAGCGCAGAGAAACTGTCTTTGTCAATTCTCAGCGGAACTATCGGCATATCGTCACATTCAGAGAGAAAATTATCATCTGCATAGTCCGGCAGAAAAATAACGACTCTTCGCTCGGCTTCCTCAAATCCGCCGTAAAGAATATGTCTGATATGAAATTTTTGAATATATTGAATCGCCTTGCTCTGCTGGTATATGTCAAGAAAATTGGTGTTGGAGATGTAATTGTTGTTTTCGCATTCCCGTATCTTATCGTCCAGCACGGCATAAAGCAGCTCGTCTTCGGTCATAGCTTACCTCCGATATTTTATATCGCTATTCTATATCTTTTTATCCCATAAATCAATACATATAAGCACATAATATTTGTAAAGCACAAAATATTCCGGAAATTTAGATTATTTTAAAAAAATGCTTGACTTTTCCGTTTGTTTGATGTATTATATTCAAGCGTTAAATATGCATTGCGATTCATTAGCTCAGTTGGCAGAGCACTTGACTTTTAATCAAGGTGTCCGGGGTTCGAATCCCCGATGAGTCACCAAAAGCTTGATATTCCTAAGTTTTTAGGGGTATCGAGCTTTTTTATTATTTTTTGGACACCTTGATTTTTTAGTGAATTTTGTACTAATCAAGGAGTCCGAAATGAAGCGAATAATCACGATGAAACAGGAAGTTTTTACCTTTGAAGAAGGAGGCACAATTTTTCCGTAAACCATTCCCACGAATCACTAATCAAATCTAAAATATATTCTTCTCGCTATTCGTTTGCCGAATGAAAAATCGGTGACGGAAATGGGGTGATATTGCCAAACAGAAAATAAATTCACAGACCGTAAACAAAAGGCATACAAAACAGGCCAATAT
>CAVJDU010000022.1:0-34227 GCA_963648385.1 uncultured Coriobacteriaceae bacterium | reverse complement strand
TTCCGTTTACTGTTCTGACATAGTTCACCGCATCAATATCATTTGACGCACCAAGCTTAATCTTGTCGCCATTCTCATATACCTTGTATGACGGCGTGGTGGTGACTTTGTCCTTGCTAAGAAAATCCTTTGCGATTTTCTTAACCGCTTCGTTGATCTTGCTCTGATCGCTGATGCTCTCTACACCTTCGGCAATTTTCAACTGCTTGAGGATCGAGTTTTCATCTTCGCTGAGAACCGCCGTTGTATAGTGGTTCAGGTTCAGATCACTGAGCTTGTGCTTACCCGCTTCAACAATGCCGGTAATTCCCGAAGCGTATTCAATATCAAACTCTCGGATAAAGTTCTTAACCGGCGCATCGTAAGCGTACTTATCCACGGAATATTTGGATTCATTAAGCGCTTTTCTTGCGTTAACAAGAGCCGTAGCATTTGCGATGGTTTTCGACGAATTAAATTTGCTCAAAGCATTCTCATATGCCGCACAAAGGCCGCTATATGTTTCGTCATTCGCAAAGACATATTTCTTTTTCGACTCAATGATTGCATTGTAGTCAAGATTGGTTGAAGTAACCGTGATGCCGGAAACAACATCAATCGTTTCGACTCGCTTGTTTGCCGTAGCCGTTTCAACCCAGACGGCGTAGAATGTCATATTTTTAGTGAAATTCACGGCTTGATTTACCGTATAGGTCGGTACTTCGGCATTCGAAGCAAGTGCCCATCCGACGAAGGTATAATTTTCTCTTACTGCGGTTTTGAGATTAAGGTTTCCGCCCGTCCACTGTGCATAAAGAGTTGCACTTGAGCCTTGCTCTGTCAGTCCGCACGGATTTGTAACAGTAATGGGCTCTGGTAAGTTGTAATTGTATGTGCCCGTGCTGTCTTTCCAGCCGTTAAAATTCCATGCAGCCGTCGCTGTTACAACCGATTGACCGTCTACCGTACCGCCGTTGCCGTTAAAGGTTATCGTGTATTCCCTTTTAAACTTATTTGCGGTTAAGTTTTGAGCAACACCATAGGTAAAGGTCTGATCTGACATTGAACCGCTCGTTGAATTATTGCCGTTAAATTTAATCGTAAATGTATTTTCCGTCCACTTCGCCTTTATGGTTGCATCTCCTGCGCCGCAGAGGTAGGTTGAATTGCCGGTCGTTGACGAGGTGAGCGTGCCTGTTGTGCCCGATGTTCTCTCCCAGCCGTTGAATGTATAGCCGGTTTTCTTCGGTGCGGTCATTGTTACGGTTGAGCCATAGACCATAGTGATTTTTGTCGAGGTCGTAGTTGTCTGCTGAGTAGCCGCAGTTCCTGCCGCCGAATACCAACCCGATATGGTCGTTCCCGTCGTTGCATTGTCGGGATCGATCGTGATACTATACGACTGTACGCTGAACTTCGCATAATAGCCGACTGCGCTGTCAAGAAGCGTTGCTGAATATGTCGAATTTTCGGTCACTTTGGTATTATCACTGATCTTGTACCAACCGTCGAATTTATAGCCGGCTTTTGCTGTTGCGGTGAGTGTATACTCGGTTCTGTAAGCAAGTGTTGCAGATGTTTCGGTGTACGATGAAACATTTCCGTCGCTCCAGGATATTTTGACCGAACCGCCCTGCTGACTGCTGTCGTTTCTGACGGAGTAGGCATTATCCTTATAATAATTCGAATACGCTTTTGCGGTGACGGTATAGTTCTTCTTCGTCCAGGTCGCCTTGATAGTTACCGCACATGCGCCGACTTTATATTCATTACCGCTGAGCGAACCGTTATCGGGAGTCGTGCCGTCAATTTCCCAGCCCGTAAATTCATAGCCGGTTCTTGTCGGGGTTGAAAGAGTAACAGTTGTGCCGTATGCGGCTGAGAGATTATTAGTAACTGTTCCGCCGTCAATTTCATTTTTAGATGTAGTTATGCTGCCGTCCTGATTAACTCCTCTGCCACCAATCTTATAGTAGGTTATTTTACCGAGGGTTGCGGGATCGTCGCTGTCAGCATTCGGATCAATCGTTACGGCGTAGGCTTTCAATGCCCACATTGCATAAAGCTGAACATCCTTTGCCGGCATTTTGGTCGAGGTCGTGAATCTTGTTCCGTAACCGTTGCCGTTTGTGGCGTTCTGACTCTGATACCAGCCTACAAAGTTATAACCCTGACGGGATATTGTTGCAAGCGGACTCTGAGTTGTGTTATATGTTACATCGTCAAACTTCTTATCAAGCGACGGGTCTTTGCTGTCAAACGACGACCTGTAACCCATCGGGTCGGTGAGGTCTTGAACATGAATATCGGAATAAGTTCCGTTAATTCCCGTGGTAGAGCAGCTGATACCGAATCTAAGGAAAACATACGGATAAGCTTCGTTTACCGTGAATGTTCCTCCCGAGCTTAGATTCTCAGTGTAATAAGCACTGCCCCATGTACCGCCGGACGCAGCGGAATACGGCATGATCGTACAGCGGGATTTACCTCCGTTGGTGCTTGTGAAATTGAAGGTTACCTTGTATGTATGACCGCCGATAAGCTTCATACGGGTGCTTCCGTCCGAAATATAGCAATTGGTTGCCGTGCTTGTCATTGAAAGCGTGTTGTTTGCATAATCGGCTGTAATATCCTTCAATCCGTTTCCGTTGGTGTAAGTAACACTGTCAAAATCGAACTCATTCTCATACATGAGCTTGTAGGTGTTGATCGTCCAGTGGGCATAGAGGGTCTGCTTGTCATTATCGAGATTCCAATCGCTGTAAAGCAAGCGATCGCCGACATTTACCTTCGTGCCGCCCTCTGCCGCAGTGTACCAGCCGGTGAAGGTGTAGCCCTCACGAACCGGGGTCGGGAGGTCATCGATAATGGTATTATACTGCATATATTCGGCGAAAACATCGCTGTTTGTCCTTGACGAAACCTCCTCGATTCTCGGCTTGAAAATATAGTTGTTATATTCGCCGTAGTCGGTTGCGCCGGTGTTGGTATAAATCGCAAACTGATATCCGTACATTTCGCTTGCCTGCGCTTCGGTTATCGTAAATGTTGACGAAGCTCCGTTCCACATATCCAAATATATTCTCGGATTAAATTCACTGCCGTCATTCTTGAGGAAAGTGAGATAGGCTGTTGAATATGCCGCATTATATGTTCCGGAAAGCGTTTCGCAGCTGAATGTATAAGTTTTGCCGGCTTCAAGCTTGAGCGGAATCTTTGCAATTATATAGCTGCCGGCGATTTTGCCGTTAAGCTTAACAGAACCGTTGCCCTGCTTGGAAATATCAAGTTTACAAGCGACGCCGTTTGCCGATGTGGTTTCATAGGATACATCCTCATCAATATCGGGGGCAAACATATTCGACGCAAGGCTGTCATGATTCTCGTTAAAGAAAAGGTTGATGCTGTTGTATTCCCACTGAGCCGTAAAGGTTACATCCTCGAGGAATTCCCAATTGATAGCGTCGCCCTTTTTATAAATCAAGCCGTCGGCGCTGCACTTCCAGCCGAGGAATGTACAGCCCGCACGAGTCGGATTGTCGGGCGATGAGCTGCCTATTTGTCCAACGGTATACTTCGACTGGTACAGAACGGTCGTTGAGGTCAACGCCGTTGTTCCGTTATATGTACCGCCGTCGGGGTCGTATTTTATGTTGTAGGTGTTGGGAATATAATAGAAAACATAGTTCACTTGAGATGTAGCTGCATTATGCACACAATAGTAGCTATTATATGTAGAATCTTGATAGTACGAAAGGTTATTTCCACTGGCATCTTTAACAGTATATGAATATGTTCCTGATGTTGATTTTGTAAAGCCGGGGATATCATTGTAATAACCATATACTTTATCGCCATAAGTGTAGCTCTTGCTCTCATTTGAAATGCCGATTATATTTGAACCCGTTGAGCCATTATAATCAGAACCATAGCTTGGATGTCTAAGATGTTTAGCTGTAACCGTTCCGGTTAAACGCACAAGAGCTTTTTCGAATTTTTCAATATCAGAAATCGCAGTGCTAATCGCAGAAGAATTACTCAACGGATTACCAAGAACCGTTCCTGCCGATTTTAAAGCATTTTGGTAATTATTCCATGATGTTGATGTATACCATCCGGATTGATTACCTTTACATATTCTTTCATTATATGCCGAACGAAGCGCCGCTTTATTTACAATTGTTGTATCAAAATACAGGTAGTTATTTGCTTTAACACCGTGATCTTTATCGCCAAGTGTTAAATAGCCTCTGATAATCGTTGGCGTTGAATTAACTGAAATATTTGTGTTAAACCTATAATAAGTTCTCCAATATTTGCTACCGTCTCGTGTTCCACCACCGACAATAATACCTTCATCGGGAACATTTGTATTATAATATACATTATAATCGTTATAAGAAGTACCGTTTTGCTTGTATGTATAAAGTGCCATTCCCTGATACTTACCGCTGTAATACCATCTTTGACCAAGATAATCAAAACCATATTTAAGATTAGGAATACCATTATAATTTGAATAACGACTTGAATCAACAGTTATAGTACCACTTCGTTTGCCTGTATAAGAACCGTCTTCGGTATTGGTATTATAATAACCTGCATATCCGTCGCCGCTTCCATTCCACGAAAGATAGCTACCTGCGTTATCAGAGGGACTATAACCAATATCTTTCTTATCAATCGTTGTGGTAAGAAGTGGCTGATGATTCATTCCACCTGTACAATCGCTACCAGAATTATATCTATCATTTACATAGCCGTGCATACCGGTAACCCAAACAATTCCACCTACAGCGGCTTCTTTACCTGACTTATCTCTGGTTGCATAGCCCGATGCGATTGCATTTGTATATGGAGCATAAACGGTTGTATATGCTTTATTTTCATATGTTGCATTACCAACAACATATTTAACAGTCCATGTAAGAGTTCCTGTTCCATTTGCAGTATAGTTAGAACTTGTAGTTCCGCCTGTTATTGTCGTGGAAAGTGTATTTGACGATGATGAAGTTGCACCAAGTGTTACTGAAGCACCGGAACAGGTTAAACTTGTAATTTTCGTAGCTTCATCGCATTTAAAATAGACATTTCCTGATGTATTTTCGCCAGTTCTGAGTGCACCATTGACAGCATTGGCACGGTCAACATAAAACTGGAATGTATTCATATTCCCCGAATTTGGTTTAAGATAAATTGTTTCTGGTACATAAAATGTTACATGAGGAATTAGGTCTAAATTCTCTCCACCCGTAAAGTTCGCATTTATAATCGTATTACAAGCCGAAACCTTTGTGTTGAGATTTGAAAGAGCATTGCTGACTTCCGTCGCCGTTGCATAGGGTTTGCCGAGAATTGTTCCTGCTGTTTCAAGAGCAGCGGTAAAATTATTGTATGCCGTTTTCCATGAGGACTGAACGGAAGTCGACCAACCGTTCGTTGAAGCCGTTTCGGACTGCCAACCGTTTTCGATTGCGAGTCTGTATGCGTTACGAAGCGAAGCCTTGTTGACGGGATTTACTTTAAATCCAAACTGATAGTAGTTATTGACCGTACTGGAGCTTGAACGCTGAAATTGGAAATGTGCCTGCATGGTGTAGGTTGTACTTGAACTCGGAGGAGTGCCGGTAAGCACCTCGGAACTCGTCATACCGTATGGTTTACCGTCTCCGTTACGATAGTCAATATTGGAGGTAATGGTCACCGCACCGTCGGTCGTTTGGAATGTATTGAGTTTTCCTTTTTCACCGGAGCTTTGATAATAGTGACAAATAAATCCGCCACGAAGATTCGGGATCTGATTGAAATTCGTTACACGGCTTGTATCAACATAGAGAGTACCCCATGCCTTGCTTGAGTTGCCGATCGTCCTTGCTGTGCTGCCGTCTCTTTCTCTCGATCGGAAATAGACGCCGCCATTGCCGCCTTCAAGGAAGCTTGTGCTGCTTTTTGTTTCGCCGTAAATAGTCTCGTTATCATATATGCCGAATTTATCGCCTGTTTTAAATTGTCCGTCCGTTTTCCAGTTCGGCATCAAAGGCGAAAGGCCGAATGCACCCTTTGACGAGGAGGTACTGTACTGGTCATAATAGTTGCTGACGCCTCGCTCCAGGATATCGCCCGAAGTGCTGTAATTCGTTACATTGCCGACATAGTGAACGCCGGTAATAAAAGCGAACGCATTAAGATAGGGTTCATTACCGATTGAAGTTATATAACCGTATGAGCCGGCGACGCCGGTCAAGAGGTCAAGATCAGGATAATACATATATGTGTAAGCATAGGCGTCACGGGTTTTTCCATCAACAACATAGGTGCAGGTTACCTTGACCCTGCCGTCCTTAACAGAGGTTGTTCCGCCTGTTATCGTCTGCTTCACAATCTGATTCGTTTCGGTATTTGTTGTTACGGTAGGATTGGAATTCTCCCACGAAATTTTTATTGACGAACACGCCGCAGAGCACGAAAAATAAACAGTTCCGTAATTCTGCGTTGCGCTCCTGCGTAATGTTCCGTTCTCGTCACAGTCGATAAAATACTGGAAGCTATACGGTTTGTCGCCGCTTCCTATTACCGGGTTGAGATAAATTGCCTCCGGAACATAGAACTTGACCGTCGGTTCAACCGTGTTATTGAGCTTTTTAACATCAACGACCGCATTTGATTCGGGCAGTAATATACTCGGGTCAAAGATGAAAAATGTTGTTACCAAAAGCACAAAGACCAGCAAAAAGCTCACTGCCTTTTTTGAGATTTTCTTTAACATTTTCATTACCTCCTGTTCGATTCAGAAACCATGATTATTATATAAAAATGTCTTCGGCGAAATATAACGATCCGCCTCGGAAGCATTGAAATAAAATAGCCGTAGGTTAAATGGTTATGCAAATTGGACATCTTTTATTAAATTTTTACCAGTTTTGGTAACACTTTGCTACTATTTACATAATAATATCACTTTTGTGTCCGATTTTCAAGTATTATTTTCGTTTTTCTAACATAATTATGATATTTTGTTGATTTTATATAAATTTCCCCGGTAGAAAACACAATCTTTCTATTTCACAATATAAAAAACCGACAAATCATGCATTAAATACACGATTTGTCGGTTTGGAATTTCAGTTTGTAATTTTGGCTATTATCTGGCTTTCGTATTCTTCGTCATGAAGCTCGCCGATATTCTTGCTGTAAGCCTCATGAACCAATTTGTTTCTGACGGGTACTTTCTTTTTCGCTTTCATGCGATACCACTCATATTCAACATCAACATGACCGATATCGACCGCCTGATACCCAAGCTTATGCAGATCATAGGCAAGACAGGTTGCCGCAGGGCCGAGCGCAAGAAGTATCAGCACATTCTTATCGAGCTTCTTCGCCTCGTCAAGAATTTCATCATACTTTGAGAACGCTTCACTCGAGGGACCGAGTATGCGTTTGACGGATTTTGCGTTATCAAGCAAATCGTTGCCAACACCGAGACGGCTCAATTCGCCCTCGATTATAACAACATCTCTGCCGTCCCAAATCTTTTTGATATGCTCAAAAATATCGGCGCTTTCTTCCTTGTGCCGCAGACCCATATATTGACGGGTCATGGACGCATTGTAATATTTTTTGCCCTTTATGAGATACCTGTACCATACGCCCCGGAAGCGTGCGAGATGCTTCTTCCAATGCAGATTCGTACTTTCGTCATATCTTTCCTTATTTTCAAAGATATCCGCAATGCCGATCATCAAGCCGTCGATATCGCTCGAAAGCACCTCCCGCATTTTGTCCCGTATCTTTTGGGAATTGACCTGAAAAGTGATATTTTTCCCCGCCGCAAGCTTGATCTCGCCGTCCCCGAAACGAGCGATCGAGCTTCGTTTGTTAACAATTTCGTCGATCGTGTCGTCAACCGAGGCGATGTGCGGAACATCGGTTATTCGGCGGTAGAAAAAATCCTTTACGCACCAAAAAGCATCCTTGAGCTTCAGCCATATTTTTACAAAAAAATCAATTATTTTTATGATTAGCCGTTTCAAGCCGCTCACTCTCCGATAGCTTACTTTTCTTCCTCATCATGAGGAGTTGCATCGGTGTCGATCATGCCGTTATCCTCCGGAATGATAAACGCAAGGATAAAGTAAACAATGACGCCTGGAAAGCTGCCCGAAAAGAATGTCACAAGAGCGTATATTGCTCTCACAAGCGTCGGATCAATGCCGAAAAAATTGGCAACGCCGGCGCATACACCGCATATTTTTTTGTCAGTCGAACTCCTGTAAAGCTTCTTGTTTTTCATGGAATCATCCTTTCTGTATTTTTGCCGCCGTTACTGTATTTTGCATAAGCGTTGATATTGTCATTGGACCTACGCCACCGGGAACGGGTGTGATATAGCTTGCTTTTTCCTTGCACGCGTCAAAATCGACATCGCCGCAAAGTTTTCCGTCCTCGTTGCGATTGATACCCACATCAATAATTATCGCTCCGTCCTTTATCATGTCCGCCGTAACAAATTTAGGTCTGCCGACTGCGGCAACGACAACATCCGCTTGAGAAACAATGTCTTTCAGATTCACGGTATGCGAATGACAGACCGTTACGGTTGCATTCTGTTTGAGCATAAGCATTGCCATCGGTTTGCCGACAATGTTGCTTCTGCCGATTACAACGCAGTGCTTACCGTCAAGACTGATGTTTTCGTACTTGAGCATCTCCATGATTCCCGCCGGAGTACACGGCAAAAAGCTGTAATCGCCTATCATGATGTGACCGACATTTTCCGGGTGAAAAGCGTCAACATCCTTCTCGGGTTTGATGAGATTGAGCACCTCTTTCTCGTTAAGATGCTTCGGCAACGGGAGCTGGCAAAGAATGCCGTTAACACTCTCGTCGTTGTTGAGCTTTTCAACGAGGGAATTAAGCTTCTCCTGCGTGGAATCGGCAGGAAGAAGATATTCCAACGAACGGATTCCGCAGAATTCGCACGCCTTTTTCTTGTTGTTGACATAAACCCTTGACGCCGGATCGTCTCCGACGAGTATAACGGCGAGGCAGGGCTCAATGCCGTCTTTTTTCATTTCGCTGACCTGTGCGGCAACTCTTTCTTTAACCGCAAGCGAAATTTCTTTACCGTTGATTATCTTGTACATCGCTGACCTCCGCTTCGTTTTCTACGCTGTCGTTATCTTTTTCCTCAGCCTGCTTTTTCAGCTCGTCTTCAAGGAAATAATCAATTCCGTCGATCGGCTTCGGATGCTTCTTGAATTTTATAAGCAGACAAACAAGAATAATCAGACATACAACGGCGAGAACTGCCGAAAGCACCTGAGAAACTCTTATCGTCGTGCCCGCTATATAAAGGCTGTCGGTTCTGAAGCCCTCAACGACTGCTCTTTCCGCACCGTACCATATACCGTATGTCAGGAAAATCTGACCGCTGAATTTTCTCGCTTTTTTCGTGATAATGTAGAGCACAAAAAAGCCGAGCAAGCACCAAATCGACTCATAAAGAAATGTCGGGTGAACTGCTTTTTCGGGATCCATCGAAATACCGTTTGCGCTGAGCTTATACGAATATTCGGTTATGTAACGGGCAGTTTTTTCGCTCCACATACCCCACGGCATATCCGTATTCGTTCCGAAAGCCTCCTGATTGGCAAAGTTGCCCCAGCGGCCTATGCCCTGCCCTATCAGAAGGCTCATGGACGCAATATCCATAAGATTCCAAAAATTCATTTTACGCACTCGACAAACAACATATGCGGCAAGTATTCCGCCGATTATGCCGCCGTAAATCGCCAATCCGCCATTCCAAATATACAGTATCTCAATAGGATTGTCCTTGTATCTGTCAAGCTCAAAAAGGCAATAATAAAGCCTTGCGCCGATTATGCCGAAAATTGTCGAATAAATGAGCACATCAAGCATTTTATCGATGCTCATTTTCCATTTATAGGCCATTCTTCCGCCGAAAAGAACCGCAAGCAGAAACCCGAAGGCGATTATCGCTCCGTACCAGCGGATTGTAATATCATGACCGAAAACGGAGAACCGAGCAAGGATCGAGGAAACCTCAAATCCATGCTGCAATCCGTTAAAATACACCGTCACAGTGTCCATAGAATCAGCTCCGATCAATTGGGCTTTATCACGGAAAGAACGCTGTAATTTTCATCAAGCGTCTTGCCGAAAAGCTCGGTTATATCATCAAGAGAAATGGTCTTATAAATCTCAAAATCAGTAAAAATATCCTCACCGGCAAAGTATGATACAGCCATATTGTTGGCGATACCGTCAACATCGTTCATACCCATTATCATTCTGCCGTAAAGTTTTTTCTTTGTTCGTTCAAATGCCGTTTTGTCGAAGCCCGTTTCTCTGAATTTCTTGATTTCCTTAACGATTTCCTCGGCCACCTTTTTCGGATCGCTGCTTTCTCCGGCAAAAAGTACGCATGAATAGCCGAAACCCGTGAAATATTCAAAGCCGAAGCTGTTGTTGATAAGTTTACTGTCAAAGAGTCGCTTGTAAAGTTCGGAGGATTGACCCGAAATCATATCGAGAAGAATTTCCATTGAAATTTCTTCCTCCGTCGAGCGCTCGGGAGTATCCCAATTCTCTTTAAAGCCGAACATAAACTGCGGAGTCGCAACGGAAAGCTTCTCCTCAACATAATTGTCAACGACCTCTTTCGGCTCGTCGATAATCTTGCGCTGCGCCATCTTGCCCTCTACGGGCTTGAGTACCTTGTCGGCAGCCTCAACGACCTCGTCAACGCTTACATTTCCGGCAACGGCGAGAACCATGTTATGCAGATTGTAGAAATTATCATAACAACCGTAAAGCGTCTCGGCGGTTATCTGTGCAATCGACTCTTGCGTACCGGCAATATCTATTCTGACCGGTAAATTATGATACATCGTTCTCAGACAATTGAACATAACTTCCCAATCGGGAACATCCTTATACATATCAATTTCCTGACCGATAATTCCTTGTTCCTTTTCAACGGTAGCCTGTGTAAAATACGGATTCTGAACAAAATCGAGAAGAATTTCAAGATTCTTCTTAAAATTTGTCGAGCAGGAAAAAAGATAGCCTGTTCTATCAAAGCTCGTGTATGCATTTGCCGAAGCTCCCGTCTTGGCAAAACGCTCAAAAGCATCAAGATCTTCACTTTCAAAAAGCTTGTGTTCAAGGAAATGAGCCGTACCCTCCGGTATTTCTTTGAAGCTTCCGTCCTGCATCTGTATCATCGTGTCGATCGAGCCGTATTTAGTTGCAAAGATCGCATAGCTGCTTGCATAGCTTTCCTTGGGCATAATAAGGATCTTCAAACCCGACGGGTGATCGATGTCATAATATTTTTCATTGAGAAGCTCATTTTTGATTTCTTTAATATTCATCATTCGGCCTCCCCGCTTGATTTAAGCATAAATATTGTGTCGAGCATAATTGTTTTCGCCGCTCTGACAACCTCGCCTCTGTCAACCTTTCTTATCTCCTCGGCAAAGGCTTCTGGTGTTTTAAGCTCTTTACGAAGAATCTGTGAAGCGTACCATGCCGTTATCTCCTCCGGTGTGTCGGAATTGCCGAGAATGGAATCGGTCAAGCTCTTGATCGAAGATGAGAAATCTTCGTTTGAGAACTCACCGTCGGCGGTAAGTCTTAACTGGTTGATAATCTCATTTTTCGCCTTTTCTTCGTTGGCGTCCTCAATTCCGCTTTGAACCATAACGATTCCCTTTGAATTAAAAAGCGCAGCCGAGCAATAGTAGCAAAGGCTCATCTTTTCACGAACGACCGAGAACAGCTTTGAATAGGTTCCGCCGCCGAAAATATCAACGGCAACCTTCATTGCAGGCATCATGTCGTCCTCGCTTCTCATGCCCGTTCTGAAGCCCACAACAAGCTTGCCCTGCTTGAGAGGCATAGTCTCCGAAACATATTCCGGCTTCGGAAGTCCCGAAATAAATTCTGTTTTGATTTCAACAGGATCTCTTTCTATCTTTGAAAACTTATCCTTAATAAGATCAATGACAGGCCGGGCGTCCATGCTCGAAACCATAGTTATCTGAACCGTTGATCTTTCAAGCACCTCACGCCATGCGGCATAGACGGCATCCGGCGTAAGAGCCTTAACATCTTCGGCAGTTCCGAAACGATTGATTCCGTATGCCTCGTCCGCAAACATAGCTTCCTCACACTTGAGCATGGCATAACGACGCTTATCATTCTGCTCGTTTTCTATTATTTCCACGAGCAGGCGCTTTTCCTGCTCAATTATATCTTCGGGAAAGCTTTCGCCGTTTGTAAGCGGATCAAAAATCATTTCCGTCAAAAGCTTTGTACATTCAAGTGCGACCTCGTCGCCGTCAAGAGCAAAGCGATCATCAATGGCAGTGAGACTGAAGGAAAGCTCCTGTGCCTCACCTCTTTTTAATACGCCCGCAGAAATCGATGCGCCGTAAAGCTCATCAAGCACACGATTAAGAGAGGTAAAATCGGGATATTTTGCACATCTGCGTGAGAACATAAACGGCAGTATAGCCCTTGAAGAAGCATGCTCGTCAAGAGGCATTGCCATACTGATATTCACACGGCAGGTCTTGAATTTATCGGTTTTGACCGAGCAAAAGCGGATTCCCTCCGCAATATTTTGCGTTGTCATATGTTCACTACCCTTTTTAAAATAAAATCACTGTATAACCGCCGGTAATTGCGTTCCGAACCAATCAGCGTTTACTTATTTAGTATAACACATTATATCGTAAAATAAAAGTATTTTTTTGTATAATGCAGCCTTTGAATATTTGTGCTTATCGGCAAACACGCTTCAACAAAAAAGCTGTGACAAAATCACTTCATCACAGCCTTAAAGCAACACCGCACAATTGAGGCGTGCGGTGTTTTCTTAAAAATTTTATCAGAACTTGAGCGGAGCGATGCTTCTGTCAAGTATTCCGTTCATCTGAGCGATTGCAACGCCGTAGTTAACTATTTTAATATTTTCCTGAACCGCATGAGCGATCCTGTATTTCATCTCGGTTTCGTTGAGCATACAACCGCCGCAGTGAACCACAAGGGCATATTTGCTCAAATCGTCGGGGAATTCCGTTCCAGATGTGAATTCAAAATTGAGCTTTTTGCCTGAATATTTTTGTATCCAATTCGGCAATTTAACCGTGCCGATATCATTACACTGTCTGTGGTGGGTGCATCCCTCGGAAATAAGAACCGTGTCGCCGTCATTCAGCCTGTTGAGCTGTCTTGCACCGTCTATAAGCTGCTTCAAATCACCTTTATAGCGTGCGAAAAGGATTGAAAAAGATGTAAGACCGATATCCTTCGGCACAATTTCGGAAACCTGCTCAAACGCCTGCGAATCGGTAATAACAAGCTTCGGTTTTTCAACAAGATTTTTGATCGTTGCATCAAGCTCCGATACCTGACAGCAAACCGCCGTGCAGTTGTTGTCAAGCAACTCTCTGAGCGCCTGCTGCTGGGGAAGTATAACTCTGCCCTTCGGCGCAGATTCGTCAATCGGAATAACAAGAATGACCGTGTCTCCCTTTTCAAGAATGTCGGCAACAATATCCTTGCCGGTCTGCTTGACTTTGCAGAAAGAAGCGAGCTTTTCTTTCAGCTCATAAATATTTCCGCTACTTTTTGCGCTTACATAGATTTCATTTTTTGCCGCTTCCGGAATATTTTCAAGAAGATCCGATTTGTTATATGCAATGATAAAAGGAATTTTTTTATCCTTAAAAAAATCTATCATCGTATTGTCAAATTTGCCAAGACCTTTTGTGGAATCTACGACTAAAACGGCAATATCGGTCTTTGTGAGCACCTGCTTTGCTTTTTGAACTCGCTTTTGACCCAGCTCTCCCTCGTCATCAATGCCCGGCGTATCGATTATCACAACCGGACCGAGAGGAAGTATTTCCATCGCCTTACGAACGGGATCGGTCGTTGTGCCCTTTACATCCGAAACAACGGCAAGCTCCTGCCCAGTTACCGCATTGACAAGGCTCGATTTGCCCGCATTCCTCATACCGAAGAAGCTGATATGCACCCTCTCCGCCGAAACAATATCATTAAGTCCCAAGATATTTCACCTCTATAGCAAGCTGCCGCATAAAGCCGCTGCCTTCCCTTTATCGGAAAGACCTCGTTGCCTTACACGACAGCAAAAATTTTTATTCAAGCAAGGCGTGCACCTCAATTGTGCGGTGTTGCCTTTACATAAGTTGCCGACACTTCGAGCACCAAATCGGAAAGAGCAAAGCTTGAACAAGGATGGATATATCCGTTCTGCTTATCCGACCAGCGGCGTCCCTCGTCGTTCTCCTCCGGGACATAAACCTCACCCGAAACGAGCTTTGAACGACACCATCCGCACTCGCCGCTTCTGCACCTTGACGGAGCTGCAATACCGGCACGCTCGATCGCAACAAGAACAGGCTCATCAGCCGAAGCCGAGATAACCTTTTCGTCCTCGCCCATGCGAACTGTTACGCTAAAGGTTTTGCCCTTTGCATCGGCGGGATATCCGTCCTTTTCCCAAACCTTTTTGGTAACGCCGAGAAGCTCACGACGAATGTGCTTTCTGTCAAGGCCGAGCTTTTTCAGCTCACCCTCGGCAAAGCGGTACATAGCCTCCGGGCCACACATAAATACGGAATATTCCTTATCGCTCGGAGCATACTTTGAAATTATATCCGCATTGATAAAGCCATACTCATAGCCTTTCTTTTTCTCCTCGGAAAGAACATGAACGACCTTAACCTTGTCGCATTCCTTTGCGATTGCGTCAAGCTCATCCTTGAAGAGAATGCTTTCCTCGTTTCTGCTGCCGAAAAGTATTGTCAGATTAAAGCTCTCCGCCTTATCTCTGATTGCGCAGGCCATTGAAAGAAACGGAGTGATACCGCTGCCGCCGGCAAGGGCAATAACATCCTCGCTGTCACGAAGCTCCTCATAGAAGAAGCTGCCGAGAGGCTCGGAAACCGTTACAGCATCGCCGACCTTCCAGTTATCAAGTATCCAGTCCGAAGCGAATCCGTTAGGAGTGCGTCTTACGGTAATTGAATACTCGCCGTTTTTTGCCTGCTTAGGGGAAGAACTGATGGAATAAGGACGGGTCAGAACGCTGCCGTCGATTTCAAGTGCAACGCTCAAATACTGACCTGCTCTGAAATACGCAGCTTTATCCGCCTTAAAAACATATGTTTTTGCACCCGCTCCGGCATGGTCGATAACCTCGGAGATCGTCATTTTCTGATAGTCCGGGTGAAGCTCATTTGCCTTTTCGTTTATCGGGAACACCGCCGAAATTTCCTTTGCCGGAGTTGCCTTTATAACACGGTTCTTTTCGGTGATATGCTTCACCAAATTCTTGATATCAACAAAGCCGGACTTGCCGACATTTATCTTAAAAGCCATATCCTCAAGCTCCCTTCTCGTTCAATTCTTTGATCGCTGTTTTGGCGATAATGCTTCCGCACATATATGTGGAGCTGTAGCCGTCGCCTCTGATACCTGATGTTCCGATAGGCTTGAGTCCCTTGATCGGGAAATCAGCGCCCTGCGAAACGGTTCTTGAAAGCATGCTGTCCCAACCGGTCGTCAGATAGCCGTAAACGCTGCCCTCCGGAACGCCGAGATAGCGCGCGAATGTCCAGGGTGAAGCGATTGAAATTTCTTCAATATAGGGGGTGAGCTTTATGCCTGTTTTGTCCTCAAAATTGTCAATTATCTTCTTTGCAAGCTTATTTTTGACCGCCGCATAGTCCTCATCGGAAATATTGTTCCAATCATCAGCAGCGGTAAACATTGTCGTGAAGCTGCACATTGCCGTTCCGTCGGGAGATGCATGAGGATTTGCAACATTGTAGCAAAGGAAAATCGAATAATTATTTGTATCGATTTTTTTAAGGCTTTCATATTCCTTAACGGAATCCGCAGTATCTGCAAGGAAAATGCTGTAATCCTTGATACCAAGCTCTTCTGCGGTCTTGTTAAGTCCGAGATAAACGGTGAACATTCTTGCGCCGAAGTTGCGGTTTCGTGCTGCCGAAAGCTTCTTTTCACGCTCCGGGACACGCAATTTCGGCATCATCTTACCATAGATTATATCGGGATTGATGTTTGCGAGAACCATGTCAGCCTTAATTGTTCCCATATTTGTTTTAACACCGCAGCAGCGATCACCGTCAAAGAGGAACTCCTCCGCACGGCAGTTGAACCAAACATCACCGCCGAGCGCACGGAAGCGTTCGATCATTGCGTTGCTGATTTCATGCGATGTATGAGCCGGGATATATGCTCCCCTTGCAACATAGTTGTATACCATTGCCGCATAATGGAAGAAAGAAAGATGCTCCATATCAACGCCGAGATACGACCAGTAAACCGCCAAAATATCTCTGCATTTCTGCGGCAGCTCAAGTGCTTCAAAAACCTCCTCGGTGGAGTAGCTTGCGGTTTTGAAAACATTTGAAAAGTTCTTTATCATGTATGCGGGAGACATCTCCTTCGGCGGCTTGTCAAGATAATCGATAAGATCTCTAAGCTGCTCAAGAAGTCTGAAAAACTTTTTCATTTTCTCCCTGCTGCCGGGAACATATTCCTCCGTTTTGTCGATAAAAGCCTTTACCCCCGTCGGCAGAGTAACATCCATCGGCGTGCCGTCGCTGTAGGTTGAAATACATCTGAAACAGTCGTCAACGCACTGCCAGTCAACCTTAACGCCGAATCTGTCCATAAGCAATCTTATCTCGCCCGGATTATTCTCCGGTCCGATTCCGCAAAGCTCATGCAATGACGGTTCAAACTCAAATCTGCCTCTGCAAAAGCTTGTTGCGCATCCGCCGGGAAGATTATGCTTTTCAATGATCAATGTTTTTTTACCTGCCGTTATCAGTTCCAGAGCGGCGGAAAGACCGGCGCAGCCCGAACCGACGACAATTGCGTCATATTTTTTCATATAGCACCTCTTAAAATTCAAAATCGACCACCGCTCTGTCGGTGATCACGGAATGAACGAATTCCTTAACCTTTAAATGCTCAGGGTGATTCTGATAACCCTCAAGGGAAGCCTTATCTTTAAAAATAGTGTAAAGAGCAAGATCATAGCCCTTTTCATTAAAATTAAAGCCGACCTCAACACTGATAAGTCCATCGATCTTACCGACAAGTGAAGTCAGTCTTTTTTTCATTTCTTCCATGTTGTGCTTCTTCTGATCGTCATTTCTGACATTCCAAAAGACGATATGCTTAACCAAAGCCAAAACCTCCCATGATTTATTGATATAATTATAACAGAAAATTTAATTTAGTCAATATTTTAAATAACATTTTTGTATAAAGCCGACCGTTTGCGTTAAAGATTATAAGGACAATATCGTTCGGATTACAAGGAGGACTTATCAATGAAAAAAATCATTGCCTGTTTAACCGCCGCCGTGCTTATTTTTACCGTTTCGGCGTGCGGCAAAAAGGATACAACCGACAAAAGCTCCGCAAAGGCTGACAACACTGTTTACTTTCTCAATTTCAAGCCCGAAATTGCGGATATTTACAAGGAAATAGCCCAAAAATACGAGGAAGAAAAGGGCGTTAAGGTCAAGGTCGTTACAGCGGCAAGCAACACCTATGAAACAACTCTCAAATCGGAGATCGCAAAATCCGACGCTCCGACGATTTTTCAGATAAACGGACCTGTCGGATATCAATCGTGGGCAAAATATTGCAAGGACTTGAAGGACACAAAGCTCTATGACTATCTCACCGATAAGGATCTTGCAATCAAAAACGCCGATGGGGTTTACGGAATTCCGTATGTTGTCGAGGGCTACGGAATAATCTACAACAACGCTGTTATGGAAAAATATTTTGCTCTCAAGGATAAAGCGGTGGGCATCTCAAGTGCTGAGGAAATTACAAGCTTCAAGCTTCTCAAAGAAGTCGTCGAAGACATGACGAAGCACAAGCAGGAACTCGGTATTGACGGTGTTTTCGCTTCAACCTCGATGTCCGGCGGTGAGCAGTGGCGTTGGACAACTCACCTTTTGAATGTGCCTATCTATTATGAAATGAAAGAAAAAAGCGACGATTCCACCATAAGCACCGCATACAATGCCAAAACCGTTGACTTCAAATATTCGGATAATTTCAAAAATATTTTTGACCTTTATATCAACAATTCGACAACCGAAAAGGGCTTGCTTTCGGGCAAATCGGTTGAAAATTCAATGTCGGAATTTGCACTCGGCAAGGCTGCAATGGTTCAAAACGGCAACTGGGCATGGGATCAGATTTCAACGGTAAGCGGAAATACCGTTAAGTCGGACGACATCAAATATCTCCCGATTTATATCGGCGCAGACGGCGAGGAAAAGCAGGGACTTTGCATAGGCACGGAAAATTACCTTGCAATCAATAAGAATGTTTCCGAAGAAAAGCAAAAAGCGTCCGTTGAATTCCTTGAATGGCTTTTTTCAAGCGATACGGGTAAGGACTATGTTGTGAACAAGCTCAATTTTATTTCCCCGTTTAACACCTTTAACGATACCGAAAAGCCGGACGATCCTCTTGCCAAAGAGATCATCAAATGGATGGAAAGCGGCAAAACGACTGTTGAATGGACATTCAATTCATTTCCGAGCATTGATTTTAAGGACGATGTCGGAAACGCACTGCTTGAATATGTCCAGGGTTCAAAAGCATGGGATGATGTAAAAGAAACTACAATTGAAAGTTGGAAAAACGCAAAATCATAACCGAGGAGAGGATAACATGGCACTGAAAAAATGGTTTCCCATATTTGTATTACCGACTCTTGCGGCATTCACTCTTGTTTTTGCAGTACCGTTTATCCTCGGTCTTGGGCTGTCATTCACCGAATTTACAACCGTTCTTGACGCTAAATGGGTAGCACTTGCAAACTATGTCAAAGCTTTTTCAAACAAAGATTATCTCAACGCACTGTGGTTTACGGTAAAATTTACCGCCGTTTCGGTTGTCACGATCAATATTATTGCCTTTGCTCTCGCAACGCTTTTGACTAAAGGATTCAAGGGCACGAACATCTTCCGAACGGTTTTCTTCATGCCGAACCTCATCGGCGGAATAGTTCTTGGATATATCTGGCAGCTGATTATCAACGGTATTCTGCAAAACATCGGCGTAACGATAACCTATGACGCAAAATACGGCTTTTGGGGACTTGTTGTGATGATGAACTGGCAGCTTATCGGTTACATGATGATAATTTATATCGCAGGAATTCAAAATATTCCCTCTGATCTGCAGGACGCATCGAAGGTGGACGGCGCAAACAAGAGGCAGACGCTAAGGCATGTAACTCTGCCTCTTGTCATGCCGTCAATCACAATTTGTCTTTTCTTAACGATCACGAATTCATTTAAGCTCTTTGACCAAAACTTAGCTCTCACGGCAGGCGCACCTTCAAAGCAAACGGCAATGCTTGCGCTTGATATTTACAACACATTCTACGGCAAGATCGGCGGAGAGGGCGTCGGTCAGGCAAAAGCGGTGATTTTCTTCATCATCGTTGCGGCAATCTCCTTTGCCCAGCTTATTTATACAAGAAAAAAAGAGGTGGAGCAATGAATGGGATAACGGCGAAAAAGGCAGGTAAAGCGTTACTGTACATTCTTCTCGTTGCAATCGGCGCATCTTTTCTCGCTCCGATAATAATCGTTCTTTACAATTCGTTCAAGGGTAAGCTTTTCATAAGCGACGACCCATTTGCTTTACCAAACGCCGAAACTTTTTCGGGAATTGAAAACTATATCGGCGGAATCGAAAAAACCGGCTTCCCCGCAGCCTTTGGTCGGTCGCTGTTCATTACCGTATTCTCGGTAGCGGCTATTGTTCTTTTCACCTCCATGACGGCGTGGTATATTGTCAGAGTAAAAAACAAATTCACAAAATCGCTTTATTATATCTTCGTTTTTTCAATGATCGTTCCGTTTCAAATGGTAATGTTCACAATGACAAAAACCGTAGCCGACTTCGGTCTTGACAATCCGTGGGGACTTATAATCGTCTATCTCGGCTTCGGCGCAGGACTGGCTGTGTTCATGTTCTGCGGCTTTGTCAAATCCGTACCTCTCGAAATTGAAGAAGCGGCAATGATAGACGGTTGCAGCCCGCTGCAAACCTTCTTTTATGTTGTGTTTCCGATAATGAAACCGACGGCGATAACGGTTGCAATTCTTGACGCAATGTGGATCTGGAACGATTACCTGCTCCCCTATCTTCTCATAGGCAGCGAATACAAAACAATTCCCATAGCCGTTCAATATCTCAGGGGCGGATACGGCTCGGTCGATATGGGCGCAATGATGGCAATGCTCGTGCTTTCAATCATACCGATCGTTGTTTTCTATCTCTCCTGTCAAAAATATATTATCAAGGGCATCGTTGCGGGAGCCGTGAAAGGATAAATTATGGCAAGCATAAATCTAAAAAATGTATATAAAATATTCGAGGACGGCACAACGGCTGTCAATGATTTCAACCTTGAAATTGCCGATAAGGAGTTCATTATTCTTGTCGGACCGTCAGGCTGCGGAAAATCAACAACATTGAGAATGATTGCCGGACTTGAGAATATAACAAAAGGCGAGTTAAAAATCGGCGACCGTGTGATGAACGATGTAGCTCCGAAGGACAGGGATATTGCAATGGTATTCCAAAGCTATGCGCTTTATCCGCACATGACGGTTTACAAAAATATGGCGTTCGGGCTTGAGCTGAGAAAGGTTTCAAAGGATGAAATCGACAGGCGTGTGCATGAGGCGGCAAAGGTGCTTGACATCGAGCACCTTTTAAAAAGAAAGCCAAAGGCTCTTTCCGGCGGTCAGCGTCAGCGCGTCGCTCTCGGCAGAGCCATGGTACGCTCGCCGTCCGTCTTTTTGCTCGACGAGCCGCTATCCAACCTCGACGCAAAGCTTAGAACAAACATGAGAACGGAAATAAAAAAGCTTCATCGTCGCTTGGGGACAACATTTATTTATGTCACCCACGACCAAACCGAGGCAATGACAATGGGCGACAGAATCGTTGTTATGAAGGACGGGGTAATTCAGCAGGTCGATTCGCCGCAGAATCTTTATAAACATCCGCAGAATATGTTCGTCGCTGGCTTTATCGGCTCACCGCAGATGAATTTTCTTGACGCAAAATTAAAATCGAAAAACGGAAAGATTCTCCTGTCCCTCGCTCAAGATATATTGGATATAACAGATTCCGTTGTAAACCGAAAAGGAATAAACGGCTATTTTGATAAATCGGTCAAGGTTGGTATTCGCCCCGAAGATTTCACTGTTGACAGCGAATTTATAGCAAAAAATCCCGACAAGGTGCTGACGGCAAGGTTGGAGGTCAGCGAACTAATGGGAAGCGAAAGCTTCCTCTATCTTAACTATTCGGAGCAAAAGCTGACCGCAAGAGTTTCAGCCGATTACAGTGTAAACGAAACCGTTGAGCTCGGTATACTTACGGATAAGATACATCTTTTCGATCCGAATTCAACGACGAATATAAGCTGAGACAACCGCCGAGAAATTTCATGAACTTCTCGGCGGTTAATTTATAATAACAATTTTTGTCTCATCTGTTTCAGAATCTGTTTTTCTCTCCTGCTGACCTGTACTTGAGACATTCCGAGCGATTGAGCCGTTTGAGTTTGAGTTTTGCCGGCGAAATATCGTTGCTTGATCAGCTCCCTGTCCTTTTCGTCAAGTCTTTCCATCACCTGATGTACGGCAAGCCTTGACGAAACGCTGTCCTCGTGATCCGGAACGGGAATATCAAGCTGTGAATCCGTTTCATCGTCGTTGATCGTCAGACTAATGACCGGCATTGATGCCGCAATCGCCTGAGCAGTTTCAAATTCATTATAGCCGAGAATTTTACCCAGTTCACATACCGTCGGTTCTCGATCATATTTCTTTATGAACCTGTCCCGTTCATAAGCAATTTTTCGTCCTTTTTCTTTAATCGAACGGCTGACGCTTACCGTTCCTCCGTCACGAAAAAGTCGCTTAGTCTCGCCGAGAATAACCGGTACGGCATATGTTGAAAACGAAAATCCAAGCTCCTCGTTAAAATTATCGACTGCCTTGATGAGGCCTATACACCCTGCCTGAAAAAGGTCGTCATATTCAACGCCTTTGCCGCTGAATTTATGGGCACAGGAATGAACCAAGCCGATATTACTTTCAATCATCTCGTCTCTTTTGGTCTTTGAAAGGATCATATTTCCTCACGCCCGCTGATTTTTTTGAGCATCGTTACCGTTGTACCTCTGCCCGGCTTTGACCTGACCGAGATCTTATCCATAAAGCTGTCCATAACGGCGAAACCGAGTCCCGCCCTTTCGCCGCCGAGTGTTGTAAATAGCGGTTCCATTGCTTTTTTAATATCGGAAATTCCGACTCCCCTATCCCTTATCGAAATTTTGACATAATTATCCTCACACACGGCGGCATATATGTAAATCTTTCCCACTCTGTCCGGATAAGCGTGAACGATGCAATTCGTCACAGCCTCGCTGACAGCGGTTTTTATATCGGTTATCTCGTCGACCGTCGGGTCAAGCTGAGCGGCAAATGCCGCAACGGTCGAACGAGAGAAGGCTTCGTTGACAGACCTTGAATCTATCGTCATTCTGAAATCATTTTTTGCTTTCATCGAAAACATCCTCCCTTTTGCTGATTTTTGCAATTTTTTCAAGCCCTGCAAGCTGCATAACTCTATAGTTCTGCTGTGAAAGACCCGAAACTATTATCCTTCCCCCGAACGGCGACATTGTTCTAACGCGACCCATAACAAGCCCGACGCCCGACGAATCCATGAAGGAAACATCGCCGTAGTCAAGCTTCAGAACCTTTGGCTTATAAATTTGAATTGCGTCGTCAATCTCCATTCTGAGCGTTGAGGCGGTATGATGGTCTATCTCGCCCTCGAGGAACGCCGTCACCCTCTGCTCCGTTGCAATAATTTTTACAGGCATAAAGAATCCCCCTAAAAAAAACAATCCCTTACCCAATAGGATAAAGGATTGTCCGGAAATATTTTGTTGAAGTGTGGTCAAAAAAATAATTTCTTTTTGTAAACCGTTGTCATTTAATGGATTTTTTGATATCTGAAGCAAGATAGAGCGAACCGCAAACAAGAACAACATCATCGCTTTTCGCTTTTTTCAACGCCTTGCCGTATGCTTTTTCGGGATCGGGTTCGGGACGAGCCTTTTTGCAAAATCGCTTTGCTTCCTTGGCAAGCAGCTTTGCGTCAACAGATCTCGGGTTTGAAGCTTCGGTCGTGTAGATCCTCTCGCAAAGCGGCGCAAGCTCTTTAAGAGCATAGGAATAGTCCTTGTCTTTCATAATTCCGAAAACGGCAATGATTTTTCTGCTTGCACAGAATTTTTTCAGAGTGTTGCACAGAGCGTCAACCCCCTCTGCATTGTGTCCGCCGTCAATCATCGTCAGCGGAGAACGGGAAACGATTTCCGTCCTTGCCGGAACATTGACCTTTGAAATTCCGTCTATCAAGCTTTTGTATGTAATATTCCACCCGTTCTGCTTCAGAACATTTATTGCCGCTATGGCAGTGGCAAAGTTATAAAGCTGGTGCTTACCTGTCAGCGGAATTTTGAATGTGCAGCCGGCATAGATAACCGTCGAGCCGTCGATCTCCTCCCGCACAAGGCGTATCTTGCTCAATTCGTGCGGATAATATTTGCAATTTTTTTCCTTTGCCTTGTCCTTGATGAAGCGTTCAACAGAAAAATCCGGCTGAGGATATCCGACAACATTGCCGCCCTCTTTAAATATTCCGCATTTCTGCTCGGCGATTTTAAGCAAAGTATCGCCAAGTACTTTTGTATGGTCGAGCGAAATTGATGTTATAACGCTGACCTCGGATTTTTTTATGATGTTTGTTGAATCGAGCAGGCCGCCGAGGCCGACCTCAAGCACGACGATATCGCAATTCTGCCTGAGAAAATACAAAAAGGCAGTGATCGTGATTATTTCAAACTCCGTCGGTTCAATCCCCTGCTTCGAGAGCTTTTCGACTACGGGCTTGATCTCGGAAATAATCTCGGCAAGCTCGTTTTTCGGAATCATCTCACCGTTGATTTGAATCCTTTCGCAAAAATCAATGACGAACGGAGAGGTGAAAAGTCCGACCTTGTAGCCGCTCTGTGAGAGAACGGAGGCTATCATATGGCAGGTCGAACCTTTGCCGTTCGTACCTGCGACATGAACATATTTCAGCTTATCCTGCGGATTTTCAAAGGCATTGCATAACGCTTCTATGCGTTCCATGCCCGGGCAGCTTCCGAACCTGTCCCTCGAATGTGTAAATTTCAATGCTTCGCTGTAATTCATAATATCACTCTTTTTGCCTCTACTAAAATCTTACTGTGCAATCCGCACGCTCCAATGCGCAGTATTGCTATAAGAATGTGTTTTTTCTGACCTTGGATCAATTTGGTTATCGACTCCTACGAAATGTAATAATCGATTAAATCATTACCTCCTCAAGATATACATGAGGAGGTTGATTTTAATGCTTACTTTTGGAATTTCTCAATGCTTTCGTCAATCATGGCGATCTTATCTCTGAGCTTCTGAGCAGCTTCACGCTGACCGTCAACGACAGCCTTCGGCGCTTTTGCAACGAAGTTTTCGTTATTGAGCTTCTTGTCGATGAATTCAAGATCCTTAAGCACCTTTTCCTTCTCCTTGTTGAGCCTTGCGATTTCCTTTTCAAAATCGACAAGCTCGCCGAGAGGAATATAAATCTTTGCGTCTGTCGTAACGATACAAACGGCGTCGGCAATTTCAAAGCTGTCGCCTATCTCCGCTTCGGAGCATGAAGCAAGCCTCTGCATGAAGATGCCCGCCTTTTCAAATGTATCTTTATACGCAGTTGCGATATAATACTTAGCCTTCTTTGACGGCGGAACATTCATTTCGGCTCTGCGGTTACGGATAGCACGGACAGCTTCCATGATTCTGTCCATCTCCTGCTCTTCAACGCTGAAATTATACTCGTCCTTATAAACAGGCCACTCGGAAATCATTATCGACTCGCCGTCATGAGGTAAGGTCAGCCAAATTTCCTCCGTGATGAACGGCATAAACGGGTGAAGCAGCTTGAGCGTATTCGACATGATGTAAACGAGCATATCTCTCGCCGTCTGAGCCGCTTTATCATCGCCGGAATTAAGTCTTATCTTGGAAACTTCAATATACCAGTCACAGAATACATCCCAAATAAAATCATAAAGCTTCTGAACGGCAACGCCCAGTTCAAACTTGTCAAGGTTATCTGTAACCTCCTTTGTGAGCCGGTTAAACAGGCTGAGAATCCATTTGTCTTCAAGCGCAAGATCATCGGGAATATGCGGAGCTTTTTCGTCCTCGCCGAGATTCATGAGAATAAATCTCGCCGCATTCCAAAGCTTATTTGCAAAGTTGCGGCTCGCTCCAACCTTTTCATCGGAGAAGCGCATATCGTTTCCGGGGCTGTTACCCGTTGCGAGTGTAAATCTGAGCGCATCTGCACCGTATTGGTCGATAACGATCAACGGATCAATGCCGTTACCGAGCGACTTGGACATTTTTCTGCCCTGCGAATCTCGAACAATGCCGTGAATAAATACGGTATCAAACGGTCTTGAATGCATATTCTCAACGGACGAGAATATCATTCTTGCAACCCAGAAGAAGATGATATCATAGCCCGTAACAAGCGTATTTGTCGGAAAATAGTGGGCAAGCTCGGGAGTCTTATCCGGCCAGCCGAGAGTTGAAAAAGGCCAAAGAGCGGACGAGAACCATGTGTCGAGCGTATCGGGATCCTGAGTGAGGTGATTGCAACCGCACTTCGGGCATACCGTCGGAGTCTCCTTGGAAACAACGATCTCGCCGCACTCGTCGCAATACCATGCGGGAATTCTGTGACCCCACCAAAGCTGACGAGAAATGCACCAATCCTTGATATTCTCCATCCAGTGATAATATGTCTTGTCAAAACGCTCAGGGACAAACTTGACCTCGCCGTTCTTTACGCAGTCGATTGCAGGCTTGGCAAGCGGCTCCATCTTAACAAACCACTGCTTTGAAACCTTCGGTTCAATTGAGCTGTGGCAGCGGTAGCAAACGCCGACATTATGAGAATAATCCTCGATCTTAACGATCGCACCCTCTTTTTCGAGATCCTCAACGATCGCCTTGCGTGCTTCCATTCTGTCCATTCCGGCATACTTGCCCCATTCAGGCTTGATGTGTGCGTCATCTGTGAAAGTGTCGATAACTTCGAGGTTATGTCTGAGTCCTACCTCAAAGTCGTTCGGGTCATGAGCCGGCGTTATTTTAACGCAGCCTGTTCCGAAATCCATTTCAACATAATCATCGGCAATGACGGGAATTTCTCTGTGAACGATCGGGAGAATAAGCGTTTTACCAACGATGTCCTTATATCTTTCGTCATTCGGATTAACGGCAACGGCGGTATCGCCGAGCATCGTTTCCGGTCGTGTTGTTGCAAGCTCAAGGTAACCGCTTCCGTCCTTGAACGGATAGCGAAGATGCCAAAAATGACCTGCCTGATCCTCATACTCGACCTCTGCGTCCGAAATCGAGGTAAGGCAATGCGGACACCAGTTGACTATACGCTCTCCGCGATAGATGAGTCCCTTGTTGTAGAGATTGACGAAAACCTCTTTAACAGCCTTGCTGCATCCCTCGTCCATTGTGAAACGCTCTCTGTCCCAGTCGCATGACGAGCCCATTTTTTTCAGCTGCTCAATAATTCTTCCGCCAAACTTATCTTTCCATTCCCATGCTCTTTTGAGAAAGCCTTCACGACCGATATCTTCCTTTGAGATACCCTCTTTACGCATGGCTTCAACGATTTTCGCCTCAGTTGCGATTGAAGCGTGATCCGTTCCGGGAAGCCACAGTGCGTCATAGCCCTGCATTCTTCTGTTACGGATAAGAATGTCCTGAAGCGTGTTGTCAAGCGCATGACCCATATGAAGCTGACCGGTGATGTTCGGCGGCGGTATAACTATTGTATACGGCTTCTTCTCTGGATCGCACTTAGCGTGAAAATATTTTCCGTCAAGCCAGAATTTGTATATTCTGTCCTCAACGTCCTTTGGATCGTACTGTTTAGCAAGATCTTTTGCCATTGAATTTTCCTCCTTATATCAATACACTTAATTAACTAAAGTAAAAAACTCGCCCCAAGGAAAACCTTGAGACGAGATAAAACCCGTGGTACCACTCAAATTGCATTCAAAAGAATACCGCTCAAAACCTTAACGCAGCTTAACGGGAGGGTTCTACGGCTTACGCTTTCTTCCCTCCGGCTCGGGAGCTACAATCCGAATTACGGCTGACGCCTTTCACCTGCCGACGCCTCTCTGAAAACCGAACGATCCGAAAACTCTCCGTCCTTGCCTTTCAATATTGCTATTATTTTATCATCACGGTAGATTTTTGTCAATACATTACGCTTTATTTTTCCGTCACAGGCTCGATCGGAACGACCTCCTGCATTGTTACATTCTCCTTTTTATACTGCGAAGTGTATTTATCCTGATAATAGCTCTCCGCATGGCAATCAAAGCTGCCGTCGGGAGACAGTTCAATGACCGTGCAGCCTCTCTGCGAACCTAATTTATATATACCCGGATAAGCCAAATAGTCAATGCTCAGACCGTAAGTAAGCCTTATTCCCTTATAATCGACCGAGAAATTATTTTTATGGTCATGTCCGCAGAAAACGCCCTTTGTTGAGCCGAGTTCCTGAATCGTTTCAAAGAGATTGTCATCGCCGATTCCGGAATAAACAACCTTTTTCCCCTCACCGGCTGTGCCGTAAATGAGCTTGACATTTTCCGTATCCTTGAAGCCGTTGTCGGCGTATTCATACCAAGCGTCCTTGTATTCAACAAGAGGGATATGGAAATACATGGTCGATTTTACCGTCGTGTCCTCCGCCTTCAAGCCGAGATTTTTATAGGTTTCGACATTGACGGAATTATAATATTCCACGCTTTGCTTATACCAATCGATCTGATCCTTATGAATATTGTCATACTTCCACATAACGCCGAACCAGTCTCCGTCCGTATAGGAATGGCTGTCAAGAATATACATCGACTGAGAAAGAACACCGTTGGATTTTTTGACATTTATAACCTGATTGCCGTAGCCGGAAATATCCTCCGGACCGCTTTGGAAAAGGCAATACTTGTAATCGTCCGATGAATAGAATTCCGCAATGTCGGCTCTCGAATAATAGCTGTAAGCCTCCGTGTCATGGTTTCCGAAACCGAGCGTCCAGTAAACGCCGAGCTTTTCCATAAGCTCCGCAAAAATCTTTGCCGAGAGCTTGTTGTTGAATGTTCCCGACTGGAACGGAACGGGATAGCCGATATCGCCGGTTACAATGACAAGGTCGGGCTTTTCCGCCGAGATCATTGCGGCAACGGCATTCAGTGCCATTGCGTCCTTGCGCAGGCTCATCCAGCCGGCACCGATATGCACATCGGTAATTTGAACGACCTTAAAATCCCTATCCGTCGTAAATGTCCAGTTGCCCTTTGAATCCTTTTCGGGCACAAGCTGATTTTCATAAGCAACGGTATCAAATGACTGCGCCTTTTTCGTATTCGCCCTGTCTCCGATGACCGTTATCAGCGTTGTTATTCCGATGAACAAAGCAAGCACGATGAAAAAAATACCGATAATTTTCAGCGCAAGCTTGCCCTTGCTTTTCTTTTTTTCTGCCAATTTTAACATTCCTTTCTCTGCAAAATAAATTTAATGCACACATCTGCCTTTTTAAGGCATGACTCCCGTATTTGTTCGAGCAAGGCTTCATTATCGCATTGCACGGACGCGTAACAGATCAAGCTTTCACCATCATTATGGTAGTCAAGCTTCTTCACCGAGATTTCGTCGGAATGTTCCGCAAAGACAGCGTTCACCTTTTCACCTGTCGCCGACGGAACAAAATTGATAAGCTTCTTTGCATTCGAAACCAGCATTTTTGCCGCAGAAACGAGAATCACCGAGCTGATGATCAGACCGCAGACTGCGTCAACGGCATAGTCGCTGTATTGAGAAACAAGCAGAGTAATAACCGAAACAACGGTTATAAACATATCGAGTATGCAGTCGAATTTCATGACTCTCACGATGGGAGAACCGCTCTTTTTCTCAAAGGCGGAATAGATGAAAAACATAACCGCCTTCGCTGCCGCCGTTGCGGCAATAACCGCAGCGTAAAGCGTCGAGAACCACACCGGAGTCGGATATATTAACCTTTCCAGCGAGGTGTATGCAAAATAGAAGCCCGCCGCAACGACCGTGATTGAAATTACGAACGAAAAAAGCTGCTCACCCTTTCTCAGCATACCGACCGAGCCTTCGTTTGATTTTTTCATCAGGTAAAATAAAAAAGCGAATGTGACCGCCCCAGAAAGAGAATCAAACATATTGTTCACTGCGTCGGAATAGATACTTATTGAATTTGTCCTGAGTCCGATATACAATTTAATAAGGAACAAGATTAAATTGGCGATGAACGAAAAAACACACGCATTAAGAACAGCTTTTCTGTTTTTCATAGCCTCGCCTCCAAGCAGATACAGCCAAACGGCAACGAATTATTTTTTCTCATTTGCCGCACGGATCAATGACGCTTCAATATTTCCCGCAACGGTGATTTTGAGCATATGTATAAGCTCCTGACTTGACATTCTCGCCGTTCCGCTTGTTTCAAGCCAGCTTTGAACCATTCCGCCGAGGGCGATCGCATAAAAGTTTGAAATGAAATTCTTGTAGAATTCATCAACATCAATATTCTCCGATTTAACATCGACAACCCTTCTCAGGCTCGATTTCAACGCTTCATAAACAAAATTCGAGAAATAAACCATCGCTCTCGAATTGATAACGCTGAGGATCTCATGACGATGCTCCTCAATATAAGCAAAAAGAGCATTGATAACGCTGTCCCAGTTATCCTCCGTGCCGATCTCGCCCTTCAAGAAAGCCTCGTTATTCTGCTCGATGATTTTAACGGCGTCATACTGATACATCCACTCTACAAGAGCATAAATATCCTGAAAATGATAATAGAATGTCTGTCTGTTGACCCCGCAGGCATCAACAATCTCATGTATCTTGATCTTGTCAAGAGGTTTTTTGCGCATAAGATTCCGTAAAGATTCCGCCAGCATCAGTTTTGTTCTGTCTCCCGAACGCTGATTAGCCATTTTATCACTTCCTAAAATAATATTTTCGCATTATTGCGTTAAAATTTTATCATACTTTTTTACATTTATCAAGACATTTATGCATACATTTGTCTACACAGTTTTGCTATTTTGTAAGGTTTTTGCCTTTTTTGACCATCTGATCCGAATTTTGACCGCAATTGCCGGTATTTTGGATTGACAAAAGACGATTCTGTGATATAATGTCCATGTTGTTTTTTCGGCAGCGAGGCGTAACTCAGTTTGGTAGAGTGCTTGGTTTGGGACCAAGATGCCGCAGGTTCAAGTCCTGTCGCCTCGACCATCGTGAACCGTTGACAAATAAGGCTCTTTGCTTTATGTCAACGGTTTATTTTTTTGCAAATCCCTCTAAATTTATTGGCTAAATCATAAACTTTTCGGTAAAATGTCTATTGAATATTTTAAGAAATATAGTATAATGAATATATATTTATAAAATGGAGGGAAATATATGGTGAAGAAAGCAAAAAGTGTTTTCTGCTTACTTTTGTGTATAGCGTTGCTTTTATCATCTGCACCTATTCTGAATATTAGACTGTTCGGAACAGATGCGTCTGCGGCGACCTATGCCAAGTCACATACCAAGGAATATTACTATAATAAGTCCGATACGCAGTTTATAACATACCTTGCAACGGGCGGGGATCGCAACGGCGACACTGCAAAAGCTCAGGTTACCGGCAGCGGCTATACCCTTATCGACAAAAACCTCAACGCCGGAGTCAGAGTTTCTACGAGTCTGATTTCATCAAGAGATGCAGACGAGGTTTATCTTGGCTACAAGACAAGCTCTGATCCAACCATATCTGTTCGTGACATCAGAGTAATGATCAACCGAGACGAAAACAGCGATGTGGTTACCGGTGCAAACGGATTTACTTATACCATTGTCGGTGTTTATCCAAGCTCGGAAAAAACCGGTGACGGCAACGGTATAGTTGACCTTAACCAAAGCAAGTCGAGCGCTGTTTACCTTCATTATTACACAAGCAAGGACGCAAAAGTCGGCGCACCCATCGTGTCGGTAAACATTGACAACGAAGAAACAACCGGATATGAAACGGTTAAATACCTCAATTCCGGAGACTTCTACAATAATGCCGACGCCAACAAAGACGCTAAAGGCGAATATATCTTTACACATGTTGCCCGACTTCCCGAGGTTGACACAACGGAATTACGCTCGGCAATGGAAAAGGCTGATACATACTTAAATAACAGCAGTCTTTATGTTGATGTTGCAACCTTGCAGACGGCAAAGAATGCTGCCAAAGCGATCACCGACAGCTACGATAATTATTCTGAAAGCAGCTATGAGGCTTTCAACACTGAATACGATCAGGCAGCGATTGATAATGCGAAATCCGAAATTGAAAATGCAATCGCAGCCTTGCAGACAAAGCTTGACTGGACAGCCTTTGACACCGCTGTCAGCAATGCAAATTCGCTCAACGAGAACGATTATACAGATTTCAGCGGAGTTGAAAATGCTCTCTCCTACGCAGAGCTTGTAAAGAGCGGACTGACTACGCAGGAGCAGGTTGATGAGCAAGCTGCAAAAATCAATGTCGCCGTCAATGCGCTTGTGAAAAAGTCAACGAGCCAAAGCTTAATTCAGGCAACAGCTTCGGGTGAGGGTGTTTTCCAAGCTTCGGTACAGCTTTGTATTAACAATGTCAACATAGGAACAAACTGTGACTATTGGAATATTTCTCCCGAACAGGTCAACGAATACGGAGACGGCGGAATAACCGTTTATCGAAAAACCGCTCAAAATATTGAGTCAAGGTGGAACGCTTCAACCGCAAAAATTTATGTTGATCCGGACATCAATTCCGATATTCTTTCAACAGGTGTAAATATTAGCCTGAAAATGCCGTATGTTTATTCGAATGAAGGCAAGGCACGCTGGGGTGTTGAACTTGCTCCTTATGAAAATTCTTATAATTTGGGTTTGCTTCAGGAAAGCATGAGGAGCGCAACTGTCACCTCAGCTAACGGTAAAAGCCTAACATATACGCTATGCGATGCAAACGGAAACGACATGGCGAGCGCAGAAACGAACAAGGATTTTACGCAGGATGCGTATATCAATAACCAAGCATATGGTCCGTACTATTGGTATATCAAGGGTGCTGTCCCTGCCGCCGGAGACAAAGTAACGGTAAGAGTTCTCGGTATTTGCGCCGCATGGGCATACAGTGACAATCTCCAAACACTTACGCAGTTCACTGACCTGACGATCGTCAGCGTTTCAAAGACAGCCCTTAAAAAGGCTATTTACACCGTTGTCGGCAACGAAAGCGTTTATACCGCCGAAAGCTATTCCGCATATTTGACCGCTCTCAACGAAGCGAAGACAGTACTCAACAACGCAACGGCAGAGCAAACAGAGGTTGACGCCGCAACAACTAAGCTTAACAATGCAATCAATGCCCTTGTTGCAAAGCTTGATATGACGAAGCTTTATGCCGCAAGAGACAAGGCAAATTCGCTCAACGGTTCTGACTACGAGGACTTCTCCGAGGTTGCAAATCTCGTCAATATGATACCGAACACTGCTTTCGGCACTCAGCAGGAGGTTGACGATTACGCCGACAAGCTGAATTATGCTGTTTCAAAGCTTATTAAGAAATCGACGGCCACTTCATCTTCGATTACGAGCGAACAAAAGACATTGATAAATGATACGGCGAGAATTTATACTTCCTTCAAAGCGGATAACGCCGCAAAGGTAACGGGTAATGCTATAACAAGCAATAATATCGAAGGCGTAACGGATATAAACAATAGTCTCTCCTTTGAAAAATCTTCTAATAATTACCACGGTTCTGTGGATTATCACCGTACATACCAGAAAGTAAGTGACAGTACGGCAAACGCTTACTATGTCTTTGATAAATATAACGGAACATCAAACATCTCGTCCCTTGGAGAATTCTTATCCGTCGAAATGCTTGCCGACGGTCAAAAAAGAAACCAAAGCGTTGCTCTCTACGACACTTCTTTCACAGAGACATCAATCGAAGAATACAGCTATAATGTCAGTGCGTCGGTTAACGGCTCCAAGAGTAAAAAGAGCTATACATATTCTCTCAATAACGGCGGATTATATGCTGATTGGACACCGGATTGCAGCGATAAGACATGGTATAACCATCAGCTTTCAATTTCAGGTGCTGTTCCCGATGCGGGCGACACCGTACAGCTTAGAGTTGTTGCTCGTAATGCCGTTATTGGCTACAAAAATGATGCATATCACTACTACAACTGGCTAACACTCAATTTTGTTTCGGTAGACTCTACCGCATTGAGAAATGCAATTGCACTCTCGAAAAATGTTCTTGATAAAAATAAATACTCTTCAACAAGCTATGCAAACTATCTTACCGCTCTCGGTAATGCTACCGAAACGCTCAACAGCTCCGATATTCCGAGCCAAGACAATTATGATTCCGTCACAACCGCTCTCGTCAATGCAATCAATAATCTTGAGCGTATTCAGACGGTAACGCTTGACGGCCAGTCGGCAACGACGGCGGGCACAACCTCGGTTGTTGTAACGATCGGTAAGGCTATGCCTGGAATAACACTTCCGACCCGTGAGCACTATAACTTCGGCGGCTACTTCACTAAGCCGAACGGCGAGGGCACTCGGTATTACAATGCCGACGGCAGCTCTGCTAAATCCTACGATCTCGAAAGTGATGTAACACTTTATGCAAACTGGGAGATTGAAACCTTTGATGTCAATTTCTTGAACGATGACGGCTCTGTTATCAGAAACGGACGCTTTGCATACAACACCATACCGAGCTGTGAAGATCCCGAAAAAGCAAGCGATGACACCTATGAATACACATTCAGCGGCTGGACGCCCGAAATTG
>CAVJDU010000021.1:0-35943 GCA_963648385.1 uncultured Coriobacteriaceae bacterium | reverse complement strand
ACAGCTTTCGCTGTACCGCCATCTTACATAAATACTTCGTTACCGCACCTCGGCTGAGATGGAAGGCGGTTGTTTTTTCGACGAATTTTATTCTGTTTTGTCGTTGCGGATCGGTTTGATGATTTTATTATAAAGCACGATAAATAGGCTTATTGAAACGACCGACGCAGCAAAATCGGCGATTGAATACGACCACCAAACGAGGTTATCGTTGCCGATTGAAAGTCCGTATTTCGCAAGGAAATATGCGGCGGGAATAAGCACGATAAGCTGGCGAATAAACGAGCTTGTCATTGAGAAAGTGCCCTTTCCGAATGCCTGAAAAACACCGCTGAGGGCAATATTTGCGCCTGCGAAAAGGAAACTCACGCTGATTATTTTCAGCGCAGGAATGCCGATTCTGAGCATATCGGGCGTTGCCGAGAAAAATCCGAGAAGAAACTTTGGCAAAAGGAAGAAAAGAAGTGCGCCGATAACGCTGAAAAATTCGGCGTATGCAACGGAGAGCTTAATGGTTTTCAATATTCGTGATTTTTTCTGAGCGCCGTAATTATATGCAATTATCGGAATAACGCCGTTGTTCAGTCCGAAAATCGGCATACAAATGAAGCTGTTGAGCTTGAAAAACGCACCGAAAACATTGACCGAAAGCTCCTTGCCGAGCGTATATACGATAAGGATCTTATTCATGAAATAGGTCATGATCGATCCGATTGCGATCATAAGTATCGATGGAACGCCGATCTTGTAAATCTCGCTTATGAAGCGTCCGTTCGGCTTGAATTTTTTGAAATCAAGGTGAAGGTCGGGGTTCTTGCGACGGTTGAAATAAACGGCAAGAAGAAAAGCGACGATCTGACCAATAACCGTTGCGATTGCCGCACCTCGCACGCCCATTTTGAATACGAAAATAAACACCGGATCAAGTATTATGTTGATAATTGCGCCGACGCCTTGAGTTATCATTGTGTAAAATGTTCTGCCGGTCGACTGCAAAAGCCGCTCGTACATGATCTCAAAGAAAACTCCGAAGCCTGCGCCGCAGCAAACCTGAAGATATTTTGTGCCCTCGTCTATGATATATGGTACAGAGGTCTGGGAGCTGATAAAAAGCCTTGAACCGAACACGCCGAAAAGGAAAAACACTATCGAGCTTAGCAAGGCAAGAAAAACGCCGTTTTCGGCAATTTTATTCGCACGCTCACCGTTTTTTTCGCCGAGCGCACGGGAAATAAGCGCATTCACGCCGACCGCCGTACCTGTTGCAAAGCCGATCATGAGATTTTGCGCCGGGAATGAAAGCGAAACCGCCGTGAGCGATTCCTGATTGACCATTGCGACGAAAACCGAGTCAACGATGTTGTACAATGCCTGGACAAGCATGGAAATTATCATCGGCAATGACATATTTATAATAAGTTTGTTTACGGGCATAATGCCCATTTTATTTTCCTCCAAAATGTCATCTCCTTTCATTTGTTTGATATTATAACATATTACGGCGCAATTTGCTATACAAAGTTCACAAATAGTACCGTTTGTATTTTGTGCAAAATTTAAAGACAAAATGTGGTGAATATAAAACAGCCACAGTGAATCAAAGCACTGTGACTGCCGGTTATTTTTATGATAAGTTATTCCGCTACAACTTCTTTAAGCACTTGAATTGCCTTTTTAAGGTCGTCCCAATCAATGTTGAGAGAGGGGAGAAGTCTGACCTTTGTTTTTGCTGTCAGAACAAGCACGCCCTTTTCGATGCAGGCATTGACAACTTCCTTTGCAGGTTTGTCCGTTTCAACGCCGATCATAAGACCAAGGCCGCTGACGGATTTAACTCCCTTTGCGCCCTCAAGCTCCGAGAAAATATAAGCCGATTTCTCTTTAACTTCATTGAGAAGCTTATCGTCAATTCTTCTGATGATGTTGCATGCGCCTGCGCAGCACACGGGATTTCCGCCGAAAGTTGAACCGTGCGAACCGTTGGTAAGAACATTCTCGACCCTTTCGCCGAGCATTGTTGCGCCGATCGGAAGTCCGCCGCCGAGTCCCTTTGCGGTTGAAACGACATCTGGCTGAATTCCGTAGTGCATATAAGCGTAAAGCTCTCCCGTCCTGCCGTTACCGGTTTGAACCTCGTCGATGATGAGAAGCATATCCTTTTCCTTAACAAGCTCTGCGACCGATTTAACAAAATCCTCATCGAGTTTGCAAACGCCGCCCTCACCCTGAACAAGCTCCATCATAACTGCGATGCACTTGTCGGTATCGACGAATTTTTTTACATCGTCAAAATTATTGGCTTCGGCGTAAACAAAGCCCTCCGGGAACGGTCCGAAATTTGTGTGAAAAACATCCTGTCCGGTGGCCTTGAGCGTTGTGATCGTTCTGCCGTGGAAGCTGTTTTTGAGCGTGATTATCGTTGAATGGCTCTCATCGCCGTACTTGTCAAACGCATATTTTCTTGCAACCTTGATTGCACATTCGTTAGCCTCGGCACCGCTGTTTGAAAAGAAGACCTTTTTCATTCCCGTTCTCTCGCAGAGAAGCTCGGCGAGAGTTGAGCAAGGCTCGGAATAGTAGAGATTAGAGGTGTGGGGAAGAACTGAAAGCTGATGAGTAACGGCTTTCTGCCATTCGTCGTCGGCAACGCCAAAAATGTTTACGGCAATTCCGCTGCCGAGGTCGATATATTTTTTGCCGTTGCTGTCCTTGAGGATCGCTCCCTTGCCGCTGACAAGCTCAATGGGAAATCTTGCGTAGGTGTTGGCAACGAACTGATTGTCGTTTGATGTTATGCTCATTTTTGTCAGTCCTTTCTTATTTATCACCCTTGACAAACATCGTTCCGATGCCCTCGTCGGTGAGAACTTCTATTATAATTGAATGTGGTATTCTTCCATCGATAACAAAAACCTTGCGAACACCGAGATTGATGGCGTCAACGCAGCACTGAACCTTAGGGATCATGCCGCCGGAGATTATCCCGTCGTCCATAAGCTTCGGAGCGTCCTCGACGAAAATCTTTGAAATAAGAGTCGTCGGGTTGTCCTTATCTCTGAGAATTCCCGCAATATCGGTCATTGAAATAAGGCTTTCCGCCTTGAGGTTACCTGCAATTCCTGCGGCTACCGTGTCGGCATTGATGTTGTATGTGTTGCCCTTGGCGTCAAATCCGACGGTCGAAACAACCGGAATATAGCCCATTTCGATAACATCGAGTATCGGCTGAACATTAATATCGGTAATTTCACCGACGAAGCCAAGCTCGGCGGCTTTCGGTTTTGCCTTTATCATTCCGCCGTCCGAACCGCTCAGACCGATTGCTTTTCCGCCCTTTGAACAGAGCAGATTGACAAGACTTTTGTTGATCTTGCCGGCAAGAACCATCTGAACGACATCTGCCGTTTCCTTGTCGGTTACACGCAGACCGTTGACAAATTCGCTCTTTTTGCCGATTTTGTTCAGCATACCCGTAATCTCGGGACCGCCGCCGTGAACGAGAACGACCTTGATTCCGATCGTTGAAAGCAAGATAATATCGCTCATTACGGACTCTTTCAGTTCCTCGCTGATCATTGCGTTGCCGCCGTACTTCACAACAAGGATCTTTCCGTTATATTTTTGAATATAGGGGAGCGCACGGGTAAGAATACCGGCTTTCTCTTCCATTGTAATATTCATTTGCATTATTCACCTCAGGTTCTGTAATCACCGTTGATTTTTACATATTCATATGTGAGGTCGCAGCCCCATGCCGTTGCGTCAAAGTCGCCGTCATTGAGGTCAACAAGAATTTCGATCTCTTTTTCAAGAAGAATTTCCTTTGCTTTTTCCTCCGAGAAGTCAACGCCTGCGCCGTTGTGACAAACTATAATCGTGCCCTTGACCGACTTGAAACTGACATCGATTTTGTTGATATCAACATCTGCGCCGCTGTAGCCGATTGCGCAAAGCACACGACCCCAGTTGGCGTCTGCACCGAACATTGCAGCCTTTGTAAGCGATGAGCAGATAACCGATTTTGCAACCTTTTTCGCAATTTCATCGGTTTTGCCGCCCGTAACCTTGCATTCAAGCAGCTTTGTTGCACCCTCTCCGTCGCCTGCGATTTTTCTTGAAAGATAAACGCTGACTTTGTGGAGAGCTTCGCAGAATTTATCGTAAGCCTCGCCCTCTGCGTCGATAAGTTTGTTGCCTGCCATTCCGTTGGAAAGAACGGCAAATGTATCGTTGGTCGAGGTGTCGCCGTCAACGCTTATCATGTTGAATGAGGTCTTAACATCCTCGCTGACAGCCTTTCGCAGCATCTCGCTTGTTATTGCAACATCGGAGGTGACGAAAACAAGCATAGTCGCCATGTTCGGGTGGATCATTCCGCTGCCCTTGGCAATTCCGCCGATTCTGCACTCAACGCCGTCAATATCAAAGCTGACTGCGATTTCTTTTTTCTTTGTGTCGGTCGTCATGATTCCCTCTGCGGCAAATCCGCTGTTGTCGTAATCAAGACCCGCTACCAGCTCGCTCATACCGTTTGCGATCGGGGTGAGGTTGAGCGGCATACCGATAACACCCGTCGAGCCGACGATAACATCATCTTTGTTTATGCCGAGCGCATCCTCAACGAGCTGACCCATGGCTTCCGCTTTCTCGATTCCGTCAGCGTTGCAGGTGTTTGCAATGCCGCTGTTGCAGATTATAGCCTGAGCGTATCCGTCGGCAAGGTGCTTCTGATTGACGAGAATCGGCGCACCCTTAACAAGGTTGGTTGTATATACAGCCGCTGCCGTGGCTCTTACATCGCTGACAACGAGCGAAAGGTCACGCTTCGACTTGTTTTTTCTGATTCCGCAGTGGATTCCGTTGGCTTTGAAGCCCTTTGCGGCGCAGATGCCGCCTTCAATCGTTTTCATCATTTTATACCTCGAGTCCTGTTTTTTCGTCTGTTCCGAGAAGAATGTTCATGTTTTGAATAGCTGCTCCCGAAGCACCCTTGCCGAGATTGTCGTATCTTGACATAAGAAGTATTCTGTCCTTGTTGCCCTCAACGAAGATTTCCATTGAATCGTTGAACGAGAGCTTGTTGGAACAAATAAAACCGTTTTCACCGATTTCATCTTTATATTTTACAATATCCGAATGATATTTTTTTGCATAAATTCTCTTGATATCCTCAATCGTTACGCCGTTGAGCTGCTCCTTGAAAAGTGGAACGGTGACAAGCATACCGCTGTAATAGTCGGCGACGATGGGGCAGAAAGCGGGGAAGGCGTTGATTCCCGTAATCGCTTTCATTTCCTTGAGGTGCTTATGGCTCTGCGTCAGACCGTATTGCCTCGGCGATTCAAGAGCTTTGTCCGGATCGGTATCCTCGTATTCGGCAATCATTTTCTTGCCGCCGCCGCTGTAGCCCGTCAGGGAATGGCAGGTCAAAAGCGTGTCCGGCGAGACAGCGCCAACTTCAACAAGAGGGTATACAAGCGAGATGAAGCCGCTTGCGTGACAGCCGGGAACGGCGATTCGATTGGAATTTTTGATTTTCTCTCTGTGAGCCTCCGAAAGCTCGGGAAAACCGTATGCCCAGCCCGGATCGGTTCTGTGTGCCGTTGAGGTATCGAGAACCTTGACATTATCATTCTCGATCAGTCCGACGGATTCGATCGCCGCCGCGTCGGGCAGGCAAAGGAAGGCAATGTCGCAGGTGTTGAGAGCCTCGCGGCGAGCCTCAATGTCCTTGCGCTTTTCCTCGGGCAGGAGCATAAGCTCGATATCCGAACGCTCGGAAAGTCTTTCGTAAATTCTGAGTCCTGTTGTTCCGGCTTTGCCGTCAATAAAAATCTTTTTCATAACAAATAAACCTCTTAATTCATTAACAGGGTATAATTATACATAAATATACAGTATATGTCAAGAAAAATACAAAATATATTCATTAAATATGATACAAATATTCATGTGGAAAACCGCAATAAACTGGAAAATTTGCCGTTATGCGGTTCAACATTCGGCAAAGCGAAATGAATATTTTTATCTATCGAAAACCGGCAAAGGAAATTATTGCCTCAATCCTTATAATTATAACTCAGTATACGGCAAAAAACAACCGTTATTTGAAAGAATTTTAAGGTGATGCTGCCGTTTTACAAAAAAGCAATACCGCACAGAGCTAAATGCGGTATTGCAAAAATCAGTCTTTTTTGGAAACTTCTTTAATATACTCTCTGAAGAAGATCACGCTTTCTTTGAGAGCGGAAATCGGGATTCGCTCGTTGGTTGCGTGGGTCGTCAGAAAAAGCGAAACGGAAACATTGAATGGAGCATAGCGAAGTATGTTGTCGCATATTTTCCCGTAGCGATAGGAATCCGTACCGCCCATTACAAGATACGGAGCAACGGCAACATCGCCGGGATGAAGCCCTTCTTCAACCTTTTTGATTGCGTTGAAGGCTCTCGAATCCGTCGGGGAAAATGCAGTGGCTTCTTTGCTGTAAAGGCGCTCAACTTCCAGATCCTTGTAGCGGACAGCCTTGCGGATATGCTTTTCAACATCGTCGATCGTGTCTCCGGGGAGAGGTCTGAAATTTATCGTTATATTCGGTCTTTGCGGCAAAACATTGGGGGCGGGACTGCCCTCGCACATTGAAATGCTCTGAATCGTTCTGACCATGCTTGCCGATTCGGGAATTGTTTTGAGCACAAGCTTTATCAGCGGCTTAAAGAGCCATATGTTGCACATTATCGTTCTGCCGAGGTAGGTGCCTTTTCTTCCGACCGTGTCGAAAAGCTCCGTCAGGAAAGGCAGCATATGCGATTTGAACTGATGTCTTTCAACATCTTTAATTGTATTGGCGAGCTTTGCCATTCCGCTGTGCTTCGGGGCTGCCGATGTGTGGCCACCCTTGTCGTGAACGGTGAGCTTCATATCGGCATAGCCCTTTTCGGCAATGCCGACGGCGGCAACATATGTATGTATAAGCCCCTTGACATCAAGGCGGAGAAGTGCGCTTCCCTCGTCAAGAACGCTGTCAAGGCGAATTCCTCTTTCCTGTAGAGTTTTAACAATTTCGTCTGCGCCGGATTCGCCCGAGCATACAATTTCTTCATTGTGACCGAAGCAGAGATAAACATCTCTTTCAGGCTGAAATCCCTCTTTCATCAGGGATTCCACGGCTTCCATAACGCAGATGAGATGATTTTTCATATCAAGAGCACCTCTGCCCCAGATGATCTCGCCGTCGTTATATCCGCTGAAAGCGTCGTGCGTCCAGTCGTTTTCCGTACCCTCGACAACGGGGACAACATCTTGGTGCGAAAGCAGAGCCATAGGCTCAAGGTCGGGATTTTTGCCCTTCCAGCGATAAATCAGGCTGGCTCTCGAAACTTTCTCCTTGACGGTGTTCTGCTTTATAAGCGGATAAGCCTCGTCAAGGAAGTTGTGAAATTTTTCAAATTCCGACCAATCCATATCGTCGGGGTTGCTTCTTGAAATCGTTTTGCACTGAATAGCTTTTGAAAGGTGCTCGGCGACCTTATTCTCGTCAATGTCGATATCTTTGATTTCTACGCTGTCGAGCTTCTTCGGCTTGTAAAAAATCGCCCTTATAAGTGTAATAATAATGAAAAGCGCAATCAATGCCAATAAAATCTTCCACCACATATCTGTTTATAATACCTCCTCAATAATAATCGGCGGTTGTCCAAAAACACAGCGTAAATTTTATCATAATGACAAAAAATTGTCAATACTACACATTGTGTCGCATGACAAGATATATTTTAGAAGTCAGATGTAGAATTTAGATTTGCCTTAAACACCGCGTTTTTCGAAAACTACATCCATATTTGCGGAATGATGTGGGCATCATGTCATACGATCAAAGTTATATCAATACCGGTTATATGGTGCAGAACCTGATCCAGTAGGATTTAGAGCGTATCAAAATTGTGAAAAGTGTCGAAAATCACGCTTTGTAGCCACGATGAATATGTTAATATTAGGTGATTATGCACATAGCACAAATTTTGATAAGTAAAAGTGCACAAATTGGGCATAAATTATTTGTGCAAAACGCTTGACAAATCAAAAAACAGGTGCTATAATGTAATCACAAAATAAAAGAAAGGAATGAATGACTTATGACAAATATGTACTATGTCGCAGAGGAAAAAATATTAAACGAGATCGCAAATGAAAAGAAGTTTTCATTCCGTGCTTTCTTAAACCTTCTGACAGCGGGAACGATCGCAAGAAAGTTTTAAGGCATACCGCACAATTGTGCCGCAAGCCTTGCTTGAATTCGTTTTCGCCATGTTGCATGAAAATTTCTCGACTTGCATCAGTAAGCCTGCAAATTTTCGCACAACCTGAAAAAACTTACTGCGCAATTTGCACAGCCGATTGTGTGGTATTGCTTTAAGAAATGCACCGGCTTTTGCGAGCCGTTAATATTGAAATTCCCTTATGCCCGTTTCAACCGCCATGTGGATTGCACCCCGATAACAGGATTATCGGTTTCGAGAGATCGGAACATCATGACGGCAAAGGCAAAGTTTCGGATCACTCGAAAAGGTTTTCTCCCCCCTTCCTTTTCGGGTGATTTTTTTATTTGAACGGCGATTACCCGGCCTTAATAAAAATTCATAAATTGTTAACAGCCAAAGCTCTTGACATTTGTTGAATGGTAAACTATAATGTTGAACATCGTACAATTGAAAGGAGTGAATATCGTGGAAAAAACGGTTCATAACGAGCTGAGGTCACTTTCGCACCACATCTACAGATTTATCGAAAATCTGCCGAATAGAAGGAACGTAGAGTCCATGACCGGCACAAACGGCTGCATAATCGGATACCTGATAGAAAACGACGATCATGATGTTTTTCAGAAGGATATTGAAAAAGCATTCGGAATAACACGCTCGACCGCTTCCAAGGTTATAAATCTTATGGAACAAAAGGGTCTTGTCAAAAGACAGTCGGTGAGCTGCGACGCACGCTTGAAAAAAATCGTTTTGACGGATAAATCGAGGGCAATTTCGCACCTTATTACCGAGGATATGGCGCTGGTTGAGGCGATAATCACCGATGGTTTCAGCCAAGAAGAAAAGGACGCCATGTGCGATTACATTGAAAGAATGAAAAAAAATATCAAAAACTACAAATCAAAGGAGGAATGCTGATATGCATATGATAAAAAGACTGATGCAATGTATCCGAGAATATAAGCTCCCGTCTTTGCTTAGTCCGCTGTTTATTACCGGCGAGGTTGTTATCGAGTGCTTTATACCGTTTATTACGGCTCAGCTCGTTGACAGTATTGAGGACGGCTGCGGCATGGATGTTATCACTCAATACGGAATAAAGCTGATCGTTCTTGCAATTTGTTCGCTTGCCTGCGGCGCATTGTCGGGACACTTCTGCGCCATCGCTTCATGCGGATTTGCAAAAAATCTTCGACATGACCTGTTTTATGCGGTTCAGAACTATTCGTTCGCAAATATTGACAGGTTTTCCGCATCAAGCCTTGTTACGAGGCTTACAACGGATGTTACGAATGTTCAAAACTCATACATGATGATAATAAGAATAGCACTCAGAAGTCCGCTGATGTTGGTTTTCTCGATTGTTATGACGGTCAAGATCAGCCCGAAGATGACTACGGCGTTTGTTGCGCTTATTCCGTTTTTGGCTGTCGGACTTGTGCTTATGATAAAGATGGTAATGCCGCTTTTTAAGCGCATATTTAAGCGTTACGATGCGCTGAACAATTCCGTTCAGGAGAATGTTGCGGGAATCAGAGCGGTAAAATCATTCGTTCGTGAGGACTTTGAAAACAAGAAATTTTCCGCCGCTTCAGATAATGTATGTAATGATTTCACAAAGGCGGAGAAGCTTATGGCTCTCGCCAACCCGCTTGTCAGCGCAGCAATTTATGTTATCATGATCATCGTGTTCTATTTCGGAGCAAAGATAATCGTTACATCGGGCGGTACGGAGCTTAAAGTCGGCGGACTTTCTTCAATCCTGACCTACGGAATGCAGGTTCTCATGAGTCTCCTCATGCTTTCGATGACGCTTGTTATGATCTCCATGTCCTTCGCTTCGGCAGGACGAATCGTTGAGGTTCTTGACGAGGGCAGCACGATAAAGAATCCGGAAAATCCCGTTTGCAAGGTTGAGAACGGTTCGATCGACTTTGAAAATGTCAGCTTTGCTTATTCAAAAACGCAGGAGGTTGATACGCTGCGCAATATAAGCTTCCATGTCAATTCCGGCGAAACAATAGGCATAATCGGCGGAACGGGAAGCAGCAAATCAACTCTTATTCAGCTCATTTCAAGGCTTTATGATGTTACGGGAGGAAGCGTCAAGGTCGGAGGAATAGATGTCAGAAAATACGACATCAAGACTCTGCGCGATGCGGTTTCCGTTGTTTTGCAGAAGAATGTTCTTTTCTCCGGAACGATAAAGGAGAATCTTCGATGGGGCGATAAAAATGCGACCGACGAGGAAATCGTCAGGGCTTGCAAGCTTGCCTGCGCCGATGAATTCATTGAGCAAATGCCAGATAAATACGATACATTTATCGAGCGAGGCGGCACGAATGTTTCCGGCGGACAGAAGCAGAGACTTTGTATTGCAAGAGCCTTGCTCAAAAAGCCCAAGATCCTTATTCTTGACGATTCCACAAGCGCAGTTGATACCAAGACCGACGCAATGATAAGGAAGGCTTTCCGTGAGGAAATTCCCGACACGACCAAGCTAATCATCGCTCAGCGTATTTCCTCGGTTCAGGACGCCGACAGGATCATCGTGCTTCACAACGGTGAGCTGAATGGAATCGGCACTCACGATGAGCTTATGGAAAACAACGAAATTTACCGTGAGGTATTTGAATCTCAGACAAAGGCAGGTGATTTTGATGAGTAATCCGATGCCGAAAGGAAGAAAAACCCCGATGATGGGAATGAAATCGGGAGCGAAAAAGGACACATTCAAAAGAATTATAAAAATGCTTTTCAGCGAATACAAGGTTCAGCTTATAGTTGTTGTTGTTTGTATAATTCTTTCTACCCTTGCTTCGACTACATCTAACCTTTTCCTGAACAACTTCATCGTTGAAATAAATAACGGAATCGAAACGGGTTGGGAAGCGGCGCTGCCGAATATCGTCAAAATCATTGCGCTTATGGGCGTAATTTATCTTGTAGGTGTTATTGCCGCATTTTTCCATGCAAGGATAATGGCTATCGTAACGCAGGGCTTTCTCAACAAGGTCAGAAAGAAAATGTTCGGCAAGATGGAAAAGCTGCCGATAAAGTATTTCGACACTCACCCGCACGGCGATATAATGTCCTATTATACCAACGATATTGATACGCTCCGTCAGCTTGTTTCGCAGGCTATGCCGGCGCTTATTCAGTCGGCACTGACCGTTACAATGCTCGTTGTTTATATGCTTTATCTCAGCGTTTGGATGACGCTTATCGTTTTCGGAGCGGTGACTTTGATGATGATAGTTGTTAAGACTGTCGGCGGCAATTCGGCGAAGTTTTTCGTCCGCCAGCAAAAGGCACTCGGCAAAACGGAGGGCTTCATCGAGGAAATGATGAGCGGACAGAAGGTCGTCAAGGTCTTTAACCATGAGGAGGAAAGCTGCAACGATTTCGATAGGATCAACGGCGAGCTTTACAAGGAGGCTTCAAAAGCAAACAGCTTTGCGAATATCCTTATGCCAATCATGGCGAATATCGGCAACATTCTGTATGTTTGTATCGCTTTCATCGGCGGACTCCTTATTCTTGCGCCGAATGTTCATAATCTTTCTCTCTCGGGTCAGGCTCTCGGAATCGCCGTTGTTGTTCCTTTCCTCAACATGACAAGGCAGTTCACGAACAATATCAGCCAGATTTCTCAGCACATCAACAGCATCGTTATGGCTCTTGCCGGTGCAGACCGAATCTTTGAATTGATGGACGAGGAACCGGAGGTTGACAACGGTTATGTTACTCTTGTAAACGCCAAAGAGGTTGACGGCAAGCTCGTTGAGTGCAAGGAGCGCACGGGAACATGGGCGTGGAAGCATCCCCACGAGGACGGAACCGTTACCTATACGAAGCTCATGGGCGATGTTCGCATGGAACACATGGATTTCGGCTATAGTCCGGAAAAAATCGTTCTTCATGATATTTCGCTCTTTGCAAAGCCGGGTCAGAAGGTAGCCTTTGTCGGCGCAACGGGCGCAGGCAAAACGACGATAACAAATCTTATCAATCGCTTCTACGATGTTGCCGACGGCAAGATCCGTTACGACGGAATCAACATCAACAAGATAAAGAAGGATGATCTTCGCCATTCGCTCGGCATCGTTCTTCAGGAAACGAACCTTTTCACGGGCACTGTTATGGAGAATATCCGTTACGGTAAGCTCGATGCGACCGACGAGGAGTGTATTGCGGCGGCAAAGCTTGCCAATGCGGACGAGTTTATTCATATGCTTCCAGACGGTTACGATACAATGCTGACCGCCAACGGCGGCAACCTCTCTCAGGGTCAGCGACAGCTGCTTGCGATTGCAAGAGCCGCAGTTGCCGATCCGCCGGTTATGATACTTGACGAAGCTACATCTTCGATAGATACAAGAACCGAAGCGATCGTTCAGCAGGGTATGGACGCCCTGATGAAGGGAAGAACCGTATTCGTTATCGCTCACAGGCTCTCGACAATTCAAAATTCCGATGTTATAATGGTTCTTGAACACGGCCGCATAATCGAGCGGGGCAGTCATGACGATCTTATCGCCGCTCAGGGCAGATACTATCAGCTCTATACCGGCTCGTTTGATAAGAAAGAATAACCGTCGGCTTTTTGCAAAGAAATAATTTTAACGGCGATATTACGCAATTTGGGAGTTATTATGGCTTTGGTGTATGCGGTGCTCAGCGCACTTGTGGATTTTTTAATATCATATTTCGGTAGGCTTGTGGAGGGCGTCGGGGATATTTGGAAGCCTGTTTTGTTGTTTCCTTTAATATATGCTTGCTTTTTGCTGCTTCACCTCGGCGCATTCTGCGTTTTTTCGTTCACAACGGACAAAAAATATACAAGCAATATCCATAACGCATACCGAGGCTTCATGATTTCGAGCATCAGGCTTTTCCTCAAGGTTGCCAAAATCAATGTTCATGTTGAGGGGAAAGAGCTTGTGCCGAACGACGGAAATTTTCTGTTGGTTTCAAATCATCTTTCGGTTTTTGACCCGATAATCAGTATATCTGCTTTGGCGGACAAGAACATAGCCTTTGTTGCGAAGCAGGAGCTTTTCGGCATTTTTGCCGCAGGGAAATATCTTGCAAAATCGGGCTGCATCGGGCTTGACCGTGAGAACACCCGAGAAGCGGTCAAGGCGATAAACAGGGCGGCGGACAACATAAAAAACGGCGTTTGCGCAATGGGAATTTATCCCGAGGGCTATGTTAACAAAAAGCCCGGCACGCTGCTTCCGTTCAGAAACGGCGCATTCAAGATTGCCAAAAAAGCGAAAGCGCCGATCGTTGTTTCCGTTGTCAAAAACACGAGAGAGGCGAACAAAAATATGTTCAAGCGTCGCTCGGATGTTTATCTGAAAATTCTTGCCGTGATTCCGTATGAAGAAATCGCCGACCTCAAAACAAACGAGATCGGCGAAAGGATATACAAAATGATGGTTGACGAACTGTGAGGAGTGCAGATTATGATTAAAGAAAACGCAAAGGAAAAAATCAAAGAGGCTTATCCCTACAGGCTGGAGCTTCATGCCCACACCTCGCCCGCAAGCCGATGCTCGCAGGTCAAGCCGGAGGATGTCGTTACGATTTTTCACGGCGCAGGCTATGACGGAATCGCAATAACGAATCATTTTTATCCGAAGCCGGAGAATGAGGATTTTCTTGAAATTTATCGCAGCGATTATCTCAAAGCGCACGAAACGGGGGAGAGGCTCGGAATGAAGGTCTACCTCGGCGCAGAGCTGAGATTCCCGAACCAAAACGACAACGACTATCTTCTTTTCGGCTTTGAGCTTTCGCAGCTTGAGGAAATGTATTCATATATGACGGGAACGCTTGAGAATTTTGTCGAAAATTTTAAAAACGACAATATGTTTCTTCTGCAAGCCCATCCGTTCAGGGACGGAATGAAGCTCGGCTTTGAAAATTATCTTGACGGCGTTGAGGTCTTCAATATGCACCCTAATCACAATTCGAGGGTTGCACTCGCCGAAAGATACGCAAAAGAACACGGCAAAATTGCCACGGCAGGAACGGATTATCACCACATTGGCCATGATAATCTCTGCGCAACAAGAGCGGCACACCTCCCCGAAAACGAGCACGAGCTTGTCGCCCTCCTCAAAAGCGGCGACTTCATCTTCCAGGTCGGCGAGCATATCATAATTTAAGACAATAAATATAAAAAGCACAACCGCCTCCCGAGGGAAGCGGTTGAAGTTTTAGCGATATCAATAAATACCGAAAGTAATGATTTTCAGAAGCGTCTGCCACCACTCCATGTAAACATTGACCTGACATTCAGCTTTTGAACCGTCTGCCGATATTGCAATAATGGTTGTGTTGCCCTTATCCTTGGCTGTTATATTTCCGTTGTCATCAACGATAGCAACACCGGGATTGGTGCTTGCCCATGTTACGCTAACGCCGTTTGTAACAGAAACAGTATCGCCGGATCTATATCTTATGCTAACGCTTTCTTTATCAAGCTTGGGAGCTTTCTTGACGGTTTCTGCTTTCCAGATTGCATAAAGCGTTATCGTGCAGCTTCCGTTTTTGATATTCGAGGACAAGTCGGAAGGCTTAACGCTTGCATCATCCTGATCAAATACTTTTCCGCCTGATGAAGTTGTTCCCCAACCGACAAATGTATATCCTGTTCTGTAAAGTCCGAAAGATTCGGCATTCCAAAGTCCGTAAGGTTGTGATTTGTCATATTCCCATTTGCTTTCAAGCAGATTGCTTCCGTCATATACCATGTTTGAAACAAGCTTAAATCTGTCGGATTTGATTGTGCCGCCGTTGGCATTGTATTTTATTGTTAAAATTTTGGAATCCTGATTTGGCTTATAGATCGATGACGGCTTGTGATTGATAAGCTGATTGGTTACGCCTGTTCCTTCCATATCACGCTTAAGATATGAAGCACTTGAACCATCTGAATTTACCATTCCGTAAATATAATACGGCGAAATTGCATAATCGGTTGTCTTTTCCTGATACCAGCTTACATTGTTAGCGGCTGAAGAAAAGCTGATATGAAGATGTGGACCGGTTGAATTTCCAACGCTTCCTACCTTACCGATTTGTTGACCTGCCTTTACCTTTGTTCCTTTACTTACACTTATGTTTGTCATATGTGCGTATGTAGCATACCATTTTGAGTAAGTCACATTGTCCGTTGTTGTCAAAGCACTTGAGAATTTAATAGTGATCTGACCGTTGGAGCTTTTGTATGTATCGTTTATTACTTCGCCGTCAGCTACAGCATATACTGCATATCCGCTGGCAGATTTTTTGTTGTTCAAAGTAATATCAATGGATGAATAAGCGGACTTGTTTGTTCCTCCATGACCTACATATGTTGAACAATACCAAACCTGAGAAGTCGGTAACGGAAAAGTTATTTTTGTCGGACTTACTGCGCTTGATGTTATTGAACTGAGCGGTATGATCGTTAATACAATAGCAATAACGCTCAATACAGCGAGAAGCTTATTTAACAGTTTCATAATTATGACTACCTTTCTGTTTGTATCACTTTATTTATCAATAAATACCAAAAGAAATTATTTTGAGAAGCGTCTGCCACCACTCCATGTAAACATTGACCTGACATTCAGCTTTTGAACCGTCTGCCGATGTTGCAATAATGGTTGTGTTGCCCTTTTTCTTGGCTGTTATATTTCCGTTACCGTCAACGATAGCAACACCGGGATTGGTACTTGCCCATGTTACCTTAACGCCGTTTGTAACAGAAACGGTATCGCCGGACTTATATCTTATGCTTACGCTTTCTTTATCAAGCTTGGGAGCTTTTTTGACAGTTTCAGCTTGCCAGATAGCATAAAGTGTTATTGTGCAGCTTCCATTTTGAATGTTCGATGATAAGTCAGACGGCTTAACGCTTGCATCGTCCTCATCGAATACCTTTCCACCTGATGAGGTTGTTCCCCAACCAACAAATGTATATCCTGTTCTGTAAAGTCCAAAGGATTCGGCATTCCAAAGTCCGTAAGGATTTGACTTATTATATTCCCATTTGCTTTCAAGCAGATTGCTTCCGTCATATACCATGTTTGAAACAAGCTTAAATCTGTCGGATTTGATTGTGCCGCCGTTGGCGTTATACTTGATTGTCAATACGGATGTCTTTGTGTTAAAAGATTTAACCGCAGTCTGATATTCCTTGCCGTCTTTAACAACATAGAGTTTGTAGTAATAAGTTGTATTCGCCTTAAGATTGCCATACCATTTATTTAACGGGTAGTTGATTTTGCTAAATTTTCCTGCACCGTCAACCTTGCCCTCTAAGCTCTTGGAAATCTTTTTAAGCGATGAGCTTGATGTGCCGAAATAAAATCCTGCGCTGTCAATTTGTTGCAGATCAAATGTTGCGTAAATGTTTGCATTTGTTTCTGTGATGCTGTCAACGCTGACAGAATTAAATGTAAAGCTTGTTGTTGATGAAGAACCTGCCACCAAGTCTTTGTGTACATAGCCTGTGTATCCGCCGCTTTTAAGTGTGTCGAAGGACTTAGACTGATTAACACCCCAAGAGCAATTTCGTGTTTTCATTGCATATGTTGTGTTTCCTGTAGTGTCTGAGCTGGGATTATACTTGAAATATGCAGATGACTGATGTGTAACGGTAACTGTTTTGCTTGACTTATTAACCGATACAACCATCATTACATGACTTGAGCCTTTAACCAATACATCGCCCGGCTGAAGGTTTGCATAATCGCTTACCTTGCTGAAGCCATACGAGCTGCTTGAATAGCAAGAAACACTCCACATTTGGCTTACACCCAAAACTTTTTTATAGGCGACACCGAGTGTAGTTGAACAATCACTTTGACCGAAGGCTTCGTTTAATTTACCGCTGTTTGAATTTATTTTGCTGTTGAAGCTTTCCAAAGTTACGGCAGCTTTGCCTGGCATGGAAGCATACGGCAATCCGTAATAAACCTGACCCTTGTAATATGTCTGAGTGCCGCCGGCTGTAACCGTGAAGTTCTGACCGGCTGTCCACTTAACAGTTGCCATTGAATGAAAATAATTAACAAGCTCGTTTCTTTTCTTCGTGATTTCGGCAGCAGTGGCTGCGCCTGCGGTCATTGCGCTTATTGGCAGCATGGTTATTACTGCCAGAATAGACAGAATGAGTGCGAACACTCTGCTTTTTACTTTTGTTTTCATTGACTTACCCTCCGTTAAAATATATATTGTAATATTCGTTTGACTTCGTCCCAACCGTCCTTGAAGGTCATGCAGAATTCTTCATTGATGGGGATGCCGACGATTGCTCTGAAAAGCTCGAGGTACGAATATCCGACCGTCATGAATGTTAACGGCGGACCTGCGATTCCGAAAATAATCGTTGCTATAAGCAGCTCCGGAATAAAAAATGTATATGACATTGTCGACTGAATTGCGAGCCCAAGATTCCTGAAATAATTGAATTCCTCCTCGTCCGGCTCTTCCTCGTCCTCATCAAACGATTCATCAATTTCGCCCCCCGGCGACTGTTCCTCCTGCGTAACCGTCACGGTCGTTGTCGGATCTTCCTCAACCGCAAATGCGCCGACGGTGAGCATTGCCGTAATTGTTGCGATACACAGGATAATTGAGATAACTCTTTTCATTTTGCTTTTCTCCTTTCGTTAAATAAATTTGTCGATGAAGAGGTCTATTCTTTCGAACCACTCCAGCAACACCTCGTTCTGATTTATCAGTTCCATGAGAAACATCAGCGGCGCACCCACAGTAAACACAAGAAACCAATAAACTACCATTATCACCGTATCACCCCCTTACTAAGGAAAATAGTTTATATAACTTTCCCTTTTTTAAGCCTTGCCGACCTTTCTGATCGGTCAAAGCTTCATACCATTATAATCTTTCAGCGAACATTCAACCTTGACTTTTCCGTACACATCAATTGCACGGTATGGACTTAAACTGTTGAATGAGACATTGCGAACATTTTTGCTTTAAGCGAATAATTATAAAATTTATACTGCGCTTCGGAAACTTCGGCATATCCGAGTGCCCGTTCATCCTCCGAATCCTCGCCGTTATATTTTTCAAACATTTTAACGGGAATTCCGAGAGAATTAAGCTCGTACCTTGCGGTTACAATTCTGTCATAGCTGTCGTAATCCTCCCAATATCCTCCGTCGCCGAGCTTTTTATAGTAGTCCTTGATAACAAATTTAACAATATTTCCGTTTGCGTCGTAATCAAAGGCTTCTTGAAAATTGTCTGAAGTGCCGCAGATCGCTTTTGTAATATTTCCTTTGTTGTCATGCTCAAAGGTGTATTTCTGCAAGCTGTCGCTGTAAGCTATCAAAAAATGCTTTTCATTATATACCTCAGTCGGCTTCATAACATTTTTGACATACTTTTTATCTTCGAAATCATTGGAATCGTTTTCGTAATGCGTCTTTCCGATGACTTCGCCGTATTCATTCAGCTTTAGCACTGTAAAGCCGATATTATCTGTAAATCCTTCTATGGTGACGGTTCTGCCGTCGCTGCCCCAGTTGATATTAAGTGTTCCGTAGCTCGCAGTATAATATATCGGCGCATATAATTTTCCCTTGACAAAATCGGTGACGGCTGTTTGCTTAGCCGGTGCGTATTTGTCGTATTCCTCTTTGGTTATGTTGAATTCGCCGTATTCGGGCTCGGCCTCCGTCGTTGCTTCAACGGTGCTTCCAACCGTACTTGACGGTGTGTCGCTCACCGGGTCGGTCTTATTTGACCTTACGCAAAAAAATACTCCCGTTCCGATCCCTGCCGCAAGAATTACCGCAATGACCGACGCTAAAATTTTTCTTTTCATTAGAAATCTCTCCTCAATATTTTATTTGTTTTCCGAAATGTGCCTCTTTTTTGTATTATATCACAAAGCATGACAAATTTCCACTATTTTATTAATATTTGTTATCCAATAGTCAACTAATAGCGGATAAAATATAATTAATTGTGGAAAGGAGGTGCCGAACAGGTGAAATTCGGTGAAAAACTGAAAATGTTACGAACCGGTCAAAACCTGACGCAGCAACAGTTAGCTACAAGGCTCGGAGTGCAAAAATCGGTCGTCTCTTATTATGAAAGCGGCGAAAGAACGCCGAGCACAGATGTGCTGATTAAGCTTGCCGGAGTTTTTCACACCACCGTTGATTATCTGCTCGATGTTAAGCGAGAGCGGGTCGTTGATGTTTCGGGGCTTTCGGAAAGCGATATTGCTGCGGTTACCGCAATAGTGGAAGCGTTAAAAAATAAAAATGAGAAAAAGTAAACGACTCTTGTGATTTTTGCGGTCACAGGAGTTCGTTTTTTATGGGCAACCGCTGATTAAATTATATATTTTCTGTCGGGTTTTTCAATAAAAGTGTAATACTTGGTATATTTATGTAACACTTAGCATTTTTGAAATCAACAATTGTTGTGCATTTGTGTTTATGTTATGTTTATCTTGACTTTTTGGCGGTTGTAATATAAAATGCTTTTGAGGTGACATGAGAAAATGAAGCTTTTTATTTGTGACGACGAACTGTCGACGCTGAAATTTCTTGAAAAAATAATTGTCGGGCATTACGGCGAGGCTCACAGCGTTTTTGCTTTTTCGGATGCCGATTCGATGCTTGCCTGTGACGAAACTGCGGACATTTTGATAAGCGATATAAAAATAAACGACAAGAACGGGATTGAGGCGGCAACGGAGCTTTTGAAAAAATCGCCGGACACGAAAGTAATTTTCTTTACGGCGTATCCGATGGAATTTTTTGAAGATATTTTTAAAAGCTTCAGACCGTTCGGCTTTATCGGTAAGCCGATAAATGAGGAACTGCTTTTTTGCCACATTGATAATATTATTGAAAAAAGCGCAAAAAAAGAAACCCTTGATTTTTCGTCAAAGGGTATAGCACACAGTATTCCGCTTAACAATATTATGTACATCGAAAGTCATGGCAGGCAGAAATTTATATTTACCAAAAACGACATTTATATCACGAATTTTTCATTTGACGATATAATTTCAAAATTAAATTCGGACTTTTCGAGAAGCCACATCGCATATATTGTCAACCAGAATTATGTTTCAAAAATCATCAGCAACAGCTGCCTGCTTACGAATAACAAAGTAATTCCGATAAGCAGGAAATATAAGAGAAGCTTTTTGTCATCATTTTTTATCTTTAAGGAGAGTAACCCAATATGAGTGAAACGGCATTGAATATATCCTACATACTGATTCAGATTGCGTTCGGCTTTTTGCCCGGATTGTTTTTAAATATGATTCAGGAATCAAGATTTAAGCACTCGGTTGTCAATGTTTTGATAATGGCTCTTTTGTGGGATATACCGTTTGCGCTGAGCTATGTTTTGGGTACGAAGCAGCCGTTCGGAATGATATCTTTGCTGCTGATTTTTGTCGTTGCCGTTCTTATTTACAAAAGCAGCCTATTTGACCGGATATTCGGCATTGTTTTATATTTTATTATTTTAGTGCCAATGGAGATTTTGGCATATTCAATTCTCCAGATCAACATGGATATCAATTCCAAGGAATTTGCCGTCGCATCGGCGGCTCTCAGCTTTTTCCTTACCTGCATTGTTTTGTTCACGGTCGGAAGCATCATAAAAATCAGGAGCAAAAACAATTTTAAAAGAAGCACGCTGCTGTATTTGGTAATCCCGGCAAGTCAAATTTTGGTTTTCTATTTGCTTTCCTTCCTTTTTGTCAATGCTTACAAACAGGGCGATATCTGGAGCAACAGCTTGCAGAGGATCACTCCCATAGTTTTTATAGGAATAATAACGCTCTATATAGGAACGGATATTTGGATATTCAAGCAATATGCCAAAAGCATCAATGCCGAAAAGCTGAAGGCGGAAAACACAATTCTCGAAGAAAAAAACAAACTGAATTATCAATATTTCAGCGACCTGACAGAGAACGAGCTTGAGCTTAGAAAAATCAAGCATGATATCGGCGGAGCATTGGAGATCGTCAAGGAACTTATTTATGAAGAGAATGATGCAAAAAGCGCAAAGCATCTTTTTGACGAGCTTTCCGAAACCGTTCAACATATAGACACGGGCTATTATTGCAAAAACAGCCTGATAAATGCAATCGTTACGAACAAAGCGAAAATCTGCAAAAAAGAGAATATCAATTTTGATGTTGCGATTTCCGTTGACGAGAATATCGGAATAAATGATTCGGATATTTGCCGTGCGTTATTGAATATGTTGGATAACAGCATTGAGGCAAACATGGCGCTGGAGGGCAGTATCGACAGATTCGTTTCGCTGACGATCAAGAACCGTGACGGGTATCTTTACATAAAAACGGAAAATCCATGCGTTGTGCCCGTTGTCGATAAGAAAACCTCAAAGAAAAACAAAGCGGAGCATGGCTTCGGTCTGAAAATTTTGGAGCAGTTTGCGAAGGATTATAACGGAATGTTCACAATAACAAACGGCGAGAATTCCGTTTCGAGTCTGCTGACGCTGAAAACAGCCTGATTAAAACAACAAAACCGTTACATCTCCGTTTCGGATGGTGTAACGGTTATATTGATTATAGCGTCTTAAATTATAGTGCCGCCGCCGATGACGATATCTCCGTTATAGAAAACGACTGCCTGACCGGGAGCGATCGCACGCTGAGGCGTTTCAAAATCGACGCTGACATTTCCGTTTTCGAGCGGAGTAATAACGGCGTCGGTTTCCTTTTGCCTGTATCTGACCTTTGCCTTGACCTTCATCGGCTCGGTGAGCTTTTCGATCGAGATAAAATTGAGGTCGGTCGCTTCAAGGTGATCCGAGAACAAATCGTCATTCGAGCCGAGCACGACACGGTTATTTGCAAGATCCTTGCTGACAACATAGTACGGCGCTTTCGCCGCTATGCCCAGTCCCTTGCGCTGACCTATTGTGTAGTTGATTATGCCCTTATGCTTGGCAATAAAATTGCCGTCACGGTCAACGAAATCACCCTCGCTGAATCGGAATCCGCACCAGTCCTCAATGAATCGGGCATAGTCGCCGTCGGGGACGAAGCAGATATCCTGGCTGTCATGCTTGTCGGCATTGACAAATCCCTGTTCCTCGGCAATTTTCCTCGCCTCATGCTTAGTCATTCTGCCGAGCGGGAAAAGAATTCTGCCGAGCTGATCCTGGGTCAGCGAATACAAAACATAGCTTTGATCTTTTGTGTCGTCCGCCGCCTTGCGGAGAATCCAGCGTCCGCTCTTTTCGTCATATTCATTTATGGCGTAGTGACCGGTCACGACATAATCAAATTGCAGTTCCTTTGCCCGGTGCATAAGCTGGTCGAATTTGATGTATCTGTTGCAGTCGATACACGGGTTCGGTGTTCTGCCGTTGCGATATGCGTCAACAAATCTTTCGATAACCTGCAATTTGAAGTTATCGGTATAATTGAAAACATAATAGGGTATACCGAGCCTGTTTGCAACGCTTCTTGCGTCCTCAACATCATCGAGCGAGCAGCAGGTTTTTTCTTTTTTTATGCCGATATCCTCGTTGTTATAAAGCTTCATCGTAACGCCGATCGCTTCATAGCCCTGCCGAGTTATCAGATAAGCAGCGACGGAACTGTCAACTCCGCCGCTCATGGCAATCATAGCCTTTTTCATGGCTTAGCCCTCATGACCGCAGCCTTCACAGCTTTCACAGCTGCCGCCGCAGCCGCTGCCGAACACATTGGGGTCAAGCTCAAGGCCGTTTTTGGTGTAATAATCCTTGAGAGCCGCTTTGACCGCCTGCTCGGCAAGCACGGAGCAGTGGATCTTTGCCGGCGGAAGTCCGTCAAGAGCCTCAACAACAGCCTTGTTGCTGAGCTTGAGAGCGTCCTCGATTTTCTGACCCTTGATCATCTCGGTTGCGATCGAGCTTGTTGCAATCGCTGAAGCGCATCCGAAAGTGTTGAACTTAACATCCTCGATCTTGCCGTCCTTGATTTTGAGGTACATTTTCATTATATCTCCGCACTTTGCATTGCCGACCTCGCCGACGCCGTCTGCGTCATCCATTTTGCCGAGGTTTCTCGGATGCTGAAAGTGATCCATTACCTTTTCACTGTACAGCATAGTAGTCCTCTCCTTTCATAATTCTCTCCCAAACGGGGGACATATCACGGAGCATCGAAACGATTTTCGGAAGCTCCTCAATTATATAGTCGATTTCTTCTTCGGTATTGTATTCGCACAGAGAAAGACGGAGCGAACCGTGAGCGATCTCGTGCGGCAAACCGAGAGCGAGCAGAACATGGCTCGGGTCGAGCGAGCCTGAGGTGCACGCCGAGCCGGAAGAACCGCAGATCCCCTTGAGGTCAAGGTGAAGCAGAAGCGACTCGCCCTCGATGCCCTCGAAGCAGAAGCTGACATTGCCGGGCAGACGGGGCGCACGACCGCCGTTTACTCTTGAACGGGGAACGATCTCAAGGATAGTGTCGATAAGCTTGTCCCTCAATTTGCTGACATAGGCAATGTTCTTGTCCATATCCTCGCAGCACTTTTTGAGCGCCGCTGCGGTTGCAACGATGGCGGGGGTGTTTGTTGTGCCGGGGCGCTTGTTTCTTTCCTGTGCGCCGCCCTGCATGAAGCCCATGAGAGGAATACCCTTGCGGCAATAGAGAGCGCCGATTCCTTTCGGACCGTGGAATTTATGAGACGAGAACGAGAGCATATCAATGTTCTGTTCCTTAACATTGATCGGAAGATGTCCGACTGCCTGAACGGCGTCGGTGTGGAAATAAACGCCTTTTTCTTTGCAGATCGCACCTATTTCCGGAATGGGCTGAACCGTTCCGACCTCGTTGTTTGCATACATTATCGTAACAAGGCAGGTGTCGTCCCTGAGAGCTTTTTTGAACTCGTCAAGACGAACATAGCCGTCCTCGTGAACATCGAGGTATGTTACCTCAAAGCCTTCTTTTTCAAGCTTCATCAGCGTGTGAAGAACGGCGTGATGCTCAAAGGTAGTCGAAATGATGTGCTTTTTGCCTTTTTTTTCGCCGAGATGTGCGGCATTGGTGATCGCCCAGTTGTCCGCTTCCGTACCGCCGGAGGTGAAGTAGATCTCGTTTACTTCGGCGCCGATAGCTTTGGCAATGTCACGCCTTGCCTGCAAAACTGCGGCGGCAGCCTCCTGACCCATATGATGCAGGCTTGAAGCGTTGCCGTAGTTGTTTTTCAAACAATCTACCATTGCGTCAAGTGCTTCGGGGCAGAGAGCTGTTGTTGCAGCATTGTCTGCATAAACAGTTTTCATAAAAATCGCCTGACTTTCTTTTTGTTTTTGGATTTAAACAAAGTTGAAAGCAATGACTAAATCCTGATAATGGTATTTTAACCATTCAAATGAATTATACTATATTATTGTTTTTTTTGCAACTTTTTATCAGTTAGAATAAACTAATCGCCGCAGTGCAAAAACTGTTGATTTTCACAATTGGTTGTAATAAAAGCGTGAAAAGTTGGAGATAATGGCGGCGCAACAAAGAATTTTCAAAAAACTGTTGACAAAGAACAAATGTTCATGTATAATAAATTTACGGATTAGCAAAAACGGGAGGTTAGGACGGAAACTTTTGAATGTTCATTTCCGTAACAAGTGATGCTATGATAAGTCGTTGACGATGACTGCTTGAGTCTGCGCTTTGATTTATCAATAATGCGGATCTTTTATTGTTGATGCTGATCCTAACGGCTCAAAAAGCCGTTGACAATAAATATCAATATACAGTTATTTTTAGCGACTTTTAAAAATATATTTTTTAAAGGAAGTGAAACAATGTTTATTGATATCACAGAATCCAATTTTAATAACACAAAAGAGAATTGGGAAAATAACGCAATAAAAACATACGATATTCCGCTTGGCACGGAAGATTGCCTTATCAGCGGAAACGACGCAATGATAACACTTCGTCTTCCCCATGAGGACGCCCTTTATACAGATTATGCTTCTATAATGTACTGGATTCAGGGCGATGACGGAAGTGTGAGGGAAGAGTCAAGAGCAGGTTTTCCTGTACCGTCATCATGCAGAATGAGTGTTCCGATTGATGATGACGATGTAAGCGCACAGTTTACATCGACTGTTTCGGGTAGCACAAAGGGCTTGGCTGAGCTTAGAATTCATTGTGACAATGTTCAGGCTCTTGAAGCGCTTATTGCAGCGCCGAAGGCAATTACTTATCTCAAACCTATGTGGTATACCGGTTACGGAGTCGATAATGTGCTAAATCCAGACAGATTGACCCCTGACAACACTGTTGTAATGGAGGATATGCGGGATGCTCTGGAGTGCAGTAGTCTGCTTGAGGGCAGAGGTCGAATCTTAAACGGAAAGAAATATCTGCTTACCTTTGACGAAAATGTTTACACATGGAACTATCCTTATAATGATGGTACGGAAGTGGTTGGACTTCCCTTGTCGCCCTCATATTATGAAATTATTCCCAAAGATGGCACAGAGGTATTAACCGGCGGAACAAACAACGGAAACGGTTCTATCTATTTCAAGGATAAGCTTGTTTATTCAACAAGCGGCTGTGTTTATGTAAAAATGAAGCGTATGAACTATTCCCTCGGAGAAAATGTCGGTTACGCTCCTGACGAGATTGAGGATGTGCTCAATGGTAATGTTGTTGAGTATTTTGAAGATACGGATGTTCTTCAGACTGTTTTCAACTTGTTCGAAACGGACGAAATGATTAACATCAATCTTCGACGCAACGGATTTTATCTCATAAGTGGAACATTGAGCTTAAAAAAGTCAAATATTTGCATTGTTGGTCACGGTTCGCGGATAAGAGTATGGAGTCCAAAGCCCGGTAACGATAAGTATTATGTCCTCGTTGGTAATTCGGGATTTAGCGGCGTGAAGAATATTGAACTTTGTGATTTGAACTTACAAGGTTTGATGAAATACGAAAACGGAACTATAATAAACGATAAAGAACAGTGTATCTCCTTCAACAAAATGTCATTTCCGACAAACATGACATTTTTTGAGGTGAATATTGACGGCTTTGAAACGGGTGTTCATATATCCAATCCTATGACTTATAGGAATACACCGTTGAATATCCGATTCATTGATTGCAATGTTTCAAGAACAATGTTTGGATATAATTTTAAAACCTGTAAGCAGGTTTTGGTATCCGGCGGTAGCGTTGATAATTCGTTGTCTCTCAATAAAATGCACCATTGTGTTTATGTATCAACTGGTTCAAATTACATAACTGTCGAAAATTGTGAATTGAAAAATTCAACCGGTGCAGCAATTCATCAGATGAGTGCTGATAAATCTTCCAAGATAGAGCATAATCGCTATCGTAATTTGACCATCAACAATTGCTTTGACGGTATGGTGCTCGCAGGTTACTCCTTGGATTCGTTAGCAGAGCATATTCGCGGAGAAAATATCGGTAATTTTCTTTATCTTGCGAACTGTGGCGATGTTGTTGTCAGAGATTATGTTGCGAATCAGCTTGAGTCATCAACAATAACCGTAGGTGTCGGCAGTGAAGCGCATTCTTTTACAAATACAGGTCATTATTCTCTGTTTTCAATTAACAACTGTGTAGATGCACTGGTTGAAGATTCGTGGTTTGGTGATGTACCGTTTTCCGGAGATTTTTCGAGTTGCCCCGACTTTATCAAGACCGAGAATATAGAGAATATGGTTTCACCTGAAAATTACGAGGACGGCTGGGTTGAGGATAATTGTGCGATTGCAACTGTGCTTTTTCGCAATTGCAGATTTTCGCACAAAAGTAAAACTGGCTTATATATAAAGGCGCATAGTAACTCATATCATTGTTTTAGATTGGTGTTTGATAAATGTGATTTTTCTGTTTATCGAGAAGTATTAAACGAAAATGCGGTTTACTATTTCAATACCAGTATTCGTAAGCAGTCAACATATGTAATAAGAGACTGTAGAGCAAATTATTTTGTTCAAAAAGGTGATTCAACTAATTTGTTAAAAGAAGGACATTTCTTTTCCAGAAAAGGAGGTTCATTATCTATCGAGTGAATATACAGCATAGGTACATCGTTTGATGTGCCGGTGGGCATTAGTAGTCAAAATTAGACAACAGATAAGCATAATTATTGCGAGGGAGGATTCCAAAGATGAAAAAATTTTGGCTAAAAACAGTGACGGTCATTATTGTTATCAGCATGTTGTTGAGCGTAAATGTTTCTGCTGAATCAGGGGATGCAATTGATGTCGTCCTCAACAGTGGTGATGTTGTTGAAGTGGATCAATATTATGTCGGTCGTAGTGAGGAAGGAAACCCGAATTTTGACCCGAATTTTAAATATGTAAACAAGGTTACATTCAATGCTTTCGGTTCTGAACCGATTATAGTTAAAAGCTATGGTTTTTCAGGACTTTATGTTCCTGTGTGGGTAAATGAGATTGTTTTTAATGGAACAGGAGATATTATACTCGGTTCAGGAGCATTTGCTATTACCAATATAACTGATTTGAATCTTCCCTCAAATGTTAAGTTTGAGGACGAAGCTTATTTAGTTTTCTACGAAAGTAATGTGAGAAATGTTACAATCGGTTGCGACATATGTGAAGGAATGTTTGAAGCTTCACGTCTTGAAACCGTAACCTTCACAGCTGATAATGATATTAGTGAAATTCCGGAAAGGGCTTTTTATGATACAAAGTTGAAAAAGATTGAAATTCCTTCTTCTGTTAAAAGAATCGGGAATGAGGCCTTTTTGTGGACTCCACTTGCGGAAATAAAGTTAAATGAGGGATTGGAGACTATCGGTAATTCGGTTTTTTACGATAATTGGTCAAGTTTTAAAAAAATTACATTGCCATCAACTGTTAAATCAATCGGAAGTGAGTGCTTTTATACAGGCGATGATCCTTATGATATAGAGCTTAACGACGGGCTTGTAAGCGTTGGTAAGCGAGCTTTTATAGGCAAATTTGATAATAAATCCGTTACAATACCTGCTTCCGTAACCTCGATTGGCGAAAAAGCTTTTGGTTATGATTCTAATGAAGAAAAATCAGAGAACTTCACAATCTACGGCTACAGAGGAACGGCGGCGGAAACATACGCCGACGAAAACGGATTTGCTTTTATTCCGCTTGACGATGAAAGTTCGGTCAATAATTTGAAATATACTCCGTCATGGAGCAGCGTGAATGATTATAGCTTCACGGTTGACGGCCGTGCAGATAAGGTTCAGATTATTGAAGCCACCGGAGCGACGAGAACCTTTACAAGAAACAATGCAAATGTTGCAATCAAGTGCTATGATACCGACGGCAATGAGGTTAGCTCACTTTCAAGGGAGCTTGACCATGAGGTGTGGACAATAAGAACAAGACTTACACCTGACAGCAACCTAAAGATTCATGCGAAGTATAACAGTGTTTGGGAAGATCAGATGTATGATTTCAGCATTTCGACGCTTTATTCGGATACAAGCCTGAAATCCGCAGAACTTTTCGAAACAAGCGGTAAGCAAAGCACCGTTGCTTGCAAGATCGTTACAGGTTCGGGAGTAAGCAAGGTTCGCATTGAGTACGAGGACGGCATGACAACCACGGTTAATTCCTCGGCGGCGGTGCTCGACGAAACGAACATGACTTGCACCTACAACCTTTCTGTAAATCCACGCCACAGCGGCGAAAATGCCTTTAAGGTATATATCAAAACTCCGTCAGACGGCTGGATCTATGCGACAACATTGACCTATACGGCGGAATAAAGCGGAGAAAAAGCTATAATTCACTTTGTCAAAACTGAGATTGACGATGAATTAACGGAGGTGGTTTATATGAAAAAGAAATTGACATTATGCATAGCAACGCTTTTAGTCTTTTTGATATTTGCATTGAATTCATATGCAATAGATTTGGTTGAATTCAAGCAATTTAAAGATACAACAGCTACTTCTGTTGTTTATGATGTTACCGTGTATTCCGGAGCAGTAGTAGAAGAACGCCAATATGCAGAGTTGTATGAAGAATGGTCGGAAAATCATTACTGGATCAACAAACTGACGATTGATGCAAGCAAAACTGCACCGATTACAATCAACGATTATGGCTTTGCCGGAGCAAATGGTGCCCCGGGTTACATAAAAACAATTAATTTTATCGGTTTGGGTGATGTGGTTATTGGCACACAGGCTTTTGTTTTTACGGGAATTGAGAGCTTAACATTACCTGAAAATGTAAAATTTAAAGAAAATGCAGAAGGTATTTTTGCCTCCTGCTTGAGACTTAAAACGGTTGATATATATTGTGATATTGTTCCGGAAATATTTGATGACTGTAATAACTTGGAAACAGTAAATTTCAGAAAAAACATCACATCAGTTCCGTATGCAGCATTCAGATCATGCTGCAGAATCAAAAAAATTGATATTCCGGCTTCGGTTAAATCTATCGGTGAAGATGCTTTCTTTGGAGACTACCAACTGTCAACGGTAACTCTACATGATGGACTATCTTCTGTAGGGGCTAAAGCATTTTTAGATAGTAATCTTGAATCCGTTACAATACCTGCTTCCGTAACCTCGATTGGCGAAAAAGCTTTTGGTTATGATTCTAATGAAGAAAAATCAGAGAACTTCACAATCTACGGCTACAGAGGAACGGCGGCGGAAACATACGCCGACGAAAACGGATTTGCTTTTATTCCGCTTGACGATGAAAGTTCGGTCAATAATTTGAAATATACTCCGTCATGGAGCAGCGTGAATGATTATAGCTTCACGGTTGACGGCCGTGCAGATAAGGTTCAGATTATTGAAGCCACCGGAGCGACGAGAACCTTTACAAGAAACAATGCAAATGTTGCAATCAAGTGCTATGATACCGACGGCAATGAGGTTAGCTCACTTTCAAGGGAGCTTGACCATGAGGTGTGGACAATAAGAACAAGACTTACACCTGACAGCAACCTAAAGATTCATGCGAAGTATAACAGTGTTTGGGAAGATCAGATGTATGATTTCAGCATTTCGACGCTTTATTCGGATACAAGCCTGAAATCCGCAGAACTTTTCGAAACAAGCGGTAAGCAAAGCACCGTTGCTTGCAAGATCGTTACAGGTTCGGGAGTAAGCAAGGTTCGCATTGAGTACGAGGACGGCATGACAACCACGGTTAATTCCTCGGCGGCGGTGCTCGACGAAACGAACATGACTTGCACCTACAACCTTTCTGTAAATCCACGCCACAGCGGCGAAAATGCCTTTAAGGTATATATCAAAACTCCGTCAGACGGCTGGATCTATGCGACAACATTGACCTATACGGCGGAATAAAGCGGAGAAAAAGCTATAATTCACTTTGTCAAAACTGAGATTGACGGTGAATTATAGCTTTGTTTTTTAATCGCACAATTGAGGCGGGTGAATTACGCTCCGATTTAATCGGCGGTTATTTATCAAACGACGGATTGAAAGCATAGAAATTCTTGGAATTGAGCTTATCCGTTGCGATTCTCAAACCCTCGCCGAAACGCTGAAAATGCACGATTTCACGCTCACGCAGGAATTTTATCACATCACGAACATCCGGGTCGTCAACAAGCCGCAGAATGTTGTCGTAAGTAGTTCTTGCCTTTTGCTCGGCAGCCATGTTCTCCGTGAGGTCGGCGATTGTGTCGCCGGTTGACTGCATTTCCGCAGCCGACCACGGGAAGCCGCTTGCCGCCGTTGGGTAAACGCCCGTTGTGTGATCGACAAAGTAAGTGTCGAATCCGCTGCGTTTTATCTCATCATAAGAAAGATTCCTCGTCAGCTGATAAACTATCGCCCCGATCATCTCAAGATGCCCCAACTCCTCGGTGCCGATATCTGTCAGCAACCCTTTAAGCTCGGGATACGGCATCGCAAAACGCTGGCTTAGATACCTCAGCGACGCACCTAACTCACCGTCCGGCCCGCCATATTGCGATATGATGATGCTGGCGTATTTGGCGTTGGGGTTGGTGATTTTGACGGGATACTGCAATTTCTTTTCGTAAACAAACATCAGTTATTACCCCCTAAGTCCCACGGCCACGGATTTTTGAGCCATGATACGCCGGGGTCGGAATCCGAATAGAGCGGGCCGCAGGTTTCTTCATATTCTGCGACAAGCTGTTCGTTTTTTTCTTCGTACTTTTTGTAAAGTGCAAGCGCACTGAGGTCGTCGGGATGGGTGTCGAGATAGAGGTGCAGCTCCCACATTGCGAATTGCACGGCGTCTATCTGACGGGAAAGCATCGTTTTTGTCATCTCATACCACGACCGAGAAACGGCTTGTCGAGAACAGGAAAGAGAGTGCCGGATTTAAGCGCTTTCATTTCGTTATAGGCGGTCGTATCCGTCTGAAAAGGAACATACGCCATTGCGACAACGGGATTTTCCGGTAGAGCGGAGACAAAGCTCGACTGCATAACGGGCGTGCTCCGTGCAAAACCCATCGGCACTTTGGCAGTGCGTTCATGTGGATAATTGTTCAATTTAACTAACTCCTTTTACCCGACGGAGAAAATTCTGCCGGGTATTTTTTCGGCTTTTGCCTATTAACAGGATATGCCGCAGCACTGGTTGTGGCACAAATAATCGGTGGCGGACGGAATAAAATAAAAGCCTTTCATGCGTGGCACGAAGGGCTTTTTAGCGATAGATTATTAAGGCGATACAGCAAAATTGTTTGATTATGCTGCGCAATTTGCACGGCTCAATTGTGCGGTATTGCGTAAAAATGTATTACTGAAACGAAGCTCCGCTTTCCTGCTTGTCGGCGGTGTCGTTGGGGCCGTCTTTCCATGCAGGAACACATTTCTGAGTAAGGTTTCCGTTGGCGTCGAACCTGAACTGAATTTTATAGCCAAGACCCTTAAAGCTTGCGCTGCCGTCCTCATAGGTCTGGGTCTGAACGCAGAAAATGGGGGAGTAGCCCTGGGCGGCGATCGTGTGATCCGCCGTAAATACAATGCACCAAAGAAGCAGTACGCCGACAACGCTCATCAGAACGATTTGCAGAGCGTTGAATTTGATCTTTTCCTTATGCTTTTTTTGACGGCGAGGTTTTTCTTTGCCTGAGTTCTGATAAGCCTCCGTGCTGTCGGAAAGTTCGATCGTTGTTGAAGTTTCGTCAATAATACAGACTGAGCCGGGATCTTCCTCCTCGTCCTCATAGTCTGATTCGGGTATACTGTTCGTTTCGATATTGAGGGCTTCAGGCTCAACCTGCTGCTCAACAGGCTCACTTTCCTGGGACGAAAGCAAATCTATTGCGTCGTCCTCACGGAATTTAATTCTGCTTTCTGCCGAAGTATTTTCAAGAAGCTCATCAATTCTGTTGAATTGATCCTTTTTATTCTCTTCCATAACAAACCTCCAAATAGTTGTATAATAATTATATACTATAATTCAATTAAATCAAGAGTAAAAGAGAATTTTAATTATAATTTAATATTTATGTATGTAATCGCCGAATAAATCCGAGCGCAATTCTCGGCAGTTAATCCTCAAGCTCTCGAATAACTTTTTTGCTGCAAGCGATGAATTTTTGCACGATGAGCGGCATTGTGTTCTTCGATTTAACGATAATGCCGAGGTCACGGTGCTCGTCGGGGTAGAGAGGCTTCGTTATGACATTGCCCTTCATTCCGTCAAGAATAAGCTTCGGCAGAATGCTGTATCCGAGGCCATGGCTGACGATCGAAACAACGGTCGCATCGTCAACGGTCGTCGAATTGATGTTCGGTTCAATGCCGCTTTCTTGAATTATTCTCAGAATATCTCCGTCTGCACCATAGGTAGGAATGAAAAATGACTTGTCCTGAAAAAAGTCCATCGTGATATAATCGTCCGAATTTGTGTCATTCGGCGGAAGAACCGCAAAAATTCGGTCATCAAGCAGGTGAATCCAATCAAACTTGTTGTTTTGGATAAGGCTCATGAATCCGATATCGACCTCGCTGTTGGCAACGAGGCGTGTGATCTCCTCCGGCAGGCCGACATGAAGCTCGAATTTTGCATTGGGATTTTCTTTGCGGAAGCTGCTGATTATAACGGGAAGCCAATGGTTTGCAATGCTTGAATATGCGGCGATCCGTATTACCTTGTTGTCATCGGCTTTGATGTTCTTGATCGCAGTGTCGAGAGCTGCCGCAGAGTCGGTGAAGTTCTTTATGTATGGCAAAAGTTCCTGACCGTCGGGCGAGAGCCTTACGCCAAGCTTCGTACGCTGCAAGAGCGAAACGCCGATTTCTTTCTCCAATCGGTTCATCATATGGGTCAGCCCCGCCTGGGTATAACCCAATTCTTCTGCCGCTCCTGTGAGACTGCCGCATTCTATTGCTTTGAGAAGCGCATGAAATTTTTCTGAGTCCATATAGTTATCATTCCTTACTATATAACATTTTGTAATAGATATATTATAATATGTCGGTTTACTTTTTGCAAGAAGTATTGTATAATTTACTAACAGATTTTTATTTTATTTTTCTTTGGATGAAAAAAGAGAGGGGATTAAATCCAAATGGCAGAATTGAAAAAGAAATACGGTTTGATCACCGCTATCTGCATGGTTGTCGGAATCGTTGTCGGTTCCGGTGTTTTCTTCAAGGCAGAGGCGATGCTCAACATCACGAACGGCGACCTCCCGGTTGCATTGCTTTCATGGCTCATCGGCGGTTTCGTTATGGTAATCAGCGCATATACCTTTGCCGTTATGGGTACAAAATTCGAGAAGATCAACGGTATCGTTGACTATTCGGAGGCTCTTGTCGGCAGCAAGTACGCTTATTATGTCGGCTGGTTTATGGCAACGATCTATTATCCTGCGATGACATCGGCTCTTGCCTGGCTTTCGGCAAGATACACAATGGCTCTTTTCGGCTACGGGGCAGCGGATGCGGAAACAATGGTTTTGGCTTTTGTTTACCTTATCATGAGCTTTGCGCTCAATACGCTTTCACCTAAGCTTGCCGGTCATTTCCAGGTTTCAACTACGGTTATCAAGCTCATTCCGCTTTTGCTCATGGCCATTGTCGGAACGATTTTCGGAATAAAGAACGGTGTGCTTATCGAAAACATGAATTCAGTCGTTGAGCTTGTCAAGGACGCCGAAGGCAATATCGTTTCCAGCACACAGGTTGCAAGAGTGGGCATTTCCTCAGACCTTATCCTTGCCGGCGTCTGCACCTCGGTTTTTGCTTATGAGGGTTGGATCATCGCAACGGCTATCAACTCTGAGCTTAAAAACGCAAAGAAAAATCTTCCCCGTGCGCTTGTTCTCGGAACGATTATCGTTGTTGCCGTTTATATGCTTTACTACATCGGAATTTCCGGCAGCATCAAGACTGCCGACCTTCTTCCGAACGGAGCGAGCTTCGCTTTCAAGACGATTTTCGGTAACATTGCCGGTACGATCTTGACCGTGTTTATCGCAATTTCGTGTCTCGGCACGCTCAACGGTCTTACTCTTGCCTGTGACAGAGGATTTTTCTCCCTCGCAGCGAGAAATCACGGTCCAAGACCCGATTATCTCGGTGAGATCGACAGAGCGACAGAGATGCCGTCGAACGCTTCCATCGTTGCTCTTATCGCAAATGCGGTTTGGCTTTTCTATTTCTATATGGCGAACCTTACTCCATTTGCAGGCTATACGGGAAAAGGCTCGATCTTCCTTTTTGACTCAACAGAGCTTCCGCTTATTTGCGTTTATGCTTTCTATCTTCCCGTTTATATCATGTTTATGGTCAAGAGCAAGGATTTGAACTTCTTCCGTCGATTTGTAATGCCTATCCTTTCCTTTGCCGGTGCGTGCCTGTTCATTTATGCAGCCATTGAAAAACACGGCATAAAGAATGTCGGCTTCATCATCATTGCTGCCGTTATTATGCTTGTCGGTGCCCTTACATATAACTCAAAGGGTGCGAAGGGCAAAGCAAAGAGTAAAAAATAAGCATATAGAAATTATTTTAAGGCAATACCGCACACCTCAATTGTGTGGTATTGCCTTAATTAAATCAGCGGCTATACAGGAGGAAATGATGAGACTCGAAGCTAAATTTTTTGATGAACTTTCTCCGACGGAAGTTTATGAGATCTTAAAGGCAAGGGTACAGATTTTTGTTGTTGAGCAGAAGTGCGCCTATCAGGATATTGATGATATTGATTATGAAAGTCTGCACATTTTTTATAAGTCGGGCGAAAAAATCTCGGCTTATCTTCGTGCCTTTTGCAAGGACGAAAAAACAATTCAGCTCGGCAGAGTGCTTACCGTTGAGCACGGCAAAGGGGTGGGCGGTTCGCTTTTGAAAAACGCAATAGCGATTGTTGAAGAAAAGCTGAAGCCGGAAAAAATCTGTATCGAAGCGCAGACCTATGCGACGGGTTTTTATGAGCGTGAGGGCTTCAATGTTTGCTCCGAGGAATTTCTTGAGGACGGGATTCCTCATGTAAAAATGGAAAGACGGTGTGATCGTGGTTAAAAGCGATTACTCGGCATAAACAAGGGTTGCTTTAACGGCAATCCTTATTTACTTTTCAGGACTTTTTTGGTAGAACCTAACTTCCCCAAAAATTAACCTATACACAAGTGCAAATCGCGAAAGAATTGCGAAAACAGGCACAA
>CAVJDU010000020.1:0-36940 GCA_963648385.1 uncultured Coriobacteriaceae bacterium | reverse complement strand
GCATCTTTCGTCCTTGAAGAGGGACATTAATAACTACTACTTTATTATACGAGGAGATTTTAAAATGTCAGTATGCAAAAATTGCGGAAACACATTAAGCAAGAACGATGCTTTCTGTGAAAAATGCGGCAGCAGGGTTGCCGCCGAAAACAACTATATGCAGCAGCCTCCCGTGGCTCCTGCTCAGCCGGCTAATTATGTTTATAATCAGCAGCCTCAGTACATGGCGGTCGTTCCCAACCCCCAAAAGGACACATTAAGCGCATGGGCATTCTTTGGTTATTCGGTTTTGTTTACAATTCCGATAATAGGATTGATATTCAATCTGATTTTCTGTTTTAACTCGTCCAATATTACTCGCAGAAGCTTTGCAAGGTCATACTGGTGCTGGTATATTATTGTAGCAATTGCGGCAATAATTATTATTGCAAGCGGAGCTTCTCTTTCGCACTTATTCTAAGCCGTGGAGTGGAAATAATGTTTTGCAGAAAATGTGGTACTGAAATAGCTGACGGAACAACAGCTTGCCCTTTTTGCGGTACAAGGACAAAAAAAGCAAACAAAGAATATGTTTCGACTCAAATAGAGAAGGTAAAAAACTCGGATAAGCTTCATAATATTAAAGATGAGATCAAGGAAAAGGTTTCAAACCTCAAGAAACCGACAAAGCCGACAATCATCGCTCTCGGAGCGGCTCTTGCGGTCGTGATCATAGTAATTTGTGCTATCAGCGGAAGCAATTCTGTAACAAGCAAAATGAAAAAAGCGCTCAAAGATAATGATTATCAGAGCGTTCAAATTGAATATTCCAATGCGTTAGTGGACTCATCCGAATTAAAAAAGGTTGATAAGTTAATCGCCGACAAGATTGAAGATATGATCAAAGATATTGATAAATTCGATTTCAAGAGCGAAGCGCAAAATAACGAGCAGGCTGTTGATATTTGGTTAGCCAAGTATGGTACGCTTATGTCTACCGAGGGATCGGGTTACTATTACAGCAGCGACGGATTTCCACTCGGCAGCTGTATTTCAATTAACAATCAATCTCTATGGAATGAACTAAACGACAAAATAAGTAGTGCACGGACATATTGCAGCGGTGTAAATTCATATAATCAAAAAGATTATTATGGAGCTATTGCGCAGTTATGTCTTGTTCCGGAAGACAGTGGCTGTTATTCCGATTCGCAGGATTTAATAACTGACAGCTTGGGACTCTATATTGACTCCGTAGTCACGGAAGCCGACTCATATATGCAGTCAGGAGACTATGAAACTGCTATAAGCACCTTAGATGAGGCAAGCTCACGCTTTAAAAATAATGAAGGTCTTATGGGCTACATAGATACCATAAACAAAAAAATGTCCGAAGCAAAAGCGAAACATGCGGAATCCTATGCAACAAAAGCCGAGGAAAGCTTCAATAAAAAGGATGCGTATTCCGCAGTCAGCAATATTAAATTCGCCTTAGAGCTTTCTCCGGATAATGCAACATACCAGGCATCTAAAGCGAAATATGAGCAGTATCTTCCGTTTGAATTGTATAATGAAGATAATATCCTTAAAAAAGATACTTCAAGTTCTTTTTATAATTCATCAACAACAAACGATAATGTAGAAAAAGAAAATGTTATTAGATATAGTGCGGCGGTAACTACGGAAAACTATAAGAACAGCTATACATATAAGCTTTCAAAAAAATATGATACTGTTAGCGGCACTCTTTTTCTTCCTAAAGACGATAAAGATACGAAAAATCAATCGTACTTCATAGTATATGCTGATGGAAAAAAGATTTATACTTCCACAAATATAACGGCTGGTGTTCTTCCTCAAAGTATCGAATTTAATGTTAGTGGTGTTGACACTTTAACTATAGAAGCTTATTGCATAAAAGCAAGTTCTGAATGGTCTAAAAGTGATATTTACATCAGCAATTTCATAGCACAAAAAGAGTTCAAATAAATCCTATAGGCTAAAACAAATTAAGGCTATAAATCACGCTTACAAATGTGATTTATAGCCTTGTATCATTTCTTGCCGGCAAAGAGTGTGCCGGCTTTTTTGCTGTTCAAAATGTCATATATCGCTTCGGGGCGTTTGCCGTTTGTTATTACCGTGTCAGTTCCGTTGGAGGTTGCAAGCTTTGCTGCTTGAAGCTTCGTCCTCATTCCACCCGTCCCTCTGCGTGAGCCTGCGCCGCCGGCAAGGGCATACACGCTCTCATCAATTTTCTCGATTTTTTCAATCAGTTTGGCCTCCGGGTGTAAGCGAGGATCGCTTTCATAAAGTCCGTTAATGTCGGAAAGTATAATTAGCCGTTTTGCCTTGCAGAGTACGGCAACGACAGCCGAAAGCATATCGTTATCGCCGAAAAGCCGTTCGGTTGATTCAATCTCCGTGTAGCTGACCGAATCGTTTTCGTTGACGATGGGAATTGCGCCCATTTCGAGCAACGCATCAAAGGTATTTATCAGATTTTCTTTTTTCTCCTCCTGCTCGATATCCTCGGCGTTGAGCAAAATCTGCGCCGTAGTTTTGTCATAGTCGCTGAAAAATTTATCGTAGAGAAACATTATTCGACATTGTCCGACCGCAGCGGCAGCCTGCTTCATTTTCATGCTTGTGGGGCGGTCTGCCATTTTTAGCTTGTGAGAACCGACGGCAATCGCTCCCGACGAAACAAGAATTACCTCATAGCCCATGTTCTGAATGTCGGAAAGTACGCAAGCGAGCCTGTCAAACGAACGCAAATCGCTTTTGCCGAGGTCATTTGTCAGCGTCGATGTGCCGACCTTGATTACGATCCTGTTTTGATAAAGACTCATACTCACACCTCAATCACGCAGTAATTTCTCTTTGTAAAGGAGAGAACCTTGTGTATAATATCGTTCGTTTTAATTTTTATGTAACTTGTGGTTGTACCGTCGCTGCAACCGCAGAATTCCTCTTTAAGCACATCACGGTCGAAAACGATCTGCACATCCTCTGCCGAGGGCAAAAGTGCACTGAAAACAGTTGCTGCGCCGATTTTTGTGCCGAGCATTTTGCTCATCGGTTCGGCAGACGCAAAGGAAACTCTTGAAATTCCAAGCGCAGCGCTGAAATCCTTGGAGCTAAACGGTTTGTCACCGACGGTGATAAAAAGATAAAACAAAGTCTGCTGACGGTTGCAAAGAAAAAGCGTTTTTACCATTTTCATTTGAAGCTTTTCGTCAATCAGTACACAATCCTCCATCGTTATTGCTTCGTCCGTGTCAACTCTTTCATACGGTATTTTAAGATGATCGAGTGTTTTATATACTTTTTCCTGAAGCCCGGTTTTGAATTCCGCAGGAGCGGTCGTTTTGATATCGCTTACATAAAACATTTTATTATTCCTCTCTTGACTTGTTTCAAAATAAAGTATATCATTGATTTATGCATTTGAAAAGCGAATATTTTTTATATTATACATTACAAAACCAGATGTAGAGGTGCAAAATGGACGCAAATATTTTAAAATACATGGCTCTTATCAAAACCGTTGAGTGTGGCAGTTTCACCAAAGCCGCTGAAATTCTCAACTACTCACAATCGGGAATCAGCCGAATGATAAACGATATTGAAAAGGAATGGGGAATAACGCTGCTTGAGCGAAGCCGAAGCGGACTGAGGCTGACATCTGACGGGTTGAAAATTTTGCCGTTTGCACAAGAACTTTGCAAATGCTATGAAAGATTGCAAATGCAAGTTGACGATCTCAACGGATTGCAATCGGGAATTGTCAGAATAGGTGTTTTTTCAAGCGTTGCAACGCATTGGTTGCCGAATATTATTAAAAATTTTCAAAAAGACTATCCGAACATTGACTATGAGCTTTTGCTTGGCGACTATACGGAGATTGAGGGTTGGATCGCTGAGGGCAGGATTGATTGCGGATTTCTGCGGCTGCCGACGCGCCCGGATTTTGAAACGATGTTTCTTGAACAGGATGAGCTGATGGCTGTTATTCCCGAAAATCATCCAATGGCAAATTGCGAAAAATTTCCCATAACCGCATTGTGCGGCGAACCGTTTATAATGCTCAAGCGGGGAAAAAACAAAGAATTTACGGAAATTTTTGAGCGTTGCGGACTGAATCCGAATGTGAAATTCACAACATGGGACGATTATGCAATTATGTCAATGGTCGAAAGCGGACTCGGCATCGCCATTCTGCCGAAGCTTATTCTCAGGCGAAATCCTTACCGTATTGTCGCCAAGGAGCTTGATATCCCGACCTATAGGAGCGTCGGAATTGCGATAAAAAACAGAAAGACCGCCTCACTTGCCGTGAAACGGTTTCTTGATTATCTTGACTGCCGCAACGGCTAAGTCAAATTTGCTTTAATCATCCGATTTCTTTTCAAACTCAGCCGCAACATCGACCAAAAGTTTGCGGATCGGCAAATGCTGCGGACAGATTTTTTCGCATTTGCCGCATTTAATACAATCGGACGCCTTCCGACCCTCCGAGGTATGAACATTCGTATAATAAAAGTCGGCGTTCCAATCGTGGTAGATCTGCTTTGCGTTCATATCGGCAAACAAATCGGGGATTGAAATATGTTTCGGGCAGCCGTCGATGCAATAGCGGCAAGCGGTACAAGGTATCAGATTCTTGCTTTTGAATATTGCCTGAACCTTTTTTACCGCCTCAAGCTCCTTTTCGTTAAGCGGCTTAAAGTCCCTCATAAATCCGACATTGTCCTGAACCTGTTCCATGTTGCTCATGCCGGAAAGAACCATAATTATGCCCGGAAAACCTGCAGCAAAGCGCAGAGCATAGCTCGCATAACTTCCACCATTCAGCTCGTCAAAAACAGCCTTCGCCTCCTCCGGCAGATTAACAAGATTGCCGCCTTTGACAGGTTCCATAACGAGCACCGGCTTATTAAATCTTCGACAAACCTCATAGCAGGCTCGACTCTGCACTCCGGGATCGTTATAATCAACATAATTGAACTGAAGCTGAACTACCTCGATCTGCGGATATTCCGTCAATATCTTTTCAAGCATTTGCGCACTGTCGTGGAAAGAAATTCCAACATGGCGTATTTTGCCCTCCGCCATTAACTCAAAGGCAGTCTCGTAGGCGCGACAAGCCTTGAAGTTTTTATATATCTCTGAATTTTGCGAGTGCATGAGATAAAAATCGAAATAATCAACGCCGCAGGCGGCAAGCTGACTCTCAAAAAACGGACGAATATCATCTTGCTTTTTGAAATATGATTCGGTCAGCTTATCGGTCAGGACATAGCTTCCACGGGGATAGCGGTCAACAAGACACTCTTTGACCGCCGCCTCGCTCTTGCCTTGAATATATCCGTGTGCAGTGTCAAAATAGTTAAATCCCGCTTTCAAAAATGTGTCAACCAGCTTTTTGGTTTCTTCTATGTCAACATCTTCGCCGTTCATCGGCAACCTCATCATACCGAAACCGAAATTTTTCTTTATTTTATCCATTTTCATGCCTCCTGTTGCGGTACACCGCTTATCTTTGACGATTTTTATTATACCATGCAATATTGTTATATGCAACAAATTAAGGGCGATTCGGCAGATAAAGCAAAACTCCCACCCGTCTGACGAGTGGGAGCAAATTTATTCAAATATTCGGCTTATGCTTCGTTTCTTTTTTTGGAAAGGCAAACATTAACGAGGATGCCGAGGATAAGAGCACAAGCGATGGAGGTAAGTGTTACCTTGCCGAAGTTTACTGTAAGGCCGCCGATGCCGCAGATAAGGATAACCGCAACAACGAAGAGGTTCTTATTGTCATCGAGGTCAACCTCCTGAATCATCTTGAGTCCGCTGACGGCGATGAAGCCGTAGAGCGTGATGCAAACGCCGCCCATTACGCAGTTGGGAATACTTGCAAGGAAGGTTACGAACGGTCCGAAGAAAGAAATTACCATACACATGATAGCAGTGGCAAGGATCGTAACAACCGAAGCGTTTCCCGTGATTGCAACGCAGCCGACAGACTCGCCGTATGTTGTGTTCGGGCAGCCACCGAAGAATGCGCCGAACATTGAGCCTACGCCGTCACCGAGAAGCGTTCTGTGAAGACCGGGCTCCTCAAGAAGATCCTTCTCAATGATTGAGGAAAGGTTCTTATGGTCTGCAATGTGCTCTGCAAAAACAACGAATGCAACGGGAACATAAGCAACGGCAACAGTTGCGATATACTGACCGTCGATCTCCTTAAGGCCCTTTGCAGCCTCCATGAATGTGAAATCAGGAACGGAGAACAGCTTGAGATCGTGGAAAACCGTAAAGTCGATAACCTCAAGGGCAATATTATTTGTCTGAATACCGATCACGGTGAAAATTGCGGCAACAACATAGCCTGCAAGAATTCCGATTATGAACGGAATGAGCTTCGTCATCTTCTTGCCGTAAACGGAGCAGATGATAACCGTAAAGAGCGTTACAAGGCCGCAGATAAGCGCAACATAGGGGCTTGCGGCAGACTCGGAAGAAACAACATCAACGATTTTGCCGTCTTCGATCGACTGAGTAACAACCTCTTTCATGACCTTGCCGAGTGTGAGGTCACTGACTGCGTTGCCTGCGAGAGACAATCCGATGATTGAAACCGTGGGTCCGATAACAACGGCAGGCATGAGCTTGTTGACCCATTTAACACCGGCAAATTTTACTGCAATTGCTATGATAACATAAACAAAGCCTGCGAAAAGAGCGCCGATGATAAGTCCGAAATGTCCGGCTGCTTCGGAAATTGCACCGGCAAATGCTGCGAACATCGAGCCGATGAAAGCGAATGATGAGCCGAGGAAAACAGGGCTTTTAAACTGGGTGAAGAGAAGATAAACGATCGTGCCGACGCCTGCTCCGAAAAGTGCTGCCGACTGCGACATTCCGTTACCGATAATCGTCGGAACAGCGATCGTTGCCGCAAGAATTGCAAGAACTTGCTGGAAACCGAAAACGATAAGCTGACCGAATTTCGGTTTGTCTTTGACATTGTAGATGAGTTGCATTTAATATACCTCCGTTATTTTCCTTTATTTAAATCACATTCGTGTTTAAATACTTAATCCGTGAGCAGATCAACGCCTGTTTCGCCGTCGATGCACTCAATTTTTACCGACACTGTTTCGTTCCTTGATGTCGGTATACTCTTTCCGATGTAGTCCGCCTTAAACGGCAGTTCACGGTGACCCCTGTCTATCAGCACGGCAAGCTGAATTTGCGATGGTCTGCCCATCGTGAAAATCGCTTCAATCGCCGCCCGAACCGTTCTGCCCGTGTATATAACATCGTCCACAAGAACGATCTTTTTATCTGTGACCTCAAAGCGTTCGCTTTCGGCATTATATACCGGTGCTTCGCTCTCTTTCGTTAAATCGTCACGGTAAAAATGTATATCCAGAGTTCGGAACGGAACATCAACGCCCTCAATTTTCATGATGTTGTCGTGAATCATCTGCCCGAGATGAATCCCCCTGCGCTTGATCCCGACAAGCATAATATTTTCCGTTCCCTTGTTTTTTTCGATTATTTCGTGTGAGATTCTCATTACGGCTCTTCTGAGAGCCGCTTCGTCCATGATCTTCTTGTTCATGTGAGCCTCCGAAAAAAAGAAAATGCCCTGTCGCACAGTGCGACAAGACACAGAATTACATATGGATATATGCAGACCTTGCTCTGCTTCATGTAAAATCTTGTCGGCATCACTGTACCGCTCTTAAAGAGTTTGATTTATTTTATACCGGATCCTTGCGTTTGTCAATCATTTATTTAAAATTTGTTCACATTTTACGGTTTATACAAAAAATAAGACCCTGAATAAATTATTCAAGGCCATTTTGTATAAGCACGGTCGCTTGCTCATCGGTAATGAGCGTAACCGTTTTTCTTGTGTCAAGGCGATCAAAATATTTTTTGAAGCGAACCGCAACCCGAACACGCTTGCCGCACTGCGGACAAACATAATTTGCACGGAAATATTGATTGGAATACCGCCATTTCTTTATGAGCTTGCCCTTGACCCCGCATTCCTCGCAGGTGTAGTCAAAAAGGCTTTTGTCAACAAGCGGACTGTTTATATTGCTAATTGCATACGGCTTGAAAAAAAGCTTTTCATAAAACTCGTCGTCACACGGCTGAATATATTCTTCAAAATCATCGTCATAAACCCGTCTGAAGCATTCGGCGGTCAGCAGACTGTCGTCCAGTGCTCTGTGATGAGAAAAGCTATTCGGATCAAGCCCAACATCTTCGGCAGCGTTGAAAAGTCCGAGCTGCCTGTCTACGGGTATATTTCTTTTGATTTGAAAATACCGCTGAACATCGGTGTAGTTCGACAAAAAAGGAACGGTTTTGCAGTCGGTCAGAAAACGGAAATTTTCAATAATGACCCGAATGTCACTGTTTCCCCATGTGAGAATAACATTATCCCTGTCGCCTATCCAATCCTCAAAGCTTTTCATAACAGATTCAAACGGTTCGCCGCTGCGCATATCGTCGTTTGTAATATGCGTCAGCTTTTTAATATTGCTTCGTATTCTTTTGCCGACTTTTGACCTAACAAAGCAAGAAAATTCGCTCACCTTTTCAAGCTTGTCATTTAGCATAACTGCGCCGACCTCTATGATCTCGTTCATGAAGTTCTTCGTTCGGTTGACAAAGACATTGTTCCACTCAAGGTCCATTATAATGTAATACATCATGACTCCTTTCGTATTCCCTTAGTAACCGCCGAAAAATGCGCCTTGATTTATTCTTTGGCCACCTCATATAGTATAAACCATAACCGGATGTATTTCAAGGAAAAGCGGAAAATTTACCGAAGTATTCCTCAGCCGACTAAATTACAGCGCAATTTCAAGCGTCGGCTTATTGAAAAAGATAAAATTTTATATTATAATATTAAGGCAGTACCGCACAATTGGGTGTGCGGATTGCGCAGTATTGCCTTAAAAAGAACGGCAAACGACGGTGAAGATTATGAAAACATGTTATATTTTTTCAGCAGTTGAAATGAAAAATAATTTTCCGAAACCCGACCGGGACGATTTGATAATTGCGGCGGACGCAGGGTATAAGAATGTGAAAAGGGCAGGGCTGAAGCCCGATGTTATAATCGGCGATTTCGATTCGTCCGAGAAGCCCGAAACGGATACGCCGATCGAAGTTTTCCCCGTCCTCAAAGACGATACGGATACAATGTTGGCGATAAAATACGGCTTCAACAACGGTTACAAACGCTTTGCGATTTACGGCGGAATCGGCGGCGAGCGAACGGATCACACGATCGCAAATATTCAGTCGCTGGCATATATCGCAGACCACGGCGGGGAGGGCTTCCTTGTCGGTGAGAGTGAATACTTTGCGCTTATCAAAAATTCCCATATCACGCTTCTTTCGGAAAAAGGCAAAACGCTTTCCGTTTTCGCTTATGGCGGAATTGCCGAGGGAATATCGATCAAAGGCGCAGTTTATGAAGCGGAAAATCTTACACTTTCTCCGTTCTTTCCGCTCGGTGTGAGCAATAAATTTAAAGAAGACAATGCCGTTGTTGGAGTGGAAAATGGCTGCATTTTAATCAAGTGGTAACAGCATAATAAACATGACCTCCCTGCGTGTTTGCAAGGAGGTCGTTTGTTATTTAAGGCAAGGACGCACGAATTGAGGCGCACGCCCTGTTTGCAATTTGCACTCATCAATTATGCGGTATTGTTTTAAGCTCGGTGAGCAAAATTTCTTCGATTTCTCCGCCGTTGAACGGAACAAAAATCGTTTTAAATTCCTGCGGTTTGAAATCAAGAGTAATTTTTTTGCCGATAAATTTCAGATCAAGCGTTGCCGTGCAAGCTTTGCCGCCCGTTTCGATCGCACGCAGAACATATCCGTTTTTATCCTCGGCGATTTTTATTGCCTGAACGATAACATTGTCGCAGTTGATGCTCATTCCGCAATAGGTCGGAGGCAGCGTGCCCTTGTGGTGTGTTTCCTGATAAAGCTTGAGCGGCATATTGAGCAGCTCGGATTCGCGGACAAGCTCGGAATAATTTCCGCTGTCGTAGGTCATGAATTCGTATGTGAATTCAAGCTCGTTGCTGTCGAGCATTTCCATGTTTTCGTCACGATTTGCCTGCCCGTAATGGTCAAGGTATGCGCACGCCCTGGCTGCGATCATTCTTAGCTCGTTGCCGATGGCGCAGAAGCTGTAACGGCCGTTGTTGATGAGCGCAAAACCGTCCGTGCCGTTTTCGAGAGCCGTCCAGCCCTGAGCGGGTTCTTCTTCGCCGTTTGTCTTTTTCTTGATAAAACCAAACGGCATGGAATAAATCGCCGTCGGATTGCTTATTGCAACGGGGAAGGTGAGCTTGAGAATTTTATATTCCTCCCTGAACAAGGTTTTGCACCTGACCTCAACCTTATCGCTGTTTTTGTAAAGCGTGTAATATTGAATGAGAACGGAATTGTTATAGTGCGATTTTACCCTGAGCGTTGCACGGAGAGTGCCTGTTTCTTCGACGGTGAATTCCGCATTTCCGAAGCTGCCGATATCTTTGTTAAAGTCGAAAACAAGGTGTCCCCATGTGTCGCTTTCCCTGTCCTCGCAGACGATTGCACTCATCGGGTTTTCGCAAAGCTCCTTGTTTTTCTTTTTGTTGTAGTAGGAAACGACGCTGCCGTTACCGTCAAATTCAAGGCGGACAACGCTGTTTTCGATAAATCTTTCGCCGATCGAGAATTGGTTTTTTCTTTTCGGCGGAGTGTAGTTCTGCTTGTCTCTGAAAATGAAATATGTCGAGTAGCCGTATGCGGGAATTTCGACATTAAAGAGGCATCGGTTAAGGCTTGGCCCGTCGGTATAGGGTGCTCTTACCATCTGGAATTCAACATCATTGTCCTTCTCGTCAACAACTCCCGTTGCCCAATGCTCGCCGAAGCTTACATAGCTCTTAACGGGGAACGAATGCGGATTGAAAACGACCATTGGGGAGCCTTCGCCGCACCGAGTCCAAAGGCGACCTCTTATTTCGGAAAGCTCTGAGTCGAAGAACTTGGTTGTATTAACTCTCCATGAAATTCGCTCTGCTGCAAAAGTCCCTATCTCTGCTGCCGTTTCTTTTGCATAGCCGAATCCGGAGTAAGCGTCGTCATAGGCGGGTTTGATTGAGCAGCCGGCGAGAATATCGTGGAATTGATTGAACATCACTCGTTCCCACGCCTTTTCCGTTTCGCTGCTTTTCGGTTCGGATTTTGTGAGAACCGAAGCGAGAACATCAATTTTTTCTGCATAGATCAGCTCGTTTTCCGCTTCACGGTTAAGCTTTTTGATTTTCGAATTTGCGCTGTAGCAGCCGCTTGCGTGGTGCTGAAGATCCTCGTTGACGGTCGGGAGATCGTCAGTCTCGTTTTCACGAATATAATCAAAAAATTCATCAACGCCGGAATAGAGTGCGTTGCCCTTTTGGATAAGTTTCTCTGCCTGCGTCAAGTGCCTTTTTGCAGGGCCGCCGCCGTGATTTCCGACGCCGTAGAAAAGCATTTGAGAGTGACGCTGACTCTCGTATTTCGCAACTCGTTCGTCGTGAAGCTCGTTGCCGTAGCCGTCAAGAATATGAAATGTCGTAACCGTGCTTCCGTCGGGACTGATCCAATGATGAAGAGAGCTTTCGGGAAGATTTTTATTTTCCGTGTCACGGCTCGGTCGAAGATAAACATAATTTTTCATGCCTGCTTTTGCGAGAAGCTGGGGCAGCATACCGTTGTGACCGAAGGAGTCAACATTATAGCCGGAATATGCAATATCGCCGAAATTTTCATTGAAAAATCTTTGGGAATAAAGAAGATGTCTCACAAAGGATTCGCCGCACGGAATGTTGCAATCGGGCTGAACCCACATTCCTCCCGTATATTTCCAGCGACCTTCTTTGATTCGCCGCTTGATCTCCGCAAACATTTCGGGTTCGCTGAGCTTTATCCATTTATAGTATGATGCGCAGGCTGAGGTAAAAACATAATTCGGGTATTCGATCATTCTGTCGAGTGCGGAACGAAAGGTTGATTTAACTACCGCAAGTCCCTCCGGCACGCACCATTGCCAAACGGGATCAATGTGAGCGTTTCCGACCAAAAAATATTTTTTATTCATCAGACTCCTCCTTTTCAAGGCAATACAGCACACCACAACTGTGCGATGTTGCTTTAAATCATGTAACCGCTGATAATTGTGGTAGGATTAAATCAGCGGTTACTTGTTTTATAATTTATAATGCGGCGAAAATTTTTGCGCCTTTTTTTCTGAGCCAAGAGTCAAGCGCAAGACACAGCAAGCCGGTGAATGCGGAAAAGCCGACAAGATAAAGCTCGCCGGAAATTCTTTCGCTTAACGGGAAATAGAATACCGCCGGAAGCACCGAATATATCCAGCTGCCGAATACCGAAACAAAAACGCTCATGCTCTGCTTTGTCGGCGTGACCTCGTTTGTCCATTTCAGGTTCGGGTATTTAAGATTGAGCACAAGCCCGAACATGGCGAAAAACAAAATGAGAATCAGCGGTTCTGCAATCATCATTATCGCAGCGAAGACATTTGGCCGCAGAGCGATAATTGCGCAAACGCTGCAAATAAATGCCGGTACTGCGGTGAGCAAAAGATGCATATTTATCTTTGCCTTTATTGCCTGCCATGATGTGATCGGTAATGATTGCGCAAGCCAAATATTTTTGCCCTCAAGCGAAACGGACGGGGCGGACATATTGTTTGTTGAAGCGATCAAACAAATCAGAGTGGAGGCGGCAACGCAAATATAATTCTCGCTACCGAAAAGTTCTAAGATTTTATTTGTCAGCCAATCGCTTCTTATCAGCACGAAAACGCCTGCGGCAAGAAGAATAAGAATTCCAAGCCCGCAGTTGAGCATATAATTCGGGCTGGAGAAAAATCGCCGAAGCTCCTTGCCGAGCAGGGCGGCGTCAATGCTTTTGACCTTGACGCTTTTTTCAACATATTTCTTCTTTGAAGCGGTTTGCGAAGCGGTTGCGATTTTTATGAAACTGTGAGCGATTATATAATATGTAAGCGCACACAAAGCGCCGACTATTGCGAGAACGATCAGTGCCGAGAGTATATCGCCCGCTCCGATTTTGCCGAAAATATAAAGAGGAAAAGCGGAACCTTTTATTTTTGCTCCGTATGCGTCGGCGTTGGTAATTATTTTGCGAATGATCTCATTGGCGTTGACATAAAAAACATAATAAATTGCAAGAAAAGCGAGTGAAACCACAACCGTGATAAAACTTTTATTCTTGAATTTGCTGTTGATTTTTGCAACGACCCAGCCGAGTGAGCAGGCAAGGATCATAACGATCAATGAGATGATTATGACAAGCAGAACAGAGCCTATCAGAGCTTTTGTGTTGTATGCGTGGCAAAGATAAACGACGATCGCCGGAATAATGACAAGGGAGGAATAAAGCGTGCCCATGATATAAACGCCGAGAAGTCGTGACGCTATTATGTACCCGACGGGGATCGGCATTGAAAGCAGCATATCGTTGTCCTTGGCAAGATACAGCCCAGAATATGTGTTAAAAACGCTGCCGAATGCACCCATTGCAACAGCGATGATCCCCATGAAGCTGAAAAACATCCAGTCGTATCCCTTGTCAACAATGGGGAGCAGACTATTGGCAAAAACGAAAAACAATCCGGCGAAAAGGATGCAGATGAAACCAAAATATACGACTATCATCATTATGCTTGAGGTTTTTGAACGCCCCTTGTTTTTCTTGCGATCAACAAAGAAATTTTGAAACATTTCAAGCAATTGTTTTTTCAGAAGTTGTTTCAGCATTATTCTTCCTCCAGTTCAAGGAAAACTTCTTCAAGGCTGTCATCGCCCTTGACTTCCTCCATTGTACCCGAGCGGATAAGCCTTCCCTCTTTGATAATTGCGATTTTATCGCAGAGCCTTTCGGCAACCTCAAGCACATGAGTGGAGAAAAAGATCGCACTGCCGCCGTCGCAGATCTCACGCATCATTTCCTTGAGAATGTGGGCTGCCTTGGGGTCAAGACCGACGAACGGTTCGTCCATTATGATAAGCTTCGGGTCGTGAAGCCATGCGGAAATTATCGTAAGTTTCTGCTTCATTCCGTGCGAATAAGTTGAGATCGGTTGAGCAAGATCGGCGGTCAGCTCAAACAGATCTGCGTATTTTTTAATTTTTTCCTGTCTGTCCGATGCGGATACGCCGAAAATATCGGCAACAAAATTGAGGTACTTAATTCCTGTCATGAATTCATAAATATCGGGATTATCGGGAATATATGCAATCTCCTTTTTACACTTGAGGGGGTCGGCGGTCACGGAGGTTCCGTTGATAAAAATTTCACCCTCGTCGAATTGAAGAATCCCGACGACGGATTTCAGCGTGGTTGTTTTGCCTGCGCCGTTGTGGCCGATGAAGCCGTATATTTCGCCCGGAGCAATGTGCAGCGATAAGTCGTTAACCGCTTTGTATCCGTCATAGATTTTTGTTAGATGTTCGATTTTAAGCATTGACTCTCCTCTTTTCTGGTTGTAACCGCTGATTAAGGCAATACCGCCCCGCCGGCAATTGCACTCTGGTTAATCGGCGATTACTTTTTGTTTATTTGAGTATATATTACAGAAAATTTTTTGTCAATATAATATATCTGTAAAAATGTATAAAATCGCACTTTGAACTTGTTGCGGCGGATTTCTTGACTTTTTCGGCGTACTTCTATATAATATAAAAAGTCTATCATTTTGATAGGTATATATCGGCTTTGGGGCGGTGAACGTATGAACGATTTGGTTGAAAGGCTTTTCGAGAGCGGAGATTTATCCGATGATGAAATAAAGATACTGCTTGAGAGCGACGAATTTAATGAGCCGCTTGCCGCTGCTGCCGATATCCGCCGCAGGGAAAATTACGGCGATAAGGTTTATATCAGAGGTCTTATTGAATTTACCAATTACTGCCGCAACAACTGCTACTATTGCGGAATTCGGTGCGGCAACAAAAATGCGGAGAGATACCGCCTGACAAAGGATGAAATACTACTCTGCTGTGACGAGGGTTATAAGCTCGGCTTCCGTACTTTCGTTATGCAGGGCGGGGAAGATCCGTATTATACGGACGAAATGATATGCGATATTGTTCACGAAATAAAATCCCGCTATCCTGATTGCGCAGTCACACTTTCGATCGGAGAGAAATCAAGAGATAGCTATCGGGCTTTTTTTGAGGCAGGCACGGACAGATATTTGCTTCGCCACGAAACAGCCGATGCCGAGCATTACGGCAAGCTGCATCCGGGCTCAATGAGCCTTGAAAATCGCAAACGCTGCCTTTTTGATTTGAAGGAGATCGGTTATCAGGTAGGCTCCGGCTTCATGGTCGGTTCGCCGTACCAAACGACGGAAAATCTTATTTCCGATCTACGATTTTTGCAGAAGCTTCAACCGGATATGATCGGAATCGGTCCGTATATTACCCATGCGGACACGCCGTTTGCCGGGTTCAAAAACGGCGATGTAAAGCTTACGCTAAGGCTTGTTTCAATTCTCAGGCTTATGTTTCCGTATGCGCTCATTCCGTCAACGACCGCTCTTGGAACGATTCACCCGCAGGGGCGTGAGCTTGGGCTGAAGGCCGGCGCAAATGTCGTTATGCCGAACCTTTCGCCCGTTTCGGTACGAAAATTATATTCGCTCTATGAAAACAAGATCTGCACCGGCGAGGAGGCTGCTCAGTGCCGAGGCTGCCTTGAAAAAAGGGTTGAATCGACGGGATATAAAATTGTAACGGACATCGGAAATGTCAGGGCAATACCGCACAATTGAGGGATAAAAATTATGCTGAATCAATTTTCAAGAACAGAACTTATATACGGACATGAGGCAATGGAGAAGTTGAAGAATTCCCGTGTTGCGATTTTCGGAATCGGCGGAGTTGGCAGCTTCACTGCGGAGGCACTCGCACGCTCTGGCGTCGGCACGATCGATATTATTGATGACGACAAGGTTTGCCTGACAAATATCAATCGCCAGCTTATTGCAACCCGAAAAACCGTCGGCCAATACAAGGTCGATGTTGCCGGGGAAAGAATTGCCGAGATAAATCCCGATGCAATCGTTAATAAGCATAGAATTTTTTATACCCCGGAAACTGCCGAGCAATTTGATTTTTCACAGTACGATTATATTGTTGACGCCATTGACACGGTCACGGGCAAGCTTGCATTGGTTGAGAACGCAAACAAGACAAAAACGCCGATAATTTCCTCAATGGGTGCGGGCAACAAGGTTGATCCGACGGCGTTTGAGGTCACGGATATTTTCAAGACCTCGGTTTGCCCGTTGGCGAAGGTCATGCGAACCGAGCTGAAGAAAAGAAAAATCAAGAAGCTCAAGGTGGTTTATTCAAAGGAGCTGCCGATCACACCGATCGACGATATGGCGATAAGCTGTAGTCAGCATTGCGTTTGCCCTCCCGGAACGGCGAGAAAGTGCACACAGCGCAGACAGGTGCCCGGAAGCACGGCTTTTGTCCCCTCGGTAGTGGGATTGATAATTGCGGGTGAGGTCATAAAAGATATTACAGGCTTTAAGGGTCGCGGAATCGGCGCATAAATTAAAGCGTAAATGAAAGGACCGGTTGCACAGCCTTTTCGTTATAATTCACAAATACACACGCTGAAATTCTACACATGAAAAAAGCAATGCCCGTTGCGTTTTAATTCTGCTTTTGATAAAATGGAATTAGGCATTAGAAGGACGATGAACGGGAGTGAGAACCATGGCAGAATTCAGAATGGAACGCAAGGGCGATATCATTAAATGCGAATATACCGTCAGCGGCGGAATCGAGGGCGGAGCATATTCGCTCAGAGCGTCAAAGACAGGCGAAAACACGGCGGAGCTTGCCGTGTCGAATGTTGTCAATCAAACGACCTATGACCGTGAAAGATATTACGATATCGGCGTTGAAATTTTTGAAGAGCTTGCGAAAATCGTTGACCGATACAGAATTTTGCGCTGGACAGCCAGAACGGAAAACCCCGTGCTTGTCAACGATGAGGAGATAACAACCGTGAGAATAGCTGTATCCGAGGACGGCGAGGCAAGGGCATATAAAATTTCAAGCAAGCAGCTTTTGCCTTCGAACGCATTGAAAGCGTTCAGAGAAATTCGCAAATGCATGGAAAGCTATATTGAAAAATAAAGATAATTGCCTTAACGCAATTCTCGGCGGCTGAAAAAATATTTTGATTTTTTACTTTACCGATTATTTGTATATATTTGACATATAAAATCTTGACAAATCTTTTGGATATGATAATATAAAGGTGTAACCATTGGGGAGTAGCTATAGGATTTGTCCTATCTGCTGTCACCACACGCTTTAAAGACTTGAGATATCCGGTCATTTTCAGCTGGCAGCAGACCGATGCGTTTTTCGTATTTGATGCAAGACCTTTGGCAGGCGATAAGTCTGTCAAAGGTCTTTTTTAGGTAATAACGCACGAATTGAGACTCACGCTTTGATTGGATATGCTCTGTTATGCCGTACAAAAACCGCTTAACATGCGCCGCCAATCTTTTACTCCCTGACAAAAAATCTTGATACGCAATCCGCACTCCTCAATTGTGCGGCATTGCCTTAACAAAAAGGAGGTCATTTTATGAAGTACTATCTTGAAAATGAAAAAGAAGTCCTTTCACAGACCGGCAGCTCCGAAAAAGGTTTAAGCTCCGCAGAGGCGGGAAAGCGACTTGAGAAAAACGGTAAAAACAAGCTCAAGGAAGCCGAAAAGGAGAGCCTGTTCAAAAAATTCATCAACTCGCTTGCCGATCCGATGATAATCATGCTTCTCGTTGCGGCAGCCATTCAGGGCGTTGTTGCGGTGATCGAAGCCGGCGGTAAGCCGACTGTTCGGGACTTTTCCGATGTTCTCGTTATCCTCGTTGTTGTTATCATCAACACGATAATGGGTCTTGTTCAGGAGAGCAAGGCGGAAGCGGCGATGGATGCGCTCATGCAAATGACGGCGGCAACCTCAAAGGTTTTGCGTGACGGCGAGGTGGTCGTTCTCAAGAGCGAGGACATCGTTGTCGGCGATGTTGTTCTTTTTGAGGCCGGTGACGCTGTCCCTGCCGATTGTCGAATTCTCGAATCGCACTCAATGAAGGTTGAGGAAGCAGCCTTGACCGGCGAATCCGTTCCCGTTACCAAAATGGTTGATGTTCTTATGCTCAAGGACAGCTCGAAGGATATCGCCCTCGGAGACAGAAAGAATATGCTTTACAGCGGTTCAACCATCGTTTACGGACGAGGCAAGGCTGTTGTTACGGGCACGGGCATGAACACCGAGATGGGTAAGATCGCCGACGCACTCAGCACGGCGGAGAAGGAGCAAACTCCTCTTCAAAAGAAGATGACGGAGCTTTCACATTTCCTGACCAAGTTGGTTATCGGTATCAGTGCGCTTGTTTTTGCCGTAGGTGTTATCGAAACGCTTGTGCTTTCAAATGAACCGTTCACATGGAAGCTTCTCGGCGAAACTTCGCTTAACACATTCATTGCAGCCATTGCTCTTGCGGTTGCAGCTATTCCGGAGGGACTTCCGGCAGTTGTTACGATAATTCTTTCAATCGGCGTTACCGCTATGAGTAAGCGGCAGGCTCTTATCAGAAAGCTGACCGCTGTTGAGACTCTCGGCTGTACACAGATTATATGCTCGGATAAGACCGGCACACTCACCCAAAATAAGATGACCGTTGTGGACCATTACGGCGAAAAAGAGGAGCTGCTTGCCAAGGCAATGGCTCTCTGCTGCGATGCCGAGATTGACGCAAACGGCAATGTTACCGGTGAGCCGACAGAGGCTGCGCTCGTTGCGTATGCTTATTCGCTCGGTATGCACAAGAACGATCTTACCGCCGCAGAGCCTCGTATCGGTGAAGCTCCGTTCGATTCGGGCAGAAAGATGATGTCAACCGTTCACAAAACGGCGGACGGAATAGTTCAGTATACAAAGGGCGCACCCGATGAAATTCTCAAGAAGTGCAAGTTGGCTCTTGTTGGCGGCAAGACAGTCGAAATTACCGACGAAATCAAAGCCGCAGTTCTTAAAGATAACAAAAGAATGGCAGACAAGGCTCTCAGAGTTCTTGCTTGCGCATATAAAAAATATGACAGCGCTCCGTCAAGCTTTGAGCCGGAGTCGCTTGAAAATGACCTTATTTTCATCGGTCTTACAGGTATGATCGACCCGGTTCGTCCCGAGGTCAAGGCGGCTATCGACGAATGCCGCAATGCGGGTATCCGTCCGGTTATGATCACGGGTGACCATAAGGACACTGCGGTCGCAATCGGCAAGGAGCTTGGCATTATTACCGACGCTTCCCAGGCTATCATGGGCGCAGAGCTTGATAAGTTCAGCGACGAGGAGCTCAAGGAGGAGGTTGTTAAGTATTCGGTTTATGCCCGTGTTCAGCCCGAGCATAAAACCCGCATAGTCAAGGCGTGGAAGGCTCGCGGAATGGTAACTGCCATGACAGGCGACGGAGTTAACGACGCCCCCTCGATCAAGGCTGCGGATATCGGTATCGGAATGGGAATCACGGGTACCGATGTTACCAAGGGAACATCCGACATGGTTCTTGCCGACGATAACTTTGCAACGATCGTCAATGCCGTTGAGGAGGGTCGTAAAATCTACGACAATGTTCTCAAGGTTCTTCAGTTCCAGCTTTCAACGAACCTCAGCGAAGTTATCATTATGTTCGTTGCGTCTGTTCTTCACTTCACGATTCTTTCGCCGGTTCATCTTCTTTGGATCAATATGGTTACGGACTCGCTCCCGGGTCTTGCTCTCGGAATGGAAAAGGCTGAGGGCGATATTATGAAGCGGCGTCCCCGTTCAACGACTGACGGAATTTTCTCCGGCGGTGCAGGCGTTGATATGATATGGCAGGGCGTTTACCTTTCAATCATCGAAATTGCCGCATATGTCATCGGATATTGGCTTGAGCCTGTCGGCGGCGGAACGCACAGTCTGGAGGGCTTCTTCAGCGGAGAAACATGCGTAAATGCAATGGCTATGGCGTTCCTCACGGTCAACTTTGCAGAGATGATGTGCGCCGTCAATATGCGTTCCCGCCAGGCTTCGATTTTCTCGGCAGACTTGCTGAAGAAAATGAACTGGTGGCTCTTGGGCGCATTTTTTGCCACAACCGGACTTACCCTTGCAGCCATTTATATCCCCGGCCTTTGCGATGTTTTCGGAATCGCACCGGGTACATTCAGCACCGAAGAGCTTGCAATTTCCGCAGGTCTTGCGCTTTCAACCTTCCCGGTATTTGAGATAGGCAAGGCAATCAGACGAGCAGTGAACAAAAGAAAATCAGCATAAATTTTAAGGCAACACCGCACACCCTCAATTGTTGCGGAATTGCCTTAATTAAGAAAACCGCCGGCGAGCAATCATCGGCGGTTTGTATTTTTGGCTGTGAAGAAAAGGCGAGGCATTTTGAGAATTATCGACCCGTCGGCACGGCGAGGAAAGTTCTCGGATATTATCTCGGTCAGATCGGCAAGAAATCTCGGCTGTTCATCATCGGAAAGCATATCGAGATACGGGCGCAGACCGCTGCCCTTGTACCATTCTATTACGCCGCTGTGCGACTGAACCGTGTGGTAATATGTCGTTTCCCAGATGCTGAAATCATCGCTGAGCTTTCCGAGCATATCATAGTAATCCTCCGGCAGGAGGTTATGAAAATTGCGTATTGAGGCAAGCTTCTTCCATTCCACGGTGTTGACCAGCAAATTCAAAAGCCGATAAAACGGAGCCTTTTGAATGTACGGAATCTGAACGGCAAGCATACCGCCGTCACCGAGTTTATCGAAAATTGCGGGAATAAGAGCTTCGTGGTCGGGAATCCAGTGAATACAGGCGTTTGAGAAAATGAGGTCGAATTTTCCGTCAAGCTCGTCAAGACCCTCCGGCATACAGCTTTGCTTAAAATTCAGCTCCGGATAGGTCGCTTTTGCTTTTTTCAGCATATCCTCGGAATAGTCTGCACCGAGAATATCGGCGTTCGGAAATCGCTCAGCCAGTCTGTGAGTGCTGTTTCCTGGGCCGCAGCCTATATCGAGTATTCGCTTCGGAGTTGTGTCGGCAATTCGATTTATGAGGTCGATCGACGGCTGAGTGCGTTCCGCCGCAAATTTCATATATTGATTTGAATTCCAGTCTGACATGATTAAACCTCCCGTCATTTTTTCTTTATTATACACTCACAAAATTATTTTTCAAGTGGCTGACATTGTTTTTTTGCTCATGTTTTGATATAATATTTTCAAGGCAACACCGCACAATTGGGGCGTTGCCTTGAAAAAATCCGCTGATAGTTACATTCCAATCAAATCGGCGGTTGCGAAAAGGTGACGATATGAAAATAATTGCAAAAATTCACACGGATTTTCCGACCAAGTTCGGAATTCCGAGGCAGAGCGGATTGGTGGAGGAACTGAAAGGCAGAATTGTTTTTGAACCGGAATTCCGTAGCCCCGACGCAATAAGGGGTCTTGACGGTTTCTCGCATATTTGGCTTTTGTGGAAGTTCAATACCCCTGCCGAAAATCATTCGCTGACCGTTCGCCCGCCAAAGCTTGGCGGCAATGTCAGAATGGGTGTTTTTGCGACCCGTTCGCCTTTTCGTCCGAATAACATTGGCCTTTCCTGCGTGAAGCTTGAAAAAATCGACGGCACGGAGCTGATAGTTTCGGGAGCTGATTTGATGGACGGCACGGAGCTTGTTGATATCAAACCGTATGTGCCTTATGCCGACTGTCAACCGGACGCTGTCGGCGGATTCTCAAAGGATGGCAGTGAACGGCTGAATGTTGTTGTTCCCGATGAGCTGTTGACCATGTTTCCCGAAAGCAAGCGTTCCGCTCTTGTTAAGGTGCTGGAGCTTGACCCAAGGCCTCAATATCAGAACGATCCCGAAAGGCTTTACGGCTTCGGATTTGCGGGATATGAAATAAGGTTTACGGTTGATAACGGCACGCTTTTAGTAAAGGAAATTGAAAAATTCATAGGTTGTTAAAAAAATGTCACAATTTCTGCAAAATTTGGGTTTATAATATAGATAAAGCGTTATTTCGTGATAAATCGGAGCACGCTTAAAGACAAAACCGTTTTGAAAGCGGTTATTAAGGAGAGTGTAATCAATGAACAGATTTGTACTGAACGAAACTTCTTACCATGGCGCAGGTGCGATCAATGCCATCCCCGATGAAATTAAGGGCAGGGGATTCAAAAAGGTTATGGTTGCTTCCGATCCCGATCTTGTAAAGTTCGGCGTATCAAAGAAGGTTACAGATGTACTTGAAAATGCGGGAATCGAGTATGAATTGTTTACAGATATCAAACCCAATCCGACAATTCAGAATGTGCAGGCAGGCGTTGCCAAGTTCAAGGAGATTGGCGCAGACTGCATCGTAGCGATCGGCGGAGGCTCCTCAATGGATACGGCAAAGGCGGTCGGCATTATCATTGCCAATCCCGAGTTTGCCGATGTTCGTTCGCTTGAGGGTGTTGCTCCGACAAAGAACAAGTGCGTTCCCATTATCGCAGTTCCCACCACGGCAGGTACAGCCGCCGAGGTTACGATCAACTATGTTATCACCGATGCGGAAAAGAACCGCAAGATGGTTTGTGTTGATGTTCATGATATCCCCGTTGTTGCAGTTGTCGATCCCGACATGATGTCGTCAATGCCGAAGGGTCTTACCGCCGCAACAGGTATGGACGCTCTTACGCACGCTATCGAGGGCTACATCACAAAGGGCGCATGGGCACTTTCCGATATGTTCCATCTCAAGGCAATTGAAATTATTTCGCAGAACCTCAGAGGTGCCGTTGAGAACACCGCGGAGGGCAGAGAGGGAATGGCTCTCGGTCAGTATGTTGCAGGTATGGGCTTCTCAAATGTCGGTCTTGGTATCGTTCATTCAATGGCTCATCCGCTCGGCGCACTTTATGACACACCGCATGGCGTTGCCAACGCAATTCTTCTCCCGACCGTTATGGAGTATAACGCTCCCTCGACCGGCGATAAGTACCGTGACATCGCAAAGGCTATGGGCGTTGAGGGCACAGAGGATATGAGCATCGAAGAAGCTCGCAAGGCAGCTATTGACGCAGTTAAGCAGCTTTCACATGATGTCGGAATTCCGGCAGACCTCAAGGAAATCGTTAAGGAAGAGGATATTCCGTTCCTTGCTCAGTCGGCTTATGATGACGCTTGCCGCCCGGGCAATCCGAGAGATACGAGCGTTGAGGAAATAACCGCTCTTTACAAAAAGCTTATTTGATTGTATAATTGAATAGTGGTAATCCGTCGGGTTTTACCCGGCGGATTTTTTTCGGTAGAACCTAATTGAAGCTTGCCTGTCGGGAGGGTAACATATGGAAGAGCAAAAGAAAACCTTAACGGTGTTTACACCGGCTTACAACCGAGCTTATACGATCCACAAATGTTATGAAAGCTTGCGCCGTCAGACATTGAAGGATTTTGTGTGGCTCGTTGTTGACGACGGCTCGACCGACGATACCGCAGAGCTTATCAAGAAGTGGCAGAGCGTACCAGACAACGGATTCGAGATCCGCTATGTTTATAAGGAAAACGGCGGAATGCACACGGCTCACAACACCGCATACGAAAATATTGATACAGAGCTGAACACCTGCATCGATTCGGACGATTATATGACCGACGATGCGGTTGAAAAAATTGTGAACTGCTGGAAAAAATTCGGCGATAAAAAATATGCCGGAATCCTCGCCCTTGATATTTTTGATAACGGAAAGGTTATCGGCAAGGAGCTTGAAATCGACCGATTTGACACGACATTTTATTCGTATTATCAGCGGGGCGGCAGGGGAGACAAGAAAATTATTTATCGAACGGATATAATGAAAAACTTTCCTCCGTATCCGACCTTTCCGGGAGAGAAATATGTTCCGCTTTCGTATAAATACACGCTTGCCGACCTCGAATATACGCTGATAATCATGAACGAGCCTGTCTGTGTGGTTGAATATATGGCAGACGGATCGAGCACGAATATGTACCGCCAGTATCTGAAAAATCCGCAGGGCTTCGCTTTCTTGAGAAAATTTGATATGACGGCTTTTCCTCAGCCCAAGGATGTCATGAGGAACTGCATTCATTATGTTTCAAGTTCGATATTGATGAAAAACAAGCGATTTGTTTCCGAATCTCCGAAGAAATTTTTGACCGTACTTGCAATTCCGTTTGGGGCGGCATTAACTGTTTTTATTAAATACAAATCCAAGGATTACATGAAGGTAGAGGGATTTAACAAATAACTGTTGACAATTTTTATATTTGTTATATAATAGCACTGTTCAGAGTAGACAGATGAGCGTTAAGTGCCGGCGGAACGGGGAGTTGTCCGTCGGACGAAAAGTTTTCTTGCGGTTCTTCTGTCGCATCCCGCTGGGTAATAATGCGACTTTCAGCCTCCTTATTATTCAAAACGGGTAATAAGGAGGTTTTTATTTATGAACACAAAAAAGAAGAATTTCACAAAGCAAATCTGCGTTCTTGCCCTGCTGACAGCGGTGGGAGTGGTACTCGGCAGGTTGGTTCCCGTGGTAAATCTTTGGAACACGAAAATCGAGTTTGCCTTTGTAGCCGTTATGCTCGCCTCCTGTATTTCCGGTCCTGTCGGCGGAGCGGTTGTCGGTGCGCTCGTTGACTTCATCGGAGCGATACTCGTGCCGACCGGCGCATATTTCCCCGGGTTCACCGCCACGGCGGCAATAACCGGACTCGTTTTCGGATTTTTGCTTTATAAAAAATGCAATTTCCCGAGAATAGTTCTCGCTGTTCTTTCAACTCAGCTGATTTGCGGCTTTCTTCTCAACACGCTGTTTATTTCGATCCTGTATACCAAGGCTTTTACCGCTTTGCTCGCAACGAGAGCTATACAGCTTGTAGTCATGAGCGCAGTCGAGATAATCTTTGCCGAGCTTGCGCTTGACCGTGCAAAGCTGGTGAAGAAGATCAAGCTTGCCTAATCGGTCGGCGTCTGCGGCAGTTCCTCTGTTTCAAACGGGATTCGTTTTCCGATGTTTTCAAACGCACTGTATTCGCCGACTATTGCTCCGTTTTCTATTTCAACATTTTGCGAAATGATTTGTGAATGAAGCGTTTCGTTGTAGCTTTTCAGCGCATAGTCATTGAGTGCCGAAAGCTCGGTGAAGCTTTTGTCCGCCGAATTGTTTCCTTCCTCAAAATCTGTATACTGAGTGTAAAAAATTCCGAACGGCATTTTTACTCCGTGAATATAAAGCCACGATTTGTGGTGATAAACGATGTCGGCGCTGCGCTTTCTGAAAAGCGAAATTTCTTTGCCAAAAAACATGAGCGAATATATCTTTTTTACTTTTGGTTTCAGCTCAACATAATCGTTTTCAACCGGCACATTTACGCTGATTTTCGTTCTTGCAACAACATAGCCGTCGGCGTCGTTGAATACCGACATTCCGCTTTTTACATGGCTTATTCCGCTGACAAGCAAGCTGCCCTGCATGACGGTTTGACCGCTTTTGACTGCGGCCGAGCCTTTGTACGGCTCAATGATTTCGATCTGGCCGTCCTTTGACGCGACCATGTTTGATGTGCCGTAATATTTTTCAACGCTTGGTTTTTTCACGGCTTCTCTTACCTCAATTTCGGCGACCGAGCCGTCGATATTGATCGACGCCCACGAAAGTTCACCGATGCTCAAAACGGCTTCGGAATTGATGTCGCTTGCGTCGAATTTATTTTTTTTGACGCCGATTTTTAATCCGGCTTCGGAGAAAACCTCGGTGATTTTTTCGCTGTCAACGGTTGTGTTTCCGTGAATGTTGACGACCCAAATATGGTTTGACATAATCGAAAGAATAAAAAGCACGGCGAATATTCCGACAAAAAGTCCCGTGTGGCTTTCGTATTTTTTGACGATAAACGGAAGCCCGACCTTCTTTTTTATTCTAACCTTCATGCCGCTTGTATGGGCGGCATTTATTATTTTTTTGTAGCCGTCAATTGTTGTGCACGCCGACAGTCCGTATAATTTTTTTCTTATTCCCCAAAGTCGTATGCCCTGAGCGGTGCAAACATTGATAAACCTTTCAGCAAAGCCGCCGCTTGCCGTGAAATAAACGCAGCCGAAAATTAAATGAAAAAGACTGAAAATCATAATAAGCCCTCATTCGCTGAATTCCAACGAAATAATTTTTCCCTCGATCATTGCCTGCTCCTGCGAAAGCGATTTTATTGTCAGATCATATCCCGTGAATTTTACGCTGCTTTTTCCCAAGCAAAGCTTGATGACCGTATCGTCGTATTCCATAACGCTTTTGCATCCGTCAACCATTGCGCAGCAGTTTGAAACCAGCTCAATGTGGCTGCAATTGCGAAAAATATCCTCCGGAAGCTCCAGCTTTTCGCAAATTCTGTGCGCAAGCGGAGTGCTGTATTGTTTCTGTTCTCTTGGAGTCATCCTGCATCACCCTATCATAATAAAGTTTTCGTCTCATATATATTTACGGGTGATTTTCTTGAATAATTACAAAAAAATTATTTTTTTGTCGGCTGCCTCGGTCGGCTTTATCATACTTTTTTTCTCCGCCCCATCCTCGATGGTTGAGGGAGTGCGCAACGGACTTTTTCTTTGCGGCGAAACGGTAATTCCGTCGCTTTTCCCTTTCATTATTCTTTCGGATTTTATCGTCCGTTCGGAGCTTGGCAATGCTGTCGGCAAAATTTTTTCTCCGCTGACAGAGAAGATTTTCAGGCTTCCGGGCTGCTCGGCGTGCGCAATAATAATGAGCCTTATCGGCGGATTTCCCGTCGGCGCAAGGATGATCTCGCAGCTGTGGGAGGATAATTATATTTCATCATCGCAGGCGAAAAGAATGATGTGGTTCTGCGTCAATTCCGGTCCTGCATTTGTTGTCGGCGCAGTCGGAGCGACGATGCTTTCAAGCAAAAAATGCGGCATAATTTTGTTTGTCGCTCAGACATCTGCGGCACTTTTTATCGGGTTTTTATCAAGATTTTTTTCGAAGAAAAGCGACAGAAAAAATGAAAACAAAAATTATGAAATTGATGCGTCTGTGTTGACGGAGTCTGTTTCCCTTGCAACGAGCGCAATGCTGAATATCTGCGCATGGATTCTGCTTTTTTCGGCATTTAATCCTTTTTTGACAAGGATTGCCGAAAAAAATTCTCTGTTCAATATCGCCGCCGTTATGTCCGAGGTGACCGGCGGCTGCGCATTTGCCGCCGAGCATTTGCCTGTTTATCTTATTGCTCCTGTTTTGTGCTGGTCGGGCTTTGCCGTGCATATGCAACTTTTGCCCTATGTCAAAAAAATTGGAATGACCCTGCCGGAATTTTGGGTTTCAAGAGCCGCCAACAGCTTTGTTGCATTGCCGATTGCATTTGTTCTTTTTAAAATTCTGCCTTGCGAAGCGCAGGTTTTTTCAAACTTTTCCGATGCTGTTATAATGCCGTATTCCGTTTCCGTGCCTGCTTCGGTAGCCATGCTTGTTCTCGGCGCTTTTACCATAATCGACATTAACCTTGCAACCGACAGAAAAATGTGATAAAATAATTTTCAAACAATTCATTCCGAAAGGACTGATAAAAAATGAGGAAAAAGCTTATGAATACCGACGATATCATACCTGCGTGCAGGCTCTGCTCCCACGGTATGATTGCGGCGGACGGGGACTGCGTTCTCTGCGTCAAAACGGGAATCAGGCAGCTTGATTCTTCGTGCCGCAGTTTTAAATACGACCCGCTTAAACGAGTGCCGAAAAAATCGGTCGGTATAGGTCACTTTACGGAAGAGGATTTCAAACTGTAAGCGGAGGGTCGATTTATGATAGTTATTGCTCCCGACTCATACAAAGGAACAATGTCCGCAACCGAGGTTTGCGAAATAATTAAGGCGGAGTTTTTGAAGGTCAAGGTTTCTCAGGAGATAAGATGCTTTCCTATTGCCGACGGCGGCGAGGGAACGGTTGACGCAATGCTCTTTAACGGCGGCGAGAAGGTTACCGTCGAGGTCAAAAATCCTCTTTTCGAGGAAACGGAGAGCTTTTACGGAATTCTTCCCGACAAAACCGCCGTTATAGAAATGGCGGCGGCAAGCGGTTTGCCGATGGTTGCCGACAGAAAAAATCCCATGCTGACAACGACATACGGCACGGGTCAGCTGATTAGGAATGCTTTGGACAGAGGCTGTAAAAAAATACTTATCGGTCTTGGCGGTAGCGCAACAAACGACGGCGGAATAGGCTGTGCGGCGGCACTGGGAGCGGAGTTTTTCAACAGTGACGGTAATCCCGTTGAGCTTAACGGTTCGGGTCTTGCGGAAGTTGCCGAAATAAATCTTGCAAATATTGATAAACGCCTTGCCGATGTTGAAATTGAGGCTCTTTGCGATGTTGTCAGTCCTCTTTACGGTGAAAAAGGAGCGGCTTACATCTTTGCGCCGCAAAAGGGAGCGGACGGCGACATGGTGAAAGAACTTGATGACGGGCTGAAAAATCTTGCCGAGGTCAGCAAAATGGCTCTCGGGAAAGATAATTCGCAGGTTGACGGTTCGGGAGCGGCAGGCGGACTCGGCTTCGGACTGATAAGCTTTCTCGGTGCAAGGCTCGTCAAGGGTGCACCTGCCGTGCTCAAGGCGACAGGCTTTGAAAATGCCGCAAAAAATGCAGAGCTTGTAATCACCGGAGAGGGTTGCATGGACAACCAATCCCTGCTCGGAAAGGCACCTGCCGAGGTTGCTTCGCTTTCGGGAGATACGCCCGTTGTGGCTATCGTCGGAATGAGCAGAGTTACCGATATGAGCGGTTCAAATATCAGAAAAATTTATGTTACCGACCATGGTGAAAGAACCTTTGAACAGGTATTGAAGGAGTGTCGGGCTGACCTAGCGGTAGCAGCTCACAGGGTGGCGGAGGATTTTTACAATGGGAAAATATGAAAATTTTCAACACTTTCCACAGAATTTTCCACACTTTTTGTTTAAAACCATGTTTTTAATGATATATTGGAATAAAAGAGCGCTTTTATGGTTATAACAAAAAAATTAAGGAATGATTAAATGACTGCTAAGAGAAATTGCAATATTGAAATTCTCAGATTCTTTTTTTGCATGTTTATAATTTTTTATCATATACAAAGTAATGTAAAAAACGGATACGGCGCAACGGGTTACTTGGGAGTTGAATTTTTCTTTATGGTTTCCGGGATCTTTCTCGGGAAAAAATTAAAGAAGGACAAAGAGCTTCATAAAAATGAGCCGGTCAGCAAAACATTGGCTGCGTCAAACAAATATTTCTTTTCGAGGGTAACTTCGATTTATCCGTTTTACTTTGCCGCAGTTATATTTTTCTATATGGTAAATGTTATTTTAATGAATTGGTCGCTTTTTGGAGGGGCGCTTTATTGCGTAGGCGATTTGCTTTTTCTCCAGATTTTCGGCTTTCCGAGTATTTCATATACCGGTACATTATGGTTCTTAGCGGCGCTGTTTTTCAGTATTTATGTTCTTTACCCCATTATCAGGAGATATTATGATATTTATGTAAAATATTTGGCGTTGCCGATAGTTATTTTGAATATAGGTTATGTTTTACGAACCGCCGGCAACTTTGATCCGAGCCCTTTCTTCAACGGATTTTTGCTTAATCCGGGAATACTCAGGGCAATAGCCATGATCACGCTGGGGATATTGGCAAATGAGGCTTCGGACAAAATTAAGACGGTGCGGTTTTGCGAATCGGGACGGGCTATTATTACTGCCGCAGAATTTGTTTGTTATATGCTCGTTTTTCTTTATATGTTTCTTGTGAAGAAAACTTTTGACAGAAGCTTTGATTATATTCCTGCCGGCTTTATTTGGTTAGGCTTAGTTTTGACGATCAGCGAACAGTCCTATTTTAACAATAGGTTTAACAATCGATTTTCTGCATTTCTCGGAAAAAGCAGTATGATTTTGTTCATGACTCATCATTGCTGGGCTCATAACATATTGTTTTTTCAGAATGAACTTTTTGAAAAGACCGGGATTGAAATCACGGATAATTTATGCTTGATTGCGATTGTATTTATTTTATCTTTCTTATCGGGCATATTGGTTTACTTCATCGGCATTGCCGTCAAAAAGGCTTTCGTTTTATTTAAAAACATAATGATAAACGCAAAAGGTTAAATTATATTTTTCCGAAAAACACTTGACAACGCAAGCTGCATAATGTATAATACATGCCTGTAAAGAAAAAAACTTTACAGGCATTCTTTTGAGAGGATGAGTGAGATGAGTAAAAATCTTGACATAACCCTTTTGCTTGATTTTTACGGCGATCTGCTGACCGAGAAGCAGCGGACATTTATCAGCTATTACTACAATGACGATCTCTCACTTGCCGAAATTGCTGCCAACGAGGGCATAACCCGTCAGGGAGTGCGTGACGCCATAAAGCGAGCCGAAAGCCAGCTTGAAAACATGGAGAATCGTCTCGGACTGGTCGCCCGATTTGAAAATATGAAAAGCGGTTTGAGCGAAATTATCGAGGTTTCCGATGAGATCGCCGATTTTAACCGCAAAAACACTCTCTCCAAGGAGATCAATGACGCAACTGCGAAGATCAAGGCCGTTGCCGCAATGCTCCTTGAGGAGGATTATTCTTAAAATAAGGTGGTGTGCCGAATGGCATTTGACGGTCTTTCAGAAAGACTTGAAGCCGCTTTTCAGCGATTGAAAAGTAAAGGTTCGCTGACCGAAGCGGATGTACGAAGCGCAATGCGTGAGGTTCGTCTGGCTCTGCTGGAGGCGGATGTTAACTACAAGGTTGCCAAGGACTTTACCGAAAAGGTCACCAAAAGAGCCGTCGGAGAGCAGGTTATGGAAAGCCTTACTCCGGCGCAGATGGTTATTAAAATAGTCAACGAAGAGCTGACGGAGCTCATGGGTGGAACAAAGGCTCGCCTTGCGGTCGCCAATCATCCTCCGACAGTCGTTATGATGTGCGGTCTTCAAGGCTCAGGTAAAACAACCCACAGCGCAAAGATTGCTTTGATGCTCAAGAATGAGGGTCACAGACCTCTCCTTGCCGCTTGCGATATCTACCGTCCCGCCGCTATCAAGCAGCTTCAGGTTGTCGGCGAAAGTATCGGAGTTCCCGTTTTTGAAATGGGTCAGACCAACCCTGTCGAGATAGCCAAGGAAGCCATAAAGCTTGCCAAGGATCACGGCTATGACTATGTTTTCCTTGATACGGCAGGCCGTTTGCATATTGACGAGGAGCTTATGGCAGAGCTGAAAAACATCAAGGCTGAGGTCAAGCCGCATGAGATACTTCTTGTAGTTGACGCAATGACCGGTCAGGACGCAGTTAATGTTGCAACATCGTTCAATGACGCTCTCGGTATTGACGGCATCGTGCTCACAAAGTTAGATGGTGACACCAGAGGCGGTGCTGCGCTTTCCACAAGAGCCGTTACGGGCAAACCGATCAAGTTTGTCGGCGTCGGCGAGAAGCTTACCGACCTTGATACCTTCCACCCCGACCGAATGGCTTCGAGAATCCTCGGTATGGGCGATATGCTTTCTCTTATTGAAAGGGCTGAAATGGCTCTTGACGAGAAAAAGGCAATGGAACTTGAGAAAAGACTCAAGCAGAACAAGTTCGATATGAACGACCTGCTTGATCAACTGGCGCAAATTCGCCGTATGGGTTCTATCAAGGATACTCTCTCGCTTATCCCCGGAGTTGAGAAGCAGATAAAGGACATTGACATTGACGAGCGGCAGTTCGACCGAGTCCGTGCAATAATCGAGTCCATGACTCCGCAGGAGCGTGAAAAGCCCGAGATAATCAATCCTTCACGCAAAAAGAGAATTGCGGCAGGCTCCGGTCAGGATGTTGAAGCGGTCAACAGACTTCTTGCTCAGCACAAGCAGATGCAAAAGATGTTTAAGCAGATGAACGGCAAAGGTAAGAAGCGCAGAAGAGGTCGCCCCGACCTTTCGCAGCTCAAGGGATTTAATGTTTAAGCTTTCAAACACGCACTTATCACTTGCGTGATTGATATATTATTTATATTTATTTATTGGAGGAATTTTACAATGGTTAAAATCAGACTTCGCCGTATGGGCGCAAAGAAAGCACCGTTCTATCGTGTTGTTGTTGCGGATTCAAAGTATCCCCGTGACGGCAGATTTATCGAGGAGATCGGCACATACGACCCGATGAAGAATCCCGCAGAGATCAAGATTGACGCAGAGGCAGCTTCAAAGTGGCTTGCAAACGGCGCACAGCCGACCGATACCGTTAAGGATCTTCTCAAGAAGAGCGGTATTGTTAAATAATCAAAAGAGGTAACAATGATGAACGAATTATTGGTACAGATTGCAAAGGGACTTGTAAATAATCCCGATGCGGTGAATGTAACCGTTGACGATGCCGACGAGGACGGAGTTACGGTTTACCATCTTCATGTTGCGGCTGACGATATGGGTCGTGTTATCGGCAAGCAGGGCAGAATTGCCAAGGCTATCCGCACGGTCATGCGCTCGGCAGCTAACAGAAACAATCAGAAGATCTCCGTTGAGATCGACTGAAAAAACAAAAACAAATCCTGTTCACTTTTGCGGTGAGCAGGATTTTTCAGTCATAAAAATGAGGCAGTCCGATTTATGGGCTGCCTCACGGTTAATTTTATACAAAGTCCCAAATGTTTTTTTGAGAGGTCGTAATTTGGAGAATCAAAAGCGCATCGTTGGAATTGACCACGCCGTCGCTGTTAATATCGGCTGCTGCCGTTTGCTCCGCTGTCAGCTCGTTGAGCTGTACGGAATTTTTGAGAACAAGGAGGGAGTCGAAGGAATTTATCTTTCCGTCGCCATTGATGTCGCCCTTTCTGCAGCCGCCGTTGACGATGACCTTTATTAGCGAGGCCGCACCGTCAGTACAGCTTAAATCGATCCTTGCATACCCTGGTCTTATTGCCTTGAAACCGTCGTATGTGACGATTACCGATGAGGAATCGCTTGAACTTATTGTTATATTAGAATCGGACGCAATCAGCGGGTCGGGAATGTGCTCTGCAACAAAGGTTTCGCCGGCGTTCATTTCAAGCTCATCCGGCACATTGATTTTACAGCCATAGTTGATATATTCGATTTCGTTAGCCTCGGCATATTTGTGTGCTGCCGAGTTTTTGTAGCAGCAAATCGTTCCCGTGAATCCGTCAAAAGCACCGTCTTCAATAGTGGTCACGCCAAAAGGAACATCGATTTTTCCGCTCTTTACACGGCACTCGATGAGCTTTCCGTTTTCGATAACGAGCTTGTCGAGCTTTTCTATTTCAATCGTTCTGCCGGTATTTTGGCAGTTAACATAGACTTCAAAGCGCTTATTTTGCGTCATTTCAACCATGCCGCTCCATGTTATGAGTCCGTTTTTGGTAACGGGTGTAAGCTCTATTGCTTCGCTGTCAGAAATCAGCTTGACAGAAGAAGCGTATGAAGATGTAGCGGCGGTTATCTGAACCTCATCATATGCCGTTGCATTCGGATATTCGAGCGCAAGTTGAGGCTTGACGACAGATTTGTCTCTGACATATATTGAAATCGTGTTGTAAAAATGCCATTCGCCGTCGGCATAATAGCTTATGTCAATATTATGAGTGCCGATATCGGTAAAGCTTATTTTAAGTTCAGCCGAACCGTCCTTTACAGCTTGCGTAAATTCTATGCCGTCGCATACTGCCGAAATTTTTTCGACACGAGAGCTTGCGGTGAAGCTTAATGTTGTTAAGCTGTCGACCGACTCTAACGAATTTTCGTATTTCAGCGTTTTGATCATTTGGCTGCAATTCTCGACAGCCTTTTTAGCATCAAAATGATAGAATTGTCCCTTTAGAATGTGATTGTAATATGCGCCGATATCAATGTTGCTGTTGGTGAGATAATAAGGTATCGTCATTATACTGTAACCTGCAATCTGCTTTTCGGAAATGCAATAATCACGGTTTGCAACAGGAATAGTGGTAGTGCTGCCCCCGAGGAAAAGTCTGATTTTATTCGGTTGACCCTTTGCGATAACAACAACCTTGTTCTTTTGCGAGAGTCGACCGAGGCGGTCAATATAGCAGCCGAGGATCGGAGTGTCGCTGCTTTCGGAAAGTTCATCGATTTTTTTCATTGTCGCATCAAGTAGTGCCGCATTGGAAATTTTCGCCTTTGCGGTTGTACTGAGCGCATCGTAATGCTGCTTTGCGTTGAAGATCACATCAAGATTGTCCTCGAGATTGCTTTGGGGAAGCCTATCGATAAGTTTTTCAACCGTTTGAATGTCCTCATGTGGTGTAACGGTTATTTTAAGATCAGTCTTAGCTCCACGGTATCTTAAAGAGATATATGCGTTGCCTATTTCTTCGGTTATCCTGTTATAAACCGGATATTGCGCACCCATACAATCCGAAACATACGAAAGAACAGCTTCGGGCTGAACTATCTTTTGCGAGCCGTCGGAATAAACAGCTTTAAGTTCAAGACCGTCAAGCTCGATTGCATCGCCCGAATCGTATACTGCTTTGGATGGAGCTTTCGTTATTTTCAGACCGGTGGGTTCACTGTAGTTCGTTACAGTGGACATTCCGAGGAAGTTACCTCTCTCGTCATAGCTCATTGTGCTTACAACGCTGCCCTCCTCAAGGACTCCGAGGTCAATAACGATTTCATCGGAGTGACCCAGGGATTGCTTTTCAATGCCGTTTACGAGCACCTCGCATGTTGCAACAGCGGCGTCATTCATCGTAATTTTGAGTTGAGAGCCGTCAAGCTTGAGTGTTGTACTGCCGGAATTATTCAGCGCAGCCCCGTTAACCGAAGCATAAAAAGTATCAAAGTTTTTTGTCTGATTGTCTATCCAGTCAAGTCTGCGGGTAAGCCAAAGGCGGAAGTTTTCGGAGTAAGTCTCGAAATCTCCGTAGCTGCCCCAAATCATGTCGTTTGCTGCTCCGGATTCCCTGATAAGGTCAATGGCATTGTCAAAATCTCCGTTCGGCTTGACCAGGTCGACAATAGCCGTATAGCGGTATTCCCTGTATGTGTCATATGCGATCTTGAGAAATGCGGGATCTCGGAGCATTTTCATAATATTGCCCCTTGAAAAGCATACCCATTTGTTGTGTGAATAGACATCAGAGGAGTTGTCGGAGGACATATCCATGTCCCAAACGGGACCGTAGAAAAGCTTTCCGTCGATGTCCTTATATATGTATGTGCTGGCTCGAAGAAAATCCTGATTTTGAAAAATTTCATTAAGTAAAAATCCCTTGGCAAAGGATTCTGCATCTGCAAGGTCGGAGTATCTTACTTTTTGACCGTTATATTCGGTGCAGAAATCGTCAGCCTGAGCCGCTTTTTCAAAGGTGAGATAATATGTCTGTATTTCGTTGAGCATACTCTTTCCGATGCCTTCCGGCTTGCTTATGCCAATTCCGAAACCATTGCCGGAAATGAAATACGGCTGATCCAGACTAAAGCATTCAAGGAGGTATCCTCCGTTTGTGCTCGGCAGTTCACAGTAATCCGAGATAGTGTAGGTGTGTCCTTTATATGTAACCGTGCCGTCGGTTACCCAGTCCATGTTTGCTTCCATAAGCTCCGCCAGCTCGTTGCGGTCCTCTTTGCTCATGGTATCTTTGTTTGCTTTATATATCTCCTTTGCCGTGTCCTCAGCAATTTCGTCCCAGTCGGTGATATCGACACGGTTGCTGCCGATGCGGACATGCTCGCAGAGAAGATAGTTGCCGACGATCTTACCGTTGAGAACAACATCGACCCACTGTGAGTTCATGCTGTTGATTCCCATGTCATCCGCAAGGTCATATATGAGCTTGTTTCGCAGAAGAGATTTGTCATAAGGGTTTGAGAGCAAGACCCAATGCTTGTTTTTACCCATGCCGAGCAAATTGGATTTAGTGTCAAGTTTGAGTTTATAAGGCTTTTTTTCGGCAAGCCAGGTGGAATTTCCTCTGCCCTTTATTTCTGTCTCGCCGTCATAAAGAACCGAAGCGTCGCTGAATTTCGAATTGCCCTGAAGCTTCATATGAGCTTTAAGAACCGTGTCCTTTGATTCAATCGGTGATCTGTTTTCCGTTTCAATATAGATGACGGGTAGCTTACTTATAAATATATTTGCTGCGCCAACCATTTCACCGTCGGTATCGTAAGCCTCGGCTGTCAGCATACATTCGAGATCAGCCTCGACCGGAGTGTAGCTGTCGCCTGAATTGACTGTTTCGCTGCCATTTATATACCATTTATAAATAAGCTCATTGCTGTCATCGACAGTTGTTTTCACGCTTATCGGCACGCCGACCTGCACATAATCTTCACTGAAATATACGGTATTACCGCTTTCATTATATGTTGTGACTGCGAAAGATGTAATTGGCAAACAGCCAATTACAAGAACTATCGCAAACAGTACAGAAAAAACTCTTTTCATGCACATACTCTCCCTAAAAAATTATTGTGCCGTGAAATGACTGCCGGCTACTAATATATTCTAACAAAACAAATGCCTAAAATCAAATTTATAATGTCGATAATCGCAAAATTCAGACAGTTGCACAATTATCACTCGTGCATTTTGTTATCTTTGCTAAGCTAAGTAACCGCCGATAAAATCAAAGCATAATTCTTATCGGTTGCCGGATACCCCAACTTCCCCACAAAATTAACCTATACAATCCGGAGTGGGGATTTCGAGGAGG
>CAVJDU010000019.1:0-39930 GCA_963648385.1 uncultured Coriobacteriaceae bacterium | reverse complement strand
TAAGTTTATTTCTTTACCTGCTGTTAGGTTTCATTCCCCTTAAATCCGTGATGAACCCGATTTCGGTGCGGATTTCACGGGCGGACGGCTCGTATTTGGCACATTCCGCAAGAGAGAAATGTGCCCTGTAAAGCTCGTTCATCAGCCCCCAAAACGCATCCGGCGGCTTTGGTTTTGGGTGAATACCCTTGCAAAGCTGACGGACATATTCGCTTTGGGTCAGTCCGCAAAGGGCACTGTTGCGTTTTAATTTTTCGTTTTCTTCTTCGGTTAAGCGTACCTTGATACGCACTTTTTCTTCTTTCATCTTGTCATCTCCTTCGTATAATTTTTGCTTTCTCAGCAGGGTCATAGGGCGGCACGCCCTGAGAAGTCCGCACGCCGAAAGGCTGCGGATTTGGATTGTGGGGTCACAATCCGATGCTCGCTATTCCTGTGGACAGCATCTCCGTGGGAATATACCGTTCTTTTTGGATTACTCCCGTTCTCCGAAAATACCGTCACTGCTTCTATTGTATTTGCTGTCATAATGCCGTCACGGTAAAAAAGAAAATTCTCATTTGCTTTTGTTTACCGCTTCACCCGAATGTCGTTCCTGCCCCTGTTTTTTCAGCGGAGTTTTCTCGCTCGTTCCTACAAGGGAAGTCTTGGCGGAGTATCCCATTCAGACGGTCATTCAGTTTTTGTTCTGCTCCTCAATTGGCAGGCAACGAGAATGCCTGTAAATTAACCTCCTTGTCAAAATTTTAAACGGCAACTCTAACAACAAAAAGAGCCGGTACACAGCACATCAAATCAGCGGGAGAATTTACTCTCGCTGTATCTTTGATGAAACTATGTACCGGCTCTGATATTCAGAAACCTTCACTGTCTGCTTTTTCCGCTTTGCAGGCAGACACTGCGTTAAAGCGGCGCAGCCGCAATCCCTTCCGACGGCTGCCTTGAGTTTCGTTTGGTTATTCAGTTATATGCTCTGTTAAGAGAACGGATACAGTATAGCATTCAGAACGTATGTTTGTCAACCAAACCTTACAAATTTTCTTAAAATGCTATAGTATATCTTGCGCTCTGACAGAAACATAGAAAATGCGTCAACTATATGTTATAATATTCGTAAGATAACAAAATACTCTATAATCATCCGACAAAATAACGCGCTCAATCGTTATACATATAGGAGGAAAAGAATATGCCGGAAAATTCGCAGCGTACGGGCGAATGGTTTGAGGCATTCTACGAACGAAATTACAAGTTGGTGTATCGGCTCTGCTTTACTTATATGAAAAATCAGGCAGAAACCGAGGACTGCACAGAGGATGTATTCGTTAAAGTGTTGACAGGAGATACCGCTTTTAATGACGAAACGCACGAGAAGAAATGGCTGACGGTAACCGCCATCAATCTCTGCAAGGACAGATTAAAGGTGGAGAAAATATATTACGCCTATCGACGAAGCACCCGAAATTTCGGACGGGAATACCGCACCCATAGACGAAACCCTTGAGGTTGTCAAGAAATTGCCCACAAAATATAAGGATGTCATTTATCTGCATTATTATATGGGTTATAAAACAGATGAAATTGCCGAAATGTTAAAAAAGCCACCCTCAACGATTCGCAATCACTTGCGAGAAGCAAGAGAATTACTCAGGCGGCAGATAGGAGGTTTTGAGCCGTGAGCGAAAAGGAAATCAAAGATTCAATTAACGCTATAGAGCCTAATGACGATGCAAAAGAGCGAATGTATCAGAATATATTGAAAAAAGCACAGCAGTCTGCTTTGGCAGAAAAACCTGCGAAATCCAAAAAGAAACGCACGCCATTTGTGCGTTATGCAGTACCTGTTGCCGCTTGCTTATGTTTGGTAGTGGTTGGCCTTTCAGGATATTTTCATAACAGCACACCGATACAGCCCGATGAAAGTTATGTGCAAAGCGGAAATCCGTTTGCAGACGTCGATAACGCCGATGCATTCAAAAAAATCGGCATAACTTTTGAAGCACCTTCAGGCGCAACCGATATCTCTTACACAATTATTGATGAGCAAATTGCATCAATACATTTTGTGATGAACAAAAAAACTTTTGAAGCCAGAGCTTCAGCTCAAAACGGGGATTTTTCAGGCTTAACAGGAAAAGTGCTGGATGCTCAGAATATCGACGCAAAGAATAATGCCACTCTCTATACAATTGGCGGCGATTTTGAAACTTATTATAAAATGACTTGGACAAATGGCAAGGTAAACTACTGCCTTTACGGAACAGACGGGGCAACCGGTGATGAAGTAACCGTTGTTTACAACGCATTTGCCGGTTAAAAACTTCACAATTACCACAGAACCAAAATGTCGGAAGAATTTTTTGAAAATTCTTCCGACATTTTTCTTTGCTCGATCGTTATACATATAGAAGCGCAAAAAGGCAGTGCAGCGTACGAGCAAAGCCGAAGTGTTTCCGAAATAATAATTATACTAAAAGGAGCTTATAAGTAATGAAAAAAATTGCATTGATTTTCCTCGCCGTTGTATTGGCACTTGGTCTTGTAGCCTGTACTTCAAACAGTAATAAGAATAGCGATAATGACAAAAAAACCACAACTGCCGCAGTTACACCTGCCGAAATAGAAAAGAAAATTGCCGAGGCTGTCGGCAAAGATAACTACCTGTGCGACACAGAGGCGCAAAAGGATTATTTACAAAATACCATTGGGCTTGATCTTTCGAAAATCGAAAGCTATGTTGCAAAGCAGAATTCTATCAGCAGTGTAAATCCGGACACGGTTATTATTCTTAAAGTTAAGGATGGATATTCGGAAGAAGCGGTTAAGGCGTTAAATACGAGCTACGCACAGATGGTGGATTATATTCGTCAGTATCCGTTTGGTACAGCCAAGGTCTTAAATGCAAGAATTTATCAGAGTGGAAACTATGTAATGTACATTCTTGCCGGTGCAAGCTATGACGGCAAAGATACGGAAGCCGAAGCGAAACTTGCGACCTCCGAATACGCTAAAATTGATGAGGCAGTCAAGAGCGTTTTTGGTACACTTCCGAAGAATGCCGTTGTTGTTCCCGAGGATGACGGAAGTGCAGGCGGTTTGATTACTTCCGATGATAACAGTAATTTGCCCATGCTCGGAGGGAACTAAAAATGGTGTTCTCCAGTCTGACATTTTTACTATGGTTTTTGCCTTGCGTGCTGTCGGTGTATTTTCTTGTTCCGAAAAAAAGCGAAAAATGCAATTCTCTTTGCATTCAGCTTGTTGTTCTATGCGTGGGGCGAACCGGTCTACATCGGACTGATGATTTTCTCCACTGTTCTTGATTACTGTTGCGGTCAGGCAGTGGAAAAATATCGGGGAACACCGAAAGCAAAACTCGGGCTGCTGATATCTGTGATTGTAAACCTGAGTCTTTTGTGCCTTTTTAAATATACGGACTTTCTCATCACAACGGTAAATAATATCTTCGGAAGCAGTGTTCCGCTTTTGAATTTGCCGCTGCCTATCGGTATTTCTTTCTATACCTTCCAAACAATGAGTTATACCATTGATGTATATCGGGGTGATGCCAAAGCACAGAAAAACATTATCTCTTTCGGTGCATATGTGTCTTTATTTCCCCAATTGATTGCCGGACCCATTGTGCGTTATCAAACTGTTGCAGAGCAAATTGACACCCGCACACATTCCTTTGATAAGTTTGGAGAAGGTGTTAAGCGATTTGTCTGCGGACTTGGAAAAAAAGTGTTGATTGCCAATAACATCGGTCTTTTATGGAACACGATTTCCAAAGCGAATGATTTGACTGTCATATCTGCGTGGCTTGGCATAATTGCATTCGCTTTTCAGATTTATTTTGATTTTTCAGGATATTCGGATATGGCAATAGGACTTGGCAAAATGTTTGGATTCGATTTCCTCGAAAATTTCGACCACCCATATTGTTCAAAAAGCGTTACGGAATTTTGGCGACGCTGGCATATATCAATGGGAACATGGTTTAGAGATTATGTATATATCCCGCTGGGCGGTAACAGAAAAGGGCTTATCGCTCAACTTCGCAACATTGCCATCGTGTGGCTCCTCACCGGCTTCTGGCACGGAGCCAGTTGGAACTATGTGCTGTGGGGCATATTTTACGGAGTGCTTTTGATTATTGAGAAATTCTTCCTGCTGGATAAATTAAAGAAAGTGCCTGCGATTGTGGGACATATCTATACGCTTTTATGTGTTGCTGTGGGGTGGGTACTGTTCGCCTTTGAAGACATTGGAAAGGGCTGGACTTTTTTCAAAGTTCTTTTCGGTGGAGCGACATTTTGCAATTCTTCAACCCTCTATCAACTTCGTTCCTATTTGCCGTTGCTCCTGCTGTGCGCTGTTGCAACTACACCTCTTGGCAAAAAGTTTTACCACAAATTGAACAGAAAATGCCATGCAGGATTGATGACAACCGCCGATGTTACCGGTCTCGTCGTTGTGTTATGTTTGTCGGTAGCATATCTTATCAGCGGATCATATAATCCATTTCTGTATTTCCGCTTTTAAGGAGGTTTTTTATGCGTAATAAAATTATTACTTCTATATTCTGTCTTCTATTGGTGGTCGGTGTCTTATCCGGATGTTTTGTGCCGGATAAATATTATTCAGAAAGCGAGAAACGGACGCTGACACAGAAAGATGCGATTTCCATTTCTGATTTTACCAGCGGTAAAATGGGAACCGAAATTGAAAAATACCTTTCCGACCAGTTTCCATTGAGAAACGGCTGGATTACCGTCAAGACGCTAACGCAGCGCCTTGGCGGTAAGACCCAGATTTCAGGTGTATACTTTAGTAAAGACAATTATCTTATTGACGCTTTTTCAAGTTATAATCAAAAGCAATTTGCAGCCAATGTCAATGCCCTTGCAAAATTATCAAAATCGCTTAAAGCTACCGATATTCCAATGCAAGTGATGCTTGTACCAACGGCAGTACAGATACTTTCAGACAAGTTGCCAGCATATGCACAGAATTTAGACCAAAAAGCACTTTTAGATTATGCGCAGTCGCAAGGACTGGATACCGTAAATGTGTTCAATATTTTATACAATCATAAAGACGAATACATTTATTACAAAACTGACCATCATTTTACCAGCCTCGGTGCTTACTATTGTTATGCTGCGTGGATGCAGGCACAGGGAAAAACAGCTCAGCCGCTTTCCGCATGGCAGAGCCAAGAGTTGTGCAATAATTTCCGTGGTACTACCTATAACAAGGTCAATTATCCCTTTGCTCCTTACGATACTATCACCGCCTACTATAAAACGCTGAAGCACGCTGTCAACTATAACGGTGGCAATTATGTGACTGACAGTATTTATGAGCGAAAGTATCTCAGCGGAAAAGACCAGTATGCCGCCTTTCTGAATTCTAACCAATCCACCACTGTTGTTACAGGCAACGGCAAGGGCAAGTTATTGATTTTAAAGGACTCATATGCCAATTGCTTTTCTCAATTTGTAATTGACGATTATGCCGAAACCCATCTCATTGATATGCGTTTCTACAACGACTCCATAGCGAATTACATTGAGGAAAACAACATCACGCAGGTGCTGGTGCTTTATAATATTCCGAATTTTGCACAGGATATGGCTATTGCAAAGGCAGTGAGGTGAGCAGATGTATTTTAAAAAAGTATTATTCGGACTTTCACCAACAGAAGTTAAGAAGTATATATCAACACTTGAAAAACAACTAAACGAGAGAAAAGGGAACATTCAAAAATTAGAACAACAAATTCTAATGTTGGAATTTGAAAACGATGATTTGGAGCTGAAGCTCCGTATTGCGAACGAAATCCTTCAATACAGAGTACAGGGACAGGTTTCAAATTAGAAACCCGCCCCTGTTTTTTGTTATGCGTAAATAATATTGGTATTTACAATTTCCGTAGCACTATTACGGATGTTGTTCATCTTTTCAACCCAATCCAGCATATCATTAGCTTTCAGTTTTTCAGTGATGCCTTCGGTTTCTGCCATCTGCCTTACCAGCCGAGAAAACATTTCCTCTGCCTGTCGGTCAATATCCGCAAGATAGCCGTTTAATTTTCCACTCGTCAGTAAACCGGTGTAAAACACTCTGCGATTTTCTTTCAAATACCGCCTGTGTCGTTGTCCCCATATTCCAATCGTATGCTGTTCTTCATCTGGCAAGCTCAGATTAGGAATAAGATACCCATTTTCCTCACGATAAGTTCCGCCAAATTGTTCAAATAATGATTTCATTGCAGCTTCCTCCAAATATTTTTAGATTTTCTGCAATATACCGTTCCGATTGCCTTTACCACTTGTTTTCAAAACCTTCGTTGCGGCACCTCAGCATCGGAGAGCGGTTGTTTTTATATGCAATTGAGGTGTTGCTTATAATGTTCCGTTTTCAAATTCACGCTTGAACCAAACATCTTTTACCTCAAATTCCCTCGAATGAAGATATGAGAGAATTCCGGCGCTTTCGTCAAACATGAACACAAGCTTGTATGAATAAAGGCACTGCTTGCGATATCCAAAATCCTTGTTGAGCTTGTTTGTGCCGTATTTTCCGTCGCCGAGCAGCGGATGCCCGATCGAAGCAAAATGCGCCCTTATCTGATGAGTTCTGCCCGTCATAAGCTCGACCTCAACAAGACTGAGCTGCTTGTCGCAGTCACGTTCAAGCACCTTATATTTCGTGCGAATCTCTTTTGCCCCCTCGCAAGGATGCTTGAGAATTTTTACGGTATTCTTTTTCTCATCCTTTAAGAGATAACCCTCCAAAAGCCCGCTGTCACGCTCCATAATTCCGTGGCAAACGCAAAGGTAAAACTTTTTGAGATTTGTTCTCTGTTTCATCTGTGCGTTCATAATTCTGAGGCTTTCGGCATTCTTGGCGGCGATAACGATTCCGCCCGTGTTCCTGTCGATTCTGTTTACAAGAGCCGGGGTGAACGAATTTTCCTCGTCCGGCTTGTATTCGCCCTTTTCGTAAAGATACTTCTTTATCCTTGTGATGAGCGTATCAACATACTCCCTGTCGTCCGGATGGCAGAGTAATCCCGCCTTTTTGTCAAGAAGCATGATGTTTTCATCTTCATAGAGAATATCCAGCTTACTCGGTGCGCCCGTAAAATCGTAGCGGGTTTCGGGCTTAACAAAGAATTCATCGTTGATATACATATCAACAACATCGCCGACCTGCAAAATCGTAGAGATCTCGGCACGCTTATTATTCACCTTGATCCGCTTTTTTCTGATATATTTATACATCAGCGACTGAGGCAAATTAGGCATACCTTTTCTTATAAACTTGTCGAGTCTCTGACCAGCGTCATTGGCTTTTATTTCAAAACTTTTCATACCTTAATTCTTAAACGAGTGTATCGGAGCAGGAATTCTGCCGCCTCTGTTAATAAAATCCGAACAGTCCGCTTCGTTGACCGGCATTATCGGGGCATAGCCGAGCAATCCACCGAATTCAACGGTATCGCCGACGCTCTTTCCGATCACGGGGATCAATCTGACCGCCGTGGTTTTCTGATTTATCATTCCTATCGCCATCTCATCGGCAATTATGCCTGAGATCGCAGAAGCCTTTGTGTTGCCCGGAATTGCGATCATGTCAAGTCCGACCGAGCAAACGCAGGTCATCGCTTCAAGCTTTTCGAGAGTGAGCATACCGGCGTTGACCGAGTCTATCATTCCCTGATCCTCTGACACGGGAATGAATGCACCCGAAAGCCCGCCGACATATGACGAAGCCATTATGCCGCCCTTTTTGACCTGGTCATTGAGCAGAGCAAGAGCCGCCGTCGTTCCCGGTGCGCCGACATATTCAAGCCCCATTTCTTCCAATATTTCAGCCACGCTGTCACCTATTGCAGGCGTTGGAGCAAGCGAAAGGTCGATAATTCCAAACGGAACGCCAAGCCGCTGCGAAGCCTCCCTCGCAACGAGCTGACCTACTCTTGTGACCTTGAATGCGGTTTTCTTTATCGTTTCGCAAAGTGTGCCGAAGTCGCTGCCCTTCACCTCGCTGACAGCACGCTTAACCACTCCCGGTCCGCTGACGCCGACATTTATAATCGTATCCGCCTCCGTCACTCCGTGGAATGCGCCTGCCATGAACGGGTTGTCGTCCGGAGCGTTGCAGAACACAACGAGCTTTGCGCAGCCGATAGAGCCGTTTTCCTTTGTCAACTCGGCGGTTTTAACTATCGTTTCTCCGAGAAGCTTAACTGCGTCCATGTCAATGCCCGTTTTGGTCGAGCCGACATTGACCGAGCTGCAAACCCTTTCCGTTGAAGCGAGAGCTTCCGGAATCGACTCAATCAGCAGCCTTTCGGCAGGAGTTATACCCTTTGAAACAAGGGCTGAAAAGCCGCCGATAAAATTCACATTTATCTCATGGGCTGCTCGATCAAGCGTTTTTGCAAGTTTCACAAAATCCGCCGTCGTTTTGCAGCAAGCCGCACCGACAAGCGAGATCGGCGTAACCGAAACACGCTTGTTGACTATCGGTATCCCGAATTCGAGTGCGATCTCATCGCCGGTTTCAACGAGCTTTCCCGCTTTTGCAAGTATTTTTCTATAAATATTTTCGCAGGTTTTGTCAACCTCGGACGAAATGCAATCCAGCAGGCTTATGCCCATGGTGATCGTGCGCACATCGAGGTTGTTTTCTTCGATCATTTTGTTCGTTTCACGAACCTCAAAGGAATTTATCATAGCCTACCTCAAATTCTGTGCATAACATTGAAAATATCCTCGTGCTGCATCTTGATTTTTACGCCAAGCTCCTCGCTGATTTTTTCTATTTCACCGTTGAGAACAGCAAAGTCCTTTTTGGCGTTTTGAGCGTCAACAATCATTATCATGTTGAAAAAGCCCTGAACGATCGACTGATTGATATCGAGCACATTTATTTCGTTTTCGGCAAGGTAGGTGCATATTCTTGCAATTATGCCCACCCTGTCCTTGCCGATGACGGTGATTATCGTTCTGTTCATTCGTTCTCCTCCGAATCATCGTTGTCGTTATCCAGCTGGGAAAGAATTTCTTTGATATTTATCTTTTGCGTATGAAGAATTTCGTCAGCCCTGTTAAGCATCTCGGTCGGATCCTGCTTGTTCATCTCGAATTCATCGGGAACATTAAGCAGCTTTTCCGCATCCTCGACGGTTGCATTTTCGCCGAGATCCTGAGCCATCAGAGCGTCGATTCCTTTTGGTGCGTCATCAGTGACATCATCGTTTGTCTCCTCAATTTCAGCGCCGAGCATTTTTGCGTATCGTTTTTTCCTGACGATGTGAATTATCACAAGTGCCGCAACAAAGGCAAAGAGCGTGCCACCCGAAACGATTGCGCCTATCATAAATCCCTTCGGCTTATATGTCATTTCAATCGTATGCGTACCGGGAGCAGCGTCGATTCCGATAAGTGCTCCGCCGATTGCAACGGCGTCGATTTTTTCGCCGTCAACGGTTATCTCCCAGCCCTCATCGTAGTTTATCGAGGTGTAGACAAGCTCGCTCGCCTTAACGGTAACAGTTCCCTTAATATGCGTATCGGTGAACTCGGTTATATCCATCACGGCGGCAGAAAGCTTGTTGTAGCCCACCTCAAAATTATTCATATCAAGTCCCACGGCATAGATATCGGCATAGCCGGATTCCTTATCCGCCGGAATGGTTATCTCAAGCGTGAGAATCTCGCCCTTTTCAAAATATCCGCAGTCGATTACATACGGATCGTCGGGCGACTGAGTTTTTGAAAGTCCGTTCGTGCCGGAAATATCAAAGCTCTCCGCACTCTGGCAATCAACATAAAGATAAACATTCTGCGATTCGGGAATCTCATATTTACGAACGATCGTACCGCTCTCGTTCACTGCGTCCTTGAAATAAGTGAAGTTCTCGGAAAGCAGCTGTTCATCGTCCCTGATATTGTCGGTTTTATAGGTCGCCGCCGGAATTTTTGTGAACACATCTCCTGCATTTGTTGCTCTTGTCCAGTAGTCGTTCTGAATTTCAAACGGATTTGAGCCCGTCGGATTCCATTTTTCAACTTCTTCGCTGACGCAATATGCGATCGGAAGATAATAATTGTTCCTGTAAGCGACAAATTTATCGTTTTCCGTAACCTTTTCAAAAAGCTGCTCGTTCATAATGGAATCGTCGTTGTTCACAAGATATTTAAGCGACATCATAGCATTGTAAACCGGCGTCTGAGGAGCATAGATATAGCTGTTGATATAGTTGCTGTTCAGTCCGAGATTGTGCTGAAGATTGGCGGATTTTTCATAAGCCATGGACGAAAAAACCGAAACGCCGTTATAGTTGAACCATGAAGCGTCCATCAGCGTGTTGATATCGGTCAGCTCCATTCTGTATTTATCCGTGCCTTCAACGGCGTCAAGCTTTTCTTTAAGCTCCCTGAACTCCGTATAGCCGTTAACAAAATTCGGCTTCTGCTGGCTCATTACAAAATGGCTCGTATCGCTGACGGCTACCTCGGCAAAAACGCAACACATCAGAAGCAGCGAAACGGCTGAATGCGCAAGGTTCTTCTTTTTCATCAATCCGAGAACAACTGTATAAACCGCAATGAACGCAATGCTGAGATAAATCGAGGTTTCCGTAACATTCTTCGATCCGAGCTTTTGAACAAGAACGGCAAAGAGTATCGCCGCAACGCCTGAACCGAGCAACGCCTTTGTTGAAAACGACTTGATGTTAATAAGAGCCTTGTATGCGATTGAAAGCAAAACAAAGGAATAAATAAACGAAAATCTAAATGGAAGATCATTCGGAAAATGGAATGCGTGAACGATATAGTTGAGATAATTCAGATTGAAGCCGAGGAAGAAAACGGCAAGCAAAATAATGTGCGCCGCACGCTCCTGAGCCTTGATTTTATCGCAGAAGATATAAAGAGGAATGAGCATAACGGTGATGACTCCGCAGTAAACATTCGGCAGAACATCTTCTCCGCTGCTCCTGATCGTCGGCTCAAGCGAGGTAAGATGGTTAGCAAGAAAATCAAAAATATTGTTATAGAACTGATAGTCGCTCGGGAATGTGCCGGAGGTTGCCGAGCAAGCCTTGAGGCAAAAATAGGTTGGAACAAGCGCAATCGCCGAGAGTCCGACGGCAACAAGCGAACCGAGAGCAAAAAGCAGACCCGAGGTCACAAATCGGCTGTAAACGATATTGTCGATTTTTCTGTTGTAAATTTCGCCATCCTCGTCAACATAGATCGGCTTTGTCGGAAGGATCTCCTTGATCGAATAATTCGAGAAGAAATATACAAAGAAATAAAGCACCGCAAAAATGCAGATCATATATGACATATAATAGTTCGAGAAAAATGAAACCGTAAGCGCAACGATATAGAAGGTCGCCTTTTGCTTATTGATAATGCGCTCGATACCGAGAACGATAAGCGGAAGCAGATACATTGCGTCGATCCACATTATGTTCCAGTAATATGCGATAAAGAAGCCGCAAAATGCATAGAGAATACCGAAAGCGGAGATCGTGAAATCGTTCTTGCCGTTCGATTTTTTGAGGTAAAAAGCCATTGCCGCCGCCGCAAGAGCGTTCTTGAGAAATACCATTGCTCCGATTGCTTCGGGAACATTATTGTGTCCGAAAATAAGCACTATCAATCCGCCGATCGGACTTGAAAGGTAGTTGTAATAGTTGCCGAGGAAAGCTCCGCCGCCGCCCGTGTTCCATGAATAGAGCATACTCTTGAACTGAGTCAATCTGTCATAAAGCTCGGCAAAAAGCGGGCCGTACTGATGGTAAAGATCCATTCTCAGAACGGTTTTGTTGCCGAATGGAATAATATCAAAGCAATAATAGACAAGCAGCATAAGAACTGCACTGCAAATAAAAGCAAGTATGATATATATATTGCGGTCAATAAACTTTGCAAGCTTTGAATTGGGGTTCTTTTTCAAAAAGCTCTTTTTTTTCAACAAGCTCATTCCTCTCTGTTAAGGCAATATCGTAAAATCCTTTCGGATTACATCATTACTGACTTTATTATAGTACCACATAACCGTCAATCTTTCAATAAGCACAGGCTAAAATTCACATTTATTTTAAATCTTCCGTGTTCTATTTCGGGACAAGAGTTCATAAGAAATAAATGGTGATAAAAATGCGGCACGATAAAAAAGAAAATCTATGCACCGTTTTAAAATATCTTCCATCAATTTTTGCTACTCTCGCCGAAAAGGATACGGACTCGCTTTGCGAAATAAGGCTGCGAGCCGACAAACCGGTCAGGCTTGTTTTTTCCGACCGAACGGATTTTATCACCCAAGCCGGACGGCTGACTGATTTTTACTCTGCAAATCTTCTTTCGCTTTCAAAAAACGAAATCGAAGAAATTTTTGTCAAAATGTGCGGTTATTCCGTCCACAGCCTGACCGACAACATTGCCGAGGGCTTCATCACTCTTGAGGGAGGCATCCGTGTCGGCGTTTACGGTACTGCCGTTGTCCGTGACGGAAAAATCACATCCGTTCGCAGCATTGAGGGACTCAATATCCGTATTCCCGCCGAATATTTCGGCTGCGCATTGCCGATCTATAATCGGCTTTTTCACGGCAGAGTGTCAAATACCGTCATTTGCGGCGCACCGATGTCCGGCAAGACCACTGTTTTGCGTGATCTGTGCCGTCTTATCTCCGACGAGGAACAAAAAAAGCTTGTCGTGATCGACGAGCGATGTGAAATGAGCGGTTATGACCTCGGCATAAACACCGATGTTTTGAAAAATTATCCAAAGGCGGCGGGCATCGGCATTGCCGTGCGAACCCTTTCGCCCGATATTATCGTCTGCGACGAGATAGGCTCGTCGAAAGAGGCTCGGGAGCTTTGCTCACTCGTCAATTGCGGCGTTAAATTCATTGTGACAATGCACTGTTCGGAGCTTTATGAACTTAAACGCAGACCGCAATATACCTTGCTCAGTGAAGCCGGAGCGGCGGAAGCCTGCATTTTTCTCAGCGAAAAGGGCTTCGGTATTAAGAAAATTTTAACGAACCGAAATTGAGGTAAAAATGATGAAAATATTATCACTTATCGCAATGGGATTTGCCTGCGCAATGGTCGGGCGATACATATCTTACCGTCTGAGCCGACGGGTTCGCATACTTGAAAAAATTTTACTTATGATCGGAACGGCGGAAAACGAAATCAGATTTCTCAACCGCCCAACGCAAGAATTGATCAAGCTGCTTTCAAAGAAAGACGAGCTTTCCGAGCTTGATTTTTTACCGCTTTGTTTTTCGTTTTTAACGGACGGCAGCGACTTTCTCGGCGCATGGTCACGGGCAATTCACGAATGTAAATGCATTGATTCGGAGGATTCATGTGTTCTTTACTCGTTCGGAGAGAGCCTTGGCAGAAGCGACGCCGACGGTCAAATCGCAAGCTGCCGCTACCACGAAGGTCTGACGAGCGAGCGGCTTGCCGAAGCCCGTGAAAAACGCAAAAAATATGCGTCGCTCGCCTGCGGGCTCGGGATGCTTTCGGGCATCGGGGTTTTTATTATCTTGTTTTAGGAGCGGAATATGGAACTGGTGATCAAAATTGCGGCGATCGGTATAATCGTTGCCGTGCTACAGCAAATTCTCAGCCGTTCGGGTCGTGACGAATATGCGATGCTCGTTGTGTTAGCCGGCTTAATTGCCGTTGTTGCAATGCTGATTCCCGAGTTGAAAGAGCTTTATTCATCGGCGTCATCCGTTATGGGCTTTTGATATGGAAATCGTCAAATTTGCGCTGATCGGAATAATCTGCGCCGTGCTTGTCGTTGTCGTCAGACAGCAAAGACCCGAGCTTGCGATTTTTGTTCAGCTTGCGGGTATAACTGTTCTTGCGATATTTTCAACAGAATATCTGAAAAATATTTTTGCCGAAACGGACGGACTTTTCTCGGAGATCGAGATTTTAAACGACGGATATCTTGAAATTCTCGTAAAAATTCTCGGCATCGCCATCGTGACAAAAATCGGCTCGGATATCTGCAAGGACAGCTCCAATTCCGCACTGGCAACCGTAGTTGAGCTTGTCGGAAAATCAGTTATACTTGCCATGTGTCTTTCGCTGATAAAAACTCTTGCCGAAATTTCAAAGGGGCTGCTTAAATAAAATGAAGCTGAAAAAATTAGCGGGAATAATCTTGATTTTTATCGTCATCTCATTCGTGTTCTCCGTTTCATCGTACGCAAAAAGCTATGCCGACGATATTAAAGAGATCTACGATTCTCTCGACCTTGAAACCCGTCAGCTTTTAAAAGATATCGGTGCGGACACCGCCGATTTTGACTCCATGTTCGGCGTTACTCCGCAAAAAATCCTGGAATTGACAAAAAAACTCATTACCGGTAACATTGAAGCTCCGACACATTCCGCCGTTCGTCTTGTCGCCGTGATAATTTTAATTGCGATTTTCGAGTGCTTTGCCCCGGATGATACAAGGATAAAAACGATCGTCGGCATTGTCGGAAATCTGATTTGCATAATTTCAATCATCTCTCCCCTTTCGACCGCAATCAGCTCCGCCGTTTCTTCGATATCGGTCTGCGAGAAGCTTATGCTTGCTCTTATCCCCGTGCTCGCCGCCGTGGTGACTGTTACAGGCAATCCGACGCTTGCGGCAAGCTTCCGTTCAATTGCCTTTGCCGGAGCGCAAATCATTTCCGGCATTTCCAACGGCTGCATCGTTCCGATCGTCGGCGCAGTTATGGCTCTCGATGTTACAGGCTCAATCATGCCGTCATTTAAGCTCGGCGGAATAACCACGCTGATCAAAAAAGCGATAACCGCCGTGTTGACCTTTGTTTCGACGCTTTTCGTCGCTTTTCTGGGCATCAAGGGTGCACTCGCCAACGCTGCGGACACAGTCGCTTCAAAGGGAATAAAGCTCGTCATAAGCTCGGCAGTCCCCGTTGTCGGCGGAGCGTTGAGCGAAGCATATTCGGGCATAATCGGAAGTCTTGTGCTCGTTAAAAGCACGATAGGAATTTTCGGAATAGCCGCCGTTGCTCTCGTCAATCTTCCGTCATGCATTCAGCTCCTTTTTTGGATCTTTTCGTTAAGGCTTTCCGCTGCAATCGGCGAGCTTTTCAATCAGCAAAGCATTGCCGAGCTTCTGCGTGCGCTTGCGTCGTCGCTCACGCTTTTGAATGTCGTTTTGCTTTTCAATGCGGTGCTTTTTATTATTTCAACGGCTCTCATTCTTGTTATAAAGGCGGGATAAAATGGACGCAGTAAAGCAATGGGCATTCGGCATTACAATTTCCGCAATTGCGGCATCTATTATTCTTTTTTTCGTACCGGAAGGGTCAACGGAAAAGCTTGTTCGCACGGCGGTTTCGCTCTTTTTGATGTGTGCGATCCTCAGCCCTTTCGTTTCAAACGCCAATCCGATGAAAATCATTAACGCCCTTGAACTGCCGGAGTTTGAATCTGCGCCCTCGGCAAACGATGAAGCCGAAGAGCATTTGCAAGACGAAATAAAAGAAAAAATTTCCGACATTCTTAATGAATGCGGAATAAAAAATGCGGACATTCGCATAAATATCAATATAGAGAACGGAAATGAAATGAAGATAGAGAGCGTTCGGATTTTTGCGAAAAAAATTTACAAAAATTATTTTGAAAACGCCGAAAAAAATTTAAAAAATCAGCTGGGAATTGAAACAAAAATTGAGGTGAGCGAATGAAAAAAGCCGTCGAAAAAATTCTTGAAAAAATTAAGCGCGACAAAAAAATCGCAGCGATAGTTTGCGTCGGTCTTGCCGGAATAATCATGCTCAGTTTTTCGGAGATCATGCCGGCAAAAAAAGATTCTTCCGACAAAGAAAGCGAGGAATCCGCAACCGATATCCGTGACGGCTACGAGGAGGACATTGAAAAACGCCTGACAAAAATCGTTTCTGAGATCAACGGCGCAGGCCGCACGGAGGTCATGGTTACTCTTGACTCGGGCGACGAAAATGTATATGCAGTCAAGGAGAAAAGCAACGACGGAACAAAGGAACGGGAATACATAGTAATTGATTCCGACGATAACGAATCGGGACTTCTTCTCAAGGTCATTGAGCCTGAGATCAGGGGCGTTGCCGTCATCTGTGAGGGAGCGGACTCCGCAAGCGTCAGGCAGGAGATAGTTTCAACCGTTTCCGCCGTTTTGGGAATCACAACGAACAGAATTAGCATTGCAAAAATCAAACCGACATCGGAATAATACATCGGAGGTCAGAGATGAACATGATAATCAAAAAGAAGCAATTGGTTTCGGCTGCGCTTGTGCTGACGCTCTCGGCAGCGGTTTTTGTCAACTGGTACTTTGCACGACCGGGAGTCCAATCAACGATCGACACGACCAAAACCACAGCCAACCGTCAAACGGAAACTTTGGGCGACGCACAATATGTTTCGGCAACGACCGCAGCATCGGAAACAATGGCGGATTTCAAGGTCAAGCGTGAAGCAGCGCACGACGAGGCGAAAGAAACGCTCAACGCCGTCATAAAGGACGCAAAATCTGATTCCGAAGCAGCCGAGGAAGCCGGCGAAGCTCTGGCGGAGCTTTCAAAGGCAATAAAAAACGAAGCCGATCTCGAAAATCTGATCACGGCAAAAATCTCAAACGAATGTCTTGTCATAATCGACGGTGATGTTTGTCAGGTTATCGTCGGCAAGGGCGTTTTGACGGATAATGTTTCGCTGCAAATCAAAGACCTTGTCATAAATCAAGCTAAAATACCGGCAAAAAATATTACCATTGTCGAACTGAAAAAATAGCCATTATGTAACCGCCGGGAATTATACTCTGTTTTAATCGGCGGTTACTTTATTTTTTGTATGCCTCAAGACGGTAAATCGGCTGACCTAAATCCGAGAACCTCTTTTCGTATTCAGTTACGATATTGCCCTCAAAATCGCTGTTGTGAAGATCCAGCGAAACATTTTTGATCGCCATGCCGTATTCGGAAAACTCCTGTATCGAGTATTCAAAGAAGTGCATATTGTCCGTCTTTTGATGGATTTCCCCGTTCGGAGTCATCAGGCGGTCAAAAATCGCAAGGAATTTTCTGTTCGTTAGGCGATGGTTTGCATATTTTTTCTTTGGAAACGGGCAGGAAAAATTGAGATATACCCTGTCAAAAATTCCATCGGGCAAATACTTTGGAAGATACTCGGCCGAACCTTTGATAAACCGCAGATTCGGAATATTTTCCTCAATCGCTCTCTCGGCGGCGATGACGACAACATTGGCGCATTTTTCGACCGCAATATAGTTGATATTCGGGTTGCGCTTTGCTATCTCAGCGGCGAATTGACCCTTGCCGCAGCCAACCTCAAGACGGATGGGATTGGAATTTCCGAACCATTCTTCAAGATCGATATATTCCTTTTCTTCGATCGCCGTGTTAAAATTTTTATCCTCGCTCTCGACAGAAAAAATCAAATTGCCGCAGCTTTCCAATCTTTTATCGAGATTCTTCTTTCTTCGCATTCTCATATTTTTCGCTCCGTTAACATTTTATAGCAGGAGAATATTTTACACTTTTTTCTTTTTCCCGTCAACTGCTTGACAAAATTCTTTAAACAATATATAATGCTTTCAACAGCTTTGACGGGAAGAAGTAAGCGGAAAAGGATGCCAAGAGAGCTTTCGGTCGGTGCGAGGAAGCGTGAGAGTTTCGCCCAAATACATCCCCGAGCTGCGCAGTTGAAAATTGCAGTAGGCTGCGCCGTGTGCGTGCGTTAAATGTCAGAGTATGTATGTACTCGCTGAGGCCGTTCCCGTGAGGGTGCGGTGAACAGAGGTGGTAACACGATAATTCGTCCTCTGCCCTAAAGGCAGGGGGCTTTTTTCTGTCTAAGGCAGTACCGAACGCCTTAATTTTACGGTATTGCCCTGAAATATTTTTGTGAGAAAGGAAACATCAAAATGACAATCTATGACGAACTTGTTGCCCGCGGACTCATTGCTCAGGTCACGGACGAAGACGAAATCAAGGAGCTTATCAACAACGGCAAGGCCGTTTTCTACATTGGCTTTGACCCGACAGCCGACAGCCTCCATGTAGGTCATTTCATGGCTCTCTGCCTTATGAAAAGACTCCAGATGGCAGGCAACAGACCGATCGCCCTTCTCGGCGGCGGCACAGGTATGATCGGCGACCCCTCCGGCAGAAGCGACATGAGAAAAATGCTCACCAAGGAGGATATCGACCACAACATTGCCTGCTTCAAAAAGCAGATGAGCCGTTTCATTGAATTCGGCGAGGGCAAGGCAATGATGGTTAACAATGCCGACTGGCTTCTCAATCTCAATTATATTGATGTTCTTCGTGATGTCGGCGCTTGCTTCTCAGTCAACAATATGCTTCGTGCCGAGTGCTACAAGCAGAGAATGGAAAAGGGACTCAGCTTTCTTGAGTTCAACTACATGATCATGCAAAGCTACGACTTCTATCATCTTTTCAAGGAATACGGCTGCAACATGCAGTTCGGCGGCGACGATCAGTGGTCGAATATGCTCGGCGGCACTGAGCTTATCCGAAAGAAGCTCGGCAAGGACGCCTATGCAATGACGATCACCCTGCTCATGAATTCCGAGGGCAAAAAGATGGGCAAGACGGCTTCGGGCGCAGTTTGGCTTGACCCTGAAAAAACAAGTCCTTACGAATTCTATCAGTACTGGCGCAATGTCGGCGATCAGGATGTCCTCAAATGCATTCGTATGCTCACCTTCCTCCCGCTTGAGGAAATCGACGCAATGGATCATTGGGAGGGTGCGCAGCTCAACGAGGCGAAAGATATTCTTGCGTTTGAGCTTACAAAGCTCGTTCACGGCGAGGAAGAGGCGGCCAAGGCGAGAGAAGCTTCAAAGGCACTCTTCGGCGGCGGGGCAAACCTCGACAATATGCCGACGACCAAGCTTTCCGATGAAGATTTCACCGACGGAAAGATTGATATTCTCGACATTCTGCTCAAAACCGGCATCACCAAATCCCGCGGCGAGGGCAGACGCCTTGTTCAGCAGGGCGGAGTTTCGGTCGACGACAAAAAGGTAAGCGATATCGGACTTTCGTTCACCGCCGATGAGCTTAAAGCAAACGCAATAATCGTTAAGAAGGGCAAGAAGATTTTCCACAAGGTTCAGGCGTAAACCGAAGGGAGCGGAAAGAACATGAAATTGGTGAAAGCTTTTTTTGTGATGCTTTACATTCAATTAGCATTGCAATTCGGATTTTTCCCCGTGCTTGGCTTCGGAATGGATGAAGAAACAGGGGAAATGAAAATCTGGGCAACAATATTTCTCATCGCTCTGGTAATTTCATTTGTCGCCGTTCAGATCGTGGGTTGTCTCAGTGCAGCAACAGCGGTGAAAATGTACATCAAGTCTGAATATAATCCTCTGAAAAAATCATGGTTACTTTTGAAGCTTAAAACGATTCCGTTTTATATACTTAATTTCATTTACGACTTGGCATATATCGTTGTCATCATCGGCGCCAGCCGCGGCCTTGCGGTTATGGCCGTAATTCCGATTCTTTTGCCGATTTGGTACACCTGCGCTTTTATTGTACAAAGCGGATTTTTCGGAGCGGCAAATGTAGCAACGCTTCGCAAAAAGCACGGTGACAAAATTTCGCTTATTCACTATTTCTTGCAGTTTATTCCCGTCCTTGACGTTTTCAGCACAATAATTCTTATAAGAAAGCTGAAAGCTCTCAATACAGCAAATACAGAACAACCAGAAACAGCTACGGAATAAAAATTCCCGACCTTTGAAAATTATCAAGGGTCGGGTTTTTATTTATATGCATTCAATTATTTTCATAACTGCGTCATAAACATCGACAACATTGTCGAAAATATAATTCAGCTTTTTCTCCTCCGCCTGCGCCGCTATCATCGACTCAAAGGCTTCATTCATCAACGAGCGATAAGCCTTCATTGAAAAATTGATACGGTTTTTATAAAGCTCACTGTCCGCCGTGTGAAAGCGTGTGGCGAAAACATGCCGCTCTTTTTTCGGCAATATACGGTGATAATGCTCGGAAGAAAAAGCACCGAAGCTAAGCTCTGGGACAATGATATGCTCAACCGTTTTGCCGTCAAGCGAACAGACGCAGCTCACGACATCGTAACCCGAACCGAGCGCATAGCGGCGAAGTCGGTCAACGATCATCGTCGAAACCGCTCCGGTTTTGTCAACGATCACCGACAGCCGCTCGCATTTATCAAACGCTTTCATGTTCAGCTCCGCTCCGTCGGGAGTTATGCAGGAAACAAATTTTTTCGTCTCCGTTCCAATACTTCCCTGCATCTGCGCACCGAGCTTTTTCCAAAGCCTTGAGGAATATTTGACAACGCTTCCTATATTCACGGATTTTGCGTCAATCCGCAGTGCGTCCTTTTTCACGCTGTCCGCCGCCGACAAAAATCGACTGCACCTTTCAATTTTTTTGTTGTATTCTTTCTCATAGATATGTAAAAGTTCAGCGGGAATTTTTCCCGAAAAAATATCATTCAAATCAAAAATTTTTTCGGCATTTTCAACTTGATTTTCTTTCAAAAATTTTTCGTCGGCTATAAGAATTTTTTCGTCGGAGCAAAAAACTCCGCAGCAGCTTTTGAAAGAAAAAAGTATTTTATTTTGAATATCTTTTTGAAAAAGTTCTTCGGAAAGTCCGATAAAAATTTTATCCTTCAGCTCCGGCGATCCGCCCTTCACAACATATATTTTTTCAATCTTTTCCGGCTCAAAAATTCCCGAATGCGCACCGTCCGCCGTGTTCACTCCGTAATAAAAACAACTGCTGTCCATCGGATCACCTCGTTCATCGTTATATTACATTCTATTCTTCGCAAACTAATTTGTGCTTGTAAAAAAACGCATTAAGTGCTATATTTAATGTAACATGAATTCCGAAAGGATGAAAATATGCTTGACCGAGATACAATTTTTTCCATGCTGCATGACACAACCGTTATAACCTACAACACGACCGATTCGACCAACACGAGAGCGATTGAGCTTGCCAAGACAATTGACGGAAACATTCTTGTTGCCGCCGAGGAACAAACTAACGGCAAGGGCAGGCAGGGCAAAAGCTTCTATTCCCCTGCCGAAAGCGGCGTATATTTTTCAATCGTAATCCGACCCGAAGGCGAGCTTACCGATGTGGTTTTCGTCACCTCCGCCGCTGCCGTTGCGGTTGCAAAAACGATTGAAGAAATGACCGATCTTGACCCAAAAATCAAATGGGTAAACGATATTTATATCAACAATAAAAAAGTCTGCGGAATCCTGGTTCAGTCGATCATAAAAAACGGAAGAGTATCCGGACTTTGCGTCGGAATAGGACTAAACATCAACACGGCAGAATTTCCCAAAGATATCGGAGCAAGAGCAGGCTCACTCGGCGAGGAGATCGACAGGAATGTTTTCGTCGCAAAGGTCACCGAAAAAACGCTTGAGTTCGCTTCCGATATTGACGACAGAGCATATCTTGATTATTACAGAAAAAAATCCTGCGTCATCGGCAAGGAAATTAAATACTACGAAAATAACATGGAGCATTTTGCAAAAGCAATCGGGATTGACGATAACGCAAATTTAATAGTAATTGAAAACGGACAAACAAAAAATCTCTCCAGCGGAGAGATAACTGTCAGGTTTTGATTGCCTTAAATATAAGCAACCGCCGAATAAATCGAAGCTGTTTCTTTTTTAAACGAAATCGAAACAGCTTTTTTTAGCCTATATTTTGTTATACTTTTCTTCACTTTGCCGAATAAGCTCCAATGCGTCGGCATTGTCGGCTTTCGTCTTTTTGGGCGAGGACTTTTGCGTCGTTTTCCTCGTGCTTTTTTTCGCCGTTTTTTTCTCCGCCGGCTTCTTTTCTTTTTTCTCTGCTGCGGCGGCTTCGTTGATTATCTCTTTATAGCTTGCGTTTATGTCCCTATAATCATTCTTGAGGTCGGAAACGGACACAAATGTTTCTTCAATCGCCGAAGAAATATTTTCAAGCTCCGCTTGCAGGGTGCTTATCCTCCGCTTTGCTTCGAGAATCTGATCCGCCGTAAGCTCTCTGACGGATTTTTCAAGTGAGCGTGCCGCTTCGACATAATTATCGGTATATTCTTCGGTTTTTTTAAGAAAAAGCTTTGACGGCTGATTCTTTTTCTGCGCTTTCTCACGCTCATTGAGTTCCTCGGTCAAGCGAGAAATTTCTTCGTCCTTTTCTGCGATCTCCACTTTCAGCGATTCCGCTTCGAGTCTCAGTTCTTCAAGCTTATCCGAATCTTTTTTCGTCCTGTTCAGCTTGATCTGCATTGCGTTGATATGGTTCATGACCTCATAGCAATCGTAGCCGCCGAACATCACCTTTTTCAGGATTACCTCCTGCATATTATCCGCTCCTTAATCATTCAACATCCGCTGTGCAATGCGGGCACTTAACAGCCTCAGCAGCAATCTCGGACTTGCAATAGGGGCAAACCTTTGTTGACGGCGCAGGCTTTTCCTCCGTCTTTTTATTCAATCGGTCGGAAACATCGTTTATCATCTTGACAATAGCAAAAATTACGATTGCCATGATGAAGAAATTGATAACTGCCGTGATAAATTTACCGTATTTGATCGAAGCGTCGCCGATCGTTACGGCAAGATTTGAAAAATCCACCTTGCCGACGACAATACCGAGCAGCGGCGTAATAATATCCTCAACAAGCGAACTTACTATCGCCTGGAATGCGCCGCCGATGATAACGCCGACTGCAAGATCAATAACATTGCCTCGCATGATAAACTTCTTGAATTCCGCAAAAAATCCTTTTTCTTTCGACATAGATATACCTCCTGCTTTTAAATCATTGCCACTCGCCTCAATTATGCGGTATTGCCTCGGGCTTTTTTATATATTAACACATCGAACTGCTTTTTTCAAGGGAAATCCCACACAATTGGGGCGTGCGGATTGCGCAGTAAGACTTTTCGTCAGGTTGTACAAAATTTTATAGGTTTGCTGTTGCAAGTCAAGGAATTCTTATGCTGCATGACGAAAAAATATTCAACCTCAATTTTGCGGTGTTGCCCAAGATTTTTTTGCGTTTTATACTTCCAATTTGCACCGTTTTATTGTATAATTATCAAAAAGGAGCTGAGCAAAATGGCAAAATTCATGGACGACAACTTTCTTCTTTATAATGACACGGCGAAAAAGCTTTTCTTTGGCGGAGCAGCGGATATGCCGATTTTCGACTGGCACTGTCACCTGTCGCCAAAAGAGATTTATGAAAACAAGCAGCCTGCCGACCTTGCGGAGCTTTGGCTCGGCGGTGACCACTACAAATGGAGAGCAATGCGCAGCTTCGGCATCGAGGAAAAATACATCACGGGCAACGCCTCGGGCTATGATAAATTCAAGGCTTGGGCTAAGGTTTTGCCCTCTTGCATCGGCAATCCCCTCTATCACTGGACGCACCTTGAACTGCAACGATATTTTGAAATTTACGAGCCGCTGAGCGAAAAAAGTTGCGACGAGATTTGGAACAGAGCAAACACAAAAATCGCATCGGGCGGATTTACGCCGAGGGAGCTTATCGTTAACTCAAATGTCACCTGTCTTTGCACAACGGACGATGCGGCTGATACGCTTGAATATCACCGACTCCTTGCAAACGACAAAAGCTTTAATTGTAAGGTTCTGCCGGCATTCCGTCCCGACAAAGCGTTAAATATTGAGCAACCGACCTTTACTCCGTGGCTTAAATCGCTTGAAAAGGTCAGCGGTCAAAAAATTGACAGCTATCGAATTCTGACGGAGGTTTTGAAAAGCAGAATTGATTTCTTCGCCCAAAACGGCTGTCTCGCAAGCGACCACTCATTCGGCTATGTTCCGTACAGCAGAGCAAGCTCGGATGAACTTGAAACGATATTTAAAAAGGCGGCTGACGGATATATTCCGAACAAGGACGAGCAGGACAAATTCAAAACCGAACTTTTCCGATTTTTCGCCCGTGAATATGCACGACACGGCTGGGCTTGCGAGATCCACATCGGCGCAATGCGAAACAACAACACGAGAATGTTCAAATCAATCGGACCGGACACCGGCTTTGATTCGATCGGCGACGGCAACATTGCTCAAAAACTTTCAATGATGCTTGACTCGCTCGACGAGGAGGGCTGCCTGCCGAAAACAATTCTCTTTGCGCTCAATCCGACGACAAATTATGTTCTCGGCTCAATGCTCGGCAACTTCCAGTCAAGCGAAGCCGCTTCAAAAATTCAACTCGGCTCTGCCTGGTGGTTCAACGACAATATTGACGGCATGAGAGAACAGATCAAAACCTTTGCAAATCTCGGCGTGCTCGGAAAATTCGTCGGTATGGTTACGGATTCGAGAAGCTTTCTTTCCTATCCACGCCATGAATATTTTCGTCGCATCCTCTGCGGACTTATCGGCGATTGGGTCGAGCAGGGACTCTATCCCGATGACGATTCTCTCATTGATATAATAAAAGACATTTCATACAATAATGCAGCCGAATATTTTTCTCTCTCCGACCGGTGATTGCAAAAGCAAGGACTGTTCCGAAAAGCTCAGTTAATTGAGTCGATCGGGACAGTCCTATTACTTTAAATCAGTTATTGAAAAATGGATCGTATTCCGAGAAAATTCCGAGAGGATAGCTTATCTTCTGCGTCGGAATATCATCGGCGGAATAGTCGGAGCAAAGACCGATCGGCGAGGAAATTTCCACCGGTCGGGCAATGTCGCTCGGAGCTGCTTCAAGCGTTACGGCGAAGGCGGTCACCTTTGCCTTCCCGGCAACAGACGCAGAAAGCATCAGCGTGAAGAATACTTCCTCGCTGTATTTGCAGTCGTCGGAAAAATTATAGCAGTTATAATAAGCCTGCAAAACACTTGAAATCGGAATTATATGAGTTCCTGCCGTCAGCTCAAGCTCCTGAGTGAACTCGGCAGCGTCCTTCCTTGCTTTGAAATCCAATTCGCCGGAATAGACCTGGTAAAAAACAGGATTTATCTTCACCGTGCAGCTCTCGGAAAGCTCTGTGCGAACATAGCCGTGCAGCGAAATATTGTACGGTGCGTCAAGCCCGAGCTTAAATGATGAGATTGGCATTTTTTCAAGCGACGAGGTTGAATTGACCGTGAACACATCGCTTTCGCCGCTGCTTTTCCACGAAATGTGCTTTATGAACGGCTGCGGCTTTCTCTTTGGAACAAGGCGGCTGTTGGCAGCCATAACCCTGATTGCGTTACCGATAAATTCCGCATACTTCGTTATGCAGTAGTTTGTGTATGCGCCGCCGTAAACATTGGTCGTCCAGACAAGCTGGCACGAGTTCACGCCGTACTCATCGGCAATGTAATCGGAAAGATACGCATTGTTTGAAGCGGCAAGGATAGCCTTGTCGGTATAATCCGAATATGTGCAATTGTAATTGAAATTATTCACAAGATCCGCAAGTGCAGTTGCGCAGCTTGCATGATGCCTTGCGTAATAAATCGTTCGTCCGGCATAGGTCAGGTTGTTCGTATGAAGCTCCAGCGCAGCGCAAAGTTTATCATTTTTAAGCGTTTTGAGGTACGCTATAACATTCTGCGTTTCCTTTTGGTCTGCGGCGGAGTCACCCTTTTTGTAGCGGGTGCAAATATCCCAATGATACGGGAAATTATAGGCGAGGTTTATGCCGTTTTTGTTATAGGTCGAGTTCGATTTTATCGCATAAGGATTGACTGCGGGAATAACGCAGATTTTTACGCTGTTATGTATCGTGCCGAGCGTTCTGTCCGTTTGATAGCTGCGGCAAAGACAGTCGAGAAAATGCGAAAGCGAAATCAGGGCGCATTTGTCGGAACCGTGCAAACAGGTTGCGATGAAAATCGTTTTTTCATATTCGGCAGGCGCAAACGAATAAGCATACATTGTGTAATCTCCGCTTGCGTCCGTACCTATCGTCTCCCTCGTAACATACTCCGGAAAATCATTCAAAAGAGAATTCAGACGAAAATCGAGAAACTTTTCATATTCCGTTCCGCTTTTTGAAAGCAGGGTAACGGCTGCGCTGTCAGTGAACTCATCGGGAGTATACCAATCAGACTGCATCGAGAGCGTCTCTCCCCTGCCGCTGTCCGTTTTGAGCCTTTCTATTTCCTCGCTGACTCTTTTTGAAAGATTCTTTGAATATTCCTCCGCCGAACGCTTCAGCTCTCTGACTGCGTTTATGACAAGCTCGGTGTTCTCCTCGACCCATTCGCCCATCGTTTCAACGCCCTCATCGACTCGGTGAGCAACGGAATTGGTAGCTATCACCGTATCGTTGTCGCTTATGCCGAAAACGCCGATTCTCAATATTCCCTCCTTCTCAATGCATGGCGAGGGAATTATACATTCACCATTCTCAATTGCGACACGGTAGTTTTCCACTCCGCCGATCGAGAATACCGCCGTTTTTGTGAAGCCCTCCCAGCCGCTGTCAAAAGTGAATTTGCAGCCGTCGTAGTTCATGCTTCCGCTTGTGGTTATGCAGTCCTCGGTTATACTCAGCCTGTTGCCTTCAACCGACATTTTAATGTAGTTCATTAAAATCTTCCTCCTTGTTGTAATAGTTTATAAGCTTGTTTGCGATTGCCGTCAGCTCCCGCTTTTGGTCATAAAAAATTGTCAGTTTGCGCTTGGTGTCATAGGTTTTCAGGTAGTTCCCGGAGCTGTACGACTCTTTCAGGATCTTCCTGTATTTTATTATCAGCGCTTCGATCAGCTTTGCCGATTCCAGATATTCCTCTCCAAGCTCCTCTAAGCTCTTTCGCACGAATAGAAGCCCCTCCCGTTTTTGAATTTCATAACGATCTCAACATCAAAGAGTGCGGAATATCTCATTGCCATGGTTGCCGAAATAAGCTTGTTTCCCTTTTCTATCGAAGCAAGCTCCCACTCGCTGATTTTCAGGTTTGAAGCCATCTGCTTCGTTCCGATATCGTAGGCGATACGCAAGTTTTTAAGTGCCTCGCAAAAGATGGAAGTGTTTGCGTTCCTTGCGGAGCAGATCTCCGTCAATCTGCCGAGCTTTATCGGAATAAATTCCGCATCGGCAATATCGCTTTGGTACTTGATCAATGGCGTCATGAGCTGCTCTATCGTTTTGTTCGCTCTCAGAATAAGCTTTGAAACCGCCGCCTGCGACAGTCCTATCGCCCGCCCGATCTCCACAACGCCCATGTCCTCGTAAAGAAACAGCTTCATCACCTTCGTCTGCATAGGAGTCAGCTCGTTCTCGATTATTTCTTCAACGATGCCCGCCATCGTCACATTGCGAATTCTGAGCACAAGATCGTCAAGACAGTCCAATGCCTCCTCCTCGGAAAAATCTCCGAGGCGCATACACCGCAGAGCCGTTTTTGCCTCATCAACTGATAAAACATTTTCGGAAAAAGTCTTCATTTTAACCTCCTGAAAAATTATTTTTTCTCGGTTTCGCAACCGACGCATTTATAATAACTCCCAAAAAATATTTTTACGAAAATCGGAACTTTTCTGAAATTTTCCGTCCAATGACGGCCTTTTTCGCCCAAAAAAGCCAAAAAAATCGACACACCCGAAGATGTGCCGAAATTTGATTATTCAATTATTGTGCAATATTGATTATATACTTTCCATCGCCTCGGCGATATCTGCCTCGCATGAGCGCATGGCTTCTATCGTCTTTTCCCAAAGCGTTTGCAAATCCCAGCCGAGCATTTCCGCTCCCTTTTCGATAACATCACGGGAGCATCCTGCGGCAAATTTTTTGTCCTTGTACTTCTTCTTGAGGCTTTTGACCTCCATATCCATAACGCTCTTTGACGGGCGCATGAGTGCCGCCGCACCTATGAGTCCGGTAAGCTCGTCCGTTGCGTAGAGCACCTTTTCCATTTCATGCTCGGGCTTGACATCAACCGTCAGTTCGTATCCGTGAGAGCATATCGCATGGATCATATCCTCTCCGACGCCTGCCTCCCTGAGCAGCTCGGGGGCTTTAATGCAATGAGCTTCGGGATACTGCTCAAAATCTATATCATGAAGCAGACCGACTATGCCCCAGAAATCCGCATCCTCGCCGTAGCCGAGATCGTTCGCATACCATCTCATAACGCCCTCGACGGTCAGGCCGTGCTGAATATGAAACCTTTCGCTGTTATATTTTTTCAGAAGCTCGAAAGCCTCATCCCTTGTGATATTGCTTTTCATGTGATGACACCTCTTAAAAAATATTTATAAGCATTGCCTTAACGGCATTATACACCATGCAGATCAGCTTTTGCAAACCGAGAGAGGGTACAAAATCAATTATTGATTCAAGCAGCCCGTCCTGTGGCAGGTCGGTATTAACGATCGGATTTTCGCTGTCAAATTCAGCCTTTTCGCCGTTAGTTACCGTAAAATCGAATGTTCTTGAGCCGAATGGCGTAACTGCGCCGAGCTGAACATAATTGACCGTTACCTGCGTTTTAACTCCCGAAGCCTTCGGAAATTCTCCGGCAACCGGAATTATGATTTTTCCGCCGATGGGAACTTTTTTCATAAAGTTTTTGTCGAATTTTATGTCTGCTCCGTTGCACGAAACCGATACTATCCGCATATCGTATTTCTTTGAGCAATTTTCGATTATTAAGGCAGTGTCGCTGTCCGAAACATAGCCCTCAATGCTGCCGTCAAATTTTGCAAAAACGGCCTGACAACGGTTCGTGTCGGCGTGGAACTGCGGAAATTCCGAATAAGTATAAATATCCGCACGCTCGTCATTGTACATCAGCGTTGCGATAAGCTCCGTATTGTAGTCGCTTTTTATCGTCATTCCGTGATAGAATCCGTCAATGAACCATGTGTATTCCGGCAGATAAGCCGTCGAAGCGTCAACCTCCATTGACGGCGAAAGATGGTTATGCGATTCATCGTCGCAAACGGTATTGAGGGTTTGGTAGCCGTCATTGAACCTTTTGCCGTAGGGCGCACAGGTCGCTCCGGTCGATGACGAAGCAGAAATTATTGCGTCACCGGTTGCCTCGCAGCCGATAATATCCCTGTTGCCCGTACCTGCGATTATGTAGACATTTATTCCTGCGTCAACGCACGCCCGAAGCTTCCGAGTCATGCTCGGATATATTTCCTTGTGGAAGCGGTCTGTTTTTTCTATCAGCTTGGCGGAAGCTTCGCTGTCAAGATAGCTGTCACGAACCTTGTCATACTCCTCGGCGGGAACAAAATCCCACATACTGCCCCAAAATTCCATTATGTGACGGGCATATGGAAGAAAGTATTTCAAAATATCATCAAGAAAATCAAGATTTTCATCTGCCAAAAGCCAATGATAATCATTCTCAAACATCATGCCGTTTTCGATAAAATAAAGAAGATCCTCCTCATCAAAGCTTATATCGCCGGTAAAAAATCCGTAGGCGACCGGAGAACCGCCGATTGCCGGAACAGTCAGCAAAACATTGTTGAGCTTGTCCGCTTTCTTTTCGCCGTAGAGGTTGAGAAAGGTCGCACCAATCTGTCCGCCGTGGCTGACGCAATAAAGGTTAACCTTTTCCGCTCCCGTGTAGTCAAGCACACTGTCGATATATTTGTCAAGATCTGCGGCGCAATCTTCGGCGTTCATTCTGAAATCGGTGCTGAAATTAAAGATATAATCGTTCCAATCCTCGCCGATATAGCTGCCGTACATACCCATAATTTCCTGCTCGTACATATACTTTCCGTCCTCGTTTGCAAGCAGATATGTGTTACTCGAATCCGCCGCAGTCGAAGTATAGGTATGCACATCGTAAACGCTTGAGCCGTCCGAGTTGCAGCGCATATGCTCAAACATTTCGGCGAATTCACCGCCGACCGTGTCTGCAATATATTTCGCATTGCCCTTCGTCAGCTCGCCTACACCCTTTGCAAGATCAATTGAGCGGGCAAGCACCCTTTTGAGGATCAAATCCGTATCAATTCCCCAAACATGGGCTTTCGTGCCGTCCTCATTATTCATGTAAAGCCCGGACGAGGAATAGCCCGGCACAATTATAATCGGGTAAAATTCGTCCCTCTCAACCTCAACGGCAAATGTTTGCACGCTCAGGGTCAGAGCAATAACAAGGCTGAGAATAATCGCCGTAATTTTCTTCATAAGCACCACTCCCGTATAAGTCGATTTATTCAGCGGTTATCGCTATTATAGCACCGAAAAATACGGTGCGCAATATAAAAATCTCCCTCAGCCGAAACAAAGGGAGAAAATTTATAAAAATTTATAAGAGCTTGTGAATGAACAGTCCGCTCATCAGCTTCGGCTCAAACCAGGTGGATTTCGGCGGCATGATCTTGCCTGCGTCCGCAATGTCCATGAGGTCATCGAGCGTGGTCGGGAACATGGAGAATGCAATCTTCATGTCGGTATCGACCCTTCTCTCGAGTTCGCCGAGTCCTCTGATACCGCCGATGAAATCAATTCTCTTGTCGGTACGGGGATCATCTATGCCGAAGATCGGAGAGATAACATTGTTCTGAAGAATCGAAACATCGAGCCTGTCAACGGGATCGTTTGCATCGAATGTGCCGTCCTTGGCAGTGAGCTTGTACCATGTCCCGTCAAGCAGCATACCGAATGTGTGCTTCTTTTCCGGCTTGTAAGCGTCCTTGCCGTATTCCTCAATATCCATAACCTTGTCGAGCTTAGCCATAAACTCTGCCGATGAATTGCCGTTAAGATCCTTCATTACACGGTTGTAGTCCATGATCTCAAGCTCATCGGTCGGGAAAAGAACCGCAAGGAAGAAATTGAACTCCTCGTTGCCGGTATATTCGGGATTCTGCTCACGGCGCTTCTTTCCGACCTTAACGGCAGAGGCTGCCCTGTGGTGTCCGTCGGCAATGTAGAGCGACTCGATCTGAGCAAATTTGTCCGTAATCGCCTTGAGCGTATCGGCGTCATCGATAATCCAAACCGTGTTTTCAACACCCTCGGAAACGAAATCGTAAACCGGAGCATGAGCCTCTTTCCAATTCTCAACCGTCTTGCTTATAAAATCGTCGGGACGGTATGTGAGAAAAATCGGGCCTGTATTTGCGTCACAATAATCCACATGGTTGATTCTGTCAGCCTCTTTGTCGGCTCTTGTAAGCTCGTGCTTCTTGATTACATTGTTGATATAATCGTCAATAGCGGTGCAGCCGACAAGACCGGTCTGGCTTCTGCCGTTCATGATCTGGCGATAGATATAGATGCACGGAGTCTCGTCCTCCTTGCAGACGCCGTCGGTCACAAGCTTGTCGAGATTCTCTCTCGCCTTGAGATATACTTTTTTATCGTAAAGATCGATCGAGGGGTCGAGGTCAACCTCAGCCTTATCAACATGAAGGAAAGAATAAGGATTTCCCTTGACCATTTCTCTTGCCTCGTCACTGTTCATTACATCATACGGCAATGCAGCAACATCTTTAGCTCTCTCGGGGATCGGTCTGATCGCCTTGAAGGGTCTGAAAACTGCCATAATATTTCACTGCTCCTTGTAAAATAGCGGTTGTGAACATCGTCCGTTCCGCTTGATATTTTTTTGTCACTGTAATTTTACTATATTTACCAACGGCTTGTCAATAATATAAAGAAAAAACTGCCCTGAATTAACAGAGCAGTTACTGCTTATTTCTTTTTTTCGCAGCCAAGAAGCCATTCGAGGCTTACATTAAGCGACTCTGCAATCGCCTTAAGCTCGTAGTCGGCAACTCCTCTGAGCTGTCCCTCAAGTTTGGAAAGACCCGATGCATTGAGATCAATTCCTCTGATCTGAAGCTGAGCGAGAAGATCCTTCTGCTTCATTCCGATTGCCTTTCTCTGCTTTTCAACCTTAGCGCCGATAATGTTCATGTCTCCGAGCGCCTGTTTTCTTGTCCTCATAGTTTTCCTCCTATTTTGTGTTCAAAACTTATGGCAATACCGCACAAACGATATGTGCGGATTGTTTGGCAATTTTCGGTCTGCGTAAAAAAATTGCAGACTCACAGCCGCAATTTCTTCATACTGCCTTTTTCTTTTTATATAATAATACCATAAAGGAACGATAAATACAACCGATAAAGAGTAATACCATATTTTTTAGTTATTTATAAGCCATATTCAGCTGCAAAAGCTCCGTTTTTATGCATTTTAACAATTATTGCGTTTGAATTTCCCTCTTTGTCATGCAATTATGGCAACACCGCACAATTGAGGCGCACGCCTTGCTTGAATATATTTCCGTCATGCTGCATAAAAATTCCTTGACTTGCGACAACAAGCCTGCAATTTTTTACAACCTGACGAAAAATCTTGCTATGCTGTCCGCACACCCCCGATTGTGCGGTATTGCCTTAACATAAAACTTTGAGAGATATAGGATTGAAAAACCGAATTTACGGTGTTATAATAAATTCAAGTATACACCGCAACCGATGCGGCGTTGCTTCAAGAAACCAGAAGGCGGTGTAATAATGAACGACCTGAAAAAAAGAAACCTTACAATGCTGACGGATTTTTATGAGATAACAATGGCCAACGGCTATTTCCTCAACGGCAAGGGAGACACGACCGCACAGTTTGATATGTTTTTCAGAACCATTCCCGACAACGGCGGCTTTGCCATAATGGCAGGCGTTGAGCAGCTTGTTGAATATCTCGAAAATCTGAGTTTTTCCGATAAAGACATCGAATATCTCAGAGGCAGAGGCTTCTGCGAGGAATTTCTCGAATATCTCAAAAATTTTGAATTCAAATGCGATGTATACAGCGTTCCCGAGGGAACTCCGATATTTCCCCGTGAGCCTATCGTAACGGTTAAGGGGCCGGTCATGCAGGCTCAGTTCATAGAAACAATGGTACTGCTTGCGATCAATCACCAAAGCCTTATCGCAACAAAAACCAACCGTATTGTCCGTGCCGCTCACGGCAGACCGATAATGGAATTCGGCTCAAGGCGTGCTCAGGGCTTCGACGGTGCGGTTTACGGCGCAAGAGCCGCTTATATCGCAGGCTGCGCAGGCACGGCTTGCACCATAGTTGACCGTGAATTCGGCGTGCCCGCCCTTGGCACAATGGCTCACAGCTGGGTTCAGCTTTTTGACTCGGAGCTTGACGCATTCTGCGCCTATGCAAGGTCTTATCCCGACGACTGCACCCTCCTTGTTGACACCTACAATGTTTTGAAATCCGGAATTCCGAACGCTATTGAGGCTTTCAAGCGTGAAGTGCTCCCCCGAGGCTTCCGCCCGAAAGGAATCAGAATAGACAGCGGAGACATTACATATCTTTCAAAAAAAGCGAGAGTCATGCTCGACGAAGCCGGATTTGAGGATGTTAAGATCGTCGCCTCAAACTCACTTGACGAATACATTATAAGAGATATGCTTTTGCAGGGAGCCAAGGTTGACTCATTCGGCGTCGGCGAAAGACTTATCACCGCTTCGTCCGCTCCGGTGTTCGGCGGAGTTTACAAGCTCTGCGCAGTTGAACAAGACGGAGAAATGATTCCGAAGATCAAGCTCAGCGAGAATGCCGCCAAGGTCACAACGCCCGGCGCAAAGAAGCTTTGGAGGCTCTACGACAATGAATCCGGCAAAGCACTCGCCGATGTTATCACCCTTGAGGACGAAACGATCGACGATAGCCACGATTACGAGATTTTCGACCCCGACTATACATGGAAGCGCAAGAATGTTTACAACTTCTCCGCCCGTCAGCTTCTCCAACCGCTTTTCATCGGCGGCAAGAGGGTTTATGAGTATCAGAATATCGACGATATCAAAAAATATTGTCTTGACCAGATCGACACGCTCTGGGACGAAGTTACAAGATTTGAAAATCCTCACAACTACTATGTCGATCTTTCTCAGCAGCTTTGGGATATCAAGCATGATCTTATCAACCGGTACAGCAAAAGATAAAAAGCAATCTCCGAATAAAAATTCGCCGCCGAACGGAAAAATCCTGCTCGGCGGTATATTTTTTTAGAGCAACACCGCACAGTTTGGGCGTGCGTTGTTTCGGTATTGCATTAAGGTGAGCTTACAAAGCATTTCATGGTTCTTTTTCCGCTCCCGTGCGTCGAATATATTGTTTGACTGATCCAAAGTGCCCCGCCGTATCAAACTGCGGTAACTGTTTATCTCGCCTTAAATATGTCTGTATAAAATCACCGCTGTATTATTTTTGTTTATCATTGCTCAGACCGAGCAGGTAATCGGCGGAAACATTGTAGTATTTTGCAAGCGTAACAATGTGATGACTCGGCATATCCCTGACTCCTCGTTCGTATGCGCTGTAATATTGATATGTCGTATTCAATACTTCGGCGATTTCCTTTTGAGTCTTATCGTTATCTTCACGAATATCTTTCAGCCTGGGATAGTAGTATTCTTTCATAAATTTACCACCGATTCTTTGTATATTTGACCGAATTATATCATATATGGTTAGTTTGCGTTGAAATTTAACCATATATGGTTTATAATAGCATCGTGATTCATTAAAGGCAATACCACACAGCTCAACTGTCGCCGTCAAAACCGCCGCCGAACGGAAAAATCTGTTCGGCGGCGGTGTGTTTTATTTGGTTTTATTCTGCCTTTGCCTCGGCGGTTTCAAATACAAATCCGTCGTCGGTATGCTTGCAGACATATTTATTGCCCGATGTTACGCTGCCGTCAAGCATTTCCTCGCTGAGTTTATCCTCGATCTGCGACTGAATGGCTCGTCTGAGCGGTCTTGCGCCGTATACCGGATCGAAGCCCTCGTCGGAAATCCTTTCGATTGCGCTGTCGTCAAAGTCAAGCTCGATGCCCATGTCATGAACACGGTTTTTGAGCGTCTTGAGCATTCTGCGCGCGATCTCCTTGATATCGTCCTTGTTGAGCTGCTCAAATACGATGATATCGTCAACCCTGTTAAGGAACTCGGGACGGAAGCATTTCTTCAGCTCGCCCATAACTGCGTCCTTAATATCGCTGTGGCTCATTGTACCGTCGCCATCCTCCCCCTTGAAACCGAGTGCGGAGTTGCCTGCGTTTGTGATGAGCTTTGCGCCGACATTCGAGGTCATGATGATAATGCAGTTTTTGAAGTCAACCTTTCTGCCCTGCGAATCGGTGAGAACACCGTCGTCAAGAATTTGCAGAAGCATATTGAAAACATCGGGGTGAGCCTTTTCTATCTCATCGAAAAGAACTACGCTGTATGGTTTACGGCGAACCTTTTCGGTAAGCTGACCGCCCTCGTCATATCCGACATAGCCCGGAGGCGAACCGACAAGCTTGGAGACTGTGTGCTTCTCCATAAACTCGGACATATCAAGTCTTATCATTGCGCTCTCGTCACCGAAAAGCGTTGCGGCAAGAGTTTTGCAAAGCTCTGTTTTACCTACGCCTGTCGGACCGAGGAAGATGAACGAGCCCGTAGGCCTGTTCGGGTCTTTGAGTCCGACTCTGCCTCGACGAATAGCCTTTGCAACTGCGGAAACCGCCTGATCCTGACCGACGATCCTTCTGTGAAGCTCCTCCTCCATGTGCAGGAGTCTCTGGCTCTCCTCCTCTGTGAGCTGAACGACGGGAATATGAGTCCACTCGGAAACGATTGCTGCGATCTCATCGGGAGTTACAACACCGTTTGTTTCGGAATTCTGCTTTTTCCAGCCCTCCTTTGCGTTTTCAAGATGAGCCTTGACCTCTTTCTCCTCGTCACGCAAGGCCGCCGCCTGTTCAAAGTTCTGACTGTTGACAGCCGAAGCCTTTTCTTCGTTTATGCGCTTGATTTTCTCCTCAAGCTCTCTGATATCCTCGGGCGGAGTATATGCACGCAGACGAACCTTTGAAGCCGCTTCATCAATAAGGTCGATCGCCTTATCGGGCAGGAATCTGTCGCCGATATATCTTGACGACATTTTAACTGCCGCTTCAATGGCTTCGTCGGTAATCTTTACCTTGTGGTGAGCCTCGTATTTATCCCTGATACCCTTGAGTATCTCAACCGCTTCTTCACGGCTCGGCTCGCCGACAAGAACCGACTGGAAACGACGCTCAAGAGCGGAATCCTTTTCAATATTCTTTCTGTATTCCTCAATCGTCGTTGCGCCGATGACCTGCATCTCGCCCCTTGCAAGAGCGGGCTTGAGGATATTGGCTGCATCAACTGCGCCCTCTGCCGCACCTGCACCGATAAGTGTATGAACCTCATCAATAAAGAGGATAATGTTGCCCGCCTTGGAAACCTCGTCGATAGCCGACTTGATCCTTTCCTCAAAGTCGCCGCGGTATTTCGTACCCGCAACCATGCCTGTCAGGTCAAGCGCAACTATCCTCTTGTCTTTAAGAATTTCGGGAACTTCGCCCGATGCGATTTTAAGAGCCAATCCCTCGGCGATTGCCGTTTTGCCTACGCCCGGTTCGCCGATGAGGCAGGGGTTGTTCTTCGTTCTGCGGCAAAGGATCTGAATAACTCTTTCAATCTCCTTCTGCCTGCCGATGACCGGATCGATTTTACCCTGACGGGCAATGGCGGTAAGATCTCTTCCGAACTGGTCGAGGGTCGGCGTATCCGTTTTGCCTTTCGTCTGACCCTTGGATTTCGGATTTGCGTCGTTCTGCGATACATTTACCGATTTTGTAATTTCCTCAGCAACATCTGCGGCGGAAACATTCATTGCGTCAAGAATATCCATTGCATAGCAGCTGCTGTCACGAAGAATTGCTATGAGAAGATGCTCTGTGCCAACATAGCCGTGACCGAGACTTCTGGCGATCGTGACCGCAGTTTCAATGATATTTTTGCTTCTCGGGGTAAAATCATTCGGCGAAAGAACCGTCGGAGTGCCTATGCCAACGCTGTTTCTGACTGCGATTTCAACATCGTCCGCCGTGATGCCTCTTGCGGTGAGAGCGGTGCATGCAACGCTTCCCTCGCTTGAAAGCAGACCGAGCAGAAGATGCTCGCTGCCGATATATGTGTGTCCGAGATTCTCCGCATATTCTATTGCGGCATTGAGTGCCGTATTTGCTTTCTGAGTAAAGCCTGTAAACTTATACATAAAAATCACTCCTTTGTAAACAAATCGGGGACTTGTCTGTGATTGCGCTCACAATCCGACAAGCCCCGTATTTAATCAATTATCATTGGTCATTCAAAAACACGAGGCTTTCAAAATTCCTTTTGCATCTCTTATTCAAATGCCTTTCTTACCCATTCGGCTCGGATAATATCTCTCTCCTGCGGAGAAAGCTCCTTACCCTCGAGGGCGTTGATCGTGGCAGGCTGAACCTTGACCGAAAGCTCATTGAGCTTTGTTATATCAAAGTCAATCGTCTTGTTCGAGATGCCCATTCTCAGAAGCGAAGCAAGCTCCATGAACTCGTCGCCGCTGAGGACTCTCGCATTCTGAAGAATTCCCTTTGCACGGAAGATCTTATCCTCCTCGGCGGGACTTTCCAGAAGCTTTTTTGCCGCCGCACGCTCCTGTGCGACAAGCTGCAATGTAATTGACTGGAGATTATCCAGCGCAGTTTCCTCGGAAATTCCGAGCGTTATCTGATTGCTGAGCTGATAGATATCTCCGCGGGGACTGCTGCCCTCGCCGTATGCACCGCGGATCACAAGTCCGAGCTTTGATACGGTTGCAGCAAGCTTGCCTATCTGACCGCAACGGGTCAGCGCAGGCAGATGAAGCATGACGGAGGCTCTCATCGCCGTGCCGAGATTTGTCGGGCACTGGGTCAGATAACCGATCCTGTCATCGTATGCGTAGTTTAGCTTGCTGCCGATGATGTTATCGACCTTGTCGGCAACGCTGTATGCCTCCTTGAGCGCAAGACCCGCCATCATAACCTGAAGTCTGATGTGATCCTCCTCGCAGAGCATTATACTGATTGCCTCATCGTCTGTCAAAAGCAAGCCTCGACCCGCTCTGTCGGAAGCAAATTCCGGGCTGACGAGGTGACGCTCGGCAAGCGATATAGCCTGCGAACGGGTGAAATCCTTCATCCAGGTGAAACCGAATCCCCAGCAGTCATCGCTGAGCACGGCGTTTTTTATTTCCTCACAGACCTTTTCCTTGCCCTTTACGGTAAGACGACAGGGAAACGGGTACTCTTCAAGGTTTCTTGCAAGACGAACACGGGTGCTTATAACAATATCGCCACGGTCGCCGTTTTCAATATACCACTTATTCATTATTGCCCGCCTCCATTTCCTTTATTCTGTCTCTGAGGACTGCCGCCTGCTCGAAGTTCTGTTCTTCGACTGCCTTTTGCAGGTCCTCCTTGAGCTTCATTATCGGGTCGATTTTCGGTGTCTTTTCCTTATCGGCAACATGAGGAACCATCGTTGCCTGCTTGCCGGTATGCTTTATTTTACCGTGGATTCTCTGCAAACTCGGCAGAAGTCTGTCGTAAAATTTTCTGTAGCAATCGGCGCAGCCAAGGCGTCCGTTTTTGACTATATCCGGGAATGTATATCCGCATTTCGGACATTTTTCCTCGTGAGCCGAGTTGAGCAGAGGCATATCCTCGCCCAAAAGGCCTGAGAAAATATTGCCGAGATCAAATCCGAATCCGGAAAAGATATCGCCGTAGCCGAGATGTTCGGCACAGTTCCGGCAAAGGTGCATTTCGGTCGTGTCGCCGTTAACAACACGCTTTACATGGGTTGTAGCTTCATTTTTTCCGCAATTTTGACACAACATATAAATCATTCCTTTCATGTTTAGTTAATTACTGGTTTGCCAAAAGCATTTGCTTAAAAATTGATGCCCTTACTCTGTCTCTCAGATCTGCGGGAACCTCACGAAGGCATCTTTCGCCGGTTGCCGCAATCATCAGCTTTGAAATTTCCGGAGGCAGAATGTTCTGATAATTCAGATTATATATATGCGCTTTGCAGCTTGCCTCATCAATCGAATTACCAATCGAGTTTACAACATGCATTAGCATAGCCGATTTACTGTCGTATTTCGCACGGGTTATCTTGATGTAGCCGCCGCCTCCGCGCCTGCTTTCCACGATGTATCCCTGTTCGGGGGTAAACCTTGAGGATATGACATAATTTATTTGACTCGGAACACAGCCGAGATGCTGAGCCATCTCGTTTCTTTGAATCTCCGTTTCTCCGTCATCGCTGAGCATATCGAGAATAAGCTTTGCAATCTCATTGCTCATACTCATATCATCATCTCCTTTTGACTTTGACTTTCTTTGACCTTTTGACAAGTCAAATTATAGACCTTTCCTGACCTTTTGTCAAAAGTCAAATAAGGTCAAATTCATGTTGTCACCAACCGATTTTTGAATTTATCTCCTCCCACCTATTTTTTTCTAATTTTTTCTCAATCTATCTCATGTTTTCTCACTTTTTGTAAGTTTTTTAAAAAGTTGCAGTCAAAAAAATATTGACCTTGTACGATTTTTTATATGAAAATCTCAGAGAAAGCATTGTCCTTCATCAATATGCTTGTTGTTTCTCGATACGCAACCGGAATAAGACCAAGCTCAAATATTTGAGACTTAATTTTCAGAAAATTAAATCCTTTAATCTCAGATAACCGCTGATTAAATCGGAATATAACTGAGGTTCTGAAAAGCAGGCATAAAAAGGCGGCACACCGCAATTGAGTGCACCGTAAAACCGAATGTATAGTTATTTTTTACTGTTGGTCGAGCTTGCAGGCTCGGATATTTTAATAAAAATGAACCCCGAAAAAATAAATTTTTTGAAGCAATAAACCCCAAATAACCCAACTTCCCCACAAAATTAACCTATACAATCCGGAGTGGGGATTTCGAGGAGG
>CAVJDU010000018.1:0-41079 GCA_963648385.1 uncultured Coriobacteriaceae bacterium | reverse complement strand
GCCTCATCACGGATTTGTGGGGAATAAATAAAAATAAGTATTGAAAAAGAGCGTAGAAAGCTCCAGAATTGTAGTTGATAGTCAAACAATTCGAAAAGGAGACATTTCTATGCTCTTATTAGATAATATCAAAGTGGAATTTGAATGTCAAGGATATAAAGCCGTTCAAAGTCAAACATCTGTATTCTTATGCGCGGACAAACACATAAGAATCGGGTTTCTTACCGCCATAGATATAGTTTCCCATTTTCCACTCCATAAATAAATACTCTGTACCGTTTATAGCTTTTATTTCATAAGCAGCAACAGTTGTGCGATGTATGTTAATAATGTAGCCTTTTGTCCATTTATCGTGCCACACCTCGTCCATAGTAGTCTGTTCCAATCTGCCGTCAGAGAAAAAGTAGATTTCTTTCAGATAAAGATCGTCGCAAGTATTGTTTGGTGAAAAGCTTTCCATTGTATCAACAAAACCAACAGACTTCCATTTTCCTGTTATACGCTCATCATAAACAAACGGAAGTTCAATGTTATCGTGCCTGCCGAGAGTCACTTTTGTATAGTGCTTTGAATTGAACTTGACAAAAATCTCGGTTTTGTTTTTTAGTCTGAAAAACAGATATTCCTTGCCGTCAATTACTTGTATATCGTATTTGTATGTAAGAATAGGCTCGTTACCGCCGTAATGAATTAAAAGAACGCCTTTTGTCCAGCCTTCAAATATCCAGTACGGTTCACCGTTCGGCAAAAAGTATATTGTATCATATTCACCGCTTTTTTCATTTAATCCGTCAAGCGAAGTACAATATGTATTTTCAATCCAACCGATATTATTCCATTTCCCAATGACAGCTTCGTCATTTACAAACTGCATTCCATTCGCTATTTTCATTATATCTCTCCTAAGTTCCGATTTTTCGTTTTATTTCAAAAATATTATACCATATCTTTGCGAATTTTTCTACCGAAAAGCCCCAAAAGTCTTTACAGACAGCGCTACCTCGGAACTATTTCAAGCCTTCGGACATTTCCGGCACAAGCGATTAAGTTTTCGCCCGGTTTCAGCACCGGGAAGCCCTCGCAAGTAACCGTATCGTTCTTGAGGACAGTTCCTTTGAAGCAGTTCATCAGCCTATGTTTTGGCTTTCCGAATTTGTCATACGACATTCCACTTGATGCGCCTCTGCCACCCATTATAATCCCTTAACCCTTATTTTCAAGTTTTTCATTCTATCCGTCACATGATTACCGTAATAAACAACCTTTATTCCATTGTAATCATATTCAACCTCGCCGCCGTAAACAAGAATAGCCGCCGGTTCAAGCACTCGTATCATTTCGTCCATACCCGTTTTCCAGATGTGGGAAGAAGCTTCTTCGCGCTTTACTCCGATAGTCGATACCGCAACGACCGAACCTTTCTCAAACGGACTTATGAAACCCGGCGATCCGAGCGGAAAGGCGGCAGAGGTTATAAATTGTCGTTGTCAGCTTCTTCAGCGTGCAAGGTGTGCGCTCGATGAGGACGAACTTGACGAGCTGAAAGAGCGTGCGGCATATTTCGGACTTGATAAGACTGCTAACTTTGAGGAGTTCAGAAGAAAATATATAAGTGTTGTTGACAATCAAAATAATTTGCTATATAATAATATTGCTTTTTACGGAGATCCCATAGTGAAATCGGTCGGAGCTAAGTCCGTAAATTATCCTGTTGTTGAAAATCCCTTTACGGGTGAACCTGTTGAATTTGTTGTTGGCAGTTGCCCAGAATTTCCGAGAGATCACCTCTTAGCGGGAAGGGGAAGTAAGAAACCAATTAGGAAAATCGAGGACTTAGTATATTACTATGGAGGAAAACCCGAAGAATGGAAGCATGAAAAAGCATTTTATTGGGTCTATGATGAGTATGGAGAGGAAAGACAGGTAAGTATACACTGGTTTGAAGCTCCAGGCTGTGGACGACAGGAAGAATTTATTAAATTATATAACGGTAAAATGTACCGAGATGAGTATGAATAAATTTAAAGTAAGATATATTTCGGATAAAAAATCAATATTTTTTGAAAAAGGAAAAGTTTATGAAGCTTTTTTACCATTGGATAATCAAAGCGGCAATATTTTTGCTTTCCGTATAGACGATATTGATGAACCAGGCGATTATGCTCTTCCAGCATCACGCTTTGAAATTGTAAAAGAATAACTAAGCACCCTGAGAAATCAAGGTGCTTTTTTCATGCAACAAAATAATGATTCAAGGCATCCGAAAGGGTGTCTTTTTTCATATCTCCACTTCAAAAGTCAGTGGTAAAAGAGAGTAATTCAAATACAAGATGTAACTTGTAAAAATCATAATTTGAAAGGACGGTTATTGAATATGACACTACAGGAAATTTTAAAGGCAAAGGGTCTTTCTGACGAAGATATCGAATCTGTCATCGGCGAGATGAAGCAGAATAAGATTTTTACCGCTGCAGAGGAAAATCTTGATATTCGATACGGAAAGCTAAAAGGTGAGCACGATACGCTTACGCAGCAGTATTCACAGGCAAATGCGCTTATTGATCAGCTGAAGAAAGGCACGAAAGCCGACGAGGAGCTTCAGGGCAAAATAACAAGCTATGAAACACAGGTTCAGAGCTTGCAGGAGCAGCTTGCCGAGACGAAGCTCAAATCCGCTCTCAAGGTGGCGCTTTTTTCTGAAAAGGCGGAAGATGTTGATTTTACGCCATTTTGGGCGAAATCAGCTTAATTCGGACAAAACAAAAAGGCAGGTAAAAACCTGCCTTTTGGAGCTGCTAACCGGACTCGAACCGGTGACCTCATCCTTACCAAGGATGTGCTCTACCACCTGAGCCATAGCAGCGTGTCACAACGCATATTATATTATCATATCGAGAATGTATTGTCAAGTGTTTTAACTATAAAAATTAAAAAATGCGGGCAGGGCTTTTGGGAGTTTTTGAGCTTTTTGTTTTTTTGGTGAGTAGGTATAGATTTTTTTTGCGGGTTATGATAGAATAAAATCAAACCAATGCCGCACAATTGAGGCGTGAGGATTGCGTAGCAAGATTTTTATTCGGCAAGGCGGAAATATATTCATTTAAGGCGTGTGCCTAATTTTGCGCCGTATTGCCTTAATTCTTATTACAAGGGGATCATTTAATGGACAGTTTATATATAAGTGTGATTTTGCCGAATGTGTCGGACGGGGACAAGCTTGCGGGATATCTCGACAATATTTTCTCGCAGGGTACGGAAATTGAGGCACTGATTTGTGACAAAATTGACCCCGATAAGCTTTCCTTTCTTGATGAAAAAATTCTTGCTAAGGTCAAGGTGTTTCCCTCGCAGGACAAGGCATATGCGCTGAAAAAAGCGATTTGCGACGCCGAGGGTGACTATATTCTTTTTTCCGATGTTGAAATGACATATTCCGATGACGCATTTGCGACGATGCTTGCAAGGGGAGCTTGCGTTTTTAACGGCGCTTGCGCAGACGGAAACCTGTTTTCTACAGATTTTTCGTTTGACGAGATAGCATCGAAAAACGGTTATTTTTGCTGCTTGATGGACAGTGAAACGGTGAAAAAAAATCAAATCATGCCCGTGAGCGGAACTTCGTTTTCAATCATGAATATGATTGCGGATTATGCACGCTATGACGAAATAAGAGTCATTCATGAAAGCCTGTTCAATATTTCCGTTTTGCCGGAGGCTTCTGCCGATGCTGAGGACATTGCAAGAGTTGAAGATTATTCGTGGCTCTTTTCTCAAACGGCAAGTGACAGTGTAACGCTCTTTTATATTCGCAATATTATGTCGGTTTTCGGCTCATGCGAGCATAAGGAGAGCTTTGAAATGCTCAAAACCGTTTTACTTCCTTTTATGGGAGATTATACCGTTTGCGCATGGTTTAAGGAAGCTTACGGTTGGGACGCCGAACTGCTTAAAACGGATATAAGCGTTGAAAATTTCCGCAGGCTCGGAACGAATGTGAAATACACCGAGGTCGTTATGCCTATAAAGTCAAAGGATGTCGTCACAAACTTCTATTTCGGAAAATTCGGAAAAGTCGTGCTCAAGCAGTGCGTTTTTGCATATTTATATTCTAAGGCATATCGCATGAAACCCGGCTTGCTTAGGGACAAGCTCTGCGAATTTTTTAAGCACAGGCTCGGAGGTGACTTCAATGCCTGAATACAAGGCGACGGTTATTATTCCTGTTTATAATGTTGAAAAATATGTCGAAAGTTGTTTGATTTCTTTGACGGAGCAGACGATCGGCTTTGGTAACATTGAGGTTTTGCTCGTCAATGACGGTTCGACTGACGGCAGTGAAGCGATCTGCAAGAACTTTGCCGATAGATATAAAAATATTGTTCTTTATTCAAAAGAGAACGAAGGACTCTCCAAAACAAGGAATTATGCTCTTTTAAGGGCGAACGGCAAGTATATTTTTTTTCTCGATTCCGATGACAGGCTTCAGGCGGACACAATTAAAGCCGTTACGGAATTCTTTGATACCGTTTATGACGAGGTTGACATTGTTACCTACAGAATAATACAATATTACGACAACGCTCCCGTTATCACGCATTACAGATATCGCACGCTGCTTAAAACGGGCGTTTATGACTTGCTTGAGCCCGAGAACAGATTTATTACACAGACAAATATAAATATCTGCATCAAAAACAGGGGAGAGGATAATCTTCTTTTTGATACAACGCCGAATTTTCGCCATGAGGATGAAAAATATTGCTGCGATATTCTCAAAGAAAAGATGAAAATCGGATTTTGCGACAAGGGTGAATATATATATAACCGGGACAACATGGAAAGCATTGTTTCGTCAAAGTTTTCGCCGGAGAATATATTTGACACTTCAATAGATTTTTATGAGCAGCTTTTTGACAGCTTCGGCAGCTTTGTTCCGCCTTATTTCCAGGGAATAGTGTTTAATGATTTGCGCTGGAAGCTCAAGGACGGTAAGCTGCTGCCGATTCACCTTGACGCCGAGGAATGGGAAAAAGCGAATATGCGAATCGACCGTCTGCTTGCGAGGATTGACGAGGACATGATCGTTTTGCACCCGTCAGTGCCGGAATATCAACGCTGGTATTGGCTTATGCGCCGCCCGAACAGTCATCCGGTTGTGCTTTGCGAGGACGGTAAAATAAGCATTGTTCTGAACGGCAGAGAGCTTTTTTCATCAAAGACGATCAAGCTTGAAATTCAGAACGGCAGAGCAAGACTGATGTCTCCTGCGTTTTTCTTCCTGCGAAAAGGGCAGGTTAAGCTGTTTAATAACGAAAAGACAATTGAACTGAGATTTGAAAAAAATATAAAAAACACAGATGTAACGGAATTTATGCCGAGCTTTTGTTTTGACGAAAAGGATGAAAATAATTTTACCGTTGTTGTCAATTCAAAAAAGTATAAGTGTAAAACATAAAAATTGCCGCAGACTTTGACGAAAGATCAAGGCCTGCGGCTTTTGCGGTTATTTGTATGCTATATAAATATATGATGTTCCTGCGCTGTTGAAGTCGCTTGTTACATTGCCCGATGTTTCGGCAGCAACCTTAAATCCGGTCGATGTGAGCGAAAGTCCCTGTGAAGCGAGGGATTGGTTAGCCATCGCCATGAAGCTTTTGCAGGTGCTCTTGGTAAAATCGACCGTAACGGCAGGCTTTCCCGCTGCCATGAGAATGACAAGCTGAGGCTTGAAACCGAGGGAAAGTGAGCGTGAGGACGATCCGTTGCCGATATAGAATCCGGCGGCAAACGGAGCGTTCCATTTGCTTTTGTCCTCGGCAGTTACATGGATCACATCGTTTCTGATGTGGCTGCCGCAAAGAAGCTCCTTATCGAGAAAGCTTGCAAAATTTTCGTCGGTGCTTACGGCGGGGCAGAAGTCTGCATTCATCAGAAACCAGCCGGTCATTATGAGAGCGTCGGTGTCACGGTCTGAGGTAATGTCGTCGCAGCCTGATTTCTCGATATTCAGGTTTGTTCTGAATGTCAGAGCGTCGGCGATCCTCGTAAAAATATCGTGGCAAGCTTGACCGCCCTTGGAGAAGGGAACGCAAATGCTGAGATTTGCTTTTATCATTGCCGTGCGGCAGTATTCCTGCTTTTCAAGAACTCCGTCGTCGTTGGCAACGAATTTGTCCGTGATTTCGATATTTTCTATTCCGACGGCAACGATTGCCTTTTTCAACGGAACGGCTTTGTTTATCGGCGGATATTCAACGAAAAATGTCAGATCCGTCATATCCTCCTGTTCGCCGAGCCATTCCACGATCCTTATCGGAAGTGAAACTATGCTGTCCATCATTCAACCTCCACGATTTCTCTGATTATTGCCCAGATGTAAATTACTTCATTTTTAAGGTATACCTTTTCGCAACGGTCAACGGTGTATTTCTTTCCGTTTGATTCGATGTAGCAGTCCTTTGTATCGGGATTATGGCTCGGAGGACCGATATAAAGATAATGTCCTTGACTGTTGAAGCCGATAACAGTGTTTACGCCGTTGAGGTACATCTTGTTTTTATATCTCAACGGTTGAATAAATGCGCCGTAGATCGGGCTGCTCCATCCGGTATCATTTTTTAGAGATACCTCCTGTCCGTATTTTTCAAACATTGAGTTGAGGGTCATTTTGCATCACCTTGATCTGGCTGAAAGCAAAGCTTTCGTCTTTGCAAAGCGGGATAATTTCCGCTGTTTTCTTATCGTAAAAATCTTTTGCCCGCTCAAGAAGATCCGCTGTCGTATTGCTCTCCTGCTCTATGCTTACATCGCCTGCCTTGAAGCTCGTAATGCTCGGCTCGCTCTCAAGGGAGCTTTTTTTAAGCGCAAGCTTGTAGTACGCAAGTCCTGCTGCGGCAGCAACGACCCGGAAATCTTCTTTGTCTGCGTCGGGCTTCAGCTTTGACTCGATCTCTTTGATACAGGAACGGCATAAAGGAAGAATTTCTTCTTCCTTGTATGCCGAAATGTCCGTTAGCTCGCCGAGATAGTCCTTAACTTCCCAGCAGCTCATTATATTTCTTCGGTTGACTGGTCAAGCGAACCGGTTGAGATCTCGGCAGGAGAGAGAGTCTTAACCGCATCGGGGAGAATTTTAGCAAAGCCGGTGATCGATGTTATTGCGATCTGCTCAAGCTGACGGTCAACGAGCTTGCCGTAGTCCGTTTCAATATCGCCGACCTTGACCATTTCGAGCGCACAGCTCTTGTCAAGACCGATCATCATGTTCTTCTTTGTAACATGAGAAGACTTGATGAGGTTTGCACCGAACGGGGTAATGAGCTTGCCTGTGCCGTGGAAGTTAAGACCGGCTGCGGCGTCTCTGAATTCCGTCATCTTGAGTACGGACGCCGTAACATCCGGAGATGCGAGAATTGTGTTAAGCTCATACGGGGCAAACTTGTTCCAGAAATCAACAAGGTCGTCATATGTGAAATTATCGCCGGAAAGAGCGCAGACTTCCGCCTTGTTGTTTCCGCCGTCACCGTTGATAAGAACATCAACCGCATCCGCCATAAGGCTCTGGGCAAGGTATGAACCGATCCTCTTGAGTGCGATCGAAACAACATCAAGACGCTGGAAGCGAAGCACATCGTATGATGTCGTGATCATTCGGCCTCTTTTCTTCAGGCGAATCGTTCTGTCGCTTACGGTGAAATCTGCGGTTGCAAGTGTGTCACCCTCTTTGAGAACCTTCATTTCGGCATTTGCCGAGGTCATTTCAAGATTCATCGCACGGTAATCGAGGGAGTCGATGTTTGTCGTTGCCGCAATGATGTCGGGCAGGAAGCTTGCCTCGTCCATGCCGTAGCGAACGGCTCTGGAAATATACTCCGGGAAGAGAACCGCTGCGTCGCTCGTCTGGAAAAACTTGCCGACAACGGAGCTGTCAGAGCCTTGCGGCTTGATACCGAAACGCTTGAGCTGACGCTGATATGCGTCAAGCCCCTCAAGGTCTGTTCCTCTGTAATTTTCAGAGGGATCAAGACCCTCCAATACCTGTGTAAAGCTGCGGCCTGTGCCGTACATTCCTTTTTCAAGTCTTAAATTATCAAAACCCATTATGAATCCTCCTTAGAATTTAAACTCATTGTTTGTGTTTGTCGTTTTTTCTTTCTTTGCTCTCAGCTGGGGCTTGATGGGGATGATATCCTCCGCCTTTTTTCTGAAAGCGTCTCTTATTCTGATAAGCTCATCCGTTTCAACTCCGGAACACATCTTTTCAATGCTCTCGCCGGAAAGCGACGGTACTGAAAGAACGGCGAATTTTGCCGTTTCTTCGGTCAGACTGCGACGGTAAATAATGCCGTCATGAGCCTGTTTTTCGAGCTTTTTGATGTATTCGGAAAGCTGCTTTGACTCGGATTCGCTGAGCTTGACGGCGTTGCCGTCTTTTATTGCCTTGATACAGTTTTCCATCGTTTCAATCTCCTTTGTGTAGCTTTTCGTTACTCCTGCGTTGACCTGAGCCGGGACTGCGACGAACGACCACTCGTAAGCGTCGTTAATATCCGAAAGAACGCAATAACAGAGCTTGCCGCCGTAGCTTTCACCTTTGATATGGTTGCACGGGTCGTATCTCATATCGCTTCCGCAAATCGAGCATTTGAATGAGCCGACGGCGCAGCTTACGCTGACCTCTTTTTTTATTCCGGCGTTAATGTCGGCTATGAGGTCTGCGTTTTTCTCGGTCAGAGGCATATATGCCCTCGCCTTGACGCATTTGTAATCCTCGCCCGTAACCGTTTTCTTTTCGGGAATTGTGATGCATTCGGCGTGATATATCCTTGCACTTTGGTTCGAGCTTTTTGGATTGTGGTCAAAAATTCCCGTTACGCCGACGAAAAGCTCTGCCAGCCGCACGAGAGCCTCGTCGGAGAAACGCTCACCGTCACGGTCAATATCATTGTCGCAGAGAATTACATTAAAGCTGTAAACCTCATCGGCGGCAAGCTCCTTGACAGTAAAACGGTTGATTTTATTGAGGTCATCTGCCGTTATCTCGCAGGGAGAAACGCTTGATTTAAATTCCTTGTTCAACTGATTTCAACTCCTGTTCGATCCTTTCACTCTGCGCACGATAGAGTCGTGCCTTTGCCAGCTCAACCTCATCCTGAAGCGTAATATCATCCCATTCGACCGAAAATCTTTCGCTTTTGCCGTTGGTTATCATCCAGAATCGGCATATTTTTTCGATTACCGGTGTTAGCAGTCTGCGGTATGCTTCAAGCTCGCTTGTCAGCACATCGGCCTGCTGAGAGGACATTCTTTCCGTTGATGACCAGCTCAGACTGAGCATAAACGGCGGCAGTCCTGTTTTTGCGACTATCTGCTCAAGCATCTGACGGACGGGGATCTCGCTGTCGAGGATCTGGTTGTCCGCACCGATTGCCTTGATGCTCACATCACCGACGGCAACGAAGTCTCTGACCTGATTACCGGGCTGCATCGCTTCGCTCCATTCACGGGCAACCTGCTGCGCTCTGTCTTTTGCATATGCGCGGTCAACAACATCGTTCTGCGGCTTGTAGGTGACGGCAAAGCGAACATTGCCGACTCTGTCCCAGTTGATTCCGATCGTGTTATAGATCTTCATCAAAATGTTGCTTACAAATGGCAGCCCCTTCAAGAGTGAATTGCCTGTAATTTGTCCCGCCTCGGGATTAAGAACCGAGAGAAGGACGAGCTGAGGGTAAACGACCGGTCTGGCTTCGGCAACCTCACGAACGCATACGACGCTTGAAAAACCGTCGTCGCCTCGTTTGAGCTCGATATCGTCAATGCAGGCGTTATAAAGTGCCGTAAAATTGCCGTCAGAATCAGTGATCATTTCGCCGATTGCCGTTCCGTAGGTTAAAAGCTGCTCGAAGTATGCGGAAATGAAGGCGTTTATGCCCTGCTGACTCGATCCGACCTTAACCTCGTCAAGAAATCTGCGAAGCTCTTTTTCGCTGGACTTGTTCTCGCAGTCGATGTGAAATCCGCCCGTGAGTCTGATTATTTTGTAGATGGCTGTGTCCACGATCGGGATCGCCTCACGAAGCTCACGGTAAAGATTGTTCTGTATCGACGAGAGGGGAGTGTAGCTTTCAAGAAGACTGAAAGGATTTTTCTTGTAGGTTTGCGGCGTTGACACCGCAGTTTTTGCAGCGGATAATTTCTTAAATATTCCCACTGAAATTCTCCTTTCTTTTTTGTGGAAGCAACCGCCGCTTTTGTGCAAGTCGGCGGCTGATTGAGCGTTATCTTGAAACGCTCATGACGAAAAAGTCATTTTCGGGCGCATTCAGCGCCGTAGTGACGAAATAGCGTAGATCGTCCATGGCATGGTCATTTTCCTTGCGCGGTGCGTCCCGTGTTGCTTTATCGTCCCACTTGTAAAGCGAAAATTCACGGAGTGTATCTGCGCACTCGGGCGAAAAAAATATATGCCGTTGCTTGAGTGCGTCGGAAACCTGCCTGATGCCGTCAACGACATCGTTCTTTGCGGGTATCACCGTGAAACGACCTTTTCTGCGAATGCACTGAATAAAGCTCGCCGCCGAGGGGTCAACGATTACCGCCTCAATGCTTAAATTGTCGGCAAGCTTTTCAAGCTGCTCATAATGCTCTGCGTCTGTTCTTTGTTCTCCTATTTTCCGTGAATCATAGTAATATTCACGGATTCTGTACCATTTCTTTTCATATTCTCCCCAAAGACCAAAGGAACACGGATTGACCGTTCCGTAGTCGCAGGAGATAAAAAATCTTGTGAAACAGCTGATTTCGGGAGGAACTGTAACATGAATCGACTCGTTAAACATCGGATAGACAACGCCCTGAGCCGCAACCCATTTGCCTTCGACAAATCGCTTGTAGAACGCACCCGAGTAAAGGCTTTCGTAGCGTCTGATAATGCCTTCCGCCAGCGAGGGATTGTCACGCATCGTGAAGTGGAGATAAAGGCAGTTCTTTTGCTGCGCCTTGAGAATCCATTCACGGTAAAACCAGTGCATGGGATGCTCGGGGTTGCAGTTGAACCACAGCTTTGAACCGTTGAGCGAACACCTTGCGATAGCCTGCTCCACAAACGAACGGGGCATAAGAGCCACCTCGTCGAGCATTACTCCGCCAAGCGTCATGCCTTGAATCAAGGCCGCCGAGCCTTCATCCTTTCCGCCGAAAAGGTAAAAACGGTTTACTCTGTCCTTGTATGTCATTTCAATAAAATTTTGCGACGATTTGAGCTTTAGGGAAAAACCGAGGGAGGTTAAAATTGAAGTTAAAGGAACGATAACATTCCTTTTTAATGATGCTATTGTTTTTCCACATATTGCGAATGATGTGTCGGAAAATTCGTAGAATGACCAGGCAATAAAAGAAAGAGACATACATATTGTTTTTCCCGAACGAACCGCTCCGTCACAAATGATTGCGTCGTAATTGCATTTGTCTGAATTGCGACACCACCATGTCATGACCTGAAGCTGCTTTTCGGAAAAATCTTTGAAGGATGAAAGCGAATTACTCAAGCTTATCATTCCTCACCTTGGCAGCACTGCTTTCAAGTGCCTTGTAGAAGGGCAGGGCATCGTCCTCGTCACCGCCGGAGCAAAGCTGCTCCAGATGCTCCAGTGCTTTAAGACGATCGAAGAATTTAATTTCAAGACCGCCACCCTTAGGACGCTTTATTTCGCTGACATTAAAAAGGTCAAGCTTTTCCGTTTCAAGCATAGGCTTTTCGTCCGAATACGCCAGTCTGACGGCATCCGAAATGTTTCCGAATGCAAGCTGACGGTAACCGGCGATGATTTCGTCACGGTTGATATTGCGCAGCTTGTCGAGCCGCTCAATTTCCTTTTTTATGTCCTTGCGTTCAAGCATCGACGGACCGTATTTGCGGGCTTTCAGTCCGTAGCCTGCCCTTGCGGCAGAGGCTCGTGCGTCCCTTGTCTGAGAAAAGAATAAACAAAAGAGTTTTTCTTTTTCTTCAAGTGCCATAAAAACTTCCTTTCTTTTTTACGGTTAACCGTTTTGTGAGAGTTACCTCTCAACCTAAGCGAAAAAAACACCGACCCATAACTTTTTACGGTTATAGATCGGTAAAAAGGTGGAATTGTTTACAGTTTGTTCATATTTTGTGTTTTTGGGGCAAAAAAAGACCGCCTCAATGAATGAAGCGGTCAAAAGTTTGCGTTAAAGAAATTTGTGCGGTGATGTTAATTTAGCTTGCGGAATAAGAGGATGAGGAGGAGCTTGAATTGCTCAGCTCAACAAGATACTTGATCTTCTTGAGAACTCTCTTTTCGGCATAGCTCATACGGCGGGGTCCAAGACCTACTACATAATTGTCGCCTTCCTGAAGCTCCTTAGTCTCAGTCTCGATATCTTCGCTCGCCTTTGATGAACGGATCGTTGAATCGTAGTAATCCTTGCCGTCCTGAGCAACGAAGTAGATGATGTGGTAACCGTATTCGGTCTTAACGATCTCAACATCGCCGGCCTTGCGGTTTGCATCGAATACCCAAGCATTAAATTCGGCTACCATCTGACCGGGATAGATGTGCTCGTAGAGTCCGCCGGTCGATGAAGAACCGCTGTCCTCGTTATATTCGTTTGCGAGAGCTGCAAAGCTGTCCTCGGACTTGTCGCCCTCGTTGAACTCCTTGAGAACATCCTCGGCTTGCTTTTTCTTCTCTGCAATTTCTTCTTCCGAAAGCTCGCTGCCCGAACTTTCATCTGTGGTCAAGAAGAGAATGTGACGGGCTGTTACAGTCTGCTCCTGATGGGGCTTGGCGAGTGCAAGAACAACGATGTACTTGCCGTTATCCTCGTCGGAGAAGAGTTTCTTGCTGCCTTCCTTGGTTGAGCTGTCAAAGAGCCATGTTGCGGCATCATCAGAGAAGCTGCTCTGAATCGAACTCTTGAGCATGGTGTATTTAGTCTCATTGTCAACATTATAATCCTCTGTGTCTTTGTTAAGCTCGGTGGCTTTTGCGGCAAAGGTAGAGTCGTTTGTTACTGCGTTGTAGAAGTCGTTGGCGTTTTGCTTAACCTCTGCATCGGCCTTTGTCTGACGAGCCTTGAAATCATCATCGGACTCGTCATCCTCCTGAGTAAGCTCGGTAGTCTTGAATGTGTAAGCTCTGAAGGTTACGAAATCGTATGTTGAGGTATCTTCTTTGTAAGCTGCGTCGATAACGCTCTGCTCGTAACCGTCTGCTATTTCATTGGTTCTTTCGGTAAGATATTTCTGAGCAAGAACCTGAATCTTGAGCTGCTTGCGGAGGAATCTTTCGTTGATAGAACCGCCGTAAACCTTGCGAAGGTAAGCGTTGAGAGAATATGTTACCTTGTTTTCGCTGTCTGAACTTGAAGAGCTTGAGCCTGCGCTCTTGGCCTCGTCACGAAGATCCTCGATCTGCTTGTCGATGAAAGCTTCGTCAGCCTTTGTGAGTTTAAGTCCCATTTTAAGTGCTTCGTTGTAATAAGCCTTGTGGAGCTGAATGATGTCGATCGTGTCGTCATGAAGCTTCTCTGCCCATGTGATCTCATTACCGTCGGAGTCCTGAGTTGTCTGAGTCTGCTCCTCGGGGGAGAGGGTGAGATCATAACCGTTGCTGGTCTGATAATAGTACTGATAGTACTGAGCCTGATAGCGAACCTGATTGTAGGCACGCATATAGTAGTATTCGTACTCTGCGATTGTAACGGACTGTTCGGAGCCTACTCCGCCAATCTTGATTACTCTCTGAAGTGCGCCGTAGTAGTTGAGAGAGAATGCAACTACGCCCAAAACGATCACTGCGCAGAGAACGATGGAAATAACCTTATTCACAACCTTTTTGGCGGTGTTTCTTGCCTCCATGCTGTGCGCATTCTTCTTGGCTGATTTAGCAATACGAGCTTTTCTTTCGTCACGGTATTGCTCTGCCTTTGACTTTTCGTTAGCCATTGTATTCATCCTTTACTTAATGAAATATCTGCCGATAACAAGTCAGCATAACAACAACATTTTAATACATTTACATCTTTTTTACAAGACCTAAACAACAATTTTTTTGTTTTATGCTATATTATTTACAATTTATTTATATTTTCATAGCTTGAACCGACGCTCACGACCGTATAAATTTACGGAAGAAAACGCTTGGTCGTCATACGACCGTAGTTCAAATCAAGGCGGAAGCCCTCGGCATAGTCTGCTCCGCACTGATAGCCCCTGACTCTTGAGCTGCATTTCACAAAGTCGATAAAGTCGATTTTGTCATGCTCCTTCATCCAGACGATTTGTGATTCGTGGCAGGAGAGAGCCTTGAGCTTTAAGTCAATCGTGTCCGAAACATCAACATACTCCGTCGGCTCAAATCCCGTGTTTGCGAGAGTGTCCATTTGATAAAGAGGACAAATTTCCGCCGTTGGCAGATCCGTACCGTCGTAGTAGTGGGCAAGGCTTGCACAGCAGGTTGCCCTGAAAACAAGCTGATATGTTTGAACATGATCACGGTGATAATCACGCTCGCTGTGGGTGATTATCAGATCCGGCTGAACCTTTCTTATCAGCGTTACAAGCTTTCTGACCTGATCGTCATTCGATGAATCAACATACTGGTCGTCAATGTCGAGCGTATAATGAGTCGCTCCGATAACTGCGGCAGCGTTGGCTGCTTCCTTGCATCTGATTTTTGCCAATTCGTCGGGTTCAATGATTACATGACCGAGATTTCCGTTTGAAACATGGCACACGGAAACGGTGTGACCTTCCTTTATGTAACGAGCCAATGTGCCGTAGCAGGCAATTTCAAGATCGTCCGGGTGTGCTCCAATTGCGAGAATATTCAATGTAAATGCCTCCTGTGAAATTTGCTTTGATTTACTGTGTTGGTTTTAAAGAAGGCTTGCGGCCGCTTTGTCGAGCATGATTATAACATCCTTGTGCTCGTTAAGGATCGAGCAGGGGATCTGCGGGGTGATTTCTCCGGAAACCATTGCTTTGACGGCTTTTGCCTTGCTTTCGCCGGTTGCGATGAGAAGAATCTTCTTTGAACGCATGATCGAGCCGATACCCATTGTCATGGCGTATTTCGGCATCGGAACATCGCCGAAATATTTTTGGTTTGAGTCGATCGTGCTCTGTGTGAGTGTGACTTTGAAAGCCTCGTCCGTAAACTTGTCGGCAGGCTCGTTGAAAGCGATATGTCCGTTTGTGCCGATTCCGAGAAGCTGAAGGTCAATGCCGCCGGCGGCTTTGATTGCCTCGGCGTAACGCTTGCTTTCTGCGTCGCAATCCTTTGCGTTGCCGTCAAGGAAATTCACATTCTCTTCTTTTATGTCAACATGGTTAAAGAGATTTTCGTGCATGAAGGTATAGTAGCTGTTCTTGTCGTGCTTGTCAAGATCGCAATACTCATCAAGGTTGAATGTTGTGACCTGCTTGAAGCTTATTTCACCCTTGTTGTAAAGCTCAATGAGCTTTTGATATGTAGGAACCGGGGTAGCGCCCGTTGCAAGTCCGAGAACCGCATTCGGCTTGTTTTCGATGATCTCTTTGTAAAGCTTAGCGGCCGCATCGGCGATCTCAGCTGCGTTGTTGAAAATTTTAATATCCATTTTTTTGCCTTTCTGTAAATATATTATAATGTAACTTCCTTACCGGATTCGGAGGATCTGTAAATTGCGTCGAGAATTTTTGATGTAACAATGGCTTTGTCGATATATGCCTGGTTTGGCTTTCTTGTGATAACGGAATCAACAAAGGAGGCGATCTCGCTGTTATAGTCGAAGCCTACCGAGCTGTAGTCCGGAGTGATTTCCGTAAGCATATCGCCCATTGTGGAGAAGAGCTTGAATTTTCCGCCGTACTGCATTCTTATGCCGCCCTTAGTGCCGAGAAAATCGACGAAGCACTCGCTTGTGCCGATATTCTGCGCCCATGCGCCGTTCAGCGTGATAGCCGCATTGTCGGTTCTGATAAGACCCGTAACAAAATCGTCAACATCGAATGTACCCGTTTCGGTGTTTTTGGTATCCTCTGCCCACATGCTTGTGTAGACATAGTCCTTCATCGCCTTGCCGAGCTTTGAATGAACAACGCCCGAGCAGGTGAGCGGAGTCGGCTCACCGAGACAGTAAAGAACCAGGTCGATGTAATGAACGCCCCAGTCAATGAGAACACCGCCGCCCGAAACCGCCTTGGTGGTGAAGTCACCGCCAAGACCGGGGATTGAACGGTGCGCTCTGAAGCTGATGTAAACCTGATATATTTCGCCGAGAGAACCGTTTTCAATGAGCTTTTTAACCTTATTGACTGTATCGACAAATCTGTTTACAACGCCGATTGAGAGCATTTTGCCCGTTTCGTGGGCAACCTTCTGCATCTCGAGAGCCTCGGGTAAGGTTCTTGCGGCCGGCTTTTCGCAAAGCACATCCTTGCCGTCACGCATGAAGTCGATGGAGATCGGTGCGTGACTGTCGTTGTGTGTGCAGACGGAAACAATGTCAATATCATCGTGACCGAGAAGCTCCTTATAGTTGTACACGGCTTTGCCACATCCGTAGGTTTCAACAGCCTTGTCGGCACGCTCCGGGATTATATCGCAGAAATAACGAATTTCAACATTATCAAGCTTAAGATAACCGGGAACATGGGAGCGGGAAATATTTCCGCAGCCTATAACGGCAACGCCTAATTTTTCAGACATGCATATCACCTCATGATAAAATATACCAACATTCTAACAAGTTTTTCAAGAAATGTAAAGATAAAACAAGGATTTTTTATAACAACAGATTTATATGTTTTTTTGTTATTATTTTGCAAACCCATTATATGTACCGAAGCCAAGCATATATGTTGCCATTGCTATTGATAAATTTTCCGATTTGATATTTTGTTTAGCTGCCATTTCTCTCAATTCGTCAATAACTGTATCATGCGGTACAATCGTTCCGTCAAGTTCTTTAACTGCTTTTTCAATTACGGAAGGCAGCACCATGCACATCTGATAAAAGGCATCGTCTTGTCCGGTTACAAGTGCATAAAAGCGGTCAAGACTAACCCTGCGGATAAGTTTGTGCCCAACCTTTTTCTTATCTACGGTAGTTTCCCATTTAATGTTTTGTGAATGTTGTGCGATAGCTTCAACCAGAAAGCAGGCACAGTCGTCATCATTCAAAAGCTGGTTTTGCATTTTTATAAATGTCTTACCGGCAGAAGCGGAATTCATGGTATTATGCTTGTTTTTCATTTCAACATAAACGGTATGTACATTCCCGGCATCGGGTATAGCAATTCCATCGGTGTTTTCGTATATGACATCCCATCCACCTTCTTCTCCGTTAGGCGGAACATGACAGTTGCTTATGTACTGAAAAATTCGTTGATGGAAATATCCGATGTCATTGTTGTTTGATTTATCTCTTTGACGAAAAATTTCATTGCTTACAATTTCATCCCAGGAAGATTGATAAACGGTCTTGTCAAAAATCAGCTTGATCGGGTCAATGATATTTTTATTGAAACGCTTTAAATCGAAAGACTCCAATTTTTCGCCGTATTTTCCGATTGTAGCTTTAACATGATTTGTAAAATCTTCCTCAGTTATGAAGCTTAAATTCCACATTATAATCTCTCCAGTGCTTCTTTAATTTTAAGCGCAATATCATATGCTAAGTTAACAGGTACGGCATTTCCGACCTGTTTATATTGTTGACCGACGCTTCCGCAGAATTGCCAGTCATCGGGAAAGCTCTGACACCTTGCGTTTTCACGAATCGTAAACGGGCGTGCTTCCAACGGATGACACCGGTCTGTTTGTTTCTGAGAAGGAGATGTCAATACAGTCAAAGACGGTTCATCGAGACTTAATCTGCGGAGGATACCCGTTCTGCCGCCTTCCATATACCAGCAGCTTTTCATATATTTCTTTGCAATGTCCTCTGGAATGTCACGCCAGTATCCTCCGGGAGGAACAAGCTCGAATATTTTTCGTTTATATTCGGAATAGACGGTTCCCTTGCTTTTCGGACAGTCAAGCAAAACATCTCGAAGAACCGGTTTATATTTATGAGGAGCAGGGAAATCAAAAAATGTTTTGTTTTTTAAATCGTTACGAATACCTATTGTAATCAGTCTTTCTCTCTTTTGAGCAACTCCATAATCCCATGCGTTCAGCACTTTTTTTTGAACGGTATATCCCGTACTTTCAAAAATTTCCGTAATTGTTTTATATGTACAACCTTTATCGTGTGTGAGCAACCCTTTTACATTTTCAAATAAAAACATTTTGGGTTGCAATTGCTCCAAAAATTTTGCATAGTGATAAAAAAGAGTTCCGCGCGCATCCTCCAATCCCAAGCGCTTTCCGGCATAAGAAAAGCTTTGACACGGAGCACCGCCCGACAACAAATCAAGCTCACCCTCGGCAAGACCGAAATACTCCTTTAAATCAAGGCAGGAAATATTTGCGATATCGTCGTTGATTACACGCCAGTTGGGACGATTGCATTTCAGTGTGTCAGAAGCGTCTTTATCGAATTCAATCAAACCCAATGTTTCAAATCCTGCCGTTTCAATGCCAAGAGCCAAACCTCCTGCACCGGCAAACAGTTCTATTGTTGTAAATTGTTTTTTTGTTTCATCGGTTCGGTTATCTTGAACAATATCGATGATATCGCCGATGTTGCATTGCAGTGCGTTACATATTTTTTCAATGCTTTCAAATGAAATTGTCTCATTTTTACTCATTCGAGCCACTACATTAAAGCTTATGCCTGCAGCTTCTTTGAGGTCGGTTTTGTTCATATTTTTATCTATAAGAAGCTTCCATAAGTTATTATAACAAACCGCCATCATTTCACCTCCAAGTTGTCAATTTCGCAAATACACAAAAAATGGGTTATCTGTATAATACTATATTTTGGCTTTAAAATCAATATTTCTCACGATTTAGTTAGAAAATCTTTTTATCTCTATCTATTTATCTGCTGATTTAATAAGTGGTTACCAAGCATCCGTTGCCTGAAAAAAGCGAGGGTGCTCAGCATACCCTCGTTTAAGTGCGCTTATTAAAGCTTTTTCCATTCGCTGACCGCCAATCGGTCGCAGCGTTCGTTTTCGGGGTGGGAGGCATGACCCTTGACCCACACAACGCTAACTTTGTGTATGTCGCAAAGCATTAACAGCTCGTCCCACAGATCCGGATTGAGCGCAGGCTTGTTATCGCTTTTTTTCCAGCCCTTCGCTTTCCAGCTTTTTGCCCAGCCTTTTGAAAGCCCGTCGGCAACATATTTGGAGTCTGTTGTCAGCGTGACCTCACACGGCTCTTTGAGAAGCTTCAAGGCTTCAATTACGCCCGTAAGCTCCATTCGGTTGTTAGTTGTGATGCGCTCGCCGCCGCTGATCTCCTTTTCCGTGTTTTTGTATTTTAATATTGCGCCCCATCCTCCGGGACCCGGATTTCCGGAGCACGCTCCGTCCGTAAAAATCTCAACTTTTTTCATCGCTTCACCTCATATAATGCATTTTATCACACGATGAAGAAAAAAACAATATTTTTCGGTCGCTAAGTTTACGAATTGAAGCTTTTGACCATAATAATTATCGTAAATCATTGACTTTTGAAAAAAAAAATAGTATCATAATTCAGTTAGATTGGGTAATTATGTTATATCAATATTCATTCTTTGTCTATAATGCGGTTTACATAAAAATTTAAAGAATAGGAGTTAGTTTATTTAATGCCAAAAAACGAAAAAACTGACAAAGGTCAGAAGTCTGTATCAAAGAATAAGCAGACAAAAAAGAGCGTTAAGCAGCCGTCAAAAACTGTAAAAACGCCCAAGAGCAAAGCGGTAAAGAGCGAGAAAACGAAAACTGCCAAATCGAATCCAAAAAACGCTCAACAGGCCGAAAAAAAGAAGACAAATCAAAAAAGAACAAATATGAAAAGCTCCGGAAAGACGAATTCCGGGAAAAAACAAAGCAGAAGGAAGCCCGCAAAGTCGGTTAAGATAGGATTCCTCGGAGGACTTAATGAAATCGGAAAGAACATTACGGTTTATGAATTCGAGAACGATATAGTTATTGTTGACTGCGGACTTGCATTCCCCGAGGCCGATATGCTCGGCGTTGATCTTGTTATTCCCGATTTCACCTATCTTGAGGAAAACAGAGAAAAGATAAAGGGTATCGTTATAACTCACGGACATGAGGATCATATCGGTGCGCTTGCATATCTTCTGCAAAAAATCAACATTCCCGTTTACGGCACAAGGCTGACCATGGGATTGGTCGAGGGTAAGCTTGAGGAGCACAAGCTTCTCAACGGAGCAAAGCTCAATGTTATCAAGCCGGGCGACACGATAAAGCTCGGAAAATTTGATATTGAAGCCATTCATGTCAACCATTCCATTCCCGATGCGCTCGCCTTTGCTATAAAGTGTGAGGCGGGAGTTATCGTCCAAATGGGCGACTTCAAAATCGACAGCACCCCGATCGACGGCGGTATGATAGATATTAACCGTTTTGCGGAGCTTGGCAGCGAGGGCGTGCTTTGTATGCTTTCCGATTCAACGAATGCCGAACGGAAGGGCTACACGGAATCCGAGCGTGCCGTCGGTGCTTCGCTGAGAACGCTTTTTGAGCAAGCGGGCAAGCGTCGAATAATCATTGCGACTTTCGCTTCAAATGTTCACCGTGTCCAGCAGATCATCGACCAGGCGCAATCACTCGGCAGAAAGGTTGCTCTTTCCGGAAGAAGTCTTGAAAATGTTGTAGAGATCGGTTCAAGACTCGGATATCTCAATGTCAAGGACGGAGAGCTTGTAAGCATAGATATGATAAACAAATACCCCGACGACAAGATGGTTATCATCACAACGGGAAGTCAGGGCGAACCGATGTCCGCGCTTTCAAGAATGGCTTTTTCGGGTCACAAGAAGGTTTCGATTGGTCCTAACGACTGTATTATTATTTCCGCAAATCCGATTCCGGGCAACGAAAAAACGGTCGGAAATGTTATCAACGAGCTGATGAAATTGGGTGCGGATGTTATCTATGAAAAGAGCTACGGCGTCCATGTTTCGGGTCACGCCTGTCAGGAGGAGCTTAAGCTGATGATGGGTATCATCAAGCCGAAGTTTTTTATTCCCGTTCACGGTGAGCAGAAGCATATTCGCAAGCACGCACAGCTTGCAATGAGCATGGGAATTCCCAAGAGCAATATTTTTATTGCTGATAACGGAGTTTGCCTTAGCGTTTCCGAAAACGGGATCAAGCAGCTGGAAAACATACCTGCCGGTCAGGTTTTTGTTGACGGTTCGGGAGTTGGTGATGTCGGCAATGTCGTTCTCAGGGACAGAAAGCGTCTTGCTGAGGATGGACTGATAATTGTCGTTGCGACGATGGATTCATATTCGGGTGAAATTTTGGCAGGCCCGGATATCATGACAAGAGGCTTCGTCTATGTCAGAGAATCCGAAGAACTTATTGACGAAGCGAGAGAAATTGCAAAATTTGCAATAGAAAACTGCATTTATAATAATATTCGTGATTGGAACACGATCAAATCCAAGGTCAGAGATGAGGTTTCGCACCTCATGTATGAAAAAACCAAGAGAAGCCCGATGATTCTTTCGATTATCATGGAGGTTTAATTTATGAAGGACAAGATCAGATCATTGATACGCAGCTTTCCGGTTATTTGCGGCGCATCTGCGGCAGCCTTGCTGTTTACGACGCTGACATTTATTTTCGGTTCAGTTTGGCTTGCGGTGATTGAGCTGATCGCCGATATTGCCGTTATGGTTTATCTGGTCGTGAACTATGATTTGATGAGCATTAGAAAGCAAAAGCTGATAACCCACATCTCGTCAAACCTTGAGCAATATGTAAAAAATATTTCCGACAGCTTTCCGTTGCCGATAATAATTTGTTCACCGAGCGGAAAAATCGAGTGGTTCAATGACCGCTTTGAGGAGACGATGGGTTCCCATTCCTCCGGCTACGGAGAATTGAATTCGGTATTTGAAAATGTCGGAACCGATACGCTTCTTGACGCTTCTGTTAACGGAGTTGTCATTGACTGCGACGACAAGAGCTTTAATGTTTTCTCCCACCGTGCACAAATCGGCGAGGGCGAATACATTGTAATGTACCTTGTGGATATCTCAAAGTACAGAAGCATTGCAAGAGATTATTTCCGCTGCCGCCCTGCGCTTGCGATAATGACGATCGACAATATGTCCGAAATTCAGCAGGATCACAGGGAAAGCGATTGCTCCGCTATTAGGAACGGTGTTGAAAAGAACATTGAAACATGGCTGTCAAAGTACCCCTGCCTTATAAGCAAGGTGAGCGATAAAAGCTTCTATGTTGTTGCGGAAAAGCAGAATATCGACGATATGATATCGAGAAAGTTCGATATTCTTGATAAAATAAGAAACTATACCTATGACGGCAAATATGTCGGCGTAACGCTTTCCGTCGGCGTAGGCACAGGTGCGAATATCGCAGAATGTGAAAAGAACGCAAAGCTTTCTTTAGATATGGCTTTGGGCAGAGGCGGAGATCAGGTAGTAATTAAGAATAAGGATAAATATGAATTCTTCGGCGGCGTTTCAAAAAGCGTTGAGACGGGCAGCAAGGTCAAGTCAAGAGTTGTAGCCTCTGCGCTTTCGGAGCTTATTCAGGGCTGTGAAAATGTTTATGTCATGGGTCATAGATTTCCCGATTTTGATGCGATAGGCTCGGCGTTCGGAGTAGTTTGTATTGCCAAAAAGCTCGGCAAGAACGCTTTCCTTGTCACCGATAGGGAAAAGGCAATGGCGAAGTCGCTGCTTGAAAGAGCTGAAAGCGAATTCCCGGGAGTGGTCGTTTCGACCGAGACGGCGAAGCTTGATTTTGCCAGGAACAAGAAAAATCTGCTCGTTGTTGTTGATACGCACATAAAGAATTTTGTTGAAAGCCCCGATTTGCTTTCCATGTCAAAAATGACGATCGTTATAGACCACCACAGGAAGGCGGTTGATTATATCGACGACGCAGTTATTTTCTTCCATGACCCGAGCGCATCCTCGGCGTCCGAGCTTGTGACTGAGCTTATCGAGTATATTCCCGCCGTTGACGAAACGGGCAGCTTCGTAGCCGATGCGCTCCTTTCCGGCATTATGCTTGATACAAAGAATTTTATTCTTCGCGTCGGCGTCGGTACATTTGAGGCGGCGGCAAGGCTCAAGGATCTCGGAGCAGACCCGATAAGAGTCAAGAAGCTTTTCTCGAATGATATTGAAAGCTATCACGAAAGAAATAAAATTATCGACTCGGCGAGAAAATATAAGAATTGTGCAATAGCCGTTGCCGATTCCGACTCGGCGAATATAAGGCTGATCGGCGCACAGGCTGCCGACGAGCTTCTGAGTATCAGCGGAGTTGACGCTTCGTTTGTTATCTTCACTCTCGGCGATACCGTCTGCGTTTCCGCACGATCCTTCGGTGCGGTCAATGTGCAGGTCATTATGGAGTATATGAACGGCGGCGGACACCAGACAATGGCTGCCGTGCAGATAAAAAAATCAACGGTTGCAGAGGTCACTGAGCAGGTAATGCGCAGCATCGACCGCTACAACGAATCATTAAGCAAATAAAGCGAGGTATTTTTATGAAGGTAATTCTTACACAAGATGTAAAGGGTCTTGGAAAAAAAGGCGAGCTCGTCAACGCTTCCGACGGATATGCGCGCAACTTCCTTTTTCCGAGAAATCTTGCCGCAGAAGCCAATTCTCAGGCTATGACGGAGCTTAAAAACCGTGAGAATTCAAAGAAGCACAAAATTGATGTTGAAACTCAGGAGGCCAAGGCCTCGGCGGAGAAAATCAACGGCAAAACGATAAAGGTCACAGCCAAGGCCGGACAGGGCGGCCGTCTTTTCGGTTCGGTCACCGCCAAGGAGATCGCTGCAGCCATGAAGGCTCAGCTCAACATAGATATTGACAAAAGAAAAATAACAGTTGATGACATCAAGGCTTTCGGCACTTATCCGGCGTCGGTCAAGCTTTATCAGGGCGTCGCTGCCGAATTCAGCGTAATGGTGTCTGAGGCATAAATCGGAGAGTAGCAATGGATAACACAAATTATTCAAGTGAATCTGTTTTCAGCCTTGAGGCTGAGCAGGCCGTTCTCGGCTCAATATTGATGGATCCCGCCTGTATGCCGCAGGTTCAGGTCTATTTGAGTGCGGACGATTTTTTCCTGCCTCAGCACAGGGCGATTTATACTGCCATTGCGACGATTGAAGCCTCGGGCGGAAAAATAGATCCGCTGATCGTTCTTGACCGTCTTGTTAAGGATAAGGTATATGATTCGGCGGCAGGCAAAAATTATCTTTTTCAGCTTGCGCAATGCGTACCTTCGACGGCAAATGTTGAATCCTATGCAAAGATAGTTAAAGAAAAATTCTACATACGCTCCCTAATCGATGCTTCAAAGGAGATTATCGAGGACGCTTCGACGCAGGATCAGGCGGCTGATGTTCTTCTTGAATCTGCGGAGCAAAAGATATATAATATCCGTCAGGGCAAAAAAACGAATGCTCCGTCGAAGATAGGTGATATAATAGTCGGCGAGGTTTATACGACGCTTCAGCATCTGACCTCGCCCGAAAAGGATCTGTACAAGGGCTATCCGACAGGCTATTCCGATCTTGACAAGGTGCTTACGGGTTTGCATAAGTCCGACCTTATACTTATCGGTGCCCGTCCTGCGATGGGTAAAACGAGCTTTGCGCTTAACCTTGCAAGAAATGTTGCCGTCATAGGAAAGAGAAGAACGCTGATGTTCTCTCTCGAAATGACCAAGGAGCAGCTTGCGATGAGGGTTCTTTCAACCGAAGCAAGAGTAAATTCGGCGAAGATGAGAACGGGCGAGCTTGACGGTGAGGATTGGCAGAGATTGGGCATTGCGACGAATGCGCTGTCCGATGTTGAGCTTTATTTTGACGACACAAGCTCAATCACCGTGCCGGAAATGAAAGCGAGAATTCGCCGGCTTCGTGATGTTGAATGTGTTATAATAGATTACCTCGGACTTATTCGTCCGGCGGGCAGGGTGGAAAACCGTGTTCAGGCCGTCAGCGAGATTACAAGAGAACTGAAGCTTATGGCAAAGGATCTTGCCATTCCCGTTATCGTTTGCGCCCAGCTTTCCAGAGGTACAGAAGGCAGGGGCGGTTCGCACAGACCTCAGCTTGCCGACCTTCGTGAATCAGGCTCTATCGAGCAGGATGCCGATATCGTTCTTATGCTCTACCGTCCGGATTATTACAACAATGACGAGGATCAGGATGACGAAAACGCACAGAAAACGGCAAACAAGGCGGAAATAATCGTTGCGAAAAACCGTCACGGCCCGACAGATACGGTAGAAATGGTCTGGGATGCGGATCATACGCTCTTTATTTCTGCGGAGAAGATTAGAAATGATATGTAAGGTTAAAAATGCCGTCGAAAGATACAATATGCCGCTCAAGGGCAGGACGGTTGCCGTAGGAGTTTCCGGCGGTGCGGATTCAATGGCTTTGCTGAATGTTCTTCTTGAATTGAAGGAAGAACTCGGCATAAATGTCGTCGCTTGTCATGTTAACCACGGTATAAGGGGCGAGACGGCGGACAGAGACGAAAATTTTGTTGTTGAAGCCTGCCGAAGGCTCGGCGTAGAGGCTCGTGTGCTGAAAGCCGATATTCCCGCCATGGCAAAAGAAATGCACCTCGGCGTTGAGGAATGCGGAAGAAAGGTAAGATATGATTTCTTCAATCGTGTTGCCGATGATGTTGTCATTGCAACCGCCCATACGCTCAGCGACCGCTGTGAAACCCTGCTTTTGAACATCGCAAGGGGAAGTTCCATCAAGGGTCTTTGCTCTATCCCTGCCGTCAGAGGTAATATTGTCAGACCGCTTATTGATTGCACGAGAGCGGATATCGAGAAATATTGCAGCGACAATTCGATAGAATTCGTTACCGACGAAACGAACTTTGAAGAAGTTTATTCCAGAAACAGAATAAGGCTTAATGTTATACCCGAGCTGAAAAAGCTCAATCCCTCGCTTGAAAAGGCGTTTATGCGCCTGATTTTCAACGCCGAGGAGGAGAATGATTTCATGAACGGCTTTTCCCGGGAAATATTCGGAAAAGTCAAGATCGCGGGCGGCTATGACGCAAAATTGCTCAGTTGGCAGCACCGAGCGGTGAGAAAGCGTATCATTTTTGAAATAATAATCGCCGAGACGGGAATTATTCCCGAAGCGGTTCATGTTGAAAATGTTGATGAAATTCTTGACGGCGGCAGAACCGAGATCATCGGGGATACGATCGTTGAGGTTAAAAACGGCATTATGAAAATAAATCCGGAAAAAGATGAGATTGCCGATTGGGAGATCAATTTTGATTTGCCGCAGACGGAAACCCCTGTCGGAAAAATCAAAGCCGAAATAGTTAATAAAAATAATTTACCGCCGAAACAATCTGTTCATAATAAAGTGTTAGACTATGAGAGTATAGTTGGGCATTGCGTTTTGCGAAACAGACGGACAGGCGACAAAATCAGACTTGCGGGCAGCTCCTGCACCAAAACATTAAAAAAGCTTTTCAATGAAAAGCATATTGATAATCGAAGCGCCGTTCCGATTCTTGCGGACGAAGTCGGAATTTGCTGGGTCAAAGGATTGGGCTGCGCAGACAGATGTAAAATTAAACCCGAAACGAAAAAAATCTTAATTATTGGAGAGGACAGGCAAAATGATTGAGAACGACATCAAAGAAGTATATTTCAGTAAGGAGGAGCTGCACGATATAGTCAAAAGGCTCGGCGAACAGATCAGCAAGGACTATGAGGGAAAAAATCTGACTCTCGTCAGCATACTCAAGGGTTCGGTTATATTCATGGCGGATCTTATGCGAGAGATCACAGTGCCGTGCGAGATCGACTTTATGTGTGTTTCCAGCTACGGAGCGGGCACAAAATCCTCCGGAATGGTTAAGATCATCAAAGACCTTGACATCAATCTTGAGGGCAAGGATCTTTTGCTCGTTGAGGATATTCTCGACAGCGGAAAAACACTTAATTATATAACGCAGCTTCTCAAGACAAGAAACCCGGCAAGCGTAAAGATCTGCACGCTTCTTGATAAGCCCGAAAGGCGAGAAGCGGATATCAAGGCGGATTATTTCGGAACATTCGTTCCGGATGAATTCGTTGTCGGTTACGGTCTTGATTTTGCGGAAAAATACAGAAATCTTCCGTATATCGGCGTCCTCAAGCCGGAAATATATGAAGATTGACAGGGAGTGAATTTTTTTGAACAACAGTCCTAATCAGAACAAAGGTCCAAAGAAAAATAAGATTTTTGCCATATTGCCGTATATTCTTATCCCACTGATGATGGTTATCGGCATTGCGATCGCATCTCAGCAGTCAGGCAACCGCTCGGCGGAGCTCAAGTATTACCAGATCGTGCAGGCTTTTGATAATGACAAAATCAGCGAGTTTTCTCTTAACCTTACAAGCGGAACGCTGAAATACAAGATCAGGGGCGACGATACAAAATGGCAATACAAAGTTCCGAATGTTTCGGTATTCCTTGATGATGTCAACGAAACGGTCAGAGAGCATAACAAAAAAGCCAAGAGCGAGGACGAAGTGATAAAGTATGAGCTTATCTCGGGCTCATCGACCTCATGGCTCGTTAACCTTCTCCCGACCGTAATTATGGGCGTGCTGCTTATTGTGCTTCTTGTCATTATGATGAGACGAATGAATACGATGGGCGGCGATATGAACAAGACCCTGAATTTCGGCAAGATAAACGCCAAGAAGCAGCAGGATCAGAAAACCAAAACGACCTTTGAGCAGGTTGCAGGAGCGGACGAAGAAAAGGAAGAACTCAGCGAAATGGTTGATTTCCTCAAATGTCCCGAAAAGTTCAGCACCCTCGGCGCAAGGATTCCCAAGGGCGTGCTTCTTGTAGGCCCTCCGGGTACAGGTAAAACCCTTCTTGCAAGAGCAGTTGCCGGCGAAGCCGATGTTCCGTTTTTCTCGATTTCCGGCTCGGATTTCGTTGAGATGTATGTCGGCGTCGGTGCTTCGAGAGTAAGGGATCTTTTTGACCAGGCGAAAAAAGACGCCCCGTCGGTTATCTTTATTGATGAAATTGATGCCGTAGGTCGTCACAGAGGCGCAGGTATGGGCGGCGGACACGATGAGAGAGAGCAGACTCTTAACCAGCTCCTTGTTGAGATGGACGGCTTTGAAAAGAACCAGGGCGTTATCGTTATTGCGGCGACCAACCGACCCGATATTCTTGATCCGGCACTTCTCAGACCCGGTCGCTTCGACCGTCAGGTAAGAGTCGGCTATCCCGATACCAAGGGCAGAGAGGCTATACTCAAGGTTCATTCCAAGAATAAGCCGCTCGCACCCGATGTTGATCTAAAGGTTATTGCCAATTCGACCGTCGGCTTTGTCGGCGCAGATCTTGAAAATCTCCTTAACGAAGCGGCATTGCTTGCCGCAAGAAGAAACAAGAAGGCAATAACGATGGCTGAAATTGAGGAAGCGACCGTTAAGGTTATCGTTGGTACGGAGAAAAAATCGCACAAGATGAGCGATAAGGAAAAGAAGCTCACAGCTTACCACGAGGCAGGTCATGCGATATCGACCTATTATCTCGAAACGCAAGACCCTGTTCGTCAGGTTTCTATAATTCCGAGAGGCTCGGCAGGTGGTTATACAATGTCCGTGCCGACTGAGGATAAATCATACAAGACGAAGAACGGTATGCTTGACGATATCGTGGTTCTTCTCGGCGGACGAGTTGCCGAAAAGCTTGTGCTCGGTGATATTTCAACGGGTGCGTCAAATGATATTGAGCGTGCGACAAAGCTTGCAAAGAGCATGGTTACAGAGTACGGCATGAGCGACAGAATAGGTCCTGTTTCCTATTCTTCGGGCAGCGGCGAGGTCTTCCTCGGCAGGGATTACGGCCATGCCAAGGATTATTCTGAGGCTTTTGCGCAGGAGATTGACGAGGAGATAAGCTCGATTATCCATAACGGCTACGACCGCACGGAGAAGATCCTTACGGATCATATGGATAAGCTCCATGAGCTTGCACAGTACCTCATCAAGTACGAAAAGATTGATGGCGAAAAATTCGACAAGCTCATGAAAGGTGAGCTTGATGAGGACACCGATGAGCCGCAAACTCTCCCTAATGTTGACGAGGTAAAAGAAAACCCGGATACCGAAATAATTGAATAAAGAACGAAGCTGTGACGAATTGCAATTGTTCGCCACAGCTTTTTTTAAAGACAATACCGCACACCACAATTGTGAGGAGTTGCCTTAATATTCTTTTTTATCCCTTTTTGTATTCAAGAATATCGCCCGGCTCGCATTCGAGAGCCTCGCAGATTTTATCAAGGGTTTGAATTTTGATTGCTTTTGCTTTTCCATTTTTGAGAATCGAAATGTTTGCCATTGTTATGCCGACCCGTTCCGAAAGCTCGGTAACGCTCATTTTCCTTTTGGCGAGCATAACATCAATGTTCACAATAATCATATATTCACCTCATATCGTAAGCTCTGTTTCTTCCTGCAATTCGGCTGCGTTGCGAATAAGCTGCGAAAGTCCCATAGCCGCAATGAAAATTGCGATGCCGATGAGAACAATTATGAAAGAAAAGAGAAGCACGGATGGGTGACTGAGGTCGAGAAGCAGATAAGCGATGTTGCCGATGAGAACGAGCGCAGCGTCGCAAATTGAACTGATTGCAATGTTTCTGAGATTTTTTGAATTGTCGAGACAAAACGCCTTGTTCCTGCCGATATTCGATGCCGTTTTCCATGAATAGATGAGCGCAGGAATTATCGGTATCGCTGTTGACCAGAGAAAAGCCATCCACGGAATTCGGAGTCTTTCAATGTCGTCCGCATCGGATATGATGAACATAAGCGAAATCGTGCCCTGGATAGCTAAGGCGCAAAGACCCATGGCAATGATGATGAATTTCAGGCTGCCGGCAATCGTTTTCATAGAAATATTCTTTGACATAATTTACCTCCAAATGTTCTTTTTACTGCATTATAGCATCTAAATACATAAATGTCAATAGAAATTTATCGTAAAACAATAAATTCTTCATGAAATACAAGATTTGGATTTTGTGGCAAAAAAGAGCCGTGCATCTGTTGAAATGCACGACTCTTGAGTTTTATTATCAATATTTGTCGGAAAACGGTGTAAAAAGCTTGCCGTATTTGAATTCGACAGGTTCACGGAACTGTGACGACCGATAAACGCTCAGCACCATTCCGATCGCAATGTAAATACAAAGGTTGGACGAGCCTCCGGCACTCATAAAGGGGAGAGTAATTCCGACGACAGGAAGAAGTTTGAGCACCATACCGACATTAACGACGACCTGCGTTATAATCATTACGGCAACGGCACTGCAAATAAGCTTACCGGTGACGGAAACCGCTTTTTTGCCGACGACCATTATTTTAACGGCAATTGCAAGCAGAAGTCCGAGAACGGCAATGCAGCCGATGAAGCCAAGTTCCTCGCCGACAACGGTGAAAATCATATCGTTTTCGCTCTCGGGAACAAGTCCGTTCTGGGTGTATGTACCGTTAAAGAGCCCTGTACCGAATATTCCGCCGGAGCTGACAGCGTTCATTCCTCGTTCCTGCTGGAAGATGACCTCGTTATAGGTAGCTTCGGTCAGAGAACTCGGGGAGTATATCGCCATAAATCTTTGCTTTTGAAAATCGGAAAGAACCTCAAACCACGCTATCGGAGCCAGCAAAGCGACCGCACCTGCGCCGAAAATGAAATAGCGAAGCTGTAAACCTGCCATGAAAAGCATTCCGATCGTGATAAACATGAAAACAAGGGCAGAACCCATGTCGCCGGTCATAACAACCAGTCCGACTGCGATCATAGCGTGAATTCCGAGAAGAATAACATTTTTGAGCTTGTTTATCTCGCTGCCGACCGTCTCAAGGTGAACCGAAAAGGTGATGATAAATCCGATTTTCAGCAGCTCGGACGGCTGGAAATAGAATCCGCCCAATCTGATCCATGAAATAGCGTCGTCACGGCCTTCCGGCGAGCTTCCGATAACAAAAAGCGAAAGCATCAAGCCTAAGCAGACTATCGCTATCAGCGGCCATAGTCGTGCGACCGCTTCGTAGTCAAAATATGATATAACCAGGGAAACAAATATACCCATTACGACGGCGAGAAACATTGTTTTTGCGTCTCTTGAAATGATTTGATCCTCGGTCAGGTTTACCCTTGTTGCGCTGTAAACCATAAGAGTTCCTATCGATGAAAGAATCAGGCAAAGTCCCAAAAGGAGCTTGTCCGTTCCCTTGATAAAATCCTTTAGCCAATATATAATTTTTCCCATTACTTCACCTCCGTGGGATACTTCTATTATTATATATGCTATCGCTGTGATTTTCAAGTTTTTATTTGACTTTTTATATTTAAGTGTTATAATTTACTTAATACCGCACAATTTGCTGCGTCAAATAAATCAAATAATGCGAAACGCCCTAACGCTGAAACTCTTGAAGCGAAAGCCACCGTTTTGTGCGATTTTCCGTGTTCTTGATTGAATACGGTTTTATTATGAAAAAAGTGCTGAAAGAAAGTTATCTGACTTAAAGGAGAGGAATTCATTATGGCAGTTTACAACCCAAAATCACTCAAAGCCGAGGAATTTATCAATGACGAGGAGATCCTTGCAACGATTGAATATGCCGAGAAGAATAAGCACAACATCGAGCTTATTGATTCTCTGCTTGAGAAGGCTCGCCCCAAGAAAAATGACCACGGCGTTACCTGCGCAGGACTTACTCACAGGGAGGCTTCCGTCCTTCTTGCCTGCGATATTCCCGAAAAAATCAAGGAGATGTATAAGCTTGCCAATGAGATAAAGCTTGCTTTTTACGGCAACAGGATCGTTATGTTCGCTCCGCTTTATCTTTCAAACTACTGCGTTAACGGCTGTGTTTACTGCCCTTATCACCATAAAAACAAGCATATTGCGAGAATAAAGCTCACTCAGGAGCAGATAAAAAAAGAGGTTATCGCTCTCCAGGATATGGGTCATAAGCGCCTTGCCATCGAAGCGGGTGAAGATCCCGTTAACAATCCTATTGAGTACATTCTCGATTGCATTAAAACTATCTATTCCGTTCATCACAAGAACGGTGATATTCGCCGTGTCAATGTAAATATAGCCGCAACTACGGTTGAAAATTACAGAAAGCTCAAGGAAGCCGGAATCGGCACATACATTCTCTTCCAGGAGACTTACAATAAAAAGAGCTATCTTGAGCTTCACCCGACCGGACCGAAGCATGATTATGATTACCATACCGAAGCCATGGACAGAGCCATGGAGGGCGGCATTGACGATGTTGGCCTTGGAGTTTTGTTTGGACTTGAGGGCTATAAATACGAATTTGCCGGACTTCTTATGCACGCAGAGCATCTTGAAGCCGTTCACGGAGTTGGACCGCACACAATAAGCGTTCCGAGAGTTAAGCATGCGGACGATATTGATCCCGATGTTTTTGACAACAGCCTTGCGGACGATATGTTTGCAAAAATCATCGCCTGTATCCGAATTGCGGTTCCTTATACGGGTATGATCATTTCTACCCGTGAAAGTGAGACTGTCAGGGGTGATGTTCTTGATTACGGTATTTCGCAGATCAGCGGCGCTTCGAGAACCTCTGTCGGCGGATATTGCGAGGAGGAGCGTCCTCACGATTCCGAGCAGTTCGATGTTTCCGACCAGAGAACACTTGATGAGGTCGTCCGCTGGCTCATGGAAAAGGATCATATTCCTTCGTTCTGCACGGCGTGTTACCGTGAGGGCAGAACGGGCGACAGATTTATGAGTCTTTGCAAGAACGGTCAGATCCTTAACTGCTGCCACCCGAACGCTTTGATGACGCTTACGGAATATCTCATTGACTATGCCTCGGAGGAAACAAGGAAGATAGGCTTTGAAATGATCGACCGTGAGCTTGAAAAAATTCCAAAAGAAAAAGTCAGAGAAATTGCTCGTCAGAATATTGAGGCTATAAAGTCCTCGAACAGACGAGATTTCCGCTTCTGAATTTAATCGATGGACGATTAAAAGTACAAAACTTATCGGTATATTTCTGCCATATCACATAAGTCGGCTTGATAATACGACAGTATAACCTGCGATGCCTTATGCAATCTGACAAAAATCTTCTCGCTAAGCTTTACACTTTAAATCAATCATCGGTTACTAAATATCATCTTCGGATATTTACAACAGTAAAAAATGTGTTATAATATCTCGGAGGTGATATTTTTGTGCGTTTATTACAGTCACAGCGTTGAGGAAACTCACAAAATAGGGAAGAAGCTCGGTTCGCTGCTTAAAAGCGGTGATGTCGTCGCTTATTTCGGCGGAATGGGTATGGGCAAGACGACCTTTACTCATGGGCTTGCCGCAGGCCTCAGAATCAATGAAAAAGAGGTCAGCAGTCCGACCTTTGCCCTCGTTCATGAATACAGAGGAAAGGATAACACGCTTTATCATTTCGATATGTATCGAATCGAAAGCTGGGACGATCTCTATTCAACCGGCTTTTTTGATTATCTCGATTACGGCGGTATTCTTGCCGTTGAGTGGAGCGAGAATATAGAAAACGCATTGCCCCAAAACAGTGTCAGGGTAACATTCAAGCCCGGCGAAAACGAAAACGAAAGAATTATTGAAATAGAGGGAGCTGAGCTTACATGAAAATACTCGGAATAGACAGCTCGGCGAAATCGGCATCGGCAGCAATTACCGACGGTGAGAAGCTACTCGGTTGTTTTTTTACGAATACCGGGCTGACCCATTCGCAGACGCTTATGCCGATGATAGAGAGCCTTTTGAAAAACGCAAATGTCAAGCTTGACGATATCGACCTGATAGCCGTCAACAAGGGACCCGGCTCGTTCACGGGAATAAGAATAGGCGTTGCTGCGGCAAAGGGAATGGCAGATGTCCTTAAAATCCCAGTTTACGGCGCATCGACTCTCGGCTCGATGGCATATAATCTCGTTGATACCGATTGCGTTGTTTGCTGCGCTATGGACGCACGCTGCGGTCAGGTTTATAATGCTTTGTTCGATGTTGCGGACGGAAAAATTACAAGATTGACCGATGATAATGCCGATTCGATAGAAAATGTCGAAAAAAAGCTGAAAGAGTATAAAAAAATCAAATTTATAGTTGGCGATGGCGCAGAAATATGTTATAATAATTTGAAAAACACTGATGATGTGCGCCTTGCTTCACAAGCGCATCGCTTTCAGTCGGCTGTCGGCGTATGCTATGAAGCAATGAATGTGCCTAAGGACAGCTATATCGAGAGCGCAATGCTTGTCCCGGAGTATCTCAGACTTCCGCAGGCGGAGCGTGAGCTCAATAAAAAGCTCAAGGCTACACCGCACTAATTGCAGTGCACAACCTGATGAAAAAATAGTAAAGGCGAGTGATTTAATGAAAATAGCAATCGGAGCCGATCACGGCGGATATGAACTCAAAGAATCCATCAAGAAGCATCTTGAGGAAGTCGGTGGATATGAAATCACCGATTACGGTACTCACAGCACCGATTCGGTAGACTACGCCGAGATAGCTTACAAGGTAGGTAACGCCGTAACAAACAGCGACGAGAAAATTCTCGGAATTCTTTGCTGCGGCACGGGAATCGGCATCAGCATGGCTGCCAATAAGGTTAAGGGCGTGCGTGCGGCTTGCTGTTCGGATTATTTCAGTGCGAAATTTACAAGACTTCACAACGACGCCAATATTCTTTGCATGGGCGGCAGAGTTGTAGGTCCGGGACTTGCCAACGAGATGGTCGATGTTTTCCTCAACACCGAGTTTGAGGGCGGTCGTCATCAGCGACGCGTTGATCAGATCACGGCGATTGAAAACGGTACATTTTAATTTACGGAGGTATAAATATGTCAACAGTAACCATTACCAACCATCCTCTTATCCAGCATAAGCTCTCTATACTCAGAGACAAGGAAACTTCTTCCAAGGATTTTAGATCGCTTGTAAGCGAGATCGCAACTCTTGAGTGCTATGAGGCTACGAGAGATCTTCCCGTTCAGGAGGTTGAGGTTGAAACACCTATCTGCAAGTGCGTTGCTCATAACCTTGAGGGTAAAAAGCTTGCTTTCGTTCCGATCCTCAGAGCCGGACTCGGCATGGTTGACGGTGTTCTTTCCCTTGTTCCGTCGGCTCGTGTAGGTCATATCGGTCTTTATCGTGACCCCGAAACGCTCAAACCTGTTGAATATTACTGTAAGCTTCCCGCTGATATTGCAGAGCGTGATGTAATCGTTCTTGATCCGATGCTTGCAACCGGCGGCTCGGCTATCGACGCTATTTCTCTTATCAAAGAGAGAAACCCGAAGTCGATCAAGTTCATGGGAATTATCGCAGCTCCCGAGGGACTTGCAGCTCTCCAGAAGGCTCATCCCGATGTTGACATTTACTGTGCAGCTCTTGACGAAAAGCTTAATGACCACGGCTACATTGTTCCCGGTCTTGGCGACGCAGGCGACAGAATCTTCGGTACAAAATAAGATAAAAAAACAATCAACCCCTTAAAGTTTAACAATTACTTTAAGGGGTTTTTGTATTTTTGACGGCAAAACACCGCAGAGAATCGAACGGTAATTTCTGATCAATAAAATCTTTTTCTGATTTTCTCGATATCATCGTCGCCTATACCTATCTGACGGATATAATCCTCGACCGAACCGTATTTTTTCTTGATGAAGTCAAGCAGCGAACGCATCGTTTGAGGCAGCGAATAGTGCATTTCGGGATCGGTGTCCCAAAGTGTTTCTGCGTGCGTGTGCATATATTTTTCAAGATATGTATAGGTCAACTGATAGTCGGCAACGATATCATCCTCGTTTACTCCTGCAACAGTCAAAAGCAGCATTGTGAGTATACCCGTGCGATCCTTGCCGAGAAAGCAGTGATAGAGCACGACACCGTCGGGTGCGTCCGCAACTGCCTTTAGTGCTTTATATATGTTTGACTTATAGTTATCAATGATGTACTCGTAGACCTCGGTAATCGTTATTTTAATATTTTTGGCTTCGGCAACATTGAGTTCATAGAGTGAAATATGAATTACGTTGTCCGTCAGCCTCTCAATATTGTTCGGACGGGTGTCGAATTCAAAATCTCCTCTGAGATCGATCACGGTTGTAACATTCAGATCTTTAAGTGCTTTTATGTCGTTTTCCGTCGGTCTGTCAACAGTGCCGCAGCGAATAAAGCGACCGAATTTTGTGCAGCCGTATTTTGAGGGATAGCCTCCGAGGTCACGGCAATTTTCAATATTTTCAAGTATATAACGCCTTTGAGTGTTCATTTTTCCTCCGTTATTTTGATACGAAATAGGTGACAAGAACTATCGCACCGAGAATTATTCGATAAATTCCGAATGCGGTGAATGTGTGGTTTCTGATATAATTCATCAGGAAGCGAATTACCGCAAGCGAAACGGAAAATGCGGTTATCATACCGACGAAAAGAATAACGAATTCAGTTACGGTAAAGCCGAAGCCGAATTTAACGATTTTAAGCAGCGATGCGCCGAGCATTGCCGGAACGGCGAGGAAGAATGTAAATTCTGAAGCGACCCGTCTTGAATTGCCGAGCATGATACCGCCGAGAATCGTCGAGCCGGAGCGAGATGTTCCGGGGATGAGCGAAAGGGCTTGAAAACAGCCGATGAAAAATGCATTCTTGAATGAAAGCTCGGTGAGCTTCATGACCTTGGGACGGCGGCGTCTGTTGTAAATTTCAACGCCGATAAAGAGAATACCGTAAATTATAAGGGTTATTGCTACGGTGATGTAGTTGTAAAGATATTTGTCGAGCAGGTCGTTAAAGAGAATGCCGATGATGCCTGCGGGGATCGAACCGACGATGACCTTGAACCAAAGCTCGACTATCCTCGGCTTGACGGCGATTTTGCTTTTGCCGTTTTCAAGCTGCTTTTTCTTGAAAGGCCAAAGCTTGTTCCAAAACATTACAACAACGGCAAGAATTGCGCCAAGCTGAATAACGACAAGATACATATCAAAGAAATTTTCCGAAACCTCTTTGAATTTGCAGAATTTTTCGAGCAAAATCATGTGACCGGTGCTGCTTATCGGCAGCCATTCCGTTATGCCCTCAACAATGCCGAATAGGATTGATTTTAAAACATCAAGTATATACATAAATGAACCTCCGTCGGTAAATTATATGCGAACCTATATTATTATACAACATAGACAAGACGAATTCAATCAAAAACGAAAAAAATCGGAGCAGAAAATCTGCCCCGATAATTTTTACAATAAAAATTTATGCAAGCTCTGCGAAGTACTTGATTGTGCGAACCATCTGGCTTGTGTAGGAGTTCTCGTTGTCGTACCAAGAAACAACCTGAACCTCATAGAGATCGTCGGCGATCTTGGAAACCATTGTCTGAGTAGCGTCAAAGAGTGAGCCGTACTTCATGCCGATAACATCGGAAGAAACGATAGCGTCGGTGTTGTAACCGAAGGACTCGGAAGCGGCAGCCTTCATGGCAGCGTTGATACCGTCAACCGTAACATCTGCGCCCTTAACAACAGCTGTAAGGATAGTTGTTGAACCTGTCGGAACAGGAACACGCTGAGCAGAACCGATGAGCTTGCCGTTAAGCTCGGGGATAACAAGACCGATAGCCTTAGCAGCGCCTGTTGAGTTCGGAACGATGTTGGCAGCGCCTGCACGAGCACGACGAAGGTCGCCCTTTCTGTGAGGACCGTCAAGGATCATCTGATCGCCTGTGTAAGCGTGGATTGTTGACATAATGCCCGACTGAATGGGAGCATAGTCGTTAAGAGCCTTAGCCATGGGAGCAAGGCAGTTTGTTGTGCAGGAAGCAGCGGAAATGATGGTATCCTCCGAAGTAAGAGTCTTCTCGTTTACGCTGAAAACGATTGTCGGAAGATCGTTGCCTGCCGGAGCAGAAATAACAACCTTCTTTGCGCCTGCGTCAATATGAGCCTGAGCCTTTGCCTTTGAGCAATAGAAGCCTGTGCACTCAAGAACAACATCTACGCCGATCTCGCCCCAAGGAAGCTCGGCTGCGTTAGCCTTAGCATAGATTGTAAGAGTCTTGCCGTCAACTGTGATTGTGCCTGCCTCGTCATCAGCAGAAACAGTATGAAGACCTTCGCCGATCTTTCCGCAATAGCCGCCCTGAGCTGTGTCGTACTTGAGAAGCTGAGCAAGCATGCTGGGCTTTGTGAGGTCGTTGATAGCAACAACATCGTAACCCTCTGCACCAAACATCTGTCTGAATGCAAGACGACCGATACGGCCGAATCCGTTAATAGCAACTTTTACTGACATTTGAATTACCTCCAAATTTTCAGGAAACGGCGGCAGGGGAGGCTCGTCCGTTTCCTAAGAAAACGAAAGAATATCCAAAGCCGTAATTCCCTTAGTATTATTTTTTACCATTGATTATTTTATAACGAAACGGAGAAATATGCAAGCGATTTGATATATTTTTAACCGCATTTTTAAACTTTTGTTATTATGTACAAAATAAATCGCAATATACCGAAAAACAGGATAATTCTGCATATATTCAGTATTATATTTTTTGTTTTTGCTTGAATAATTTATTAAATATAGTATAATATCAGCGGTGATAGAATGAAAAGAACCATTAAATTTACGATTCCGGAGGATTTTGACGGCAAAAAAGTCATTGCCTACCTCAGAGGAGAGGCGAAAATTTCGGCTCGGCTTTTAAAAAGCCTGAAAAGAATCGAAAACGGAATAACGCTTAACGGCGAGCATATCAGAACGATAGATTTTCTTCACACGGGTGATGAATTGAAAATCGAGATCCCGTGCCCCGACGGTGAAATCGAGCCGGCGGATATCCCGATCGACATTATATATGAAGACGACGACCTGATTGCGGTCAATAAATCACCGTTTCTCGCTTGCCACCCGACGCATAACCACCAGGGCGATACGCTGGCGAATGCGCTTGCCTATCATTTGAAGCAAGAGGGCAAGCAATCGGTTTTCAGAGCAGTCGGCAGACTTGATAAGGGCACTTCGGGAATAGTGATCTGCGCATTGAACAAGCACAGTGCAGCAAAAATTCCGAAAACGGCTAAAAAAGAATATCTTGCCGTCGTTTCGGGTAAAACGGAAAAGTACGGAACGATCGACAAACCGATTTATCGTCCCGACCCGATGAAAACGCTCAGAGCGGTCGGCGAACAGGGTGACAGAGCCGTTACGCATTGGCAGACGGTTGCGACTGACGGTGAAAAATCACTGGTGCGTGTGTGGCTCGAAACCGGCAGAACACATCAGATAAGAGTGCATTTTGCCTCGATAGGAATGCCGCTTGTCGGCGATAGTATGTACGGCACGGACGAAATGAATCTCGGACATCAGCTGCTGCACTGCGCAAAGGTAAGCTTCATTCACCCGGTAACGGGCGAGAAAATGACCCTTGAAGCCCCAATGCCGGAGGATATGAAAAAGATAGTTGAAGCATCGGACGATTGTTAACCGCTTAATTAACGGTTAGCTTAATGCTCGGTGCTTCGTTTATTTTGTGAATTTCGGTCAATGATATTATCGGTGATATTTATGCTTGTTACGCTGGCTCGTGCGTTGATTTTGTATGTTTTGATAATCATATGTATGCGCATAATGGGCAAAAGACAGCTCGGTGAATTGCAGCCGACCGAGCTTGTAATAACGATCCTTCTTTCCGAGATAGCTGCAATTCCAATGCAGGATAATGCGTTGCCGCTCGGCAATTCGATCGTGGCGGTTCTGCTTCTTGTTGCGTTGGAGATAATCAATTCCGTGTTTGTGCTTAAAAGCTCAAGATTTCGAAGCTTTTTGCAGGGCAATTCGCTTGTTGTTATCCGTGACGGGGTGATTGACCAAAAGCAGCTGAAAAGACTCCGTTTTACCGTTGATGATTTGCTCGATCAGCTCAGGCAAAAGGATGTTTTTGATGTATCCGATGTTCGCTATGCCATTGTGGAAACCAATGGGCAGCTCAGCGTTATGCTGAAGCCCGAAAAGGAGACGATAACGGCGGAGATGGCGGATATTCCGAATAAAACCAAGGGGCTGCTCTGTATGGTAATAAATGACGGAAAGTTTCTCAGGCGTTCGTTTAAAGAATGTAACATGAACGAGGAAAAGCTTTATTCTGTCCTGAAAAGCGAAAACATCGAGATGGACGAAGTGCTTTTTATGGTGGCAGATAAGGAGGGAAACTATACGATAGTAAAGAAGGACGAATGCCGATGAAAAGAATAATAGCCGCACTCGCAATTTTAATTATAGCTTTCGGCTCGGCTGTGCTTGTATATTTGAAAACGATGTCAAGCGTTGATCGGTTGACCGATATATCCTGCGAAATCAGATCCGCCGTCGTTGAAAAGAAGAAAACAAATTTTTGGGAAACAAAGCGACTTGCAGACGAATGGGACAGGACGGAAATGTTCATGGGAGCTTTTCTCAAGCATTCCGAGCTTGATGATATTGAGATCGGGATAAGAAATATTTCGGATTATCACGAGCAGGGGCTGATCGACGAATATCTTGAAGAATTGAATAATATTATTAACCGTCTTGAGCATCTAAAAGAGAGCGAAAAGCCGACAATAAAAAATATTTTTTAGAGCAATACAGAATAAGGAGTTTGCCTCTTTTTGTACGGCATCACCCTGATAATTTTAACTTAGAAAATAAAAAGAAAATATCAAAAAACTATTGACAAATCATTCATGATATGGTAAAGTATTGAATGTCGCTGCGGTACTGAGCAACGACAGTTAGGAAACATGGCGAATGGGAGCATAGCTCAGCTGGGAGAGCATCTGCCTTACAAGCAGAGGG
>CAVJDU010000017.1:0-41739 GCA_963648385.1 uncultured Coriobacteriaceae bacterium | reverse complement strand
ACCTCCGTGATTTATTTTCACAATTATCTTACCATTATATGGAATTTTTGTCAATGCTTTTTTCGATATTTTTATAAAAAATTTCAAAAATTTTCAAAATATTGCGCCACTTGTTCATAATTTTCGGCATAGAAATCGGAGATCTTCTTTATTTCGTCCCTGTCATCCTCATTGGAATAGTCCTCGATGCCTATCACTTTATATCCTGCCGATTTGGCGGTTTTGATCGCATAGAGCGCATCCTCGAAGACATATCCGACTCCCTCGGCGTGAATAGCGTTTCTGACATATTCAAATGCCGCAGGGTCGCTCTTGTGAATTCCTATCTCGTGCATTGAAAAAACGCCTTCAAAATATTCAAGAATTCCGTTGCGTTCAAGTGCTTTCTTTGCCATTTTGCTCTCGGTTGCCGTTGCAACGACCATTTTGACGCCGTTTTCTTTAAGCTTCTGCAAGAAGTCCCTTACTCCGTCCTTGATCGGGGCAATATTTGAGTAATAGAACCAGAGGATCTCCTGCAAGCCGTCGAGCACCTCATCAAAGCTCATGTTAAGGTTATATTCTTCAATCATGTAACTTATCCCCGTTTTGTAGCCTTGCTTACGAAAAAGGTCAAATTCCCTCGGAATAATACCTCTCATCATGAGGAATGCTCCCGAAGCCGTGTCCCATATATGCATGGAATCGAGCAAAGTTCCGTCCATGTCGAAAATTGCATAATCAATTTTTTTCATAACTTCATCCTATATTTTAAGGTAATATCGTGCTTAAAAAACACCGCATAATTGATTTTGCCTCCCCTTGATTAAACCAAGGAGAGGCTTAAAATCATTGATATTAAAGTGAGTCAAACCACTTGAGCAGATTGATTATCGGCCTTATCAAATCGGCATACTCCCAACTTGCAAGCCAGCTGATAAATCTCTGCATCGTCGTTGACGGACGGTCGCCGTTCAGATTTTCAAGAATGAGATTACCTGTCGTAGTGAAAGCATACTCGGCGTTCGGATTTTCGTCCGATGTTTTAAACGAGCCTTCGGCAATCGTCACCGTATACTCCGCTTCGTGGGTCATTCCCGCTTCATAAGAAACAACTATAGTTGCCGTCTTACCGTCAACATCTATACTCTTAACATTTGAAGCGTTATAGGTTTTGTTCTGTCCGTCCGTTCCGGCAATATTGAGCGAGAAGCCATCCGAAAGTGCGAATTTGCTGTTTGCATTAACCGTGATTTTAAGCTCTTTGACATACTTATCCTTGAATTTTCCGGATACCGCAACAACGCTTCCGGATTTCAGGTCAAAAGCGTCCGTCTCGGCAAAGCCGATAACCGAAAAGCCAAAGACCATTGCAACCGCAAGAAAAACGGCCAAAAACTTGTTTACTGTTTTCGTCATGATAAGTCACCTCAAATTTTATTTTCTTCTCGTAACCGCCGACAAGTCCTTGCAAATATGCTGTGATTTGTCATATAGCTACTATGTGTGATTATATCATTAAAAAAGCAAATAATCAATACTCCAAATCTTAATTTTTGATTAAATTTTTTTGAGCTTGGCAAAGTTCGCCATAAGCTTTTTTGTACCAGTCTTTTCAAAAGCGATTTCCAAAAGCGTGTCGTTGCCCATGCTCTTGGCGGAAAGAACAACACCCTGTCCGAACACCTTGTGAACGACGGTATCGCCGATTTTGAAGCTCTCCTTGCTTGCTGCGGCAGGCTGCGGTTTCTTTGCCGGCGTCTGCGCCGTGAAGCCTCGTTTGATTGGCTTTCCGCTTGTGAAATCCTCGCCGAAATCCCTGTACGGCTCATCATCTGCGCTTCGTTTGTATGAAGAATAAGATGTAACGCCGGTCTTTTCCGTCAAATCGTCGGGAATCTCGCCGAGAAAGCGTGACGGTGCATTGTGAGTGGTCGAGCCGAACATAAGCCGAGTCCTCGTATTGGTCAGGTACAGTTCTTGCTTGGCTCTTGTTATACCGACATAAGCAAGGCGGCGTTCCTCCTCCATATCGTCCTTGGAATATATCGACTGATTTCCCGGGAAAACTCCGTCCTCCATACCGATGATAAACACAACGGGAAATTCAAGTCCTTTCGCCGAGTGGAGCGTCATCATAACTACCGTATCGGAATCGGCGTTGTAATTGTCAATATCTGTCATGAGCGCAATTTCTTCGAGGAAGCCGTTGAGCGTAGGCTCGTCCGTCTCCTCCTCGTAACGCATAAGGTTAGCTTTAAGCTCTTTGAGATTTTCTTTTCTGTCCTGCGCCGTTTCCTTGTCGAGGTCAAGAAATTGATAATATCCCGTCATGCCGAGCGTTTTCTCAAAAAGTTCATGCGGCTTTAATTCCTGCGCCGCCTCGACAAGCTCGTTTATCATTACGCTGAACTGCAAAAGTTTTGCCGACGCACGGCTGAGCGACGGATAGGCGTCGGCATTTGAGATAACCTCAAAAATGCTCACTCCCAGTCCTGCCGCTATTTCTGCGGCATTGTTGAGCGTGGTATCGCCTATTCCTCTCTTAGGCTCGTTTATAATGCGACGAAGCCGAACATTATCCGCCGTGTTATTGATAAGAGTCAAATATGCAAGTGCATCCTTGATCTCCTTACGCTCATAGAATCGCAGACCACCGATGATTCTGTACGGAATACCCGCACGAACAAACGCATTTTCAATCGTGCTCGACTGTGCGTTCATACGGTAAAGCACGGCATGATCGGACATTTTTCTTCCCGCTGCTGCGTCCTTCATTATCGTGTCGGCAACAAAACGAGCTTCTTCTCTCTCGTCATATGAGGTGTTAACAATTATTTTTTTGCCTCTGCCGTTTGCCGTCCAAAGGTTTTTGCCCTTGCGTTGGTTATTATTGGCAATGACCGCATTTGCTGCATCGAGGATCGTTTGCGTTGAGCGATAGTTCTGTTCAAGTCTAATCGTCTTAGCGTCGGGATAGCGCTCCTCAAAGCTGAGGATATTCTGAATCGTTGCGCCGCGGAACTTGTAGATACTCTGATCGTCATCGCCGACAACGCAGATATTCCTGTACTTCTCGGCAAGCAGACTTGTCAGCACATACTGCGCATGGTTGGTGTCCTGATACTCGTCAACCAGTATGTATTTGAATTTATTCTGATAGTAATTCCTGACTTCTTCGTTATTTTGCAAAAGTTCAACGGTTCTAAAAATCATATCGTCAAAATCCATTGCGTCGGCATTTTTAAGAAGCTTTTGATAACACTGATACGCTCTGCCGATCGTCTTTAAGCGAACATCGGATCCGGCTTGGGCGATATATTCATCGGGAGTGATAAGCTGATCCTTGGCTCGGCTGACCTCTTTGAGTATAGCCTTGTGAGAAAGCATCTTATCGTTGATCTCAAGCAGTCTTTGCGCCTCTTTCATAACTCGCTTTGAATCGTCCGTATCATAAATCGTGAAGCGGTTCGTATAACCGATAAGGTCGCCGTAACGCCTCAATATTCTTGCGCAGCAGGAGTGAAATGTACTCGCCCAGATATCGTTTGCGGCATCGCCGAGCTTTGCGGCAAGTCTGCCTTTAAGCTCCGAAGCTGCCTTGTTGGTGAATGTGATCGCAAGAATCTCCCACGGAGCCGGTGCGTTGACCGACAAAAGATCATAAACCTCAAACAGATCCGTTGTCGGGTCGTCAAGGTATTGCTTCATGATTGCAATATCATTCTCCGTCGGTTCAAACTCGGAATAATCCGAATTATATGCATTGCCGTATTTCATAAGGTTGGCGATCCTGTTTACAAGGACCGTCGTTTTTCCGCTGCCTGCGCCTGCAAGAAGCAGCAAGGGGCCATTTACTGCATAGATAGCCTCTTGCTGCCTGTCGTTCATTTTTTCAAAATCTTTTGCAATTATACGGCGGCGAAGTTCTAAAAATTCGTCTTTAAGCATAATCTTTTTCCTTTGGTTAGATTGAAATTATGTTTGCCATCTTGTAAAGATCCATGTCGATGTGCTTCTTCATGTTAAGAGCCTCGAAGATATCGTAATCAACGATCTGATCCTTCTGCATTGCGACAACACGGTTGCCGATGCCGTCCATGAGAAGTTCAACCGCTCTGTAACCCATCTGACTTGCAACAACACGATCTCTAACAGTCGGCGAACCGCCACGCTGAACATGAGCAAGAACCATCGCTCTGGATTCAACGCCGGTCTCCTCTTCAATCGCTTTTGCAAGATCCTCAACCGTCATATCTCCGTCTGCCGTTACGCCCTCGGCAACGATAACAAGGAAATGCTTTTTGCCGGTCTTCTGAGTACGGCGAATTCTGTCGAATACATCTCTCTTGAGGTCAAACTCAACCTCGGGGATAAGGATAGCCGCCGCACCTACGGCAATACCGGCGTTAAGAGCAAGATAGCCAGCCCGTCTGCCCATGACCTCTATAACCGAGCAGCGGTCGTGGGAAGCGGAGGTATCGCGGATTCTGTCAACCATTTCCATAATTGTGTTAAGGCAGGTGTCATATCCTATTGTGTAGTCACAGCAAGCGATATCGTTGTCAATAGTACCGGGAACGCCTATGCAGGGAATTCCACGCTCGGAAAGATCTCTTGCGCCTCTGAACGAGCCGTCACCGCCGATAACAACGATGCCTTCAATGCCGTATGCATGGCAAATCTCGATAGCCTTTTGCATACCCTCTTCGGTCGCAAATTCCTTGCTCCTTGCGGAATGCAGCATTGTGCCGCCTCTGTGGATAATATCGCAAACGGTACGGATCTCCATCGGTATAAGTGCGCCCTCCATAAGGCCCTTATAGCCACGGTCAATACCGTAAACCTTGATGTGATTTTCGCACGCAGTACGAACTACCGCACGAACGGCAGCGTTCATTCCCGGGGCGTCTCCGCCGCTTGTCAAAACTCCGATTGTTTTCATTATAGCTTCCTCCTAAGGATTTTCCAAAAATTCTATAATATGATACACTCAAATAAAAAAAATGTCAAATAAAATAGAAAAATATTTACTGAAAAACTACATTTTCTTCGCCAAGAACCCGTTTAAGCTCATTTATCAGCGGTATATTTACATCAACACTGCGTTCATACGGCTGATGAACATATTTCCCCGTATCGGCAAAATAATAGTATAACGGAACTCTGCCGTCAAAAATCGCCAAAAGTTTTTCCGCCTGAACCTGTTCCGGAGTACCCTCTCTCGAGAATTTAAGAAAAAGTCCCCTGCGCTTCTTCTTTGTGGGTGTGGCAGAGCCTTGCATAACTTTTTTTGAAAAGTAATCCTTTGCCGCTTCTACCGTGTAGATATGCTCACAGATAAGCTTTGAAGGCTCATCATCACGAACATCGAGCCGTCCGTAAAAGACAAGCACTCTGCCCTCTTCAAGCATCATTGCGTTCTCCGACAAAATCTTCGGGAATACAATGATTTCAATCGAGCCGGAGGTATCCTCAACATTTACAAAAGCCATTGTCGTATCGCTTTTTGTGATTTTTTTCTTCACACCGGTTATTATACCCATTATCTTGGTTCTTTCTCCGTCCTTGTGTGAAGAACCGATATTCTCTCCGCTGCCTGCAAGCTCGGCGATCCTTGCGCAATCCATTGAAGCCGCAAGCTCGAAATAAGCTGCCATCGGATGACCCGAAAGATACAATCCCGTTGTTGATTTTTCCATTGCCAAAAGCTCACTTTGCGGAAATTCATCGAAATATTTTATCTCCGTCTCATGATGGGACTCGCCGCCGAGAGAATCAAACAGACCGATCTGTCCCTCAACATTTCTTCGTTTTTTTGAGTCCAGCTCATCGATTATTTCATTCATCGCCATGAGCATCTGACGGCGATTCGCCCCCAAACCGTCAAGCGCACCGCTTTTTATCAGGCTTTCGACCGCCCTTTTGTTAAAGTCAGCACCGTGCATTCTTGAACAGAAATTATAAAACGAAGAAAACCTGCCTGCATTCCTTTCGGAAATAATATTTCTGATAAAGCTCCTGCCGAGATTTTTTATCGCAAGCATTCCGAATCTGATATTTCCATTTGAAACCGTGAAGCTGTCATAGCTTTCGTTGACATTCGGCGGCAAAATTTCAATGCCTATTCTGTTACATTCATCAGTATATTCCGTCACCTTGTCCGTATTGTCAAGAACGCTTGAGAGAAGCGCTGCCATAAACTCGCAGGGATAATGGCATTTGAGATAAGCTGTCTGATATGCGACATAAGCGTAAGCCGTTGCGTGCGACTTGTTAAACGCATAGGAAGCAAACGACGACATATCGTCAAATATATCATTGGCTACCTCGGCGGGTATGCCCCTTTTCACGCAGCCGTCGCATTCTACTGTTCCGTCCTCACGAACAATACCGTAAATGAAGTTTTTACGCTCCTTTTCCATAACATCGTGCTTTTTCTTTGACATTGCACGACGAACAATATCGGCTCTGCCGTATGAATATCCCGCCAGCGAACGAAATATCTGCATAACCTGCTCCTGATATATCATGCAGCCGTAAGTGACTTCAAGAATATCACGCAGCTTTTCGGTCTTGTAAACCGTCTTTTCCGGGTGATGCCTGTTCTCGATATAAGTATTGATCGAATCCATCGGGCCGGGTCGATAAAGCGAAATAACGGCTATCAAATCCTCGATATCGACGGGTTTTAGCCCGACAAGAACGCTTTTCATGCCCGCCGATTCAAACTGAAAAACGCCATCGGTCTGTCCGGAAGCCATCATTTCATATGTTTCTTTATCGTTTATATCAATTTTATTTATATCAAAGCTCTTGTCCTTGCGCCGAATCATCTTGACCGCATCGTTTATAACGGTCAGTGTTCTCAGCCCAAGGAAGTCCATCTTGAGAAGTCCCAACTCCTCAAGCGTCGTCATCGTGTACTGAGTGACGGGTGAATTATCGTTGAGGGCAAGCGGAACATAGCTCGCAACTGGATCTCTTGTTATAACGACGCCTGCGGCATGGGTCGAGGTGTGTCTCGGCATACCTTCGACCTTCATTGAGGTGTCGATGAGATTCTTTATTTCGTCGCTGCTTTCATACAGCGAACGGAATTCGGGAGATTTTTTGAGTGCCTTTTGAATTGTAATATTCAGCTCTCTGGGCACTTGCTTTGAAACATTGTCCACAACATTGTAGGGGATGCCCATAGCCCTGCCGACATCACGAATGGCAGCTCTTGCGGCAAGCGTTCCGAATGTGACAATCTGCGCCACATGATCCGCACCGTATTTTTCAATAACATAGTCAATTACCTCTCCCCTGCGCTCGTAACAAAAATCAACATCGAAATCGGGCATACTGACACGCTCGGGATTCAAAAAACGCTCAAAGAGAAGATTATATTTCATCGGGTCGATTCCCGTTATGCCTATGCAATATGCGGCGATACTTCCAGCGCCAGATCCTCTGCCCGGGCCGACGGGAATACCCTTGGATTTTGCATACTTTATAAAATCATGGACTATCAAGAAATAATCGACATAGCCCATTTTATTGATAACTCCAAGCTCATAATCAAGCCGGTCAAAATATTCTTTCGGCGGATTTTCGCCGTAGTTTCTGTACATTCCGGCATAGCACTGCTCCTTGAACCATTCAAAATGATCCCTGCCGTCAGGCACTTCAAAATGAGGGAGCTTAGTGTTGCCGAATTCAAAGTCATAATTGCACTGCTCGGCGATGACCTGCGTATTTTCTATTGCCTCGGGCACATGGGAGAAAAGCTCATACATTTCCTCCTCGCTCTTGAGATAGAATTCATCGCTGTCAAATTCAAACCCGTTGCCCTGACCCAAGGTAGTATTGGTCGCTATGCAGATAAGCACCTGCTGAATTTTGCTGTCCTCCTTGCGGACATAGTGCGTATCGTTCGTTGCGACAAGCGGAATTCCCGTTTCTCTTGAGAGCTTTATGAGCATCGGCTCTATCTGCTTTTGCTCACGAATTCCGTGATTTTGAAGTTCAAGGTAGAAATTGCCCTGTCCGAAAACGCTGTTATACAAAAGAGCTTTTTCTTTTGCTCTCTCGTAATCATCAGCCACCAATGCTCTCGGTATTTCACCGGCAAGACATGCCGAAAGAGCGATTATTCCCTCATGATGCTGCTCCAAAAGTTCACGGTCGATTCTCGGTTTTGTGTAAAATCCCTCAGTCCATGCTTTTGAAACCATTGAAATAAGGTTTTGATAGCCGGTGGCGTTCTTGCAAAGAAGAACAAGGTGATATCTTTCGCTGTCGAGAGCGTGAACCTTATCGCTGCGACCTCTCGACGCAAGGTAACATTCACAGCCGATGATCGGCTTGATACCTCTTGCTTTCGCTTTTTTATAAAAATCCACAGCGCCGTACATAACGCCGTGGTCGGTAATAGCCATTGAATCCATACCCAGCTCAACCGCACGGTCAAGCAGATCGTCAAGACGGCATGCGCCGTCAAGTAAGCTGTATTCGGTATGTAAATGAAGATGTGTGAAGCTCAACACGCCGCCTCCTTAATTATCTGTACTTATCCGCAAGCTCCATAATTTTCATGAGCCTGTGATTAACTCCCGAACGGGAAATCGGAACGCTGAGGTTTTCACCGAGCTGCTTGAGGGACATATCGGGATTCTCCCTGCGCAGGAATGCGACCTCTTTCAGCTCGTCCGAAAGGGAATCGAGTCCCTGCTTTTTTTCGATGATCTCAATCGCCTCTACCTGTGCCAATCCGGCCTCGATCGAGCGACTCATGTTGGCGGATTCAAAATTCATCTGCCTGTTTATCTTATTTCTTACATCCTTTTGTATTTTTATCCCCATAAGCTCAAGGCTTGAATTGACCGCACCCATCAGCGTCAGCAGATCCTCTATGCTTTCGCTGTCCTTGAGGTAAATAACATATGAATATTTTCTTAGAATGTGCTTAGCTTTCAGACCGTAATCCGTAAGAATTTTCAAAAGGTCAAGGCTGAGATTATGATAGGGAACAACAAATTCCAGGTGATAATTTTTATCGGGGTTGGCGATTGAACCGCAAGAGAGAAAAACGCCTCTGAGAAAAGCAGCATAGCATTCGTCATCTTCAAAAACGCCCCTGTTTATTCTCAGCGATATCGAATTGACCGAATGGTCAAAATATTCAATGATGCGTCTTCTGTCCTCCGCAGAAGGAATTTTGAGAACATATTTACCGTTTTTCAGCTGAGAGACAGTTGTTTCAACGCCGGAGGTTTCCGCAATTGTCCTCTCAAAAGTCTGCATTACCTCGGCATAATCGGTCGTGCAGCTTACCGAACGGGCGGTAAAGCTTTTTCCGTACAGCAAAAAGCCGTAAGCCAATGAACGCTTGCAGCATTCGGGCATAATTTCAAGCCCGGCTAATTCTTTTTTCACTTCTGCGGTGAACGACATTTGTTTGTACCCCTGTTATTTTTCTATATCTCTGTGTTTAACGCTGACGCTGTATCCAAGCTCCAGCAGATTCTCTCTTATTTTTTCGGCAAAGCAAACGGAACGGTGTCTGCCGCCTGTGCAGCCGATTGCGATAACGAGCTGACTCTTGCCCTCCTCAATGTAAAGAGGAACCATATAATCAATCAGGTCGTTGAGCTTAGCAAGCACATTGACCGAATGCTCGGAATTCATGACATAGTCGCTGACATCGCTTTCAAGGCCTGTCCTGTATTTCAGTGAAGGGACATAAAAAGGATTGGGCAGACAGCGGACATCAAAGACAAGATCCGCATCGCTCGGAATCCCGTACTTAAATCCGAAAGACATACAGCGGATTTTCAATGCGCTGTTCGGATTGTCAAGAAAAAGCTCGTTCACTCTTTGCTTGCACTCGGCAACGCTCGATTTTGATGTGTCGATAATATAATCGGCCTTCAATCTGATATTCAGAAGCTTTTCATGCTCCAATGCAATTGCGGCATGAAGCGATCCGTCACATTTTTCGAGCAGCGGGTGCTTTCTTCTTGTCTCCTTATATCTTCTGACAAGAACCTCCTCGGAAGCATCGACAAAAAGAACCTTATAATTATAGTTCTGCTCATCAAGCATCTTGAGTACCTGTGGGAACTCGCTAAACATTTTTTCACCGACTCTGATATCCGTAACCGTTGCGATCTTCTGCGTGTTATTAGTCTTGTTTACAAACTGGGCAATGGTCGGAATTATTGCCGGCGGAAGATTATCGGCGCAAAAATAGCCGAGATCCTCCAGAGCGTCAACAACGGCAGATTTACCTGCGCCCGACATTCCGGTAACAATTAACAAATCCATAAAAATACCATTCCTTTCAAGGTATAAACAATGTATCGTTGCAATTTTAACCGACCGTTATCAAGCGAACCTCCGGCTCAAGCTTGACATTCTTTTCCTCATAGACCCTATCCTGTACATATTTTATAAGGTCAAGAACATCCTGTGCAGTCGCTCCGCCCTTGTTTATGATGAAGCCTGCGTGCTTCTCGCTGACCTGCGCTCCGCCGACAGAATAACCTTTAAGGCCGCATTCCTCAATCAAGCTTCCGGCAAAATATCCGACCGGTCGCTTAAAAGTGCTGCCTGCGCTTGGAAATTCAAGGGGCTGCTTATCCTTGCGCCGCTGCAAAAGTTCCTGCATTTTAGCCTTGATTGTCGCCTTGTCGCCCTTTTTCAGCTTCATTATAAGCGTTGTAATAACAAAACCGTTGCGCTCGTATGCGCTCGTTCTGTATGCGAGTTCAAGCTCATCGCCCTTGAGCGAGCCGAGGTTTGCGTCCGAGTCGATATGGCGGCACTCGACGAGTACATCTTTCATTTCGCCGCCGTATGCTCCGGCGTTCATATATGCTGCGCCGCCTGCGCTGCCCGGTATTCCGAATGCAAATTCCAAGCCCGTAAGTTCATTCTCAAGCGCAAAATTGCAGACTTTGCTCATATTTATGCCCGCATCGCAAACTATCGTATCGCCGTTCACAAGCTTGATTTTCGGTTCGGGACGGCACATGTTTATGACAACCGTTTTCAGCCCGGCGTCACAGATGAGCATATTGCTTCCGTTGCCGAGGATAAACGGTTTGATATTTTCTTTTTTACATTCCTTGATAACCGAAACGAGCTGTTCGTCATTCAGCGGGGTGAGCATAACTGACGCATTTCCGCCGATGCGAAAGGTTGTGTATTTGCTCATCGGAACTTCACGCTCCGCCCTGCATCCTATGCTCGTTGCAAATTCAAAAATCTTGTCGAAGCTCATAATGACTCCCTAAATAGACTTTAGATGTTAACCCAACAGTGCTGCGCCGATGATTCCGGCGTCGTTGCCGAGGACGGCTTTGCAGATCTTCGTCTGCTTCTTTGCGTGCTTACTGTATCTTTCCTGCTCAACATATTCTCTGATCGGGTTAAGAAGATTATCTCCCTCGTTGCATATTCCTCCGCCGACGCAAAGCACATCCGGCTGGAAAATATTTATAATATTGGTAATGCCGACAGAAACATAATAACGATATTTTTCAACAACCTCTTTAGCTGCCTCATCGCCGGCATACATCGCATTGAACGAGATCCTTGCGTCAACCTTATTTATATCTCCGTTGCAAAGCTCCCACATCTTACTGTCGGGGCACTCTTTCATCTTCGCCTTTGTCTGCGCAATGAGAGCCGTTGCCGAAGCATAGCTTTCCCAGCAGCCTTTTCGTCCGCAATTGCAGGGAATTCCGTCAACAACAATAACCGTGTGACCCATTTCTCCGCCGGCAAAGTTTGTGCCGCTGACTATCTTGCCGTCAACGATAATTCCGCTGCCGACGCCCGTACCGAGCGTAACTGCGACAAAATTCTTTGCGCCGTTGCCTGCGCCCGCATATGCTTCGCCGAGAGCAGCGGCGTTCGCGTCGTTTTCAAAACGGCACGGCTTGCCCGTAAGCTCCTCCAGCATTTTTTTTGCAGGGACATTATTGAACGCAAGATTGTTGGAAAATTCGATCATTCCCGTGTCCTGATTGACCGATCCGGGAGTACCGATGCCTATGCTTTCAATATCGTCCGATGTAAGACCTGCGTCGGCTACCGCCAGGTCAATGGCTTTTTTGATGTCGGCAAAAATCTCCTCTGCCGGGCGGGGCGCATTGGTCTTAACCTTGCCTTTGCCTATAATATTGTATTTTTCATCAACAACTCCGACGGCAATATTTGTTCCGCCGAGGTCAACTCCGATCTTATACATAGTGAGTCATCCTCCTTAAAAATTATGCCAAATTTCCAGCTCATTTTCTTCGACCTTGATATCATCGGTCATGCCGAGATTGTGAAGAAGCTGCTTTGCGGCATTATAGCCCATTTTCTTCTGTCTGTTGTTCATTGCCGCCGCCTCGATAATTATCGAAATATTACGACCCGGGGTAACGGGAACAATGCATATCGGCACATCTATACCGAGTATATCTATCATTTCGTTTTCCAGTCCGAGACGCTCATAATTCTTCTCGGCATTCCAAGGTTCAAGCTGAATAACCATGTTTATCTTCTCAGAAACCTTGACCGAACCGATACCGAAAAGCCGCCTTGCATTGACAACGCCGACTCCCCTCAGCTCAATAAAATGTCGAATATTCTCCGGAGCAGAGCCGACAAGCGTTTTGTGCGAAACCTTTCGTATCTCGACGGCGTCGTCGGCAACAAGACGATGACCTCTCTTGATAAGTTCAAGAGCCGTTTCGCTCTTACCCATGCCGCTCTCGCCCATTATCAGAACGCCCTCACCGTAAACCTCGACAAAAACACCGTGGCGTGTGATCCTCGGCGCAAGCTCAACGCTGAGATACGATATCAAAGTTGACATACAACTCGATGTGCCGTCCGTCGTTTTAAGCAGCGCAACGCCGTATTTCTTCGCAAGCTCAATCGTATCATCGTGATATTCCTGACCACGAGTCAAAATAATTGCGACCGGCTTTTTTGAAAGAAGCCTTTTAACCTTCCTATATCTTTCGTCTTCCTTGAAAGAATTGAGATACTCAATCTCGGAAACGCCCATAATCTGAATTCGTTCCGGGTCGAAATACCTCGTAAATCCCGAAAGCATCAGACCGGGGCGATTGACCTCGGACGAGGAGACAAAAATCTCCGACGGGTCAATCGGTGTATACTCAATATCAAATCCGATGATCTCTATGATTTTTTTCAGCGATATGGTATATTTTGCCGCCATAAAATCACTCCGTAAAGCAAATTTGTTCCATACACAGATTATTATACAATATTTACGCTCATCTTCCAATAGTTTTTTTAAAAAAATTTAAAGCAATACCGCACGATTGAGGTGTGTGGTATTGCTTTAAGCAATTCTGTTGAGAACCGTTCTATATATCCGGCGTTTATTTATGTCCTGTAAAAAACATATCTGATTATTTCACTGACTCCGTTATTCACCGTAATCCAAACATTTCCGAAATCAAACGCAACAAGTAAAATAAGCGAAAACGAAACTATCATATACGGAATATAAACCCATCTGTGCTTTCGCAGCAGCATCAAAAGCTGCCATGAGAAAATCAGAAAAACAGCAAGCAAAACGGCGCATGAGCCGAACTTTACCGGCAACGGGATCATGTGAGAATGCAGCTCGGCAGCAAAAATGATATCAACAATCAAAAGAGCAACGATCAAAACGAAGGAGCTGATTATGCCGATAATATAAGAAAGTTGTCGGTCATATTTATATTTGAATTGCGATTTGCGACTTGCTTCTTCGCTAAAACTTTCCCTGTTTTCCAAAACGCTTTCATCTTTTTTATTCTTCTCAAATTTACTGCATATTTTTTCCGGCAGATTTATATTATGGCGATAGAGCGAACAATAACCTTTTTGTCCGATTTCATCGGTAAAATATTCACAATCATGACAGGTAGATTTAATTTCCTCTGACATCAATTCACTTCCGTTGTCTTTGTTTTTTCTATAGTATCACACACCGGCACAATTGTCAATTTTTTATTGCAATTTCATCACAATATATATATTAAATCGACATTTTTAAACATATTTTGTGTTATTTTACATCAACGCAATATAACAAACTTGTTTTTTCTGTCAAAAAACTGTTCATTCTGCACAATCGGCTTCTTCGGAGTCCGGCTTGTCGGCTTCCGTCTTTTTACCCTGACATTCACGGTACATTTTCAGATAATAATTCTTTTCGCAATAGGTATCAAAAAATGCACGGACAATATAAGTGCAGAAAATTGCCTTTGTCAAGTCAATAACCGCTTCGCCGAGCTTTTCGGCAATTTCGCTTCTTCCGAAGGCGGCGAGAATATAGCTTGCCGAGATCCATATCAAGCAAAACGCAAGAATAACCGTCGTCCACTTCTTCGTATAGTTAAACATGCTGAATTTCTTTTTTAATTTGCCCATTGAACCACTCCCGTTAAGTAATCGCCGAAAATTGTCAGTGATTATTTAATACATATGAGAGCGGCTGCCAAAAAATAACAGCCGCCGTTAAGCAAAGCCTACGCTTTTGGATAATCGGCGACCTAAATTTTATCGTTATTCAACCTAAAGAATCAATATAATCGCACGCTGCAAGTGCTGCTGTCGCACCGTCTGCGGCAGCGGTCGTTACCTGGCGGATTTTTTTTGTACGGCAGTCTCCGGCAACAAAAATGCCCTTGGTTGCCGATTCGCAGCTTTCATCAATAACTGCGTAGCCTCTGCCGTCAAGCTCAATTACATTTTTAAAGACCTCGTTCTGAGGAATAAGTCCTATCGCAATGAAAAGTCCATCAACAAAAAGCTCTCTGCTCTCCCCTGTCGAATTCTTGATAACGATACCGTTAAGCTCAGAATCGCCGATAAACGAATCAACTCCGACTCCGGTTATTACTTCGACATTATCAAGCTTGTAAAGCTGATCGGCAAGCTTCTTTTCACCGGTCAAGAAATCGAGATTTTGAACCACATAAACTTTTTTCGCAAGGTCGGAAAGCAGAATTGCCTCCTGCAATGCAGAATTTCCTCCGCCAATGACCGCAACGGTCTTGTTCTTATAGAACGCTCCGTCACATACGGCGCAGAATGAAATTCCCTCGCCGACATATTTTTCCTCGCCGTCAACGCCAAGCATTCTATGCTTTGCGCCCGTTGCAATAATTACAGACTTTCCCCGGAATTCACCGTCGTCGGTTACAACAGTTTTAACCTCGCCGTCCTTGATTTCAAGGGCTTCGCAGGATTCAACATCAGCCCCCTGCTCGAGCACCTGTTCAACAAGCTTTTCGGCAAATTCATTACCCGTCAGGCTTATAAATCCGGGAATATTCTCAACCTTTGGCGAAAAAGTTATCTGCCCGCCAAAGGTTTCTTTTTCGATTACGAGTGTTTTTTTGTTCGCTCTGCAAGCATACAGAGCGGCGGTCAGTCCCGCAGGACCGCCGCCAATTATAATTATGTCGTACATAATTGCTCCTGTTTATCCTTATTTGTTAAGGAATTTTTTGATATCCGAAACGCCGGTATATTTCGTGGCTTCGCCGTCCTTGATCACAACAAGGGTCGGTGCCTGCTTGATGCCGAGCTGCTGAGCAAGCTCCGCATTCTCATCGGCAAGAAGCTTTGTGTATTCATAGCCTGCCTTGTCAAGAGTTGCGCAGGCAATCTTACAGTTCGGGCAGGTTGCGGTTGTGAAAAGATAGCTTGCATTTTGCTCCGCAGTCGCTTTAACATCATCGCTCTTTTCCGCCGTTTTAACTCCCTGATGAGTAAGATGAGAATTGGCAATATCATAAACCTTACGGTCGGAGAACTCCTGAGCTTTACCGTCATTGAAGTTCTGAACAGGACGATAGTAGCCTGTGATACGGCTGTAAACTTCTGTGTGCTCGCCGCACTCGGGGCAAACATACTGCTCACCGGTAATATAACCGTGATTCTTACATACGGAGTAAGTCGGCGAAAGGGTGTAATACGGAAGCTTATAGTTTTCGGCAATCTTTCTGACAATGTTTGCCGCAGCTTTCCAATCCGGGAGTTTTTCGCCGAGGAACGCATGGAACACCGTGCCGGAAGTATAGAGCGTCTGAAGCTCATCCTGAATATCAAGAGCCGAGAAAATATCATCGGTGTAACCTACCGGAAGATGCGAGCTGTTGGTATAGTAAGGTGTATCGCCATCATGTTGTGCGGCAGTCTTGATGTCCGGATATCTCTTGACATCGTGCTTTGCGAGACGATATGCGGTTGACTCGGCAGGAGTGGCCTCAAGGTTGTAGAGGTCGCCGTACTGAACCTGATAATCGGAAAGTCTCTCTCTCATATGGTTGAGAACATCTTCCGTAAATTTCTGAGTCTCGGGGCTTGTCATGTCCTTACCGAGCCACTTTGCGTTGAGTCCCACCTCGTTCATGCCGACAAGACCGATCGTTGAGAAATGGTTGTCGAATGAGCCGAGATATCTCTTGGTGTAGGGATAAAGACCCTCGTCAAGAAGCTTTGTGATGACCGTTCTCTTGACCTTGAGCGAACGGGCGGAAATATCCATGAGTCTGTCAAGACGCTCGTAGAAATCCTTTTCGTCCTTTGCAAGGTATGCGATACGGGGCATATTTATGGTAACAACACCGACAGAACCTGTGCTTTCGCCGCTGCCGAAAAATCCGCCGGACTTCTTGCGAAGCTCACGAAGATCAAGACGCAGACGGCAGCACATTGAGCGGACATCGCTCGGCTCCATGTCGCTGTTGATGTAGTTTGAAAAATACGGAGTACCGTACTTGGAAGTCATTTCAAAGAGAAGTCTGTTATTCTCTGTATCCGACCAATCGAAGTTTCTCGTGATTGAATATGTCGGGATAGGATACTGGAAGCCTCTGCCGTTGGCGTCGCCCTCGATCATGATCTCGATGAAAGCCTTGTTGACCATATCCATTTCCTTCTGGCAATCCTTATACTTGAAGTCGACCTCCTTGCCGCCGATAATGCAGTTAAGCTCTGCAAGATCGCTCGGAACTACCCAGTCAAGGGTGATGTTTGAGAACGGAGCCTGAGTTCCCCAACGGCTCGGTGTGTTAACGCCGTAGATAAAGGATTCAATGCACTTCTTGACCGCCTCATAGTCAAGATTATCATATTTTACAAAGGACGCAAGGTATGTGTCGAAGGACGAGAAAGCCTGTGCGCCCGCCCATTCATTCTGCATAATTCCTAGGAAATTAACCATCTGATTGCAGAGAGTGGCAAGATGCTTAGCCGGAGCGGAGGTGATTTTGCCTCTTACGCCGCCAAGACCCTCCTGAATAAGCTGTTTGAGCGACCAGCCTGCGCAGTATCCTGTGAGCATGGAGAGGTCATGAAGATGAATATCGGCATTTCTGTGCGCATCGGCTATTTCATCGTCATAGATCTCCGAAAGCCAGTAGTTGGCAGTGATAGCGCCGGAGTTGCTGAGGATAAGTCCGCCGACGGAATAGGTGACGGTGGAATTTTCCTTAACTCGCCAGTCGTTTACATGAAGATAATTGTCAACGATCTCCTTGTAGTCCAGAACGGTTGCATTGATATTTCTTATTTTTTCTCTCTGTTTACGGTAAAGAATATAAGCCTTTGCAACATCGTCGTAGCCCGCCTTGATGAGTACGGATTCAACGCTGTCCTGAATGCTTTCAACGGAGATTTGATCATTTTTTATTTTCTGCTCGAAGTCTGCCGTAACCTTGAGCGCAAGGAAATCGACCGTGTCGGAATTATACTGCTTCTGACAGGCGTCAAACGCCTTGGTTATAGCATCTCTGATTTTGTGAAGGTCAAAGCCGACGACTTTGCCGTCACGTTTTACAACATTATACATACCTATGTCTCCTTTATTTGTGCTGTATTTCCTTAGTGTTCCGGTTGAGATTATAGCACATATATAGTGGTGCTGTCAACACCATTTTTACAATATCTTGTGTTAAATTCCTCGAATCTCGGTTTTTGGCACAAAATCTGCTGCTGCCATCTGCATTTCAAGCATAACGGATCTTTCCGCTCCGCTCACATTGCTATCGATCAAATTGCCCGAATCGACAAAGTTCTGAAGAAAATATCTTCTTGCGCCCTTTATCCATTCGGCGGTATTGCGAATATCCTCAACGGTATGAAATTCTTTTACGACCGTTGTTCTGAACTCATAATCAACCGCACCGCTTTTGAGAAAGTCAACGCTCTCCTCTATTTTTGAAAGATCCAAACTTTTCAAGCCGACGGTTTGCGCATATTTTTCCCTGCAATTTTTAATATCCATCGCAACATAATCAATAAGTCCCTCGGCAACGAGTGCTTTAAGCCTGTCGGGATAGCTGCCGTTGGTATCAAGCTTTACGGCGTAACCGAGATCACGGATTTTTTTTATAAAATCGGCAATATCCGAATTTATCAGCGGTTCGCCGCCGGTTATCGCAACTCCGTCAAGGAGTCCCGAGCGTTTTTTCAGAAAAGCGAGTATTTCGTCAACCGTATAATCGGGATTTTCGGGCAATTCCGTCACAAGAAGCGCATTATGGCAGAACGGACAGCGAAAGTTGCATCCGCCTGTAAAAACAGTACATGCAACTTTCCCCGGGAAATCCAGTAATGTCATTTTTTGAAGTCCGTCAATACGCATTATATCCCTACTCCGTGAGCAAATTCTTCATTTGTAAACAATCGGTCAAACTTCTCCGATAAAAAGCTGAACCCAATAGTTTTCATATACGCCTACAATAATATAATTAAAATTCGCCGATAAAATATTGGCACGGTGTCCGGGTGAGTTCATCCATGCGTTTACAACTTCCTGCGGAGAAGAATAGCCGTAAGCAATGTTTTCACCGGCACTGTAATACTCTATTTTTTGCTCGTTAAGAGCTGTAAAGCATGTTGTTCCGTCCGGTCTTTCGTGGGCAAATTTAACGGAAATTTCTTCTGCCCGGATATCGGCGGCAGTCTGTCCCGGAAAATAATATTTCAGTGCAGATAATCCCTCTTTTGCTCGCTCAACATTAACGAGTCTGAGAACCTCTTGCTGGTAGTCCGAAACGGTCGTTGAAAGCTTCGGAATGATTTTCGATTCCGTTTTGTTGCATCTTGAGCAGGTTCTTTGCATTTTGCCGTCCGATGTCTTTGTCGGCTCAACGGTTGTTTTCCAGTTTTCCCATGAATGACCGTTTGAATCGATACATTCATCATCTTCAATTGTTTCAAGACCTACCGAAGCCCTTAAAATCATAAGTGCGTCGGCAGAATTGATCTTGGAATCCTTGTTTACATCGGCATTTTCCAAAACGAAATCTTCACTTTCGACGCCGACGCTGTACTTTAATACCAAAAGAGCGTCGTAGGAGTTGATCTGTCCGTCTGCGTTGACATCGCCGAGAGATACGGCGGAGGACGCAAGGGTGAATGCGGTTACAAGGGAAAGTGCCATGAGGATAGAAATAATCTTTTTCACAATAATCACCTTCAAATTTATTTTCTTCTCGATAACCGCCAATAAATTCACAGCGTAACCGCCAAAACGGTTTGCCCGATCAATCGGTAATTATCATAATATAATATACTTTAATTTGATAGCCGTGTCAATAGAAGCCATCAAAAAAATTATAACATATTCTCTTCAATTCCCACAAAATATTGTATAATCTGTCAAATCAGGACACAAGAGAAAGGATATCCCGATCGCCAAACACAAAAACTGACAGCCCGACAAGACATCGGACTGTCAATTTTCAAAGACATAGCTTGATAAGATCCTCTACATTCGCCGTTGCGAGACATTCGACCGTATCTGCTGCGCCGTAATAAATTTTTACCTCTCCGCTATCCTCAAGTATCATTCCACCCGGGAAAATAACATCTGTTCTGAAGCCGTTGTCCTTTTCATGCGGAAGCTCTGCGGCGATAAGCGGCTTATCATAGATACCTATCACTTTTGACGGATCGTCAAGGTCGAGCAAGGCAATTCCGGCAACATACTGCTTCTGCCATTTATCCTCCCAGCCGTTTTTGCCCCTCGTCGGGTCTACCCAAACCGAATGAAATGTTGTAAGCCAACCATTTTCTGTTTTTATCGGCGGAGCGGCAGGGCCGATCTTACCGTTTGAAAACGGAACATCTTCAACTCCCATAACGAGCTTTGATTTGCCCCAAAATTTCATATCCGGCGACTGAGACAGCCAAATATCGAAAGTATCACCCTTCGGACGAGAATAAACGGGCATCGGTCTTTCAAGTCTCGTGTAAAGCCCGTTGATTTTTTCCGGAAACAAAACCATATTTCTGTTGTCGGGCAATGTCATTGTTTGAATTTCAAAGTTTTCAAAATCGGTCGTTAACGCAATTCCGCCACGAAGCCCGTGCTTTGTGTCAACGGCAAAGCAGACATAGCAAACGCCGTCAATAACCGTAAGTCTCGGATCGTAGGCTCGTTCGATCTCATCGTCCTCAAGCTTAAAGCAAGGCTTTTCGCAAGCCGTCCAATGAACGCCGTCGTCGCTGTTGGCAAGACCGATATTCGTTCCCTCGAGAGTTTGTCTTTCATAATCTCCGTAATCATTGCGGAACATCATTACATATTTGCCCCTGTATTTTACAACTCCTGCGTTAAAAACAAGGGCGGACTTGTAAGGAACATCCTTGTAAGTAAGAATCGGTTTTTCAAGCTTTTTTATCACATCGGAAGACACAAATTCCATTTAGTTTACCTCATTTTACGACTGAAAAAATCGCATTCCAAATATATCTGACCGCCTTGTCAAAAACATCGAAGATAACATAATAATCACCCATAAAGTGCTTGAGAACCCTGTTAAGTGCGTCGGTGCTCAAAAGCGTTTCGGAAGCGTCGATGTCGGAATAGGTAAAATCGGTCTTTTCGATCGTGTATTCGTCGATAAGCTTGTCACCCTCAACCGTATAGGTCTTGATGTTAAAACTCGAATCCGAAAATTCAACTTCGGAATAGATAAGTTCGGGGCTCATGTAGCTGTAATTTATCCATGAGTGATGGTAAGGCTCATCATAGACACGGTTTTTGCCGGAAGCCGAAGCGGTAGTGATATAAAGCGTTCCGTCCGGGTCTGTAACCTTCTTCGCCGTATAATCAAGCTCGACTTTTTCATTGTTAAGCATATTGTAGGAGCGACCGTAATAATGCTCATGGCCGTCAAAGGCAAGATCAAACTCAAACTTATCCATAATAGCGGAATAAACGCCCTGGAGCATATAATTGTCATCGTCGATCGCATGGTGACCCGTGCCGTAAATGTCATGATGAAAAAGCGCTACTCTCCACTTTGCGTCGGGGTTTGCAAGTATTGCCCTTTCCGCAAGCGCATGACTCTCAAAAACATTGGCGTTCGTTGTATTGAAAACAACAAAAAGAACATCGCCGTATCTGAACCAGTAAGGCGTGCCGGTCTTGCTGGTAGAAATAAGCTGAGAATTGGGGTTATTCACATAGTGACGATATGTCGTGCCCTTGTGGTCATGATTGCCTATGGTAGTAGCCATCGGGAGGTTACGCAACGCCTTCGGCGAGAGTGTAGCCACCCATTCCGTTGCACTTGCGCCGGTCTGCGTCTGGTCACCGCATGAAATAATAAAGCTCGTATCGGGGTATTTTTTCAAAGCAGTATTGAGCGTTGTGTTCCAGTTTGTTGCGTCCTTGTAGCCGGTTCCGTCGTCCACGGCTGAGCACTGAACATCACCGATAAGAAGCGCCTTGAAGGAATCCGTCGAGTGCGTAATATAGAAGGTAGGTTCGCTCCAATTATCCTTACCGAGAGAATACGAATAATAGTATTTAGTGTTTTCTTTCAATCCGCTAACCGTAACCCTGTTGGTCTGCTGATCGTTATCGGCAAGAGTACTGTAACCGAAGAAAACCGACGCATTTTCCATTTTTTCGTTATCGGCGATCTTAACCGTCGGAACGGAAATTTTTCTATCCGAATGCCAGTTGAAATTAAGCTCGGTCGCATCCGCACCGGGCGTAAGAACGATCTGCGTGTTATCGCCCTCAACACTGCTCCAGTATTCGTCCCATTGGGCACTTGTCATTGTGTAATCCGGCAAAAGAAGGCTTTCCGCCGCATTTGCATTCAATCCGACGCAGCCCGCAAGCAATGCAACGGCAAGCAGAACGGATAATATTTTTCTTATATACATCATTGCGATCCCCTTTCAAAGAACTGTTAAATAACGGTCGATAATTTTGCTCTGATTTAATCAGTAGTATTGCATTAACAATTAAGGTGCGAAGCCGAAATAACATCGCACCTTAATTATTTTTTTCTTAAATATCCCACTTATAATGTCTGAGATTTGAATCGATAAACAATGCGCCGACATCAAGAGCGTGAATAACCGTTCCGTCTTCCATGGGACAAGCCGTTACATCCTCGCCTTCTCCGCCGAAATTGTCGATCCACTTCCACTGATACATGATCCTGTCAAAAAGCTTCTCGACCACACCCGTTTTGACATCGATCGAATAAACCGCTCTAGTGCTGTCATTTGTGCCGACATAAAGCTTGCCGCCGTAAACCTCGCCGCCCTGTATGGCGTCGATCAGATCGGAAAGCGTGATCTCGCCGGCATATTCAAATGTTTCAAGATCAAAGCAATAAATCGCCTCGGCGGTCTTGCTGTATGAGGAATATAGCAATCCGTTTGCCGCATCAACACTGACCCACGGTATACCTCTTGAAAGATACTCTGTCGGCATTTCATGCGCTTCGCCAGTAAATTCAAGAGTTTCGGCATCGTAAAGTGCTATCACCGGATGCGTCCAAACCTTGCTGTCCTCAAGAGAGGCATAAATAAAACCATTATAATAGCTTATTCCGCCGATATGTTTCGAGCCGTATTTTCCGACAAGCTCATCCGTCAACGCTTTGTAATTGTATGCGTATACGGTTCGATTATCAAAACCGATCTTGACAAGCGAGGTTTTGCCGCTGAAATACCAATATTCGCCGTCCGTAGTAACCCCCTGAGCACGCTCAAGAGTTTCAAGACCGATAACCTTTGAATTGGATTCGTACTTGTAAATATCACCGTTGAAAAAGCCGTTCAATCCGTTACTCAAGGTCATTAAAAGAGCGATAAGCACTGCAAAAGCCTTATAGAAAAGCGATTTTGCAAAATTATAAATCAGAAGCATTGTTTTGACCCCTTATTTTATAACGCTGTCGCAGAAGCCGATGATATCGTCATAAACATGCTCTCGGTCAAGCTCATTGAGTATCTCGTGTCTGTCATCCTTGTAGAGCCTGCATTGAACATTTTCGTGCCCCGTTGTCCTGAGCTTTTCAAACACCTCGTTTACGCCCTTTGAATATGCGCCTACAGGATCATCCTCGCCCGCAATGAGAAGAATTTTAAGCTCCTTTGGAACCTTTCTGTACCAGCCGTCCGATGAAACGGAGTCCAAAAGCTCAAACATATTTTTGTAGCCCGAAGCCGTAAACAGAAAGCCGCAATCTTCATTATTGATGTACCATTCGACATTTTCGGCATTCCTTGAAAGCCAATCGAACGGGGTTTTGCCCTCCGTGCGCTTATTGTATGTGCCGAATGCAATCTTATCAATAAGCTTGCTCGGATGTTTTTCGCCCTTGACCTTTGAAATAAGGGAAGCGACGAGAATTCCTGCGCCGGCTCCCGGATTTTTTCCGCTTGTTCCGCAAATCACGGCGGCAATAATATCATCGGCATATTTCGTAATATAGCTCCTTGTAACAAAAGAACCCATACTGTGACCGAAGATGATAACAGGTTTCTTGAACTCATCCTTCGCAATCAAGGTAAGCTGATGAGCGTCATCGACAAAGCCCTTTCCGAAAGCATTTTTTTCGCCGCCGAAATAGCCCTTAACTCCGTCCGGCGCAACGGATTTACCGTGACCGATATGGTCGTTCATGATGAACGCAAAGCCTGCATTGCAAAGAGCCGTCGCAAACTCCTCGTATCTTTCACCGAATTCCGCCATACCGTGAACGCCCTGAACAACGGCCTTGATTTTGCCGTTGGCAGGTGCCCAGCTCCTTGCGAAAATATCAGCCACACCCGTGGCGGAAGGATAGGAATACTCTTTTCTGATGATTTCCATAAAACGCCCTCCTGATAAGTTTTTATTCTACCGGGATATCAATGTCATAATCCGGGAGATAAACTCCCTTTGCGAAGTTTCTTGCTCTGAAAAGAACATGATTGTCATAAACCTCCATCACGAAGCCTATACCGTTGTCGTTACATTCTCCGTCCTTGTTGTCGATAGTGAGCGACGGGAGGTTGATTGAATGGAAGTTGCCGATTTTTTCATATGTATACTGACCGATTCCGGTATGAAGATGACCGGTAATAAGGAAAACATTGTCATACTTATTAAGGAAATATTTGAGCGAATCGGACTGATCGCCTACCGAGCCGGCGGAATCGATCGGGCTGTTCCATGTATCGGGAAGTCCGTGAGTCAGCTTGAGCGGCTGATGAATCATGACAAAGATGGGCTTTCCGCTCTTTGAAGCCTCGGTAAGCTGTGCGTCAAGCCAGCAAAGCTGAGCCTCGCTGATATACGACTCCTCAAACTCGGTTCTGTCAGTTCCGAGAACGATGAATTTATAGCCGTTGATCTCATATGAATAATGAAATGCGTCCATTGTGAAATCACTGCCGACCGCACGGTTAAGCTCGTTTGTAAAGCCCGTGAAATTCTTCACCGTGGTTTTATAGCTGAGCTTGAGTCTGACATCATGGTTGCCTACCGTATTAAGGAAGCACTTCGTTCTCGCCGAGGCAAGCTTTTCGGAAACATACTGATATTCGCAAAGAAGTCCATTCTCGGCAATATCGCCTGCGTTAAGAATAGCGTCAACCTTGCCGTCAACATTGTATGTAACATCTTCGCAGGCAGCGTCGAAAAACTTTGTCCTCTTGACGATATAGTTGGAAAACTGAGGATCAGCCCACATAACGGCAGTAAGATTCGCTCCCGTCTGCTCGTTTGTCTGAATCGGATCATCGCTTGAAGGTCCGACATACGGAGTCAAAGCGTAGGAAATGGCAATAATAATTGTCATCAGCTTATAAGCAATGCGTGAAAATAAAGTGGTTTTCAAAAAGATACACCTTCCTGTGGTTATTTTAAGGCAACACCGCACAAATCACGGTGCAAGCCTTGCGTAATTCGCACACTCAGATTGCGCAAACTGTTTGAATAATTTTAACACGAATAAAATAATATGTCAATTTTATTTGTGCAAAATATTTAAGGCAATACGGCATTATTGGATAATTACCATTAAAAAATCCGCAGTCAAAATCAACTGCGGAAAATCTTATCAGTTCTGATTGTTGGGATTATCAAAGCGGTAAATCTCACGGTTTTCGATATCCATATCCGGAATCATGATGGGCTGTATGCCAGCGTTGGCGGTTATTGTTGTAATAAACGCTCTCGCATACGGAAAAAGCTCCTTATAGGTCTGAATATGGATAATCTCCCTTGCGAGGTCGTCCGGATACGAGAAAATTCCGGCAAGAACAAGCTTGATCGAAAAGAGATCGGGATTCTCCTTGTCCGTAATCGTGATGGTAAATTTACCCTCGCAGATATTGTTGTTGGTGTATCTTACATTGTAAGAATAGCTGTTTTTCAGCTGGATTTTGGTGTTGCCCTTGATTTTATTAACAAACTGAATTTCTTCAATTTTGTATGCGTTGAGCTTTAAATTTTTCATCGTGAAGTCCCCCTTTGCTACATATTCTACCACAAGCAAGGGAATTTTACAAGTGTTAATTTTTCATCGCCGAAAAAATATATACACCCGAAAGAACGGTATTGACCACAGCCGCCGCAACCAAAACATATTTTGCGGCTTTGAGCATGGTCAGAAGCGCACAATCGTATCTCGCCATCTTCATAAAAAGCTTTGCGTAATGTGAATTTTTCATCTTCTCCTACCTCCCGTCCGTCAGCAGAATTCCGTGAGCAATTCCGGGAATGCTCTCCCCCTGGAACGGCGAAACCGCAGACAGCAACGCTCCCGTCGCAACAACAAGCACTCTATGAAGCTTTCCTGCGCTCAATTCGCCCATAATTTTTGAACACAATATGCTTCCGCAGCAGCCGCAGCCGCTTCCTCCGGAATGAACATCCTGCTCGTCCGGGTAATACATCATCAGCCCCGTATCGTTATGCTTCTCTTTTATATTGATATTGTATTCTTTCTCAAGCAGGTCATATAAGAGCGCAGAGCCGACCCTACCGAGGTCGCCGGTTAGGATCAGGTCGTAATGCTCCGGCGAGGTTTGCGTTTCGGTCAGAAAAGCCGCTATAGTGTCTGCGGCAGCGGGTGCCATTGCCGCACCCATATTGCTTGCGTCGGTGATTCCTTTGTCTATCATTTTGCCGAGGATAGCTTTTTCGATTTTCGGACTATTCTTTTCCGGCTTTGACGAAATCATCGCCGCTCCTGCGCCGGTAACAGTCCATTGAGCCGTCGGCGGTCGTTGACCTCCGTATTCAAGCGGAAACCTGAATTGCTTTTCCGCAGAGCAAAAATGGGAGGAAGTCGAGGAAATAGCAACATTCATTTTGCTGGAATCGACATAGACGGCAGCATTTATCATTGCAAGCACCGAGGTTGAACAAGCTCCGTAAACGCCGAAATAAGGTATGCCGAATTCACGGATACCGAATGCCGAACCGGTACATTGATTTATCAAATCTCCGGCAAATATTCCGTCGATTTCCTCACTTTTCTTGCCCGATTTATCAAGAACAAGCCCAACTGCGATTTTCTGAATATGGCTCTCGGCTTTTTCCCATGTATCGAGTCCGCAACGATCGTCACCGAGAACCATGTCAAAGCACTTTCCGAGAGGCCCCTGCCCTTCTTTTTTTCCGACAACCGCCGCATATGATATAACGCTCGGTCTGTTTTCAAAGACAATTATTCTTCCGCTCATTTATTTATCACCGATTATCTTAATTAATAATCTTTGCATACGCAATTAAGATCGGTTTTAGTTTATCCATAACAGCAGTATAATATACATCATCTTCCGTAACATACATATTCAATTCTTCGATTGAAATATTATTCTTTTTTAAGAATTTATTTTTTGTATTATCTATATCATTTTCTGTTACTGTAACACCTTCTTTATCCAAAATAAGTTTTGCAACAGTCAATTCAAAATAAAAATTATAAACCTCGTTATTCTCCGCATCGGTCAGTGCCCCGGTATAATTCTTGTTAGATTTTATTCTTTCAATTATGTCCTGTGGGAAATTATATATTTTTGAATTATTTAAAATTTTATCCCACATGTAATTAAATATTATCTCATCTTTTGCTCTTTTTTCCAAGTAACTAAGTACTTCGGATTTTTTATTCATGTTATAAAATTTTAATAAAGCTTTTTCATTACTTATATCAGGTATTTTATATATTCCTTTTATATGAATTTCAATATTATACTTCTCCTCGTTATATGTAACCTCGCATTTTACTCTTTCCCCAACACTTTTTCCTGACAAGTAGTCGTCAATTTCATCAGAAAACTCTGATCCTCCGAAGTTATAATAGTAATTAGTTGTCTGTAAATCATCATTATTACTTTTAACATCAATTAAAACAGTATCATCGCTATCAACAACCTTTTTATCACTATTTTCCTGATAATAGTTTTCAGACGAATAATCCAACATAATAATATTCTCTATATCTTGTTGTGTTATATCTGTGTAGCTTTTTTCTATTTCAATATTTTTATAGTCATATATTGTATTGCTCTTTTCTGTTACACATGAAGAACAAAACATAATAATCAATGGAAAAAATAATAAACTCAAGTATTTAAAATATTTCATTTCTTTTTACCTCATAAATAAAACAAAGCCGCCTGATTTTAACTCAGGCAGCCATGCTTAAATTAGATTAGGAAATTGAACAGTTCTTAGGATTGGTTACATTGCATGAACCTGTTCCTCTGCCGTTGGTTGATTTAAAATACAGCCTATATGAAGAATTATTCTTTCCCAGACTATAAGTTCTTGCTCCGGTGCACCAACCGTTAGGTTTGATAGAGTAATCTTCACTCCAAAGATAACGTCCGCTGCCGTTAGACATCTTAATTGAAAGAGAACCTGTAGAAGCAAGTCTTACAGTAACCTTTGCATGTTAATAAAACATTTAGATTTCCGATTGAGTTATTAAGGGAATTAGAAACACTGGCACAAAACGAAAAGGTTTCACTGAATAATTTGGTTTTACAATGTTGCGAATACGCACTTGATAACATGAAAAAATGAAAGTCTTTAAAGGGCTTTCATTTTTTCTGTATTCAGTTAAAGATAAAATAAATCATACCATAAAGTGAAGCTGCGGTCGTTCCGTAAAGAATGACAGGCCCTGCTATTTTAAAAATGCTCGCTCCCGTGCCCATTATAAAGCCCTCGCTTTTAAATTCCATTGCCGGAGAAACAACGGAATTCGCAAAGCCGGTGATCGGCACTACGGTTCCTGCCCCGGCATGCTTTGCGATCTTGTCAAAAACTCCAATTCCGGTCAACACGGCAGTCAGCACGATCAGCGTTATCGAAACAAGTGCTCTGCTTTCATCAAGGCTCAATCCGCTTTTGTTAAAAATATAAAACAAAAGCTGACCGAAGCAGCAGATTGCCCCGCCGATTAAAAACGCCTTTATGCAATCCAAGACCATCGGTGATTTCGGAGAAGCATTTTTGACCATTTCGCCGTATTGCTCATTTGATATATTCACTGTCAACGCCTCCAAAAATAATATTCGATAATATTATTTGCGGACAAACGGAAAAAATTCAAATTGCGCACCGCACAATGCGACATAAAAAAGGACGACCGAAGCCGTCCCGAAAAATTATTGTTTTAATTACATACCTACCGATTTGCGAAGAATCAGCAATGCATCAAAGCTGTTAAGCATTCCGTTGGAGTCCATATCGCCTGCGTTGAACTGAGCCGAAGAAAGAGTGCTTATTCCGACAACATGCTGAAGAACCATAAGTGCGTCAAGAGAATTTATCTTGCCGTCGCTGTTTACATCGCCCTTTGATGCTCCCGCTGAGGTAAGCGTGATTTTATAGGAATCGTAAACCTTTGTGTTGGACTTGAAATAAACCTCAATCGTGTTCTCTCCAAGCTTGTAGTCTGCGCTCGGCGAAGCAAGAATATTCTGGCTGACCGTGTAGCCCGTCTTTGTTTCCTTATAAGCAATGTTTTCACTTTTGCCGTCGGAATAGGTAACCTTAACGACAAGACCCGTCATGTCGATCATTCCTCTGTCGGAATAATGCGAATAATAACCGCCGTTGTGATGGAAAGAGATCAGTCCGTCCTTCTCGACGAAAGTTCCGAGTCCGTAGCTCTCAGGCATATCATAATAACCATAGTCCCAGTCCGTTCCCTGAACGAAAACGGTTTTGGTCGGATATGAAACGATCTTAACATCCGTAATTGTACTCGCCGCCGATGCCGAAACAACGGCCGCCAAGCCCGAGCAGGATAACGCAACTACAACTGCCATAATATAGGCGATAATTCTTTTTGTCTTTTTCATGAAATGGTTTCCTCCATTCTTTTTTGCAACCGCCGATGGGTCGAGCCTGCGATTTTCGGCAGTTTCTTGTATTAAGGCAATATCACTCAAATCGAGCTTACGCCTTGTGCTTAAACTTATTATAACCCCAATATTCATTTTTGTCAATCAAAAATCAAACACCGGTAAGGTCAAAATCAGGAACATACTCCTCGGAAGATGAATCAAGCTCTTGAATATAAACATTTTCAAATCCAAGCATTTCTGCGTGAGAAACAACGGTATCATACTCACGGCGGCTTATTTTGCGATTGATCGTCGGATATTGCGATGCATTTGCGCACGGCGTATATTGCCCCATCAGACTGATAACGGTATCGTTTGAAAGATTATCGCCGACCCAATCGAGCATCCCGATGCCCTGACTGACATTGCCCGGCAGAACAAGGTGGCGGATTATCATTCCTTTTTTCATAAGTCCGTTTTCAAAAACATCTTCCGGCTGCTGGCGGCGCATTTCAAGCACGGCTTTTGAGCAAACCTCAAAATAATTTTCCGCCCGGCTGTATTTCTTTGAAACCACAGACCCGACATATTTTATATCGGTCAAATAAATATCGACCAAGCCCTCCAAAAGCCGCAATGATTCAACGCTGTCATAGCCGCCGGTATTATAAACAACGGGAATTCCCGGCTTATATTTTTCAAGCGTTCGCGCAAGCTGCACTGCGTAATGAGTCGGACTGACGAGATTGATGTTGTTTGCGCCCTTATCCTCAAGCTCTTTAAAAACAGCGATCAATCTTTCCTCGCTTATCTCCCTGCCGAAACAATCCCGGCTTATTGCGTTATTCTGGCAAAACACACATTTCAAAGAACAGCCGGAGAAAAACACCGTACCGCTGCCGCTCTCGCCGCTTATACACGGTTCTTCCCAATAGTGAAGTGCGGCTCTTGCGATTTTATATTTTGCATTAACTCCGCAAATACCCGTTGAAGCGTCTCTGTCGATATTGCATTTCCTCGGGCATTGATTGCATATATACATTATAATACACCTCTGCTGATAAAAATATTATAACATAAAATTTTAACTTGTCTACCGTTTATATATGTGATATAATTATTAAAATGATCCGCACGCCCTAATTTGTGCGGTATCGCCCCAAGCAGCCACCGAATAATTCAACGCAAGATTCTCGGCGGTTATCAAATAACAAAGATCAGTGAGGTTTTACTTATGAAAAGAGCAATTTCAATAGTTATGTCGGCCGTTTTGATCCTTCTGTGCTTTTCCTCCTGCGGCTCAAAGGGCTTGAAAGGCACTCACCATGTTGAAATGGTAATAAAGGATTACGGAACGGTTAAAATCGAACTTGACGGTGACGAAGCTCCGCTGACGGTTGAAAATTTCGTAAATCTCTGCAATGACGGTTTTTATAACGGTCTGACCTTCCACCGCTATGTCAAGGATTTTGTACTCCAGGGCGGCGACCCCGAGGGAACCGGCCTCGGCGGCTGTGAGAGCAGCGTCGAGGGAGAATTTTCGGCTAACGGTCACAAGAATACAATAAAGCACAAACGAGGCGTTATTTCAATGGCAAGAAACCAGTTTGACTATAACTCGGCTTCGTCACAGTTCTTCATCTGCCTTAAAAACTCCTGCTCCGACGATCTCGACGGTCAGTACGCCGCATTCGGAAGGATCACCGAGGGTATGGATATCATCGACAAAATCTGCGAATCCGTTCCCGAAAGCGATTGCATCCCGACCGAACAGCAGCCGGTTATCGAGTCAATCAATGTCATAGACTAAGAGGTGCGAATTTTGGGAAATAATCTTGACTATTTAAACAGAGTTTATTTGAAGATCGACCTGGATAAGATATGCGGAAATATCAAAGAGGTCATCAAGAGGGTCACCCCCGGCACAAAGGTTATGGCAGTCGTCAAGGCTGACGCTTATGGTCACGGTGCTATCGAGGTCAGCAAAGCTCTCAGCGAGATCGGTACATACGGATTTGCGGTTGCCACCGTCGGCGAAGCACTCGCCCTCAGACGAGCCGGCATAACCAAGCCGATACTTATACTTGATTTTGTTTTTCCGAATCAATTTGAAACAATAATCAGGAACGACATAATGCTCACCGTTTTTCGCTATGAGATCGCCAGGGAGCTTAACGAAGCGGCAGAGCAAATGGGCACAACGGCTCACATTCACATAAAGGTCGATACCGGCATGGGTCGTATCGGCTTCATTCCCGACGATGAAAGCATTGACGAAATTCGCAGAATCGCTCAACTCCCGAATGTTGAGATCGACGGTATTTTCACCCATTTCGCCTGTGCTGACGAGCCTGACAAAACCTCGATGAACCTTCAGTTCGAAAAATTCAAGAGCTTTGTGAAGAAGCTTGAGGAAATAGGAATAAATATCCCGATCAAGCATGTTTGCAACAGTGCCGCAATTATCGACAGCGATGACAAATTCTTGAACATGGTAAGAAGCGGAATCATAACCTACGGTCTTTACCCCTCCGAATTTGTTCATAAGGATAAGCTTCACATTGAACCGGCAATGGAGCTGCACAGCCTTGTTATAAATGTTAAAACGATACACAAGGGAGATACGGTCAGCTACGGCTCAACCTATGTTGCAACCAAACCCACGGTTATCGCAACAATCCCCGTAGGCTATGCAGACGGATATCCGAGATTGCTGTCAAATAAGGGCAGCGTACTTATACACGGGAAGCGTGCAAAAATCGTCGGCATGATCTGCATGGATCAATTCATGGTTGATGTTACGGATATTCCCGGTGTTGCTATCGGTGATGGCGTAACGCTCATCGGCAAGGACGGCGACGAAAAAATCACCTGCGAGGAAATCGGCGATATTTCCGGCAGATTCAATTATGAATTCCTCTGCTGCATAACCCGAAGAGTTCCGAGAGTTTACACAAGAAACGGCAAAACCGTTAAAATAGTTGATTACTTAGAGTGATTTATATGGCTGAAACAAAAACAAATGTCATGCGCTTGCTTGACAAACAAAAAATCAAATATATTCCGCATTTCTATCCGCACGGCGACGACATTCCGACGGACGGAGTAACCGTTGCGGGCTTTCTCGGCAAAGACCCTGCCTCGGTTTATAAAACTCTGGTAACTCGCTCGGCGTCGAAAAGCTATTATGTTTTTGTCGTCCCTGTTGCCGAGCATCTTGATTTAAAAAAGGCTGCAAAAGCAGTCAAAGAAAAATCAATCGAAATGATAAAGCAGAATGAGCTTCTGCCGCTGACGGGTTATGTGCACGGCGGATGCAGCCCTATCGGAATGAAAAAGAGCTTCAAGACAACATTCCACGAGGCTATACTTTCGCTTGAAACCGTAACCCTGAGCGCAGGAAAAATAGGAAGTCAAATCGAGCTTTCCCCTGCCGACATCATTAAAGCGACGCAAGGCTCAACCGCCGATTTAATTTAAAAATTTCACTAAAGCAAACAGCAGCAGAAAATTTCCGCTGCTGTTATTTTTATCAATCGGAATACGAGCTCAGCGATTTTCGCCTCTGCCGAAATTGATGATTCTGTCAAGAGCTTCGCTGACCGAAGTATCGTCGGTTGTAAGCTCCTCGTCAACCGTCGTTTCCTCCGTTGTAACCTCCGTCGTTTCAGGTTCGCCCCAAACGAAAAGGAATACTGTCGTTCCCTTCTCATATGATGCGCCTTCCTCAAGAGAAGCGCCCTGAACCGTGTCTGCTTCCTCGTTACCCGTATTGAGCTTTACGGATTTTTCGACGGTGAAGCCAAGCTTTGTAAGGAGCTTTCTTGCTTCGTCATATTTCATTCCGACAATTCCTGAGGTTGGGAAAACGATGCTCTGCTTGCCTTTGCTGACAACAAGCTTTATTGTTGTTCCGACTGGCACATTGGTGTTTACATCAATGCTCTGGCTGATAATATAGCCTTCCTCAACCGTCGAATCGTAAACCTCGCTCTTTTCAAACTTGAAGTTTTTGCTGTTATAGGTATTGTCAATTATTTCGCTGTACGGCTTTCCGACAAAGTTCGGAACCTCAACCGTTTCCGAAGCCACCGTTGTTGTCTCGCTGTTGTCCATTTTAATAACGCCCGTCTGCCAGAGTACAAGGAACGCAACGGCAAGAACGATGATTATTGCGCAAACGGCGATTATCGCAGAGGAACGATTGTGGCGTTTCTTTGCCGCCTCGCGCTTATTATATGTGTAGTCCTCGTCATCTTCCTCCTCGTCAACGATTCGCTGCGCAACAGGCTTTTTAACATTGACCGGAACGACCGGATCAAAATCCATGCTTGAGCCTGCCGCTGCGCTAGGCGAAGCCGAAAGCTCTGCACGAAGTTCTTCGACGGTTCTCGTTCTGTCCTCGGGAAGTATCTGGAGAGCATTGACAAGTCCGTTGATAACATAAGCCGGGAGCTGCTCGGCAAATTTACCCGGAACCATAAGTCTGTCGTTGGTAACACGCTCGGTTGCATCAATGGGATCTGTTCCGATAAGGGTTCGGTAAAGCACAGCGCCGAAACCGTAAATATCCGTCCATGTGCCCTGCCTGCCGTCAAAGCCATACTGCTCAAATGCGGCATAGCCGTTATAAAGCTGACATTTAAGCTCGCTTCTTGCAGATCTAACCTGACTAATGCTGAAGCCGGTGATCCTGATCTTACCGTCCGAGGCAACAACAAGCGTTGACGGAGAAATACCCCTGTGGATAATTCCGGAAGCATGGAGCGTTCCGAGGGTTGAAAGAACCGGCATAAGCAAAGGACGAGCCTTTTCCCAGGAAATATAGCCGACATTGTTTCTGAGAAGATATTCTCTGAGCGTAATGCCGTCAATATTTTCCGTAACGGCATAGCATGTACCGTTGCCCTCAAGGATATCCCTGACCTTGATAAGAGCGGAAAGACCGCTGAGGCGCATGAGCTTTCTCCACATTTCTGTAAAGCTCAAAATGCACTCTTCAAAAATCTTTTCGTTACCCTGCGCAACATAAACATTCAATGTCTTATTGTCACGAAGCGCAATTCCCTCCGGGAAGAATTCACGGATATTGACGGGCTCTCTTGTTGAAAGGTCAAGACCCATATAGGTTGCGCCGTCACCGTTATACTCAAGGAGCTTTCCGACAAGATATCTGTTGCCGAGAACCGTCCTTATCGGCAGATACGGTTCAATTTGCTTCGAGTCGGCATGGAAGCCGCAGTAGGGACACTGCTTCTCCGTTCCGATATCTTTCATGCAGCTCATGCACAAATTATCTGAATTGATCATCATATACCTTCTTCCAAAACTCAGATTTCTTTAGCATATGATAACATTTAAGGTTGATTTTGTCAAGTTAAGACAATTTACAATAAGTTACAATATACTGCTATTGGTTATTGAAATCGAAAGTTTTGTGTGATAAAATAACAATAACAAGGAGATGACTCTATGGAAAACAAGGAATTAAAAAAGCTCGTCAAGGATGTTGAAACCATTGAACTTACCGAAAATGAAAGAGCAATGAACAACGGCAGCTTTATTTCACTGCCCTGCGGAGTTACTCATTACCAAATGGAGGGCGAGGGCGAACCGGTCGTGCTGACCCACGGCTACGCTACGCCTTATAAAATATATGACAAGCTTTTTGACGCACTCGTCAACGCCGGCTACAAGGTCATAAGATACGACCTCATCGGCAGAGGTCTTTCTCAAAGGACTCATGACGCCTGCACGCCCGAGTTATTTGCAAGGCAACTAAACGAGCTTACCAAGAAGCTTTTGGGCGACGAAAAATTTTACCTCATCGGCACATCAATGGGCGGAACGGTAACAACGGCTTTCTGCCGCTTTTACCCGGGCAAGGTAAAAAAGCTTGTGCTCCTTGCGCCCGCAGGAATGGACAGCTTTAAGCCGCCCCTTTACATGAAGCTTTGCGAGATTCCCGGCTTCGGCAAAGCTCTTTTCAAGGCGATCGGCGGCAAAACCCTCATCAAAAACTGTGCCGGAGAGATGACGCACACCGACCAAGCGGAGGTTGACGATTTCACACGCTATTTTGCTATGTGCGCCGAATACAAGGGCTTCGTCGGCAGCACATTTTCGAGCCTTATAAATTGTATACTCAACACCAAAGAAGCTACCGAAGGTTACAGAAGCGTTAACGAGCAGAAAATACCCATGCTCGTCGTTTGGGGCACGGCGGATAAAACGATGCCCTATTATCAAATTGAAAGAATGAAAGAGATCTGTCCCGATGCCGAATATGTCACCTTTGAAGGTTCGGGTCATGTTTTCGTCTATGACGAAGGCGAAAGAACCGCAGCGGTCGTCCTCCGTTTTTTGAAATAGACGGTAGATTTTGGATTTTATGTCGGCGTGATTAGTGGACAGTGGATGGTGGAAAGTGATTAGTTGGAAACGCCGGATTTTTCGTAAATCACATCTGCTACGGCGGCATGATGTGGGCATCATGCCCTACAAGATGATTTTATACCTGCGTGGTTTTATACCGATATGAATATAAGCTCCCCCGAAATGGAGGAGCTTTAAATATTTGTGGTTTGTTTGGCATGACTTGGCGTCAAATCACCCAATCACAGCAAATTCAATTAAATCGATCAAATCAACAAATCACGCTAAATTTAATCAATTCAATCAAATCAACAAATCACGCCAAATTCAATCAGTTTAATCAAATCAATCGAATCATCAAACGATCAAATCGTCAAATCACGGGATCAATACCAAATCCAGCCGAAGAGGAGGATTTTGATCAGCCACTGACCGAATGAATATTTGACGGTGACGGTGCAGGTGTCCTGAACGGTGTTGCCGTTGGAGTCGGTGACGGTGCAGGTGATTGTTGCGCTGCCACGCTTTGCTCCGTAGACATTGCCGTTGTCGTCCACTCTTGCGACGCTTGAGTCAGACGATGTATATTTCACCGTGTACTCTGCGCCATCGACGGCGGCGATCGTCGGGTTGATTTTTGCGGATTTTTTGTAGTTCATCGTGATGTCGCCGATTGAAACAGACTTGACGGTCTTCTTTTCGGCAATTTTTTCATAGACTGCCGTGAAGGTCAGGTCGCTTGAGGGCATGGTTGAGGGAACGCTCTTGTCCCAGCCCTTGAAGGTGTAGCCGTCCTTGGTCGGAATGGTCGGCGGAGTGAGCTTATCGCCTGCGGCGTAAATCTCGGTCACGGTTTTGCCGTCGATGTTCCATGTTACGGTGTAGCCGGTTTTGAGTTCAACCTTTTTAGCTTCGATTCCGCTGCCGAAATCGCCGACAACGAATGTCGTTGTGTTATCGGTAGGATAAATTTTTATAACCGCTTTTCCATTTTCGGCTGTTGCTTGGTTAACATATTTAAGAGTATCTGTTGTGAGAGTTAAAGCGTCAAAATGATCGTCAACGGAATAAAGCATGTAACGATTACCTGAAATACCGTCAAAATTCGCCTCGCCCGTATTCAATGTCATAACAATCTTTTCGTTCGAAACAGCGCTCTTACCTTCCATACTCGATGTGGACACACTTTCTTCATCTTCCGAAATCGTTATTGAATCCAAGCTCGATGTGGAGATTATTGATTCCAGATTACTCAAGCGCAAAGCCGGCAAAATGCCCCCGCAAGTGCCACCGACACCGCAGCTGTAGCTCGCCCAGCCGCCGCCGTCGACATCCGTCGCACCGCTGGAATCGCGGGGCGACCGCAGCCACCACCAAGAGGTTCCGTTGTAACTACTGTCTGCGTTGTTATATACATACAAACCCTGACATTTTGCATAATCCGTTCCCTTCATCTGCCGTGCTGTATCATAAACACTGTATGATGAACTGAATCCGTATGCGCTGTTGATTGCGTCGTAATACGAAAGCAAAAAGATTTTATCGTCTGTATCTGCGCTGTCATATGTGCTTGAATATGTGCTCTTATTTTCGTTATGTGTTTCCAATATTTTGGATTTTTGATTTTCCGTAAAGGCAGTGTTGTAAAAATCTTCGTTCAGCCATTTCTTTATTGAGCTTGTCGCCCAATCGGAGGCATAATTTGTACAATCCTTGCTGTTATAATAATTACTGCCGTTATAATAGATAAAGTTCTGATATGCCTGCGAATCAATAATATTTTCGCTCATTATCAAGCCATTTGAAGCGTCGAGTACACGCCATGTCAACGGCTCATATTTGAAATAATAAACCTTGTTCGGCTCATAACCGTTTTCATCCTGATATGAATATGATTTGGAAGATGTTTCTCCTGTCCAATATGGTCTGTACTGTGTGAATTTAACGGCTCTGTATTCATTCTTGCCGTCATTATCCGTATCCATATCCGCATACTGCATATAATCACTCGCAGTCATATTTCCATCAGACCAGCTGCCTGTTCCGGTATAGTAATTATAGGACTGCCAGTTTTTGCTCATTTTTTCAAGCTTGTTGATTTTTGAGCTGTCTGTTTCCTGCGACTGCGGATATGATCCGAATGTTACTCCCGTATGGTTATACGGACACTTGCAAAGTCCAAAATCATTGTGTGTTATCGAATAATGCCAATCACATATTTTTGCCGTTAAATCTATTATATCCCATGAATCGGAAAACTCGATTTTTGTTCCCTCTCCAAACACAAGTTTTAAACCAAAATGCAGCACAAATGAAATTTCACCGGATAAACATTTGGCACAATCATGCGTCGCATTATCCCCAAGACGATCAGGGTCAAGTAAAAATGTTTGCGCCGTTATTATAAATCCAATTTGCCCCTCACCATCATCTCCGGTCAATTTCAGATTGCAAACCTTTTTGTGAAGCAATCTAAGCTCCGGATTAAGATCAAAGCCGATAAAAATCTTCGCTTCAATCTCTATTTTCGGCGTGAGTTTCCACGGTTTGGATTTGTTGCACGCTCCGTTGTTGCTATCCCAACCAACGCCGATTGCTCCTGTAAATTCAAACTTTAAAGATAAATTTCCTGTCACCGTTATCAAAAATGTCGGCTTGATTGCAAGCTTCACTCCGGTGCAAAGTCTGAACTTTGCTTCTTTCATTTCAAATTTTTCTAAATTCAATGTTCCTTCTATAGACATTTCAAATGTTATTTTAGGGCTTGCTACAAACGAAACCTCTTTATAATCATCGGCAAAAATAAATTTAAAGGCTAAATCAAATTGGAAAGTAAGCGTACCTTTATTTACTTTGTACTCAAACTTTTTATCATCATTCTTATCCTTTTTTTCTTTTTTCTTTATTTCAAATTCTTTTTTTATAGTTTTGACTTTATCAATATTAACCCCTTGACCTTGAGTAGTGATTTCACTCTCCTCGGATTCTTCGTCAACCTCAATATCACGAACATATTCAAAATCGTCAGACGGGTCGTCCTCGTTAATTTCAAAATCAGCACCGCTTTGCTCGGTATCGATTTTGATATAATCAAACAAATCCTCAAGCTGAGATTCCTCTGCTATGATTGTTGCACTTGTTCCGTTGACCGAAACGGATTTAACAATAATTACCGTTATGTTCTCCTCGTCGCCGTTATCAAGATAAAACTTATCGCCGGGCTTCAAGGACGTTATCTGATTGTCTATGTTGCTGAATTCATACTTGTTGTTATCAACATCTGCGTTAACAAGCACATTCTTGCTTGAACTGCCTGTAACGGTTTTTGTTCCGTCGGCAAGCACCATGAAATTCGTGTCGCTTTGCTCGTCAAGATTGAGAACCTTATCCGGATCAAAATCGAAGATATCCTTATCCATAATTTCTTCAAATTTGCTTGTGTAGTGTTCGGTCGCAAAATTATCGCAAAGAGCCTGATTATTTTCACCGACAAGGAATGCTTTCAATAAATAATACTGCGGAAGTTCTGCCGCCTTCATTGAAACCGTAGCCGTTTCAGCTTTTGCCTCAACATCGGCAATACCCGTTGTAAGCATTTCACCTGTTTTTTCATCATACGCCGTAACAATTACTCGGCAGTCATCTTCACAATACAGCGATACCTTCGCCGTTGCGCCGCTCATTGTTACATCGGAAATAAAATATGCCTCGTTGGTTTTATCTTCCTGCGTTTCGCTGAGTTCGTCAGTTATCAGCTTGCCGACCGAACTCGTTGCCTCATACGATGTTTCTGTTTGTTTTTCCACATCGTAGTCGTTTTCCTTTGCAAATGCACTCATCGGCGCAACGCTCAAGAGCATTACGACCATAAGCAAAATTGCAAGCGCTCTTTTTACTGTTCTTTTCATTGGCTTTCCTCCTGTGGTTTAATCAATATAAAATCATCAAGCACCGCTTTTTTCAAGCGATACGTATGACCCCTCTTGAGATGCCCGTTGAAACCGGGCAAGACCTTTTGAATATCCTCGTATTCAATCAGACCCGCATTGTAATCATCACGCATTTTCTTCATGCGTTTTTTATATTTCTTCTTCGTTGACTGCCGTACCTTTCGGATAACCTTGCCCGTATCCGTCATATAAAAATGGAAGCCCAAAAAATCCACTCCGTTTTTTATCGGGAAAATCTGCGTTTTGGAATTGAATTCGAGCAACAGCTCGTCCTCAACACATTCCTCCATTTTTTTCAGACACCATTTGAGATATTCCTTATCCTCATGTATCAGAATACAGTCGTCCATATACCGAACATAAAACTTTATATGCAGCTTCTCTTTTATCAGCCGGTCAAGCCCATCGAGATAATAGAGCGCAAACATCTGGCTCGTCTGGTTGCCCATCGGCACTCCCTTGCCCGCGTCCGCATTGTAGCTGTCGATTATTCTTTCAACCAAGCCGTAAATATCGCCGTCGTCAATTATTCTTTGAAGCTTATATTTCAGCGTTTTGTGGTCTATGCTCGGAAAGAAATGCCGGATATCCGCTTTCAGAATATAGCCGTCCGTTCCGTGCTTTTTGTAAAACTCACGCAAAAATCCGCTAAACCTGTCCAGCGCAAAATCCGTTCCCTTGCCCTTTTGGCAGCCGCCGTTATCATAAATAAACTTCGATGTCAGCAAGGGATATAAATACAAATCGCACAGAGTATGCTGAACGATTCTGTCCTTATATTCAAGAGCCTGAATTTCTCTGCGCTTAGGCTCATAGATAACAAAATGATTGTAGCCCGAAACATTGTATGTTCTGTCTTGCAAACTGTCGTGCAGATCCCACAGATTCTCGGATAGATTCAATTCAAAAAGAATTACATCTTTTTTGTTCCGTTTACAGGCTCTCGCTTTCAGATGAGCTTGGTAAAGGTTTTCGAAAGTGAAAATTTCATCATAATTCATAATTATCGACTGCTTTCGACAGGAATAAACAAAAAAGTTGCCCCGTTAGTTTATTCGATAACAGCTTTTTGCCTTTTCAGGCGGGAATACAACTCCTTTACCTTACGCACCGAACGGCGAACCCTTCCGCCACTTTCTCGCTTTAAGGTGAATCCGGCAAAATGCCCTTGTTAGTGTTATTGACATTGTAGTTGTTGTTCGCCCAGCCGTCGTTGTCGACTTCTGTTGCATTGTTGGAATTGTTGGGCGACCGCAGCCACCACCAAGAGGGCGCAATTCACAGCTATATCCCCATTCTTCTTTCGTCCGACCTTTGCCAAGCCTTCACCAATTTAACACACTCATAAATCAAGTGCGATAAATTTTCATACTGCTTCGGCAAAATGCATTGCTGCTCCCTCGCCGTCAAAGCCAAGGCGTCAAGCACCTTTAAACCGGCAAGGGCTTTCCGCTGATAGTCGCTCCGCTCTTTTCTGTCGCTCAAATCACCGGTCAGCATAACCTCATTGGCAAATATCAGATTTTCAAGCACATCAAGCGAGGTGTTATGAAGCCGAGTTATAAGCGTAAATCTGAATTTTTTCGGTGCATTCTCCGCAATGACAAAGGAATATTTAACAATGTCCTTCGCCCTTGTTATCACCATCAGCTCGGAATTTTCCCTCATAGCATTATAGCGAAACCCGTTCGAGGGTCGAGAAAAAATCCCGACCCTCAAACGGGTTGGTTGATGAATTATATGAAAAAGCGGACAAACTTATCCTGTCTGTCTGTCTGTCTGTCTGTCTGTCTGTCTGTCTGTCTGTCTGTCT
>CAVJDU010000016.1:0-44756 GCA_963648385.1 uncultured Coriobacteriaceae bacterium | reverse complement strand
GGCCTCGCCGGCGCACAAACCATCAGAGCGTGCTATAGCTTGCTGGTGAAGTGAGTCTTAAAATTATAATCAAAACAAACTTATCCCCGGGCTATCACACGATAGCTCGGGGATTTTTGCGTTTATTGGGGAGCGTGAAATTGACTGCAACGGTGACTGCAACGCGAATGATTTTTAACGATATTGTAACAATAATAAAACACACACCAAAAGCTGAAAACGACGCAAAATCAGCATTTTCAGAGCTTTTATGTGTGTTTGTGTGTGGGTAAAACACCCTTATTTTGGTCGGAGTGGCGGGATTTGAACCCACGGCCTCTTGGTCCCGAACCAAGCACGCTACCATCTGCGCTACACCCCGACAACGCTTGAATATTATATACTATTGTCACGATAAAATCAAGTGTTTTCCTTAAAAAAGTTGAAAATTTTTTCGGGAATTTTTTTGGGAATTGTTGAATTGGGATAACAGAAAAATAACAGCAACCTTTGATGTAACAAACGATACAGAGGATATCTGTACACGACTTTATTATATCAAAGGAATTTTTGCCTCAAAACGGCGCAGATGCGTCACTTGACTGAAAATCCATTGACTTTTCCGAGCTTGGAGCGTAAAATTACGGCAAGATGAAAGCAAAAAATATCTCGGCAAACAGGCGCCGTCTGCCGAGTTTGATTTCGACTATCATCTTAGCTCATCGAAAGGATTGATATTATGATTGAGAAAAATATGCTTGGGAAATTCATTCGAGCCAAAAGAGAGAAAACGGGTCTTTCTCAAAAGCAGCTTGCAGAGCAGCTTTTTGTCACAGAGTCTGCCGTTTCAAAATGGGAGAGAGGCGTCAACTATCCCGACATCACGATGATTTCCGATATTTGCCGTGTGCTCAACATAAGCGAAAAGGAGCTTATCACCGCATCGGATGATACCTCATACAGACGAATGAAAATGCAGTCAGCAAAATTCGAGAAAATGCAACGGCTTGTATTTTGGATTCTGACCTCGACATATCTGTTAAGTCTGCTGATTTGCCTGATTTGTGCTTTGTGCGGCGTTATGCCGCTTTCAACCCTGATTATTGTTGCGGCAAGCCTTTTGTGCGCATTTCTCTTCTTTCCGTCGGTTACGAAATTCTTTAAAAAGCACAAGTTACTCGCATATCTCGCTTCATCGGCGGTCGGAGTTATGATTTTGCTTTGTGTATGTGGAATTGCGACAAAGAGCGTTGCTTGGGTGCCGACTGCGGTTGTGGGAACACTTCTCGGATATGCGGCGGTATTTTTGCCGATCGTTTTAAACAAATATGTACAGACAGGATTTGTTTCGACGCATAAAACATTTATAAGCCTTGCCGCCGATATGCTGCTGACGCTTGTTCTGCTTGCAACGGTACAGATTATTGCGCCGATTGATTTGCGCAGTGCGGAGCTGACGGTGATTTATTGCTTCACTCCTCTTTTGATAACGGGTCTTGTCGTTAGTCTAAGATTCAACGGACTGACAAAATGCGGGATTTGCACTATCATCTTCGGAATATTCGTTTTCTTTGCAAATTATTTCATCGGATTTGTTTATGATGAACCGAGCAACATGAAAATCAGACTGTCGGATTGGGCAACATATACCAACGGAAACGTGCTGATTACCGTGCTGATCGTCTGCGTCGTTCTCGGCACAATTCTTATCGGCAGTGGAATAAAGAAAGTCAAAAAATGATGAGAACTGTGACGATTTTTGTGTGCGTCACAGTTCTCATCATTTTATTATAATTTTTTCAACATACTTTGATGTCATTGCATTGAGCAGGCAGTTATAGGTCATTTTGAAATCCACGACCGAGCCGATTTTGTAATCGTTGCCGCAGTCGGTTATGTCAAGCACAACATGATCGCTGCTGCCGCCGACAATTTTTATCCGTTTGTCCGCACAGTGCAGTCCGGGCAGATATATATCCTGCTTGCCGACCGCAACTATCGCACGCTTCATCAGCTTTTCGCAACCCTGCGGAAGTGTTTCGGGGACACCCGGCTTTTCTTTCAGCTCTATAATTTCCGCTTTAAGAATAAAATTATCCTCTCTCGCTGCGTCGAACGGAACATCATAAACGGGAATGTTTCCGAGAAAAATCGACTCACCCATTCTCATATTGTTTATGACACACGGTAGCTTACCGTCAAAAAGCATTTTGATTGAGCTTGACGCACCGCCAGAAACGATCGGAAGCTTAATTTTATATTTTTCCTGCACTGCGCCGACTGCATTCTCGAAAAGAGCCATATTTTTCTCGTTCGGGAGAACCTCGTTAACGCAGCTGAGATTAGTACCTACGCCGTAAAGTTCCAGGTTCGACATTTTGAGAACCTCTCCGGCAAGAAACATCAGCTCGTCCGTGTAACAACCGTCACGAAGATCACCGCATTCGTACATAAGAATGACCTTGTGGCGTTTGTTTTGCATTTTTGCCTCATCGTTCAACGCTTGAAGCACCTCAAGCTCACTGTTAAGGCTGACATCGGTGAATTTCACAACATCCTTTACCTGCGAAAGCATCGGAGAACGAATCAACCATTTTTCGGCCTTGATATCGACAAATTCCATAAAGTTTTCAACTCTGGAATCACATATCGCCCTTACTCCGCCCTCCTCGACGAGATAGCGGACAAGCGGCTCATAACCGACCAGCATTTTGGTGACAACAGAAAGCGTCATTCCCTTCTCGGCGCACCTTTGTTTCATTATTTTAAGATTGTGAAGTATTCCGTCGGGTCGTATCTCGATACATGGAAACATATTTTTTACTCCGTTTTTTGATCAATAAAGCGTCTTACCGTTTTGAACGAATTGCGTTCGATTTCAAAAAAGCTTTCGTCAAGCGGTTTGCACGGTTCGCAGCCCTTTGCCTTGAGCGCTTCGTTGATTATCTTCTCCGTGTACCACGGATTCTTTACGAATACCGGGCCGAGCGCATTGGTGAAAATAACATTTTTGTACTTTGCTCCCTCAGTCTGATCCTTGTCGTTATTGCCCTTGCCGTAAATAAGCTTACCGAGTGCAATTGACGGGTCGCTGAGGAAAAAATCGACAAGATGAATCTGGACAGCCATAATCTCAAAGCTCTTGTCCTCGCAGAGAGAGAATTGAAGGTCGTCACCGTAGATCTCGTTGCGTTCAACAGCCGTTGCGTCAAGCAGACCGAGACCCTCGATAACCGAGTCGTCGCATCTTTTTGTTGACTTGATAAGAACCATGCCCGTTGTTCCGATCGCAATGATCGGTTTTCCGCTCTCGGCGAAGTTATAGACTGCGTCGCCGTATTTCTTGATATTTTTCACGATCGACTCGGCGGTTTTGATCTCACCGGCATTCATGAAAATAATGTCTGAATTTTCAAAATCTATTTCCTGAGCGAATGTATCGATGCGGTTGATTTTAACATCAAGTCCCATCGCCTTACCTACTCGCTCGAACGCCATGAGATTGCCTCGGTCACCGTGAAGATTAAGCAGATCGGGATAAAGCCATGTGATATTCAATGTGTTCATTATTCGTTACCTCCGTACTGCTTTGTGGATTTTTCAAGCTCATGATATTTCTTGAGCCATGTGATAAGGTAAACATTGTCAACATCGAACTTGTCAAGCTCCTTGAGAATTGCTTCGTCACTGTCGTTCGGAAGAATCGAAATATCGTCCCTGTCGATTCCGGCATAAATCATTCTGTTTGCCGTGTCGTATGCAACAGCCTCGGAGAAGCAGATATAGTGCTTGATATTGTTCTTTTTGAGCGACTCGAAGTCAACATCAAATGCGTAGAATGTGTTGGTATAGTACGGGTCGAAGTCTTTAAGCTCCTCAAGTCCCATAAGAAGAATTTTCGGCGACTCGTCTTTTGCGATATAATCAAGCGCAGTCTGGAGCGTTTCGGGATTTTCCTGCTTAATTCTGATGTATTTGAGCGTTTTTGTTTTGTATTTGAGCGTTTCCATACGGCCGCTGATATTCTTGAAGTTTGAAAAACTCTTTTGGAGCTCCTCGTTAGTCATGCCGAGCTTTGTGCAAACGGCAATGCAGAGCGCATAGTTGAAAATATAGAACGGTTCCTTGTTCGTTACGGTAAAGTGATAGCCGTTGCAATCAAAGCCGCACTCGGAGAAGTCAACATTTTGAGCGTAGAAATCAACCTTTTCTTCTGAGGAGAAGTTGCAGCCTGCGCAATGGAACTTGCCGACATTGTCAACATTATAGTAATCAAAAATGATTTTGTCGTTGCACTTGGGGCATGGCATTGTTACATCATAAAACTTGTCCTTAACAAAGGAATACTGAGTTCTGTCAACGCCGTAATAGTAAACCTTGTCGGAAAAATCCTCAAATGCCTTCGACCTCGGTTCACCGTCGTTGAGGAAAAAGGTCATATCGTCATTAAATACCTTGCGGAACTTCTGAACAATGTAATCCGGCTCACCGTTACGCTGAACCTGATCCTTCTGAAGGTTAGTGATGCAAACTTTCTTTGCCGGGATATACTTATAAATTCCTGCAAGCGAACGCTCGTCGATCTCGAACGAGAAGAATTCGGTTGTAACCTTTCCCGTAAGCGTGGAATTGCGGATAAGAGCGGTTGCAATGCCGCCTATCATGTTAGCTCCCTCAAGATTCGAGCAAACCGTTCTGCCGGAATCTCTGAGAGCGTGAACTATCATGTTGTTTGCCGTGGATTTGCCGTTAGTACCCGTGATAAAAATAACCTTTTCGGGGTCGATTCCCGTGAAATGTCCTATAAAATCAGGCATAATTGCGTTTGCCTTTGCGCCGGGCATATTTGTTCCTCTGCCCTTGGCAAAGATATTTGAAAAGAGCATAAGTCCCTTGCCGATAAGCAGAGTTAAGATAAATTTCAGCTTTTGCATTTTGTTCCTCCCGAATAAACTTTCTTAATCAATGCTATTATTGTATCACATTTAATTGTAAAGTCAACATTGGCACGACAGTTTTACGGACAAAAATTATTGTTGTTTTTATGAAAAGAGTATGGTAGAATTATAATGATATAGTAGGCGGAGGTGCAAGATGAAGCTCAAACAAATGATATTGAACAACAGGCGTTTAGGCGGCTTTGCTATGGACTCCGTTTGGACGATGATCGGTCTTGTTGCGATGAACGGAATCGCTCAGCTTGTTATCTATCCTTTCATCAGAAATATGTTCGGCGCTGACGGATACGGACGAATTCTCAGTATGCTCGGTGTTATAAATATTGTAGCCGTTTCAATAGGAACTGCGCTCAACAACTCGAGGTTGGTTGCAAAATCGCAGGGACAGGGAAAGGATAACAGACCGTATATCTGTTTTCTTTTGATAGTTGCGGCATTCTCGGCAGTTTTAAGTTTCATAGTCCTTGCCGTTATGAAAGAGGAAATAAGCTTTTTTTCCTTTCTTCTTTATTGGCTGCTGATGTGCATGACGGTCACAAGGTATTATTCCGAAGTTGAATACAGACTGCATACGAACTATCTGGGGCTGCTGTTTTATTATCTTATCATAAGCGCAGGGTATCTTGTCGGAATGATTTTCACCAAGCTGACGGGACAATGGGCACTGAGCCTTTTGACCGGTGAGCTTGCAGGATTCATTTTTGTTTCGATTCAAGGGTCAATTTTCAAGCGAAGCAACGCAGCGAAAAGACAAACACTCGTCGACATATGGAAATCCGCCGGCTATTTGATGATTGCGCAACTTTTGGTTAACCTGATTTTTAATTCGGATCGAATTATTCTAATGGCTTTTTGCGAAAGCGAAACGGTAACGATTTATTATATTGCATCTGCTGTCGGCAAAACGATATCGTTTGTCACCGGCTCTTTCAACAGTGTTATTATAGGTCATCTTGCAAAAAAGAAGGAAACTCTGCCGTCAAAAAGCTTCTTGAAAATTTTAACGGTTTCCTCGGCAGCTGTTGTCGTTGCGATAGGAGCATGCTATGTCGGTTCGATAATTTATACGAAATTGCTGTATCCGGCGGACTATGATATGGCTTCGCCGTTCTTTATCGTGGCAAATTCGGCGCAGATTTTCTATTTTGTCAGCGGAATGTTCACCACCATTCTTTTAAGATATGCAAAAGAAAAGGTGCAGACAAGAATCAATTCGATATACGCCGTCGTTTTTTGCGTTTCTTCAATTCCGGCTGCATATTTTTTCGGAATTTGGGGTTATGCTATCGGCGTGTTGATCGCAAACCTTTTCAGATACATTTTGGCAGCCGTGCTTTGCTATAAAAAATTGAGATTTCTTGAAAATCAATCGCAAATAATTGAGTAACAGCAAAAAATATTACGACGAGGAGAAAACATATGAAGTTTACCGAGGTTCAGCAAGCTAACCTTACAAAGGTTCAGGACATCGAGCTTAAAATCTTGAGGGAGCTTGATAGAATATGTTCAAAATATGACCTTAAATATTCTTTGAGCGGCGGCACTCTGCTCGGGGCAATTCGACATAAGGATTTTATTCCTTGGGACGACGATATTGATATAGACCTCAGGCGAGATGACTTCAATAAGCTGCTGAGCGTTTTGCCGGACGAGCTTGGAGATGAATTTGAATTCGTTAATTACAACGCTTTCGGTAATTATTTTTGCGATTTTATCCCAAGAATTTTTTACAAAAACAGCAAAACGGTAAATTCCTTCAGCGTTGACGGAGGAAAAACAAACTTTGCCAATGATGAAAGAATGAATCGGATTTTCATCGAGCTTTACTGTTTGCACGATACCGATTCAAGAACCGTGAAAAAGCAGATTTTTAAGGTCAAAATGATTTACGGCCTTGCAATGGGTCACAGGTTCGTTCCGTCAAGCAGCAAAAAATATACGGCAATACAAAAGGCAGAGGTTGCGGTATTGTCCCCTATCGGAAAGCATATCCCTCTTGACAGAATCTTTTCAATGTACGAAAAATGCGTAAATAAAATACCGACAGGCTCAGGAAATCTTTACTTCAAGCCTTCCGTACCGTTGCCCGTTCAGGAAAAAAATGTCTTTGATAAAAAGCTGTTTTGCGATTACCAATATGTCAAAATCAGAAACGATAAAGCAAAAGCTCCGTGCGAATATATCAAAATTCTTGAATCGCTTTATTCAAACTGGGAAGAGCTTCCGCCGGAGAAGGACAGGCATCCGGGTCATTTTAACCTCGACAATATTGAAATATGGTAAAGGGTGAGAATAATGAGCGATAAAAACATAGCAATAATCATGTCGGGCGGAGTCGGTCACCGCTTCGGATCGGATATTCCGAAGCAGTATGTCAAGCTGAACGGAAGATGCGTCATAGATTATGTCATTGACGCAGTAAAAAACTCCGAGCTTACCGATAAAGTCGTTGTGGTTATGGATTCGTCATGCCTACCCTATTCCGAGGAACTGAAAAATTCCGATTTCTGTTTCGCCCCAAACGGCAAGGAAAGATCGGATTCGCTGAACAGCGGCTTTCAATGTATCAAGGATAATTTCCCCGATTGCGAAAAGATAATCATTCTTGATGCCGTAGCTCCCCTGGTTACGGGTAACCTGATTGACGATTACCTGAGCAAGCTTGACGAATACGACGCCGTGATAACCTGTCAGAAAATAACCGGTGCTCTCGGCAACTATGATTTTGATCCGCTTGACCGGGAAAATTATTATATGACCCAATCCCCCGAGGCTTTCCGCTTCAAAGAAATAACAAAATATTTCTCGACGGATTTTCCGAGCCAGGAGCTTGCGTGGCAGCTGCCGAGGGAAACTAAAAAATATTTGAATTTTAATTTCAAAAACAATTTGAAATTAACCTATGATTTCCAGCTTAAATATGCGGAAATTCTTATTCGGTATCTTGATGATATAAAAGGCCTTAAATAAGTCCCTGTAACCGCTGATTTAATCAGCGGTTACTTGCATTTAATTTTTATATTTGCATTTAATTTCTATATTACTATTGACAACGCCCCCTTTTTGGGGGTAAAATAATCATATCAATTCAATGGAATTGCCAAGAAACGATGTGAGGTGAGATTTCAGTGAGTAGTGACAGTAGCTACGGGCAACGAAACTTGAACAAATTCAATAACTTGCACAGCATAAATATCGTTGCAGGCGTCCGCTCACGAGATCCGGGCTAACATTGCGTCTGCGGCGTGGTTTTGTGCCGTGCCGAAAGGGGCGCTTAAAATTGGACACTATGGTTGAAATCATCAGCAAGATGCTTGCCAACAACAAGTTTTCCGCCATCAAGGAAATGCTCAGCGAAATGAATGTCGTTGATATCGCAGCCTTGATCGAGGAATTCAAGCCGGAAAGTCAGATTCGTCTTTTCCGTCTGTTGCCCAAGACATCGTCGGCTGATGTTTTTTCGTATTTGCCGAGCGATATTCAGGGAAATATCGTTGACGCAATCACAAATTCCGAGTTGGAATTTCTTATGGAGGATATGTTCCTCGACGATGCCGTTGATTTTCTTGAGGAGGTTCCGGCGAATGTCGTAACCCGTGTGCTTGCGCACACCAAGCCGGAAACAAGAAAGCTTATCAATAAATTCCTTCAATATCCCGAAAATTCGGCGGGCAGCATCATGACTATCGAAATGGTTTCGTTCCCCGAGACTTACACGGTCAAGCAAGCGATAGAAATGATAAGAAAAACTGCTCTCGACAAGGAAACGATCTACACCTGCTACTGTATGGACGACAAACGCAAGCTCGTTGGAACAGTTCCGCTTCGCAGGCTTATTGTTGCCCCCGCAGAGCAGCAGGTTAAGGATATCATGGACGACGACGAGCAGCTTATTTTCGTCAACACGATGGACGATCAGGAGGAGGTCGCCGCAATAGCGAAAAAATACGACCTGCTGTCGATCCCCGTTGTCGATAAGGAGGAAAGGCTCGTCGGCATCATCACCATTGACGATATTGTTGATGTCATTGAAGACGAAAACACAGAGGACTTTGAAAAGATGGCATTGCTTTTGCCGTCCGAGGACTCTTATCTGAAAACGGGTATTTTTACTCTTTATAAGAATCGAATCGTGTGGCTTCTCATACTCATGATTTCGGCAACCTTCACCGGACAAATCATCGAGGGCTTTGAGGATAAGCTTTCAATGATTGCGGGTCTTACCGCCTCAATACCCATGCTTATGGACACCGGCGGAAACAGCGGCAGCCAGGTTTCGACCCTTGTTATCAGAGGTCTTGCTCTCGGCGATATTCACATCAAGGATTTCTTCACGATTATTTGGAAGGAAATTCGGGTCGCTTCTCTTTGCGGTATCACGCTTGCGATAGTCAACTATGCGAGAATGTGGATAATCAAGCTTGTAACGCATAACGATATTTCAAGCAACACATTCATCGTTGTATGCCTTGCGCTGATATGCGCCGTCATAGTTGCTAAGGTGATAGGCTGTGCCCTGCCGATTTTGGCAAAGCTTTTGCACCTCGACCCTGCGCTTATGGCAGGTCCAATGCTCACAACCATCGTCGATGCGCTTACCCTGCTCATCTACTTCGGCTTCGCAACCCTCTTTATCAACGGCGGATTGCTGGCTTAGTTAAGGCAATAATAAAATATCGGCGCTTCGTTATCTTCGGGTCACGGAGCGTTTTTTCTTGCACGCATCAAAAAAATAATATATAATCATAATATATTCTATGTTTCAATTAAGGTTAGCGGGATATAGTTATATCGAAAAGAACGGAGAGGGTGACATTATGAAGCTTTTATATGCCGAGGACGAGGTGAGTATGTCCGAAGCGGTCGTTGATATTTTGACCTTTCACAAATACATTGTTGATGCGGTGTATGACGGTGCGGACGCTCTCGCCTATGCCGAATCCGAGCAGTATGACGGCATAATTCTTGACATCATGATGCCGAAAATGAGTGGTCTTGAGGTACTTAAAAAGCTCCGTGCCGAGGGGTGCAAAACGCCTATTCTTCTTCTGACGGCAAAGTCCGAAATTGAGGATCAGATTCAGGGGCTTGACCTCGGAGCGGACGACTATCTTCCGAAACCGTTTTCGATGGAGCTGCTTCTTGCAAGAGTGCGCGCGCTTTTGCGTCGTAGGGAGGAGTTCACACCGAATGTGCTGAAATGCGGCAATCTTACTCTCGACCAAAAGAACTATGAGCTTTCCGCAAACGGGCAAAAATTCGTCCTGCCAAAGCTCGAATTCAGAATGATGGAGTTGCTCATGCTTAACAAGGGCATCTACCTTTCAACCGAGGATATTCTTTGCAAAGTCTGGGGCTATGACACGGACGCCGAATACGGCACGGTATGGGTCTATATATCGTATCTTCGCAAAAAGCTTGCCGCCCTCAATGCCGATGTAACGATCGTGGCAAAGCGCAATGTGGGATATACTCTTGAGGTGACGGGAAAATGATCAAAACCCTTCAAAAAAAATTCATAATTACGGCGATGACTGCGATAACGGTTTTGCTGGTTATTTTGCTCGGCGCAATCAATGTGATAAACATCGTTTCCGTCAGCAACGAAACCGCACGAACGCTGCGTGTTGTCTCGGAGAACGAAGGAGATTCCGGAAAGCTCTCCCCGCCGAACAACGAGCGCAAACCCGAACCTCCGCAGGATAACGGAAACGGCAGAAAAAACGAATACGATACATTTATGTCGTCGAATTTCTTTGTCGTTTGCTTCAATTCCGACGGCGAGGTGATCAAAACCGATGTCAGCCGTACTTCAACAGTCAGCGAAGAAAATGCGCAGGAACTGGCAAATGAAATCATTCATTCAGACAAAACAAGCGGTAAATCAGGAAAATATCGCTTCAAAACAACAACCTCGTCCGACGGCGGGACGGTAGTGGTTTTCCTTGACGCATCGAACGAGATCATCTCGTACCTGAGAGTGCTCGCCCTTTCGGCAACGATAGGTCTTGCCTGCTGGGGCTTGATGCTTCTGTTCGTCGTTCTCCTTTCAAAAAAGGCTATAAAACCCATTGCCGAAAATATTGAAAGGCAAAAGCAATTCATCACAAATGCAGGTCACGAAATAAAAACCCCGATTGCCATAATTCAGTCCAACACCGAAGCGATGGAGCTTTACAACGGCGAAAACAAATGGAGCAAAAACATCAAAACGCAAACCAAACGCCTCGGCGGACTGATGAACGACCTTTTGTTTCTTGCACGAATGGACGAGAATGCCGGAAAGGTCAATGCGGTCGAATTCCGGGCGGACAGTCTGCTTGAGAAAACGCTCGGCGGATTTGTTCAGCCGATTGAAAACAAGGGCGTTGCGCTTCAGACGGAAATCAAGCCCGATATCAATCTCAATGCAGACCCGACGCAGATCGAGCAGCTGTTTTCGATTCTGCTTGATAACGCTGTGAAATATGTCGACGACGGCGGAAAACTCAGAGTTTCTCTTTACGAAAGCGAACGCCATGTCAAGCTTGAATTTTTCAACACCTGCGCCGAGCTTCCGGACGCAGAGCCGGACAAGCTTTTTGACCGATTCTATCGAGGCGACAAGGCACGCACACAGAAAAACGGCGGCTACGGAATAGGTCTTTCCGTCGCACGCTCTATCGCCGAAGCGAACAAAGGAACGATAAACGCCGAATTCACCGACGGAGGAATAAAATTTAAGATAAAATTCAAAAAATAAAACATCGCACCGAGTCAAAAAAATTCGGTGCGATGTTATTTTTTTACTCTAAGGCAATCGTTCTGCCGAGGTCAAAGGAATAGATTATCGTGCCGTGAATTTTTTTGCCCGTACATTCATGCAGGGCGAATTCATACATTTTCAGCTGATCCTTATAGCGGCTTTTCAGCATTTCCTCATTCGTTCGGCGGTCGGTCTTGTAATCGACTATCACCAGTCCGCCGTCCTCCTCAAAGGCGCAGTCAACATATCCCTGAACTACGATGATCTCATCGGCAGAATTCTCGGCAATGTCGGGATAAATATCGCCTGCCCGAATACCGACGGTGACTTTCTTCTCTCGCAGAAGCTGCGGTGAATTTTTTATGCGCAATGCAATTTCGTTGTCAAAGAATTTTTTGAGCTTGTCACGCTCAAGGATCTTCGCTTCGTCCCCGGTCAGATGATGCTCGTCAACCATGCGTTCGATCTGTTCGTCAACATCAAAGCTTTCGGCGGAATAATCGAAGAATTCCATGAATTTGTGGGTTGCCGTTCCTCTGTTTGCCGGATTCATTCCGCTCTTGCTCAGGAATTGGGGCTTTTCGGCGGCAAAAAATTCCGTTGAGAATCCCGTTTTTTCAAGGTCGGACGGAGCAACCTTAGCCATAACTCCGGCAAGCGACGAATAGGGATATTCATAGTCAAGCTTGCATTTGATTTTTTCCAAAAGCTCACCGTCGGCTGCAAAATCCGTGTCCGCATCGGCAATTTCGGTCGGTGCGCTGATTGTGTTTATCAGACCGAAATGCATATGCTTTTCCGCCGGCAAAGAAATCGGCGAATTTCCGCCCCAAAGCACTGCGGCGTCGGGGTGTCGGATAAAGCCGAGCAGAAGCCAATCCGCCATAGAAGCTTTTGAAAGCAGTGCAAACGGCATAATTTGCCTATCTCTACCAACCTCTCCTCTGATCGAAGAAAGCTTTTTTTCGGAATTGTCGTATCTTGTAACGCAAATCAGCCTTTCCTTTGCTCTCGTCATTGCAACATAAAGCACTCTCATCTCCTCGGAACGACCTGAAATTTTTTCGGCAATTCCTATCGCCTTTTTGCCGACGGTCGGATATTTACACTTGCGTTTTGAATCCCGCCTGTCAAAGCAAATTCCCAGATCCGGGTGATATGCCGCAACGCTTCTTGCCGCATCTCCGTTGAACGGTGCGTTAAGGTCGGCAATTATGCAGATGGGAAATTCAAGTCCCTTGCTTTTGTGGATCGTCATAATGTGCACAACATCGGCAGCTTCGGAAATGTCTGCGGCAGCCTCAAGGTCGCTGTTTCTTCGCTGAATTCTGTCGATGAAGCGAATAAATCCCGAAAGACCTCGTTTGCCCGATTCCTCATATTTCTTTGCATAATCAACAAGCATATTGAGATTCGCCCTGCGTTGAGAACCGTTCGGCATTGCGGAAGCAATTGCTTTGCAGCCTGTTTTTTCATACATCTCCTCAAGAAAACGGTCGCAAGGCAGCGTTGCGCCGAGCATACGAAGCTCGTCGATTTTTGCAAGAAAAGCACGGCATTTCTCGTTGCCGCCGTCCGCAGCCTTTCTTATGCAATGATAAAGCGGCTTTTTTCGTTCATCAATCCGCATTTGCGCCAGCTCGTCCGCCGTGAAGCCGAAAATCGGCGAAAGCAGAATAGCCAGCAGCGGAACATCCTGAACGGGGTTGTCCGTCACCCTCATCAGGCTTAGCATGGTACTTATCTCCGACGATGAGAAGAATCCTGATTTGCTCTCAATATATGACGGAATAAGATTTTCGGCAAGCACCTTTTCGTATATTTCTGCTTTGCCGCCGCCTGCCGAACGCAGAAGAATACAAAAATCACGGTACGACGCTTTTCTGTAGACGTTTTTGTCCTTTACCTTCATTCCGTCGGAAATGATTTCGTGTATTTTATCGGCAATGAACTGTGCCTCGCTCTCCCTGCCGACCTTTTTATCCATATCGCCGAGGATATACAACTCAGCTTCGGGAAAATCGCTTTCTTCATAATCCGCCGCCGCAACGAGTTGTTCGTTTTTGTCGTAGCTGACTGAGCCGAGGTCAAGAGACATTATCTGAGAAAAGAGAAAATTGACATTCTCCGTAACGCCCGAACGGCTTCGAAAATTGCGATCGAGCGTTATTTTTGCGGGATAATTGTCTCCGTCAAAATTCTCAAGTGCCCTTCTTCTGTTGAGAAAAATCTCCGGCATCGCCTGACGGAAACGGTAGATGCTCTGCTTGACATCGCCGACGGTGAACATATTCGTTTCTTCCCTTGAAACCGCCCAAAACAAGGTATTCTGCAAGTCGTTGACATCTTGATATTCATCAACCAGAATTTCCTCAAATCGCTCGGCAAAGCTTTCGGCAAGCGGAGTTCTTTTTGCCTTGCCGTCCTCATCGTAATTTATAAGAAGCTTCAGCGCAAAATGGCAAATGTCGGAAAAATCATAGCTGTTTGCCGACCTCTTTTCCTCATCGAGAATCTCACCATACCGCATGACGGCTTCAATAAGCTTTTCCACAATGGGTCGGAGATATTTCATATCCTCCCGATTTTCGCTCTCCGACGCACAAAAAACCGCCGAAAGCTTTTTCATCTGATCTGAAACAACAGTTTTCTGAGCCTTTACCGATTCAACCTGAACCGATGAATACTTATTCGGCAAGCGGCCGAGACTGCCGACGGAGAAAGAGGTGATCGCATTGCGTATCTCGTTCCATGAGCTGCTGTTTATCACCTTTTCAAGCTCCTCAAGCATGGCGGTATTGTTGGCAATTCCGGCACCGTATTTTTCACCCACAATCGGGTCGTCAATCCCCGCTTCATACATTTTGGTACAAAGCATAAGGCAGTATTCCACCGTTTCTCTCGCATATTCTATGATAACATTTCCCCAAAGATGATCCTTCAGCTCGTTGTCAATGCAATATGTGCTTACCAATCCGTAAAGAAACTCTTCCGGTCTTGCAAAAGCCATCGAATCGTTATAAAGCTTGCAGATGAGGTCGGTCAGCGCACTGTCGTCCGTACCGTTTGCCATTATGCCGACAAGCTCGGTAAATTCGGGTGAGTTTTCCTTGTAAAGCTCGTCCATGACCCTTGAAACAGCGTCGTCGCACATCAATGCGAGCTGCGAATTATCAAGAATCCCGTAATCTGGAGAAATGTCGATGTCATGAAAGTTTTCACGAACAATATCATTGCAGAAGCCGTCGATCGTGCTTATTTTTGCAAACGGAAGCAGCAAAGCCTGCCGCTTGAGAAGGTCGTTCTCCGGTGCTTTGTCGATCTCGGACATGAGAGCCTGATAAATTCTTTCCTTCATCTGCGCCGTTGCGGCTCTGGTGAATGTAACGATGAGAAGCCTGTCGGCTGGGCACGGGTTGTCTTCGTCCTTCAATCTTTCAATAACACGCTGAACCAAAACCGCCGTTTTTCCCGAACCTGCCGCTGCGGAGACGAGAATCGAGCCGTGTCGCGAATCAATCGCTTTTTTCTGTTCTTTTGTCCATTCAGGCATCCTCGTCACCTCCTAATTTCTGCAAGCTTTCAAAATGACTCGGGCTTGCAATTTCCCTCGTTGGCGTGTTTTCGTCAACATGGCAAACTTCCTTATAGTCGCAATATTTGCAAACATCGTTATACGGGCTTTGAGTGCTTGCGGAATGTGCCGGCATAACATGAACGATTCCGTTATGGAGATCGACCGCCATTTTTTCAAGAATTTTCTCGCAACGCTTCATCAGAAGCTCCATTTGCTTTATCGAGATAAGCGTGCCGCCGTTCGTGCCGTCCTTTTTGATTGCGGCAGGCACAAACATTCCGCTGCCGCTGTTATCCATCATGTAAATCACACGGCTGTCGTCAAGCACCATGCCGTTCATTTTTGTGCCCTTGAGCTTTTTCTTTTCAATCGCTTCTTCGTCCTCGTCACGCTCCGTTTCAACAAAAGGTGCATTGACCGGCATATACAGAATTCCGGCAGGAGTAATGTTCTTGTAGTCCCTGAAGCCGTTTTTCCATATAGCGAAAAGGTAGATGAGCATTTGCATATTCAGCCCGTAAAATACCTCGTTGAGGTCAAATTTCTTTCCGCCGGATTTGTAATCAACCACCCTGACATAGCTCGTCCCATTCTGTTCGGCAACATCAACACGGTCAACCGAGCCTTTGAGCTTCAACATTCCGCCGTCGGGCAGAGGAAGATTATAGGTATCGACCTCGCCGTCGTTATCAATGCTCAGCTCAAACGCAACGGGGACAAAATCGCTGTTTGCAAATTCGGCAACAAGCCTGTCAACAACCTCGCAAACAGTCAAACCGAGCTGACGAAAAAGATAATCAAATCTTTCTCCCATCTCCTCGCCTGCCGTCAGATTTTCCTTGAAGTATTCCTCAAGAATATCAAAAACACATCTGTCACGGTCGGACTTTTCCATGGTGCAAAGTCCATCGCTGCCGTAAGCGGAAATCAGCTTTTCAAGAATATAGTGTATCGCCGTTCCCTTTTGCATCGGGTCAAGCTCAGCGGTTTTTCTCGGCTGAGCATTCAGACCGTATTTGCAGAAATATTCAAACGGACACTTATGGTAAACCTCGGTTCTTGAAGCGGACATATACATATTAAGCCCGAAAAGTCCGGTTGCGATATCCCTGCTGCTAATTTTTATTTCTTCCCTGTTCACTCCTCTTTTAAGGGCGGCAAGTCGGTCGAAATAGCCGGGAATATCCTCAAAATATTTTTCGAGAGTGCTGTGCAAAGCTCCTTTTTTCTGCGTAAGCTCCGCCATAATATCAAATGCGCTTTCAATGCTCTCGATTCGATCAATGTCGTCAATATCAACGGTATCGATAACAGTGAGCTTCGGGAAAAGCTTTTTCATCTGCGTGACAACTTCCGAAGGCGAAACCTGTGCGCCGTTGATGTCCTTGCGAAGATATGTAACATAAAGTCTGTCGGAGGTCGAGCAAAGCGTATTATAAGCGATAAATCGCTCCTCCATCATTTTTTCTTCAAAGCTGTCGTCGGTTTTCAGTTCAAATTCGGCAAGTTCACGGCGTTCGTTCTCGGAAAAAATTCCGTTCGAGTTCGGTATCATCGGGAAAACTCCGTCATTCATTCCGACGGCAAAAACAATTTTCGGCGAGGTCGTCTTGACCCTGTCCGCACTGCCGATCGTGATTTCATCTAAGCCCTGCGGCAGATTACCGACCGAATAAGTCGAAACAAGCAAATCGAAAAGATCCCTGAACCTTGACGGTGTGAGACGAACTCCCTCAAGCGACTCGGCGATACGGTCGAGCATTTCCATTGTAAGCGACCATATTCTGTCCTGCTCGGCGGCAAGCTCCGATTGTGAACGTTCGTTGAGCTTTATTGCAAGCTTTTTGAGATTTTCGGCAACATTCATATCAACGAGCAGACAATATATAGCCTGAGCGGCTTCAAGCGATGTAAAGTCCTTGAGTTTTACTCTGAATTTCTGCAATGGAGCAACAAGCTTTATCCTCGCATCGTTGATTTTTTTTAGCTCAATTTCGTCATTTTCGAGCATCTTTTCACCCAAGCCTTTCGGGTGAGCCGTCCATTCATCGAGCCACTTTTTGCCGTTTATCTGCCACATGAGCACATAGTTTTCCATGCCGGCAGTTTCCTCGACCGCAAGGTCGGTCAGACCCGTTTTTGCAAGGCGCATGAGTGCATCCGTTGAAAATCCGGAAGTGCCGATCTCGATTGCACTCCTGACAAATTCAATCAGCGGCTCAGAGGTTATCGGCTGACGCTTATCCTCAAACACGGGAACGCCGTTTTTTACAAGTGCCGAACGAATGCGCCTTGAATAATTACTCTCGCTTCGGGAAATGACAGCAATATCACGGCAGCGAATATTCTCGGTTCTGATAAGCCTCTTTATCGTGCAGGCGACGAATTCACATTCGCTTTCAAAATCCTCGGCAGAGCAAAGCGTGATCTTTTTTGTTTCTTCATCGTAGGTATTCGCACCGCCAGAGTAAAGTCCTTTTTCAAGCGTGTCAAGCTCCGGGTCAAGGCTCTCGTCACGGGTAAGCTGCTCCGGCTTTGCGATATCCGTTCCGCTTTTTTGAGCGCAGCGAATGAGCTTGCGCTTAGTCCTGAGCGTATGGGCAAAAACGCCGAATTCATCGTCCGATCTGTCAACGCAAAGCGTCACCCATGTTTCGGCGGATTGGTGCATGATTCTTTCAAGTACGGCATATTCCTGCGCCGTAAAGCCGCGGAATCCGTCAACAAAAACCTCTGCGCCGTTGAAATCACCGTGTTCGTCCAGCACATCGCAGAGAATATCGAGCGCACTGTCATCGTCAAAATAATTCTGCTCGACCAATGCGGTGTATGCCCTGTCGATAAGCAGAATTTCGCCGAACTTATCCTTTAGCAGCGACGGTTTCAGCCGACGGAGGGCTTCTTCGATTTTATCCGAAGTCACGGAGCACTGGCGAAAATCTTTAAGAGTTTTGAGCATCTGCAAAATAACCGCAGGGCTGTATCTGTGGCGTGAATATACCCGCAAATCGTCACCCGTTTCATCAAGCGCAACGCTCATCAGCATTGCACGGGTGCTGTCGTCAAGAGCTTTTTTTGAATTCATTCCGTATTTTTTCAAAAGATTTTTCGCAAGGAAGGAGAAGCTGACGACCTTAACTCTGTCCGCTCCCCGTGCACCGAGCAGCTCAAGCATCTTCTTCTCCGTGTGGAAGGAATACTGCTCCGGGACGATGAGAGTGACCTCTCCGCCCTGTTCCGTTCTTTTGCGAATTTCTTCATAAATGCGAGTTGTTTTACCGCACCCTATTCTTCCCGTTACAAGTCTGAGCATAGTCCTCTGTCCTCCGTGCTTTAATGATACAATTATATAATAATCATTAACTAAAAGCAATATTAAAAATAAATCGACAGCACCGAAAAAGGTACTGCCGTAATTATCGATATAAACTTTTTAAGAATTTGAATCCATTCTTTTAATGTGCTCTTTGAGAACAAGGTTGATATATTGCGATAATGAACGATCATCTTCTTCCGCTTCAAATCGCAGGCGTTCAAGAAGTTCACTGTCGATAGTAATGCTAATTTTTTCTTTAAGAGGTTTCATTGTGCTCACCTTTAAACAATTATTTCAATAGAATTATAACTCATTTTCGAATTTTGTATTGACAAATAGTATAAAGTAGGATAAAATATGATAAAGTAGCACGGTAAAGAAAGGGAAAAATTATGGAAAGAAATAACGATCCGGCATATATGCAACAATATTTGGAATATGTCGTTGAATTTGAAAAGTACGTTTGGATTTGGACAAATGCGATGAATACCGCCAATAATCAACTGCAATCTCTTTATAGTCGAAGAAAATACTTGGACAATGCCGTTGCACAGGGCATAAATGAAAACAACGCACTTAATCTAAAATATGCCGCTCAGGCAAATACCAGAAAAAAAGACAGTAAAAAATATTTAAAAAGAGCGACTTCCTCCGCAATAGGATTCGTAGGTATCATATTAGTTCTATTTATTCTTTATGGATTACATAAATCAGGTATTACAAAATTCACTGACGCTGCTTTTCCGCTTGTTTATGGTGCGATTTTTTTGTTTTTCTTTGGAATATATAATATCAGAAGATATTCTAAAAACAGACAAAGTATTTCCCAAATGAAAAGATTCGATATAAGCGGTGCATCTGAGGCATTAGTAACAAACAGAAAAAATCAAGCGGAGACTTATAGAATCAACAGCAAAGACGAGGAATTAAGAATCAAGGAAAAGCAATCGGAAATTTCAACAGCATTGAATAAAGCCAGAAGCAGCCTCCGAGATATTTATGCTGTTAATGTTTTCCCTGAAAGATACAGGTCACTATGTGCAGCAGCAACTATGCTTGGCTACTTGAAAACAGGAAGATGTAATACAGTTCAAGGACATGGCGGAATTTACGACACATATGAAATAGACATGCAAAATCGTGCTATTATTACAAGATTAGAAGAAATAAAGAACATTTCTTTACAAATAGAAGCAAATCAGCGGTTACTTTTAAATGAAATGCAGCAGGCAAACAGAACATTAACAAACATCAATCAAACTTTAAACCGTATAGATATCACAACGAAACAAATTGAAAAAAACACAGCTATTTCTGCAGCGGCTAATCAGCAAACAGCGGCAGCTGCAAGTTGGATAGCATGGAACAGATGAGAGGAGATTTAAAATGGAACAAACAACTGCAATCGCATTCTTGGAAGAAAAAAGAGATTATCTGTTTCCTAATAAAGATTTTTCTCAAACAGAGCTGGTAGCGGCTTTGTTAACCGCACCTGAAGAACTCATATATTCCTTGCAAGATATTAACTTTATCAGTCCGACGCTCATGTTGGGAATATCCGTAATCGGTGGTCCTGTTGGACTTGACAGATTTCTGCTAAAAGAAATGGGCACAGGAATTTTAAAGCTAATAACTGCAGGCGGCTTGGGCTTTTGGGTTTTTGCAGATATCTTTACAGCAAAGAAAAGGTGCAGAGCATATAATTGTAATTTGTTGATAGACGCTATATGTGACCCATCAAAAGCAAGCGGAGGATTGAATCTGAATGTTGACATGGATAAGGTGGTTAATGTTGCAAAAGCAGCTGCACCGGGGCTTAAAGCAATACGAAAAGCAGGAAGAGAGTTTTCTGATACTTTAGATTCTGAAAAAATATACCGTTACAGATAAATCAACTGATGATTAAGTGATAAGCACAAACAACTCATTATTTGCACTTTCAGTTAATCGGCAGTTACTTGAGGTAACACCGCACAAGTGGTGCACACCTTGTGCGCAATCTGCACACCCCTCGTGCGGTATCGCCTTAAAGGAGGAAAAGAAAATGAACGAGAAAGCAATTATAGCTTATCAGCAGGGTTGTAATTTCTATTACGGAAAAGACGGTTTTCCGCTTGACTATCAGAGAGCCTATATACTGATCAATTCAGCTGCTAAAGATGGATTATCAAGCGCTATGAACCACCTCGGTGTGATGTATAGGGAAGGAAATGGTGTATGCCAGGATTACAACCAAGCTTTCGACTGGTTTGAAAAGGCATTGTCAGCTGATAACCGTAATTACCTTGCTTATCATAATATTGGAAAAATGTATTATGCCGGATTAGGAATTTCTAAAAGTATTGAAAAGGCATATGAATGCTTTGTAAATGCTATAAGATTTAATCCGCAAAAAAACGGAGTGATATATGTTGATGATTGTTTTACAGTAGGTAGTATTTATATAATCAGAAATCGCTTAAGAGAAGCATTCCCATATTTTAAAGAAGCTGCAATAAAGGGTAATAAACCTGAAGCTTGGCACAATTTAGGATACATATGTTCAAAAAAGGGTATTCCGGGAGCAGACAAGCAAGCAGAATTTTCATATTTTCTGAAAGCAGCAAATCTGGGATATGTTCCGTCAATGTATGAGGTTGGACGCATATATGTCTCTCAAATGATGTTTAACGAAGGAATGCCGTGGGTTGAAAAAGCCGCTGCGAAAGGATATGATCCAGCCTTAAAGAATCTAAAAAAATTTAAAGCAGCGCGTGCAGCACATAACAACTCCATTTTTGATTATTTTGGATGATATATAAAGTTAATCGGCAGTGCCATTTCGGTACTGCCGATTACTTTATATTATATTATGTTAATCAAGCCTGTTTTGCTCGTAAAAACATTCTTTTCGTCGAATTGCTTTTCTCGCTGGCGTTCAATTGTTTTTATGGTTTCAATCTCGTTTTCTTCGGCGTATGCGCTTGTGACCGTCACCGAAGCGACCTCCGAGAACGAACCGGTCGCCTTTTCGTTAACTGCGTATGCGACTACCTTATAGAAATATTCGCCCGGCTGTTCCGCCGAAAAATCGGTGAAGCTTGTGCCCCTAACATCGCTGATCGCAACATAAACACCGTTAACGGTTCTCGAACGGTAGACCACATATTTTTCAGCTCCGTCAATCTTATTCCATGTAATATTTCCGAAGCCGTTTTCATTGTTTCCCGTCATTGTGATAACAGGTGCGGGAAGCCTTGCTGTGATATACATGATATCCGTTATGTCACTGTCATACTTCTCTTCCTGAGCAAGGGTCTTTAGCTTGTAGTAATATCTGTGACCCTCCTCAACATTCTTATCTACAAAGCTTGTTTCGTCACCGTCAAGTCTTTTATGCTCCTTAAATTTGCCGTCCGAAGCCTCGCAGCGGTAAATAATATAGCCCTTCGCCTCGTCGACCTTATCCCAGCTTATTCCTATCTCGTCCTTTGCGATATTTGTCAGCTTGATATTTTGCGGCTTGCCGATAAGAACATTGACATCAAGGGTGGCAAAAGCCGAACCGTAATTCGTCGTTGCCGTGAGCGTCGCTTTACCGTAACCCATACCGGTTATAGTTCCGCTGTCCCCGATGATCGCAACGAGCGAATCGGAGGTAGTCCATGTCACTCCCTTGTCGGTTGACCCGACCGGAAGCTGCGCCCACATTATTTCCGTGGTCTGACCGACCCCGACATTTACCGAGGTTTCGCTGAGAACAAGCTGCTGCGGCTTGTCGCTGACTGTTACGACGGCATACATCGGACCTGTGTATAGGTTGCCGTTTATCGTCGCATAAGCTCTGTAATAATATGTTGTGTTCGGCTTGAGCTTGCCGAACTTTGACGCAATATCGAGCTTCAAGGAGATCTCACCGCTTGAAGAACCGGAAACGACCTGATATTTCGTAAGGTCGTTCTTATCTGAACCGAAGCAAAAACCTGCCGCAGAAATGTAATTTCCGCCGCCGTTTTTAACCGAGCCGTTGAGCGTAGCGTCGCTGCTTGTTATCCCCGTTGCCGTGGTGGTCACGACCGAAAGATTGCTGCCGTAAGCCGTTGAATTTGAGCTTGATCCGCCGGAGGATGAAACCGACGCCGCAAATGCGTAAGAACCGACATATGTTGAAGCGTCGTTATATTTCGGCACGCCGTAGCCGAGGACATAAGATGCGTTGAGTCCCCTCGTTCTTCCGTCGCACATATAACCCTCGTCGCCGCAGGTGTTGCCCTCTATGGTATAGAGATTATCGCCCGAAACTCCCGTGACAATGCCTATATGCTGTGCGCTCGTTCCGCCGCTCCAGTTGAAGAAAACCATATCGCCCGGCTTCGGAACATATCCCGAGGAACGGGAATAATAAATTGATCTGCTTTGGTACCAGTCCGTCAGCGTTCCGCAGTTGCCGAGTCTGGGCACGATTGAAGATGGAATTCCCGCCTGCGAAGCGCACCACGAGATGAAATATGCACACCATGCGCCGTTCGGCTCTCCGAATGATGCGCCGTATTTTGTATATCCGCCGTCGCTTGATGACGATATCGGTTTGCCCGAGCCGTCAAGCTCCGTGTAACCGAGCTGAGTTTTTGCAACGCCGATAAGGTCGGCAATATGCGAGCCTGTGTTTCTGTGTGTATTCGGATAATAATCCGGATATCCGGCCGCCGCCGCTTCAAACGCAACGCAGAAGCACAGTGCGATTATCATAAATAATGCACCGATGCGTTTGACGCTGTTTTTCATTGCGTTCACTGTCCTTTCATGATATTTGGCAACTGACGATCACATTGCAATAATATTTTTAGGCAATCCGCACACCCCATTTGTACGGTATTGCCTTTATCAAAATGCACTTTTGCTGTCAATGGAGCAAAGTGGTAATTATGCCTGTCAGCGAGCCGAGAAGCATTAACCCTGCCAAAACAAGAGCGACTATTTTTGTCGTGTTTCTGTTCATTTCTTTTTTCCTTTCTTCTTAAAAAATCCTGCTTTTGAAAAAGCCGTAATAAACATTCCCGTGAGTGCACCTGCCGAGCCGATAATAAGGTCGGTCATTGTGTCGATGAGTCCCGATTCGGTATTGAAACCGGAACGCTGAAGATTAAGCCCATAGAGCCTGTCCATCGTAAATTCATAGAATTCCCAGCCCGTCAACAATGTGACGGAAAACGCAAGGCCGAACATTGCCGCCAGCGCAGGGCTGAGCTTTTTATCCTTGGGCTGTCTGCTTTGGATTATGACCGCCAGTTCGCAGCTTCCTGCGGCTGCGATATAGCCCGAAAAGAAATGCTCCGGAATGTCGATATGCTCAAAGGTTGTGAATTTGTTGATCGTTGAGCCGACAACAACGCCGAAGCATATCAGAAGATTGAGCATCGTCTGTATACGGTGAGGAACGAGCGTTATAAAAGTCTTTCCGCCGAGAAGCTGAAAAAGATCCCACAAAAAAGTGAAAATTATCGCAAATACCGCTTCGAGAAATTCGGTCGTGTAGCCCGAAAAGAGCATTACTGCTCCCCAAATGAAAAGGAGGCCTCGACAGACATACCATGTCACCTGAACGGCGGTCGGCAATTTTGGAATTGAATTTAATGTTTTTTTCTTCATTCTAATCTCCTTGATCGAAATTAAGACAATGTTTTCGGCGACTGCTCATACCCTGCCGCCGGTTATCACTCTCAAAAGCTTGGGCGAAATTTTTTGAAGAAGCTTGTAAAATAATAAGGCAAAAACAATAACAAATATCGGAAAAAGCACCCGAACCAATATATTGGTAACACTTGCATACGATATCAATTCATACAAAAGCTTCATCATATAATCCTTTACTATGTGTAGCGGTTCGTGAAGCGCATAAATCAGGAAAGTCAGATTGTATATTTTTCTGTTTCTCGCCGCCGATATCATCGGTGTGAAATATAAAAGCAGCGTCGGAAGAATTTTGCCGACCGTATCGACCGTAATTCCCGAAAAGCACGATTCGAGAAAAAGAGAAGCGACAACAAGTGAAACGATGTATTTCAACTTATCCGTACCATCTGAATTTTCGGAATATCTGCCCATAAAAGCACCAATCATGAACGCAGGAATATAAGACAAAATGTTTCTCATATATCCGTAAGATACGATTTTTTCAAACAGTGCGTTTTTCTCGGCACTCAAAATATACAATATAAATGTAATGGCAGCGGTTAAAAGCCAGCCTATCCTTTTATTTTTAAAAATGAGCAAAAGTATCGGTGATAAAGCTGTCATCAAAAACAGAACATAAATGTACCACAGCGGTTCGTTCGGCGGGAATCGATCCATCAATAATACGCCGATCACATTCCGAAAAAGCTCCGATAAAACCGGGCGGTCATGCCGTAAAAGCTGCATAATGATATCCTGCGCATAGCTAATAAACTGCCAAACGAAATACGGAATTAAAAGCGTTACCGCTCTCTTTTTCAGCTTTTCGACATAATTATTCAATGTCAGGTTACGAAAAAGAAGAAATCCGCTGATTGAAAAGAACCAACACATTGCAACATAAGCAAGCGTTCCACCTATGGAAATAACCACCGCATTTATTCTTTCATCAACGGCATTCATCGCAGCAAGTCCATAGCGGCAATGATAAATAATAATGAAAATCGACATAACAAAGCCGATAACCCTTATTCTGTCACTCATTTCCCTCGTCATAGCATTTACCTTTCCAGCGCAAGCTTAAATCGACACCGCACAATTTGCGGCGCATTTTAAAGCTATTATATCATTCCTAAACTGTTTCGTCAATAAATACAACCCTGCATAAATGATAAAAACTGTTGCATTTTGTAAAAATAAGGCTTATAATATCTGCGGAAACCAATAAAAGTGAGGTTGTTTAAAATGTCAAATCAGGTTTTAGTCGAAACATCGGCTCGCCATGTTCATGTCACGCAGGAGGTTCTCGAAACTCTCTTTGGCAAGGGATATGAGCTTACCAAAAAGAAAGATCTTTCCCAGCCGGGTCAGTTTGCTTCAAACGAAAGAGTTCAGGTTATCGGAGCTAAGAGCAGCTTCCCCGCAGTTTCGATTTTAGGTCCGGTTCGTCCCGAGACTCAGGTCGAGCTTTCCGCTTCGGACGCCCGTTCGATCGGCATCGCAGCTCCCTGCCGTGAGTCCGGTGATATCGCAGGCAGCGGCGCTTGCAAGCTCGTAGGTCCAGCAGGCGAGGTTGAGCTGAACGAGGGTGTTATCATCGCAAAGCGTCACATCCATGCAACCCCCGAGGACGCCGAAAAATTCGGTCTTGAGGACAAAGAGATCGTTTCGGTAAAGATCGAGTCAAACGGTCGTTCGCTCATTTTCGGCGATGTTGTGGTAAGAGTAAGCCCCAAGTATGCTCTTGCAATGCACATTGACACCGACGAGTCAAACGCAGCCTTTGTTACTCCTGGCATGATGGGCGAAATCATAAAATAATTGCGATTCATTACAGGACTGTTTCGAAAACCACTCGAAGCAGTCTTTATTTTTTGCTTTATTTCCTTGACGGAGGAATATACATTGTGATAAAATAAAGCACATATTACCAATCTTCGAGGAGGATGTTTAATGCAAGATTTTAAAGAAAGCGGATTTATGTACGGACTTGCGGCAATGGTTATCATTTTCGTTATCGTTCAGTCACTGTTTTTCCTTATCCGCGCATGGAAGCACGGCAAAGAGGTAGGACTGACGACCTCCGACATGAAAAAGGCAGTAACCTCAAGCGCACTTTTTACCATCGCTCCCGCCGTTGCGATCTTTGCAACAGTTGTAACACTGGCAAGCACCCTCGGAATCGTACTTCCGTGGATACGCCTTTCCGTTGTTGGAAATCTTCAATATGAGGTTACGGCAGCTCAGGCTGCGCTCGAATCCTTCAAGGACGGCACAAGCATCGCAGTTTTCGGACAGGATATAACCGACCCGAAAATTTTCGCCGCCGTTTCATGGGTAATGACAATAGGCGTTATCCTCTCGCTTGTGCTAATCCCGATTTTCCTCAAGAAAATTCAAAGCAAGGTCGGTAAGGTAACGAACAATTCAAACGGCGACAACAAGTTCGGCGATATCATTTCCGCCGCAACCTTTATCGGTCTTATTTCCGCATTCATCGGCAATGCGATCGCCGGTACAGCTCCGACTATCAAACAAAACGGAAAGCTTACCCCCGTCGGAATGGGCGCAGGCGTTATGTCCGTGGCAGTTCTTGTAACATCGGTTATTGTCGTTGTTGTTCTTCAGGCTATTTGCAAAAAATTCAAGCTGGATAAATTTGAGCCGTTCGTCATGCCGATAGGTATGTTCGCCGGCATGGGCATGGCTGTTATTCTGCACTATGTTCTTCCCGAAAGTATTTCAACCTTTGAATGGAGGCCGATCGTATGAACAAGACAAAACGCAATTATATGGACGCCACTCACACATGGGGACGAATTTTCATGGTTACGGCTATCTGCGTTCTCGTCGCAGTTCCCGTCGCAATATGTGTTAAATTTGACGCATGGCCTACCTTTAAGCAGGTTTTTGAGGGTCTTTTGAAGGTTATTCCGATTTTCTGGACATCGGCCGTGCTCGAAATTATCGTTTACGCTCCTATGCTCGGCACGGGCGCAACATATCTTTCATTCGTTACCGGCAATATCACAAACCTCAAGCTCCCCTGCGTTCTCAATTCCCGTGAGCTTGCAAAGACGAAGCCCGGCACAGAGGCTGACGAGGTCATCTCCACTATCGCAACCGCAACATCGTCTATCGTTACCACCGTTATTCTTGCAGTCGGCGTTCTTGCGCTCACGCCGTTTCTCCCTGCCCTCACCGGCGAGGATTCGGCTCTCAAGCCTGCATTTGATCAGGTTCTTCCGGCTCTTTTCGGTGCGCTCGGAGCAGGATATCTTGCAAAACATTGGAGAATTTCATTTGTTCCCGTAATTGCCGCAGTTATCGTGCTCATGTTTAACGGCAGCCTCGGTACGGGCACTCTGATCCCGATTTGTGTTGTTGTTTCGATCCTTGCAGCATATCTCATGTATATCAGCGGCTTCCTTACCGGCGGCGAAAAGCCGGAAAATCCATTAAAAAGGAGAAAATAGACAATGAATACAACAGAAAAAAATAATCATATATTTACTGTATTGTTGGCTTTTTTTATATACTGTTCTCTCTTTATCGTATTTCTCTTTAATTTCTTCGGCGCAGACGATTATTCCATACAGGCAGGTACCGCTACGCAAGACTGGTTAAGTGGCATTAGCTTTTCATTTCGATACGGAAACGGAAGATTTTTAGGAAATCTATTTTTGTACTACTTTAATCATTTCCCGATAACACGAATAATCTTAAAACCAATGATTTTGACCGTATTGATTTTTAGCATATATTATGTTTTTGAGATAAAGCCTATATGGCTAAAAATCGTTACCGCTCTTCTTGTCATTTTTCCTTCCTCCGGATACTATGCCAGTTGTTATAGCATTAACGCTTGTTTTGGAAATTATGTTACACCAATTTCCAATGTTTTCCTTTGTTTGATGTTGATTAAAGCAATAAAATACAAGAAAAGAAAAATTAATTTTCTTTTATATTTTTTTCTTTTTATTTCTTCTATCTGTATGCAACTTTATTGCGAAAATTCAACGATAGTTTTTTTAACCGTAGCAATATTCTTTGTATTGTTTGAAATATTCACTTTAAAGAAAATTTCTTTAAGTAATATAATATTCTTGTTTGGCGGAATAATCGGAACAATACTTATGTATATTATTCCAAAGCTTCCGGACAAGTTGATAATAGATGAATTTACTATGTCCGAATACCGAAAATTTATATTTAATATACCTTTTTCTTTGGGTGTTATTGCAAAGTTTTCAGAGTGTTTTAGCACAGCTCCGCTTTGGATTTTCCTCTCCGCATTTCTTCTGATTTATTTAGTTAAAAAAGAATCGCCAAATGATAAATATAAATTTTGTCATATTTTTTTCTCATCAATTTATCCCATAGTAAGTGTTCTTTACCTTTTCATTCAAACAGGAGAGACAAAAGTTAATTCCAATGTCAAATTGTTTTTCTTGGCTTTAATGTGTTTGTACCTTTTAAACATGATAATAATTGTGCTCAGATTTATAAAACCGATTAAAGAAAAGACTTTTTTACTCTTTATGATGTTTATTTTTGCAATGTCTGTGGGAATGTTCATGTTTGTAAATCTTCATGGATATAGAACATTTTACTGTTCTTTGTTTATTTTCGTCGGCACAACATTATATTTGATGCAATATATTTTAAAAACATACAGTATTGAAATTATTGGAATCAAGAAAAAACAACTTAATTGCATTGCTGCCATAGTCATGCTTTGCTTTATCGGATTGCTTCAATTGCAGACGATTCAGAACTATGATTTTTTTGCGATGCGGCAGGAATATATTGATATTAAAATTGCAAATGGTTGCAAGAATATCTGCGTTTCTAAAGTTCCAAACACAAATCTTGTAAGAGATGAATGGATTGATTTCTACAAAGGCTTTTATACTAAAAATGCACCTGATGTTAAAATCACTTTTATCGATGGAGAGGAATGGGACTGGTATTGGAAATACCGTTCAATGATTGATAACCCCATAACCACCGTAACCTATGCAATTGAGCATTTAGATTACGGAAATAACAACTGTTCTTAAAAAAGCAAAAAAACACTTGATATTTCCATTATAATGTGATATCATATGTATGTAAGTTTATTAATGTATTGACAAAGGAGTGGGGCGACCCGCTCCTTTGTATTGTAAAGGAGGCGTTAAAATGGCTTCAAAAGGAAAGGGTGGAATCACCGTCAATGCCGTTTGGGACATCGCTCGGCCGATTGCCGAGAAGCTCGGACTTGAGCTTTGGGATGTGCGCTTTGAGAAAGAGGGAGCAGACTGGTTTCTCAGAATTTTCATCGACAAAGACGGCGGCGTTTCAATCGACGATTGCGTTGATATGAGCCATGCTCTCGATAAACCGCTCGACGATGCCGACCCGATCGAGCAGAGCTATTGTCTGGAGGTTTGCTCCCCCGGACTGGAACGCAGTCTCAAAAGAGACAGCCATTTTGAAAAATGCATAGGCAAACCGATTCAGGTCAAGCTGATTCGTCCGCTTGAGGGCAGCAGGGAGTACAAGGGTACTCTTGAAAGCTACGATAACGGAAATTTTGAGCTTCTTACCAAAGACGGCACGAAGCTCGTTATAAATAAAAAAGAAACATCTTATGTTAAACTTGATGATTTCGGAGGAGAAGAACAATGGTAAACAAAGAGCTTTTTATGGCGCTCGAAATGCTTGAAAAAGAAAAAGGAATACCGATGGATGTACTCTGTGAGGGTATTCAGAAAGCGCTTGTCACAGCGGTTAAGCGTGACTACAACAACAAGGATATCGTTTTCTGCGAGCTTGACCCGGAGAAGAAAACGATGCGTGTTTTCGTGAGAAAGAATGTTGTTTCGGAGGTCGTTGATCCGGACGAGGATCTGACCGTTGAGCAAGCGCAGAAATACAAGCCGACAGCTATGGTCGGCGATATCATTGAAATTGAGCTTGAAACGAAAGAGGTCAGCCGTATCGCTGCCGACAAGGGCAAGCATGTTATCCGTCAAGGTATCCGAGAGGCCGAACACGGCAGAATTCGTGAGGAATTTCAGGCTCACAATCAGGAAATCGTTACAGCTAAAGTTTCTCGTGTCGATCCCGAGACAAAAGACGCTATTGTTGAAATCGGCAAAACTCAAGAGCCGCTGTTCAGGAGCGAGCAAATCCCGAACGAAACGCTTCTTCCCGGTATGCTTATTAAGGTTTACATTGCCGGCGTTGCCGACGCTAAGGAAGGCAGACGAGGCCCGAGAGTTACAATTTCCAGAACGCATCCCGGTCTTGTTAAGAGACTGTTTGAATCCGAAGTTCCCGAGATCTACGATGGAACGGTTGAGATCAAGGCGGTTTCCCGTGAAGCCGGTTCAAGAACCAAGATCGCCGTTTACTCTGCGGATGAAAATGTTGACGCAGTCGGCGCTTGCATAGGTCCGAGGGGTGCTCGTGTAGGTAAAATCGTCGATATGCTTTACGGCGAGAAGATAGACATTGTTAAATACAGCGAAGATCCCAAAGAATTCATCGCCGCTTCCCTCGCTCCGGCAGATGTAATTTCCGTCACCGTAGATGAAAATGCAGAAAAATCATGCAAGGTCATCGTTCCCGATCTTCAGCTTTCGCTGGCTATCGGCAACAAAGGACAGAACGCAAGGCTTGCCGCAAAGCTTACCGGCTGGAAGATCGACATCAAGCCGGAAAGCGGAAAGACCGAGCCGGCCGTAGAGCTTTAATCAAAAGGAGGTGCGGGAATGCAGCAGAAGAAAATACCGTTGCGCAAATGCATGGGCTGCGGCGAAATGAAGCCGAAGAAAGAGCTTGTTCGAGTTGTAAAGACTCCCGAGGACGAGATCGTTCTCGACCTTACAGGCAAAAGAAACGGCAGAGGAGCTTATATCTGCCGTAACGCCGAATGTCTCAAGAAGGCAAGAAAGGCAAAAAGAATCGAAAAATCATTCCTGTGCCGAATTCCTGACGAGGTATACGATAAAATGGCAGAGGAGCTGGAAAAAGGTGAATGATTCGGCGCTTAATCTTTTAGGTCTTTGCAGACGGGCAGGCAGACTCAGCTTGGGTCACGACGCTTGCAAACAGTCAATCAACAGCGGCAAGGCAAAGCTTTGCATCATCTGTTCCGACGCATCGGAAAGACTCTCCGACGAAATATCGGGACTTGCAAAGGCGCACAAAAAAACGGTTTATGATGTAAGATACACCATGCTTGATATCAAACAGGCACTGAGCTTCAAGGCGGCGGTTTTCACCGTTGACGATGAAGGCTTCGCAAAGTCATTGATCGCTAAACTTAACGAAAATCAATCCGGGGAGGAACGCATTTTATGATAAATAAATATCGTGCCCACGAAGTGGCAAAGGATTTTGATTGCCCCAGCAAGGAAATTCTTGACATATTGGCCAAGCATTTTGACGGACAGAAAAAATCCATGACAGCTCTCGAAGAAGCAGAGCTTGATGTTATATTCGAGGTTGTTACAAAGGAAAACGGCGTTGAAAGTTTCGACGCTTACTTTGCAACGGCAAAAGAAGCAAAGAAAGAAGAAAAAGTCGAGAAAAAGTCTGAAAAAAGCGAGACGGCGAAAAAATCCGATGCCCCCGCAAAGGACGAAAGCAAGTCCACGGCAAAGAATAACGAGCAGCCAAAGAAAAAGCAAAAAGATCCCAATGCCGCTCCGCAGAGCAGAACCAAGGGCGAATTCAGAACGATCGACACAAGGGCAAGCAATGTTGACCTTGACAAATACAACGAGAAATACGAGAATATTTCTCCCGTTAACCAGGACAGAAGAAGCGACAGAACCGTTAACAAGCAGAAGCTGAAGCAGAAATCTCAGCAGCGCAAGCAGGGCAATCGCTCACGCCGTGAGTATGAGGAGAAGATGAGACGCCTTGAGGCTATGAAAGCCAAGAAGCCGCAACTTCACATTCAAGTTCCCGAGGAGATCACGGTCGGCGACCTTGCAGCCATGCTTCACATGACGGCGGCAGAGGTCATCAAAAAGCTTTTCGCCCTCGGTCAAATGGCAACTGTCAACGAGGTTATCGACTACGATACGGCGGAGATCGTTGCGACCGAGCTTGGCGCAAAATGCGAAAAGGCAGTCGTTGTCACAATTGAGGACAGAATTATTGACGACAGTGAGGATGACGATAATGACCTTGTCCCCCGTGACCCTGTTGTATGCGTAATGGGTCATGTTGACCACGGTAAAACATCGCTCCTTGACGCAATCAGAAACACCTCCGTTACCTCGACCGAGGCAGGCGGAATCACTCAACATATAGGCGCATACAGAGTTGACCTCAACGGTCAGAAGATCACATTCCTTGACACTCCGGGTCACGCCGCATTCACATCAATGCGAGCAAGAGGCGCACAGGCAACAGATATTGCGGTTCTTGTTGTTGCCGCCGATGACGGCATCATGCCGCAGACGATCGAAGCGATCAACCACGCCAAAGCGGCAGAGGTTCAAATCATAGTTGCCATCAATAAGATGGACAGACCGGGCGCAAATCCCGACAGAATCATGCAGCAGCTCACAGAGCACAGCCTCGTTCCCGAGGAGTGGGGCGGCGACATCATCTGCGTTCCCGTTTCGGCAAAAACCCACATGGGTATCGACAAGCTGCTCGAAAGCATTCTCCTCGTTGCGGAGATGCAGGAACTTAGAGCCAACCCGAACAGAGCGGCAAAGGGTATCGTTATCGAAGCCCGTCTTGATAAGGGCAGAGGCCCGATCGCAACCCTCCTTGTTCAAAAGGGCACGCTCAAATCCGGCGATATCATCGTTGCAGGCCATTCGGTCGGTCGTGTCCGTGTGATGGTTGATGACAAGGGAAGAAAGATAAAGGCGGCGGGTCCGTCCGTTCCCGTTGAGATAACCGGTCTTGCGGAGGTTCCGAATTCGGGCGATATCTTTGACGCAGTAACAGACGAGCGTCTTGCCCGTGAGCTTGTTGAACAGAGAAAGGCAGAGGCCAAGGAGGAGCAGTTCAAGTCCGTTCAGAAGGTCACTCTTGACAATCTCTTTGATTCCCTCAAGGACGGCGAGATGAAGGAGCTGAACATCATCGTTAAGGCCGATGTCCAAGGCTCGGCAGAAGCCGTTAAGCAGAGCCTTGAAAAGCTCTCGAACGAGGAAGTCAGAGTCCGAGTTATCCACAGCGGTGTCGGTGCTCCGAGCGAATCGGATGTCATGCTCGCCAACGCTTCCGGCGCAATCATCGTCGGTTTCAATGTCCGTCCCGATCCGGTTGCCATCAGCCTTGCCGAGCGTGACGGCGTAGAGATGAGAATGTACAGAATCATCTACGACTGCATTGAGGAAATTCAGGCAGCTATCAAGGGTATGCTTGCTCCGAAATTCCGTGAAGTCGAGCAGGGTCGTGCCGAAGTCAGAAATGTTATTACAATCTCCTCCGTCGGCAAGATTGCGGGCTGCTATGTTCTTGACGGAAAGATCACAAGAAACTCAAAGGTTCGTGTTGTTCGTGACGGAATCGTACTTTCCGTTGATGACATTGCTTCGCTTCGCCGCTTCAAGGACGATGTGAAGGAGGTCGCCTCCAACTATGAGTGCGGCATCGGACTTACAAAGTTCTCCGACATTAAGGAGGGCGACATCTTTGAAGCCTATACTGTCGAAGAATACAGAGATTAAGAGGTAGCTTATGGCAGGTTACAGAATAGACAGAGTATCCGAGGATATTAAGCGTGAGATCATTGCGGTTATCAGGGAGCTTAAAGATCCGAGGGTAATGGATAAAATGCTTACCGTGGTGAGGGTCGAAGTCAGCTCCGACGCCTCCTACGCCAAGGTTTATATCAGCGCAATGGAGGGTCTTGGCACAGCCAAAGAGGCAGTCAAAGGGCTAAAGAGCGCAACGGGCTATATCCGCCGGGAGGTCGGCAAGCGACTTCATCTGAGGAAGACCCCGGAGCTTAGCTTTGTTGCCGACGATTCCATCGAACACGGTATGCATATTGTTAAGATTATGGATGATTTGAGGACTGAGGACTAATGGTTATCGATCTTGAAACGGCAGTTGAATTTTTAAAGTCAAGAGACAATTTTTTGATATTGACCCATTCGCATCCTGACGGAGATACGCTCGGCTCGGCTTTTGCGCTCAAATATGCGCTTGAAGCCGTCGGCAAAAAAGCAAATGTCAGGTGCAATGACTCGGTTGCGAAAAAATTTGATTATCTCGGAAAAGCCTGCGAAACAGAGTGTGCATACAGTGCTCTCGTTGCGGTCGATGTGGCTGACACAAAGCTGCTCGGCAAGGATTTTGAGCAAAAGTTTGCCGACAAGATCGAGCTTTGCATAGATCACCACGGTTCAAACCGTATGTTTGCCGAAAGAACTTTGCTTGACTCAAAGGCTGCGGCGGCGTGTGAAATAATTCTTCAGGTAATTCATGCTCTCGGTGTTCAACCGACAAAGCAGATCGCAGATTGTATCTACACGGGAATTTCAACCGACACCGGCTGCTTCCGCTATTCCAATGTCACACCGCGCACAATGCGAATGGCAGCGGAAATGATTGAATGCGGCGCTGACAACGCACGAATAAACACGGTCATGTTCGAGACAAAAACGAGAACCTATGTTGCGCTTGAAAAGCTCGCCGTCGGCGGCATGAAGATGTTTCTTGACGGCAAATGCGCCTTGATAACGGTCACGCAGGAAATGTACCGTCAGAGCGGCTCGGACGAAAGCGAGGTTGACGCAATCGCCTCCCTCCCCCGTCAGATCGAAGGAGTTCTGGTCGGTGTTACGATGCGTGAGCGAAAGGACGGCAGCTATAAAATCTCAATGAGAAGCAACCGCCCGATCAATGTTTCCGAAATCTGTGCGGCAATGGGCGGCGGCGGACACCCGCAGGCGGCAGGCTGCCAGATCAGCGGCACGCTTGAAGAAGCTACCGAAATCGTGATAGAAAATGTTAAAAAATATATAGGGCAATACCTCTCAAATTGAGCGCACACCTTGATCGTGCGATATTGCTATAGAAAAAGACAGGCTGAGCGTCTGCCTGTTAAACAAACCCCCGAAAGCTTGAACCTAAACTTTCGGGGGTAATCTTTTATTCAATTATGCTGTCACTTAGAATTGCGCTGTGATTTATTCTGCGCTTTCTTTAACCGTCGCCAAGGTGTAGCCGTCCTCATCAACATAGACGGTCATGATTTTCGCACTCGTTATCTTTTCGTCGGTCACGGTATCCATAGAGAATGTGACCTTCCAGATTCCTTGCGTGCGGTCAAAGGCAAAATTTATTTTGTTGAATTTCTCGCTTACTTCCTTCTTTGCAATGTCAAGCACGGCGTATTTCGTATTCACCTTGCCGACTGCATTGCTCTCGTTTGTGACAAAGCCCTCGGTTTTGGCGTTGGGATTTTTCTTGATTTCTTCCTCGTCATCGTTATATTTAAAGGTCAAAACCTCCTCGACGAGGGTATAACCGTTTTCCTTGTCAACGGTGGTTTGCTTGCCGAGATCGCCCTCCTTTTTGCCGCAAGCAAAGAACGACATTGCAATAACGGCAGTCAACAGAACCGCAACAAATTTTTTCATAAAATCATCCCCTGTAATTCTTATATTCGCCGCTGAGTATTCTCTGCCACCACTCACGGTTGTTGAGATACCAGTCAATTGTTTTCTGAATTCCATCGTTGAAAAGAGTCTCGGGAGTCCAACCAAGCTCGGCATGGATCTTTGCCGGATCAATGGCATATCTCATATCATGACCGGGGCGATCCTTAACATATGTGATAAGGCTTTCATCCTTACCGACAGCCTTCAGAATAGTTTTAACGACATCAATATTCGCCTTTTCATTGTGACCTCCGATGTTATAAACCTCGCCGATCTTTCCGTTTTCGAGAATCATGTCAATCGCCTTGCAATGGTCATCAACATAGAGCCAATCACGAACATTGAGTCCCTCGCCGTAAACCGGAAGCTTTTCGTCGGCAAGTGCCTTTGAGATCATGAGCGGAATAAGCTTCTCCGGGAACTGGTACGGTCCGTAGTTATTGGAACAGCGTGATATCGTTGCCGGTGTGCCGAATGTACGGTGATAAGCCATAACGAGTAAATCCGCCGACGCCTTGCTCGCCGAATACGGCGATGAGGTGTGGATCGGCGTTGTCTCGGTAAAAAAAAGATCCGGTCGGTCAAGAGGGAGATCGCCGTAGACCTCATCGGTCGAAACCTGATGATAACGGGGAATATCATACTTGTTGCAGGCGTCAAGCAACACCTGCGTGCCGAGAATATTCGTCTTGAGGAAAACCTCGGGGTTTTCAATTGATCGGTCAACATGGCTTTCTGCGGCAAAGTTGACTATTGCATCGAATTTTTCCTCCTCGCAAAGGGCGAATACCGTTTTTCTGTCCGTAATGTCACCGAGAGCAAAGCGAAAATTTCCATTGCGTGCTTCGTCAAGAGTATAAAGATTGCCCGCATAGGTCAAAGCGTCAATGCAAACCAGTCTGTAATCGGGGTGCTTGCGCTGCATATAATAAATAAAATTGCTGCCGATAAATCCGGCGCCGCCCGTAACAAGAATATTTTTCATATCAAATCTCCTTTGGAAATCGTTACAGCTATTATACACTTTATAAGTGAAAAAGGCAACATTTTAGTCGTTCTTCTCCACCCTTACTTTCAGAAAATATCCGACCGCAGCACCTGCAAGCGCGCCGACGATCATATTGACAACTATATTAACTCCCGTCACGAACGAGAGCAATGCGCCAACGCCTACACCGAGAACGAGAAAAATAAGAACAAAATATCTGCTCATTTACGCCGCCGCCTTTCCGAAAATGTTCTTCACGGTGGTAACGATAACCTCAAGCGTATTCATATGCACCGTGACCTTGATTTTTTCCGAATCGATCAACTTACCGTCGTCCGAACGAAGCTCTGCGGTAACGGTCGCCTCTCCCTCGCCCTTTGCCGTTATGAATCCGTCCTCGTCAACCGCAACAACTTCGTCATTACCCGATTTCCATGTAACGCTGCCGAGCGATTCGTCAAATTCTGCAATGATCCTTGCGCTCGCTTTGTAGCGCAGGTCGATTTTATTAAAAGATACCTTGAGCGGCTTTTTTGAATCGCCGTTGATTTTCAGCATATCGCTTTGGTTTATCGAGCGCATCCATGAAAGCGTCACATACGGCTGATGAACATTCAGCATCGTGTTGAGCTGACCCAGCAAAGCCTTGACATCCGAGCGATTATCCTTTGCGAACTCTATCAACGCTATCATGATATCGATAATGCCCTGGATCTGCGACTGCGTAAGATTTTGGCTTGCGTCGCTTTCGGCGATCTGAGCGGCGATATAGGAACGGAAGCCGTCGCTTTTTATCGTTTCCATATTAGTCGGTATGATTCCGAGCGCAACCGCCGAAAGAATTACTCCGAAGGTTTTCAGAGCATTACCGGCATTCAGCTTTTTGCCGATATACTGACCGGCGATAAATACAAGTCCGTCCTCATATTTTTCAACATAACGCTCACGGCTTTTGAAAACATCGTTTGCCAGCTTCGACATCAGCGAATCGAGCATTGCGCCGACAGATCGGGAATCCTCCTCGCTGTAAAAATTTGAACTTGATTTTTTGCCCATATCGTTCATGAGCGTATCAAAAGTTTCGCAAACATTCTCGTAATAATCGGAATAATTCGAGCAATTCTCCGCCGAAGGGAGATAATACTCCATGCCGTAATGCGTAAAGCCCCAATCCTTCATAACGAACTTCGGAACATAGTCATTAGGATTCATTATATTTATAATATTGCCGTAAACTGCGTCGTTCGCTCCGTCCTTTTCGGTGCACTGCGGCGCTTCAAAGGTATAAACAAAGATATCGCTCTTTGCAAGATTGCATTTTTTGATGCTGTTGTCATTGTTAAGACATTTCTCGTAGCTTCCGTCATCGAGTGCGCCGCCGACAAGATTGGCGATAGAGCCTCCCCTGCTGTATCCCGGAACAAAGAGCTTTACCCTGCCCTCTGTTTTTTCCGTAGCGAAATAGTCGTTGATATAATTTAGAACAATTTCCTTGCCTATATCAAAGCCGAGGTGATTTTCACCGCTACCCAATCTCATGTTTCCGCCCCACTCCATGCCATAGTTTCCGCTCCTGATCGCAGCAATAACTATCGTGCATTTTTCGCCCGAAAGCGTGACGGTTTTCTTTGCCATTTCAACTGCGGCGGTGTCGTAACCCTCAGTCTCATAGCCGTACTCCTTGGTTTCGTATCCACAGTTTTTCAGCATGGCGTCAATATGCTCGTCCCCGTCATCTTTGTTGAACGAATTGAATGTCGCCATTGAAATGTTCAACGCAAGCAGAGCAAGCTCGTGGTTATATTCAAATGAGCTGTTTGAAAACCATCGGTCATCATATTCATAAGGATAACGCAGGCTCTCATTGAACCAGTCGCACTGATAAACTCCGGTCGTCTTTTCCTCGGCATTGGCCGTAAACGGCAGAGACGAAAGAATTATAAGCACCGTGAGCAATGCGGCTGTTATTTTTTTCCGACAGTTCAATTTGTGCTTTCCCCATTTCATAAATTATATAAAGGCAACAGCGCACAATCAAGTCGCACGCCTTGCTTAGTGCGCAATCCGCACACCTCAATTGTGCGGTATTGCCTATTAAAATGATAATATCACATCATAGGAAAAAAATAAATACATTTTACGGAATTTGTAAAAAGTTTACAATTAGGTTAACCCATATTTATTTCAAACCTGCCGCTTTTCAGAATTTTGACAAGGTCGGCATTGCTGTTTATCTTTTCTTCCGTAATAATTCCGGACGCATTACCACGCTGACTTTCACGATGATAGTCCGCTCCGCCGGTCACGATCTTGAAATTTTCTTTCTTCGCCCACTCCTGCGCCTTTCGGTTAAGATCCTTGTCCTTATCCTTTCCGTTGAAAATCTCGCAGCCGTCAATATACTTAGGATTTGCCCTGTGAATATACGGACGGAACGGGTGAGCCTGAACTATTATCGCTCCGCTCTTTTTGACAAGCTCATAAAATCTGCGTGGACCTTTAAACAGCATATTGCCGTTTTTCCTGATAAAATCCTCGTCGATTCCGTAAACGAGATAATCGTTGGTGGTGGCAAAATATCTGATCTCCATTCCGAGCAGCACCGTGAAGTCATCGCCGGCCGCCTCCAGCGCATTGCGGTAGCCTCGAAGATATTTATCGACATCGATCTGCTTTTTAAACGAGCTGCCCGTTCCGAATGTCAGAAACGAATAGTGATCCGTTATCACAATCCCGCTGTAACCTATTGACTTGTAAAATTCGACCGTGTCCTTTGCCAACGCCTCCGCACATTCGCTTGTCTCGGCGGTGTGGCAATGAAGCTCATATTTATATTTCATCGAGTGACCTTCTTTGGTTTATACTGTGAAGCAATGACCTCCCCTTGCTAAAACAAAGGGAGGCAAAATCAGCTTATTTCAAGGTAATACCGTACAAATTGTGGCGCACGCCTTGCTTAAACTATGTTTCCGTCATTCAGCAAAGAGCCTGACGAAAAATCTTGCTGCGCAATTTGTACACTTCAATTGTGCTGTATTGCCTTAACTCTCTTCATGATATCGGCAAATTCATCGGTAAGCGTCTGAGCTGCCGAATATCCCATTGAGTTTGTTTCATGGTAATGATTTCTGTCAAAACGATCCCTGCCGCTTGAAAGATACGGCTGAGTCTTGTGAAGAATAAAATCGTTCGGGGCAACAACATAGCCTGTCATGTCGTTCGTCACGCCGAATATAAGAAGATTCTTATCTCCTGCGATATCAACCAGCGGAGTCGGGTCAATTTCCGGACCTCTGCCCGTTGCCGAATCCTCAGCAGAATCATATCCGCCGTAAGCAACCTCCGGGAATACCTCTCCGGGCATGAGGAGAATCTGCTGCGAACCGATCTTCATATAGGTCATTTCGGAAATAAGCGCAATTCCGAGATCACCCTTCTTCGTTGCAACAAATGTTGAACTCATAACTTTCAGCATTGCAAGAAAAGCAAGCACGGAATTATCCGCATTATAATAGAACGGCTGCTGAAGCACGGTGATCTCCGGCTTCATCTTTTCATCGTTATCAATGCTAAGCGCAGCCTTGCCGAGTGTAACGCCCTGGCGCTCCGTTCTCTCCCAGTTGTTCTCTATATCCGGGAATCCCGGATCAACAGCACCGATCGCACCGATTCCGTAAAGAACATTTACATCCTTCTCCTTATAAATCGTCTGCCTGAGGAAGTACGGATAGTCGGCGCTGCAAAGAGTATTTGAACCGCCGAGTGTGTTCGGGTGAGCGGCATAGTTGAGAAGCCATGTTTCCTTGCTGCCGTCATCGGGAACAAAGCGAATTCTCGTAAGCGTATCATGCAGAACTACCGGGGGACGCTTGTCGAACTGAGCTTCGGGTACATGAACCGTTCCGATATAAAGGTCGCCGTTTTTACGGTTGTCATAAGCCTCGATGCAAACTTCCTTAACGGTCTTGAAAATCTTCTGCATATATGTATCGACCTTGCCGGTCTTGGGAAGTCTGCCCCAATAGCCGACGGTGTCGAATCCTCCGTGGGTATGTGAACAGCAAACATTGACGGCCTTGCAGTTTGCTTTTTGGGAGAATTCCTCAAGACTCTTGCGGATAATCTTCACCTCAAAATTGGTAAGACCGATAATATCAGCGCACACCATCATGACGCCGCCCTCGTCGCCGCAGCCGATCCACATTGCGCTGATCGTGATCGGGTCGTGGAAGCCCGTCATCTTCTGAGCCATTTTATGACCCGCTATGTAGTAGGTCTTGGAATCAAAATCGTCCGGCATTGCCTCCTTCATTGCAAAGCCGACATCAAACTTATCGTCCTTTTTATTAGAAATTTTTACAGGCTGAACCTTCGGTAAATCCTTGGGATAGCCCTTCTTTGCCAGTCTTTTTCCCTTGTTCTGTGTAATCTTTTTCACGGCGCTTGCCGCAAGATCTGCTATATCCATATATTTGACCTCCTTGAAGCTCTCTTTTACTTCATTATAATTATATCACAACGGCAGTATATAAACAAGTTAATTTTTTGTGAATTTGTACGAACGGCAAACACTGATTGACACAGCGCAAATTAAATGGTATAATTCCGATATAAAACAAATCCAGGGAGGAATTCTCATGCGAATCAAAAAATATCTTGCCGAATTTTTAGGCACTGCAATTCTTGTGCTTTTCGGCTGCGGAACTGCCGTTTTCTGCGGCGGACTTTCGGCCGGAACGAGCACCGGCACTCTCGGCGTTGTCGCAATCGCCCTCGCCTTCGGTCTATCGATAGTTGCCGGAGCGTATTCAATCGGCCATATTTCGGGCTGTCATGTCAATCCGGCTGTTTCCCTCGCAATGTTCATTAACGGCAAGCTTGACTTAATCGACCTCGTCGGCTACATCGTTTCCCAGATTGCGGGCGCATTTGCCGGCAGCGGCTTGCTGCTTCTGATTTCCAAAGAAACCTCAATATCCGGATTCGGCACGAACGGCTACGGCGACCTCAGCAGCGTCGGCATATCCATGACCGGTGCGATCGTGGTCGAGATCGTTCTCACATTCGTATTTATTCTGACCGTCCTCGGCGTAACATCGAGCGAAAAATACTCCTCCGTCGCCGGTATCGTTATCGGTCTGACTCTAACCTTTGTACACATCATCGGAATTCCTCTCACCGGCACATCAGTCAACCCCGCAAGAAGCCTTGCCCCGGCAGTTCTTGAAGGCGGCACGGCTCTCAGTCAGGTGTGGGTATTCCTCGTTGCTCCCCTCGCAGGCGCAGCATTGGCGGGAATCATTTTCAAATTCCTTTTCAAACCAAAGAAGGCATAATACATTCAAGGCAATACCGCAAAACGAACAAGCGGTATTGCCTTGATTTCATTTCTGCAATGTGATAGAATAGCCTCGGTGATTTTATGCTTAAAAAAAACGATGAAATATATTTGAATGTCAAGAGCTGTACCGTGCAGGGCAGCGGCGTCTGCGATTACGAGGGCATGACGGTCTTTGTTCGGGGTGCGGTCACCGGCGACCGTGTGCTTGCGCATATTATTAAAGTGAAAAAGACCTATGCCGTCGGAATTATAAAAAAACTCATGCAGCGTTCACCGATGAGGGCAAAAAATTTTTGTCCGATCGCCGAAAAATGCGGCGGCTGCTGCTTCGCTCATATAAAATACGAATCCGAGCTTGAAATCAAGGCGCAGCAGGTCGCCGATAATTTCAAGCGGCTCGGCAAACTCGATATAACGCCCTCTCCGATCATTCCGTCGCCCTCGGCTCAGCGATACAGGAACAAGGCGCAGTACCCCGTCGGTTCGGACGGAAGCTTTGCGACGATCGGTTTTTATGCTCCGATGACGCACAGAATAATTGACTGCTCCGATTGCCTTTTGCAGCCGGAGGAATTTGCAAAAATAACGGATATTTTTCGTGATTGGATTCGTGAAAAAAAGATAAGCGTTTACAACGAAACCGACGGTTCGGGAATAATTCGTCATATTTATATCCGCAAGGCGGTCGCAACGGGTCAGATAATGGTCTGTCTCGTCGCCAATTCCGACAGTGTTCCGGATTCGGAAAGTCTGATTGAAAAACTTCGGGAAATCGACGGCATTACAAGCATAATTCTTAACATTAACCGTAATAAAACAAATGTCGTGCTCGGCAAGGCGTGCAAAACGCTTTGGGGCAGCGATTACATAACCGACGAGCTTTGCGGTTTAAAGTTCAATCTCTCTCCACTCTCGTTTTATCAGGTCAACCACGACGGAGCGGAAATTCTTTACAATAAAGCAAAGGAATATGCCGCACTCACCGGCAGCGAAACGCTCGTTGACCTCTACTGCGGAACGGGCACGATCGGGCTGACAATGGCGAATGATGTCAAAAACCTCATCGGCGTTGAAATTATACCGCAGGCTATTGAAAATGCGAAAGAGAACGCACGGCTCAACGGCATTGAAAATGCCGAATTCATCTGCGCCGACGCATCGCAGGCGACAGCGGCACTGCTCGAAAGAGGCGTCAAGCCAGATGTTGTCGTGCTTGATCCTCCGAGAAAGGGCTGCGATGAATCCCTGATCCTAACCGTTGTGAAAATGTCGCCCGAGCGAATCGTCTATGTCTCCTGCGACAGCGCAACCCTCGCCCGTGACTGCCAACGCTTCGCCGCCCTCGGCTACCGAACCCTCGCCGCCACCCCCGTCGATATGTTCCCCCACACCGCCCATGTCGAGACTGTTGCGTTATTGGTCAGGAACATATCAACCAAAGAACACGTTGTTATAGAGGTTAGACCGGACAAGCCCGGCTCATAAAATCCGTATAATTAAATACCCTTGATGATTGTTCAGAATCAACACAAACAATCACATAAACCCGACAGCTCGCAAATGAGTTGTCGGGTTTATTTTTTACATCAAATTAAATTCCATCATCAAGTTAACGAGGTTTCTTTTGCCATAAACGATACTTAATATATAAATTTCCTTGTTTCCCATATCAGGGATATAATAAAGTATGTAGTTGTCGATAACCACACGATGTATGTCATTTCTTGTTAAAAGCTCATTTTGAACCAATTTTCCAAGTTCCGGGAAAGAGCAAATTCTATTTATCGACTCTGTTACTTTATCAAAGAATTCTTTTGCCGCAGCTTTGTTATCAAGCTGAATACTCATATATTTTAATATTTCATCTAAATCATCGCTTGCTTTTTCGGTAAATCTGTAATTGAAATCAGAAGCCATACTTTTCCCTCATCTCGGCAAGCACAGTTGCTCCGTCAAATACTTTACCATTATTCATATCATTAATTCCGCCTTGAACATTTACGGCTTCATACATCTTTTGAATTGTTCGTTCAAAGTACTCGATATCCATTACAACAAGCTTTCCATATCCATTTTTTGTAACAAAAACCGGACCGTTTTCAGATTCACAAAGCTGTTCAATTTTAACTGTATTTTTCAAATCTCTCATTGGTACTATTTGCATAAATATAACCTCCGTTATTATTGTACCTAAATTATATATTAAATATAGCCACAAGTCAATATTTTTTTAAAAGCAAATCTCCGCAGATTGCTCCACGGAGATTGTGTGTTATTTAATTAATACCAAATCCAGCCAAAGAGAAGAATCTTAATCAGCCACTGGCCGAACGAGTATTTGACCGTTACCTTGCAGGTGTCCTGAACGGTGTTGCCGTTGGAGTCGGTTACGGTGCAGGTGATTGTTGCGCTGCCACGCTTTGCGGCGTAGACATTTCCGTTGTCGTCCACTCTTGCGACGCTTGAGTCGGACGATGTATATTTCACCGTGTATTTTGCGCCATCGTCGGCGGCGATCGTCGGGTTGATTTTTGCGGATTTTTTGTAATTCATCGTGATGTCGCCGA
>CAVJDU010000015.1:0-46731 GCA_963648385.1 uncultured Coriobacteriaceae bacterium | reverse complement strand
TCGGTGCGATGAGGGCATCACACCCTACGAAATCAGATTTCTGTACCTTATAATCGGTATTGATTTAACGCCGATCGTAGGGCATGATGCCCACATCATGCCGCAAATATAGATGCGGCTCACGAAAAATGCAGCGATCACTATCCACTATCCACTAATCACGCAGGTTAAAATCAAAAATTCAAAATCTACGATACGACATCTAATACATTGCGCCGGGCGGAAAAATCCGTAAAAAATCGAAAAAAGCAGAGGAATTTTGAGCTTTTGTTATTGACAAATGGAGTTTTACACTATATAATGTTTGGTGCATGACATTTGAGGTGAAGAGTATTTATGTATTTCGTTGAGCTTGAGCCTGTCTTTAATAACGAGGGCATGGCGCTGCCTTTGGATTTTACGGTCGATATGAGCGATTGTGATGTCTACGGCGGAAATTCATTCAATTCGCCCGTTCACATTACGGGGGAAATCAAGAACTCAACAGGTATTGTCAGCGTCAATGCGAAGGCTGATTTTACTCTTAATCTCGCCTGCGACAGATGTGCGGTCGCTTTTGACCGTAGCTTTTCAATGCCGATCGAGCATGTGCTTGTCACGGAGCTTAATAACGACGAGGGCAATGACGAATTCATTGTTGTCGATTCGCTTCGATACGATGCCGAACCGCTTGTTCGGGAGGATATTCTCCTGAACCTGCCTACCAAGGTGTTGTGCAGGTACGACTGCCTCGGGATCTGTCCCCGATGCGGCAAAGATTTAAATGACGGTCCGTGTGACTGCGGCAAGGAGTGCGATCCTCGCTGGGACGCTCTTTTACAGCTCACACAGGAAGATCAGTAAGAACTATTTTCAGCATTAAGGAGGCGCTCAGAATGGCAGTACCGAAGAGAAGAGTTTCTAAAGCGAGACGAGACAAAAGGCGTTCAAACGTTTGGAAGATGGAAGCACCGGCTCTTGTAAAGTGCCCGCAGTGCGGTGAGTACAAGAGAACTCACAGAGTATGCTCAGCCTGCGGTTATTACAATGGCAAGCTTGTTGTCAAGAAGGACGCTTAAAGTCTTTTCAATGTGAAACGGAGAAGGTAGAGATTGGACCGTTTGATAGAGTCCCTTCTCTGCCTTTTTGACTTTTCTTGACGGATCTTTTTCCGTTAGACGAATTTTATCCCCCTCGGCATATATAAATATTGCCTTCGGTGGAATAAAATCCGCCTAACGAAAAAATCTCTCGTCAAAACTACACAGGGGAGCCCAATGAGGTTTCTGCTTCGATAAAATAACAACACCAAAACCAAGCAAAGGAGGGTTTTTATGGCTGTTAAAATATCATCAGTTCAGCGGCATTCGCCTGCGTCACGCCATTTGGTGAAGGCAGGGGACAAGCTGATAAGCGTAAACGGTCATGAGATCCGTGATGTGCTTGACTATCAATTCTATATTGACGATGCGCCGGTGCTTGTTGTTGAAAAGCCGAACGGCAAGCGGCGAACGGTTCATCTGAAGCTCGGCGAGGGCGAAACGGGTCTGGAGTTCGAGACTTATCTTATGGATAAGCAGCGCTCCTGCGCCAATAACTGCATTTTCTGCTTCATAGATCAGCTGCCAAAGGGCTTGCGTGAAAGCCTTTATTTCAAGGACGATGATTCACGACTTTCGTTCCTTTTTGGCAATTATATCACTCTGACGAATATCGGCGAGAGGGATATTGACAGAATAATCGAGATGCACATCAGCCCGGTAAATATTTCCGTTCACACGATGAATCCCGAGCTTCGGGTTAAGATGATGGGCAACAAGCGAGCCGGAAAGGTGCTCGAATATGTTAAGAAGCTTGCCGACGCAGGCATAAAGCTCAATACCCAGCTTGTGCTGTGTCCCGGCTACAATGACGGCGACGAGCTGACATATTCCTTGGAGGAATTGGGCAAGCTTTATCCGTCGGTTCAAAGCATCGCTGCCGTTCCGGTCGGTCTTTCCTGCCACCGTGACGGGCTGACAGGCTTAAATCCTTTCACAAAAGAGCAATCTTTAGATGTTATTTCGAGAATTGATAGTTACAATTCTAAATTTATGTGCTATAATAATATGAATATAGCTTTTGCCGCCGATGAGTTCTACCTCAGTGCGGATCTTCCGATGCCCGATTGCAGCCGATACGGCGATTTTGTTCAGCTTGAAAACGGGGTCGGTCTTTGGGCGTTGCTCAAGCATGAATTCGAGGATGCGATAAAGCGTATTCCCGAAGGTTACACCCTGCCGAACGAGCGCCGCATCACGATGGCGACGGGTACGGCGGCATTCAGACTGATTGAATACTTTGCAAGATCCGTTGAAAAAAAGGTCACGAATATTCAAATCGAGGTCGTCAGAATTCCGAACAGGCTTTTCGGCGAGAGGATAACCGTTGCCGGACTTCTCTGCGGCAGGGATATTATCGCAGGGCTTGAGAACACGGATCTTCACGATGAATTGCTTTTTCCGGCGGTTGCGCTGAGAAGCGAGAGAGACATTTTTCTTGACGATATGTCCGTTGAGGAGCTTTCACAAAAATTAGGAATAAAGGTCACACCCGTTGAGAACGACGGGTATGAAATGATTGATAAAATTTTAGGAGAACAGGAGGGATAATATGGCAAGACCGATAGTTGCCGTCGTCGGCAGACCGAATGTCGGCAAATCCACGCTTTTCAACAAGCTTGTGGGTCAGCGGCTTTCGATAGTTGACGATACGCCGGGCGTTACCCGTGACAGGATTTACGGCGATTGCGAGTGGCTCAACCATAATTTCCTTTTAGTTGATACAGGCGGAATCGAGCCGAATTCGGACGATGTTATTCTTTCGCAGATGCGCCGCCAGGCTCAGATCGCCATTGACAGCGCAGATGTTATAATCTTCGTCACCGACATGAGAACGGGCGTTGTTGCGACCGACCAGGAGGTTGCTTCGATGCTCCTGAAAAGCGGAAAGCCGATCGTTCTTTGCGTCAACAAGTGCGACACGATAGGCGAACCGCCGATGGAATTCTATGAGTTCTACAACCTCTGCCTCGGCGAGCCGATAAGAGTTTCGGCTGTTCACGGCCACGGCACGGGCGATCTGCTCGATGAGGTTATCAAATATTTCCCCGAGGAGGAGGACGAGAACGAGGACGACGACAGAATCCGTGTTGCCGTTATCGGTAAGCCGAATGTCGGCAAATCATCTCTCGTCAACGCCATTGCGGGAGAGGAGCGTGTTATCGTTTCCAATATTGCAGGCACAACGAGGGACGCAACCGATACGCTGATCGAAAACCAATTCGGAAAATTTATTTTTATTGACACGGCGGGTATTCGCCGCAAGAGCAAGGTTGAAGAAGCGATTGAAAAATACAGCGTTCTCCGTGCAAGAATGGCGGTCGAAAGAGCCACCGTTTGCGTTATCATGATCGATGCGCAGGAGGGCTTCACCGAGCAGGATTCAAAGGTTGCCGGAATCGCTCATGATCTCGGCAAGGCGTGCGTTATCGCCGTCAACAAGTGGGATGCGGTCGAAAAGGACGGCAAGACCATGGACAGTTACCGCAAAAAGCTTATGAATGATTTTTCGTTTATGTCATATGCGCCGATAATTTTCATTTCGGCAAAGACGGGTCAGCGGCTCGACAGACTCTTTGAGCTTATCAAGTTCGTTGACACTCAGAATGCGATGAGAATTTCAACGGGTAAGCTCAACGATATCCTCGCCGAAGCGACGGCGAGAGTTCAGCCGCCGACGGATAAGGGCAGACGGCTTAAAATATATTATATTACGCAGGCATCGACAAGACCGCCGACATTCGTCTGCTTCGTCAACCGCAAGGATCTTTTCCATTACAGCTATCAGCGATATATCGACAATCAGATCCGTGAGGTTTTCGGACTTGAGGGTACGCCGACGAAAATGGTTATCCGTGAAAGAGACGAAAAGAAAAAATGATTATTTTAGGAATTGATCCCGGTTATGCGATAATCGGTTACGGAGTGCTGGAATACGGCAACAATCATTTCAAGGTGCTCGGTTACGGCGCAATAACGACCAAGGCGGGCACACCGTTCAATGAGCGGTTGGAGATAATCTACCGTGAGCTTGACCTGATAATGACCCGCTACAAGCCCGATGTTATGGCGATCGAAAAGCTGTTTTATAACACTAACGCAAAAACGGTCATTGATGTTGCGCAGGCGAGGGGAGTTATCGTGCTGACGGCGCAGCTCCACGGGCTTGAAATTGCGGAATATACGCCGCTCCAGGTTAAGCAGAGCGTTGTCGGTTACGGCAGAGCGGAGAAAAAGCAGGTGCAGGAAATGATGCGCATTATGCTGAAATTTGACGAAATACCGAAGCCCGACGACACGGCGGACGCCCTCGCAATGGCGATCTGCCATGCTCATACCAGCGGTTCGCTTGTCGGCAGGCTGAAGAAGTATTATTGATATTGCAAAAATGCGGCGTTTGAATTTCTCCACAAAAATTTACCGAAAGGCGGGAAACGATGATATATTCTCTTACGGGCAAGGTAATTGCCATTGACCAAAACGGGCTTGCCGTTCAATGCGGCGGAATTGCGTTTTTCTGCTTTTCTACCATGAATACGCTGAAAAATGTTGCGCTCAACACGGAAACGACGGTTTACACCTACCTCAATGTGCGCGAGGACGCAATGGAGCTTTACGGCTTTTCAACGATGAACGAGCTGGACGCTTTTAAGCAGCTTATCACGGTGTCGGGCGTAGGGCCAAAGGCAGCACTTGCGATACTTTCCGTGCTGACTCCCGACAAGCTTGCCTTGAGCATTGCCTCGGGCGACGCAAAGTCCATTACCCGTGCGCAGGGCGTCGGAGCAAAAATAGCAAACAGAATTATTCTTGAACTGAAAAATAAGTTCAGCGCAGAGCTTAGCGAGGAGCAGTCCGAGCTTGTGGGAGCCGTTCTCATGACCTCGGGTGCAGAGAATGTGAGCGAAGCGATAGAGGCTCTCGTTCAGCTCGGTTACAGCAGGTCGGAGGCCGCCGCAGCACTCGGAAAGCTGGACGGTACGCTGTCTGTCGAGGAGCTTATCAGGCAGGCGTTGAAATCACTGATATAAGGAGGGAACGACATGGATGATATGGATTTTGAAAACAGAATAGTCGCTCCCGAATATATGGATAACGATTCCGATGTTGAGTTTCAGCTTCGTCCGAGGACGATGAGCGACTATATAGGACAGACTAAGGTCAAGGAAAATCTTTCAATTTATATAGAGGCGGCAAGGAAAAGAAACGAGCCGCTCGACCATGTGCTTCTCTACGGCCCTCCGGGGCTTGGAAAAACGACTCTTGCCGGCATCATCGCCAATGAGATGGGAGTCAATTTCCGAGTCACATCCGGCCCTGCAATCGAAAAGCCGAAGGATCTTGCCGCATTGCTGACAAATCTCGGCGAGGGCGATGTGCTTTTCATTGACGAGATACACAGAATGAACAGGAGCGTTGAGGAGGTTCTCTATCCTGCGATGGAGGACAATGCGCTTGATATAATCATCGGTCAAGGACCTTCGGCAAGGAGCATAAGAATCGACCTGCCGAGGTTTACGCTTGTCGGCGCAACGACGAGGGCGGGACAGCTCAGTGCGCCGCTTCGTGACCGCTTCGGCGTTATTGCAAGGCTTGAGCTGTATTCGCCGGAGGATCTGAGCAGTATCGTAAAAAGAAGCGCAGGAATTCTCAATATCGAAATCACCGATGAGGGAGCTTATCAGATAGCCTCCCGCTCAAGAGGAACGCCGAGAATCGCAAACAGATTTTTAAAGCGTGTGCGTGACTTTGCGCAGGTGCTTGGCAACGGAATTATCACCGACGAAAACGCCGACCTTGCGCTCAATCGCCTTGAGGTCGATCCGCTCGGGCTGGATTCCATTGACCGGCTGCTCCTGACGGCGATGATAAAAAATTACAACGGAGGCCCCGTCGGACTTGAAACGATCGCCGCTGCAATCGGCGAGGAAGCTATCACAATCGAAGATGTCTATGAACCGTATCTGATGCAGATCGGATTTCTTTCGAGAACTCCGAGAGGTCGTATGGTTACGCCTGCCGGTTATGCCCATCTGGGTATGCCGATGCCTGCGCAGAACGGCGCTAATAATAACCCGGTTCCGCTGATGGAACAGCAAAAATTTGAACTTTGATTCGGAGGTCATTTTTATGGGCAGATTATTCGGAACAGACGGCGCAAGAGGAGTTGCAAACTCGGAACTTACCTGCGAGCTTGCAATGCAAATAGGTCGTGCGGCTGCAATGGTTCTCATCGACGAGAACAAGAAGCGTCCGAGAGTTATGATCGGAATGGACACAAGAATTTCATCAAATATGCTTTGCTCTGCGATTACGGCGGGTCTTTGCTCGGTCGGCGCAGATGTTATGCAGCTTGGCGTGCTTCCGACGCCTGCGGTTGCGTTCCTCGTTAAAAAATACGAGTACGATGCGGCGGTCATGATCACCGCTTCGCACAATCCGTGTGAATATAACGGTATCAAGATCTTCCAGGCGGACGGCTACAAGCTTCCCGACGAGCTGGAGGAGAAGATTGAGTCCATCATTCTTGACGGCGTAACGCTCCCTCCCGTTAAAATCGGAGCGGATATCGGTCGTATAAGAAGCTCCGAGATGCCGACATTTGACTATACCCGTCACCTTATTTCGACGGTTGAGGATATGGATTTTTCGGGCTATAAGGTTGCTCTTGACTGCGCCAACGGTGCGGCAAGCGTAACCGCTCCCGACCTTTTCACCGAGCTTGGCGTTGACTGCCATGTTAAGTCGTCCATGCCGAACGGTATTAATATCAACCGTGAGTGCGGTTCGACTCACCTTGAGGGACTTCAGCGATATGTCAGGGAGTACGGCTGCGAGGTTGGCTTCGCTTTCGACGGCGACGCCGACAGAATGCTGGCGGTTGACGAGAATGGCGAGACAGTTGACGGCGACAAGATTATTGCGATCTGCGCCAAGGATATGAAGCAAAGGGGAGTCCTTACCGATGACACCGCCGTTGTTACGGTTATGAGCAACATGGGCTTCTTTGAGTTCTGCAAGAATAACGGAATCAAGACCGAGATCACAAAGGTCGGAGACAGATATGTTCTTGAAAACATGAGGGAGAACAATTTCAAGATCGGCGGCGAACAGTCGGGTCATGTTATTTTCTTCGACTATGCTTCAACGGGCGACGGTCAGCTTACGGCTCTCCAGCTGCTTGCGGTTATGAAAAGGACGGGCAAGAAGCTTTCCGAGCTTGCCGCCGAAATGGAGGTATTCCCGCAGGTTCTTATCAATGTAAGAGTTTCCCAGATGGGCAAGGCTCGCTACGACAACGACGAGGAGATCAAAAAGGCTGTTTCAAGCGCAGAGAAGGAGCTTGGCGATTCGGGCAGGGTACTTGTCCGTGTTTCGGGCACAGAACCGCTGGTAAGAGTTATGCTTGAGGGCAGGGACAAGGATAAGATACAGACCCTTGCCGAGGAGATCGCAGAGGTAGTTAAAGAAAGACTTATATAAACGGAGGATTTTAACATGAGAGTTGCCGACGGCTGGAAGGATTATGAACTGCTGGATTGCTCCGACGGAGAAAGACTCGAGCGTTGGGGCGAGGTTATCCTTATCCGTCCCGACCCGCAGGTTATTTGGAAAACTCCGAAAAAGCATCCCATGTGGAAAAACGCAAACGCCAGATATCTCCGCTCGTCAACGGGCGGAGGACACTGGGAGATACTCAGAAAAACTCCCGACGCATGGCGCATAAATTATAGGGAGCTTGGGCTGAATGTTAAAACAATGGGCTTCAAGCATACGGGAATTTTCCCGGAGCAGGCGGTCAACTGGGATTATACCGCCGAGCTTATAAAAAACGCAGGCAGACCCGTAAAGGTGCTCAACCTGTTTTCTTACACGGGCGGCGCAACGGTCGCATGTCTTAAAGCGGGGGCGCAGGTCGTTCATGTTGACGCTTCAAAGGGCATGGTGAACTGGGCAAAGGAAAATGCCGCCGCTTCCCATGTTGCCGACAGACCCGTGAGATGGATAGTTGACGACTGTATAAAATTCGTTCAGCGGGAAATACGCAGGGGCAATAAATATGACATTATTATTATGGATCCGCCCTCATACGGCAGAGGTCCGGGCGGCGAGGTATGGAAGCTTGAGGACGAGGTTTACGGCTTCGTGGAGCTTTGCACTCGGGTGCTTTCGGACGATCCGATAATGATGCTTATAAATTCGTACACAACGGGACTTTCGCCGGCTGTTATGCAGTATATTTTGGGTGCGCTTGTCGTGCCGAAATTCGGCGGAAAGGTGACGGGCAGCGAGATAGGATTGCCCGTAACGCAGACGGGCATGGTTCTTCCGTGCGGAGCGTCTGCAATTTGGAAAAAGTAATTCGGAGAAGCACAAGCTATGAGCGATATCATCATAAAATTCGATAATGTTTCTTATACCTACGAGTTGGAGGACGATGGCGTCATTAACGCCGTTAACGATTTCAGCCTTGATGTGCCCAAGGGTCAGTTCCTCGCCGTGCTCGGCCATAACGGTTGCGGCAAATCGACCGTCGCAAAGCTGATAAACGGCATACTTGTTCCAGATCGGGGCAAGGTCACGGTTGAGGGAATGGACACCTCCGACGAGGCAAAGACGGTTGATATCCGCAAAACCGTCGGTATGGTTTTTCAGAATCCCGACAACCAGATCGTTGCGACGATAGTTGAGGACGATGTTGCTTTCGGCCCTGAAAATCTCGGCGTTGAACCGTCGGAAATCAGAAAAGCTGTCGATAATGCGCTGAAGGCGGTCGGAATGTATGAATTCCGCACCCGTGAGCCGCACCGTCTTTCGGGCGGTCAGAAGCAGAGAGTCGCCATTGCCGGCGTTATTGCGATGAACACAAAATGCATCGTTATGGACGAGCCTACGGCAATGCTTGACCCGCAGGGCAGAAAAGAGGTCATGGATACGGTATTGAAGCTCAACCGGGAGTTTGGGATCACCGTTATCCTTATCACTCACTATATGGACGAGGCGGTCAAGGCGGACAGAGTAGTTGTTATGGACGACGGCAGGATTTCCATGGACGGCACGCCGAAAGAGGTTTTCAGGAATGTCGAAAAAATGAAAAAGCTGGGACTTGATGTGCCGCAGGCGACCGAGCTTGCCTACAGGCTCAGGAAAAAGGGCTTCAAGCTCCCCGATGATATACTTGACGAAAACGAATGCGCCGAGGCTATCCTCAAAATTTTGGAGGTGAACAAGTGATGCCGATACTTTCAATGCAAGGCGTTACTCACCTTTATAACGAGGGAATGCCGAGCGAATCAAAGGCGATAGACAATATAAATCTTGATATAGAGGAGGGCGAGTTGGTCGGAATTATCGGTCACACCGGTTCCGGCAAAAGCACCCTCGTCCAGCATTTTAACGGAATTCTCAAGCCGAAAAGCGGCAAGGTCATCGTTGACGGCGTTGATATTTGGTCGGATAAAAAAGCGACAAGAGACGCTCGATTCAAGGTCGGTCTTTGCTTCCAGTACCCCGAATATCAGCTCTTTGAGGAGACGGTATATAAGGACATTTCGTTCGGTCCGAAGAACATGAAACTCTCCGACGAGGAGATAGCCGAAAGAGTTGTTTCGGCGGCGGCATATGTCGGACTGAAAAAGGAATTGCTCGAAAAATCGCCGTTTGACCTTTCGGGCGGCGAAAAAAGACGGGCGGCAATAGCGGGTGTTATTGCCATGCAGCCGAAGGTTCTTGTTCTCGACGAGCCGACGGCGGGTCTTGACCCGATAGGCAGAGACACAATACTCGATATGATAAAAAGCTACCGTGAAAAAACGGGAAGCACCGTTTTGCTCGTTTCGCACAGCATGGAGGATGTTGCAAGAATAGCGACCAAGGTTGCCGTTATGAACAATGCAAGGCTTGAAATGTACGGAACGGTTGATGAGGTCTATTCCCACGCCGAAAGGCTCAGGGAGATAGGTCTGAATATTCCGCAGATCTCAAAGGTGTTTGAGATACTGAAAAAGAACGGACATGATTTCGGCTCGGTATATACCGTTGACCGTGCCGTTGAGGTGCTGACAAGATAGATTTATTAGATGCGAAAGCGTCGTATTCAACGGCATACCGTAAGCTGCATCTAATATCTACAGCCTAAATTTTACTGCGCAATCCGCACGCCGCAATTGTGAGGTATTGCCTAAAATCTATCCGGGGTGAAAGCTATGCTAAAGGATATCACGATCGGTCAGTATTATAATGTTGAATCGCCGATTCATCGCATGGACGCAAGAATGAAGATAATACTGACGGTTGTATTCATTGTTTCGATTTTTATGTGCAAAAGCTTTGAGGCACTCGGCCTCATGATGATTTTCACATTGATAGTTAATATAATTTCAAAGGTTCCCGTGAAGATGGTCGCAAAAAGTCTCAAGCCGATCGTCGTTATAGTTCTGTTCACCTCGGTGTTGAACATTTTCTATGTCAGAGGCGGTACGGAGCTTGTGAACTGGCATTTTATCCACATAACCACAAACGGAATTTTCACCGCTCTGTTTATGGCGATAAGGATAGTCTGCCTTGTTGTTATCAGCTCGCTTTTGACCTATACGACAACGCCGACCGTTTTGACGGATTCCCTTGAAAAGCTTTTTGCTCCGCTCAAGCTGATCAAAGTGCCCGTGTCAACGCTTGCGATGATGATGACGCTGGCTTTGCGCTTTATCCCGACCCTCATTGACGAGATCGACAGGATAACGAACGCTCAGAAAGCGAGGGGAGCTGATCTTGATAACGGCAGCTTTATGCAAAGGGTCAAGGCTCTTGTGCCGATCATCGTTCCGCTTTTCGTTTCGTCGATAAGGCGGGCGTATGAGCTTGCCGACGCAATGGACTGCCGCTGCTATACGGGCGGCTCGGGCAGAACGAGAATGAAGCAGATGAAGCTTCACGGTACGGATTTTGTGTGGCTCGGCGCTGCGCTCGTTTATTTTGCGGGAATTATTCTTCTTAATTATTATTTCAAGGCGGTGCTTGTGAAATGAGAAATCTTGCGCTTCGCCTGATGTATGACGGCACGGATTTTCACGGCTGGCAGGTTCAGCCGAACGGAATGACCGTCCAGGAATGTGTGCAGGACGCAGTTGAAAAGATCCTCGGTGTGCGCGAGAGTATAACCGGTTGCAGCCGCACGGACGCCGGCGTTCATGCGAATGATTTTTGCTGCACAATGAAAACGGAGAGCAGCATTGACTGCTACCGCCTGACCGGTGCGCTCAATGCGGTTTTACCCGATTCCGTGGCAGTCAAGTCCTGCAAGGAAGCACCGCTTGATTTTCACCCGAGATACGATTGCAAAAGCAAGAGATATCTTTACAGAATATGGAATTCGCAGTCGAAAAATCCGTTTCTCAAAAATTACGCATGGCACTACAAAACGAAGCTCGACGCAGAATTTTTGAACGAACAGGCTCGGCAGTTTGTCGGAACGCATGATTTTGCGGGCTTTTGCTCCTCCGGCAGCAGTGTTGAGGACACGGTTCGCACGATTTATTCCTGCGCAGTAACAAGGAGCGGCGACGAGGTAGATTTTTTCGTTGAGGGCGACGGATTTCTCTACAACATGGTGAGGATAATGGTCGGCTCGTTAATAGAAATTTCAGAAAAAAGAATTGAAAAAGACACATTGTCGGATATAATAGAAAGTAGGAACAGAGAAAGGGCGGGCAGAACCGCTCCGGCGTGCGGACTTTTTCTTGACAGGGTCAGATATGAGGAGGCAGGAATTTGAAAAGCTCCGGAAAATCCAAAAAGGTCAAAATCAGGCTGAGCGAGAAGGGCAAGAGGACATTGACCGTCATCTTAGCTGTTGCCGTTGTTATTCTTATCGTTATGATGGCGGCGCAAAGACTCGGAAATATGACTGTTTCGACCTTTACCGATGATGTTAAAACATATTTTATGAGCCTCGGCTCAGGTGACGGCTATCCCTATGAGATCAACGCAAGCGAGGTCAAGAGCATTACGGTAAACAAATCCAACCTCAATTTGCTGCTTGAGGACAAAACATTGACATTGACCTCCTCGGCAAAGGAGATCATGCCGAAAAGCCATACATATTCAAATCCCGTGATGAAAACGAAAGGTTCAAAAATGATAGTCTTTGACCTCGATTCGGGCAAATTCAGGGTTCAGCGAGGTTCGGACATAGTCTGCGAGGAAAAGCTTGACAAAAACATCATGGCGGGCGCGATTGGCGCAAAGGGCAATTATGCCGTTGCGACCTACGGGAACGATGTTCAGGCTGTGCTCAGGGCGTATGACAGAAGCGGCAAGGAAAAATTCACATGGAATTTCAGCGACGAGAGAGTGACGGATATCGACCTTTCGCCCAACGGTAAATTTGTTGCCGTTGCCGCTATCAAGGCGCAGAACGGAGAAATGTCCTCAAAGCTTTATGTTTTCAATCTCTCGAATACGGAAAATTATATTTCCTGCTTCGATTACAGCGGAACGACGCTTCTCAGAGTGAACTATATCAAGGGCAACAACATAGTTGCCGTTGGCGATAACCTCAAATCGTATATAAAAAACAATACCGAAAAGCAGGAGGATTTGAAGTTCAATTCCGATAAGCTTCACAACTACTGCGTTAGCAGTGACGGCTCGTCTGCCATCGCTTTTTCAAAATACGGCAGCTCCTCGCTTTCCTCGCTCAGCTTTTACAGCAACAAAAACAAGGAGAAATTCACCGTTGATTTCGACAAGGAGATCAGGGGGATAAATACGGACGGAAAATATGTTGCAGTCCTCTTTGACAGCGAGGTCAAGACCTTTAACAAACGGGGCAAGCAGGTCGGAACGATCTATTTCTCCGGCGAGCCTAAGAGCGTTACGGTTGACGGCAGCAGGACATATGTGCTGACCGGAGTTAATATAAAAAGCTACAAAACAAAAGGAACCACAGACGAAAGGCAGGCGTCCGAATAATGCAGGAGCATATAGTTGATATAATTCTTATGGCAATAGTTGTGCTGGTGACGGTGAGATATTATTGCCAGGGACTTGTTCAGACAATATTTAAGTTCGGCTCATATATCGTTGCGCTTTTGGCGGCGAAAATTTTCTGCGGCACGGTGACCGACTGGATATACAGCAATACAAAACTTTTCGGCAGCACGGAAAGATATCTTGCAAAGCTTATTGTGTTTGTGCTCATTTACATAGCCGTCAAGCTTCTTTTTACATGGATAATCCGTCTTTTGGATTCCTTCAAGAAGCTGCCGGTTCTCAAAAAGGCAAATAAGCTTTTCGGAGCGTTGCTCGGCTTCGGCTGCGGAGCGATTGTTGTTATAATTTTAAGCGTGGGCTTGCAAATATCCTCCCATGTGGTGTATAATGCAAAATATGTGAATGCGGTCGATTCGTCCGTGATAGTTCAGGCTGTTATTTCAAACGATAAGATCGCAGAAAACATAAAGACATTCAACAATTCCTACGGAGGTATATAAGATGGTTAAAGACCTTTTCAAAAACTGGAACACAATACCGAATTGGCTTTCCTTTGCGAGGATAATCATGGTTCCGATATTCGCATATCTTTTTCTCAACGACTCAATCCCCAACAATATAATTTGGGCGGTCGCTGTGCTTGCTCTTTCGGGACTTTCCGATTGCCTTGACGGCAAGATCGCACGGAGATTCAATCAGGTCAGCGAGCTTGGCAAAATGCTTGACCCCGTGGCGGATAAGCTGACGCAGATAACAATCGCCGTTCTGCTTTATATCCGATTCAGTTCCAGCTCCGAATCGCTCATCAAAACCTTCAGTTGGATATTCCTTGTCTTTATTATCAAAGAGTTTATAATGGTCCTCTTCGGAGGAATTATGATAGCCATAGGTCTTAAACCCGGTGCGGCGGAGATCTACGGCAAGATTGCGACCTGCGTATTTTATTTCGTAATGATAGCGCTGTTTGCATTCGCTCCCGATGTCGGAGCTTTCAACGGTCTTTGGACAATTCCCGATGCGTTGCTCGTCGTGCTTGTTGCGATTTCGGCGTTGCTGACGGTTGTCGCTTTTGTCAGCTATCTGCCCGGGGTATATAAGCAGTTCAAGGAAAAATTCATAAAAAAATAACAGGAGATAAATAATGAAGCAAATAATGTGCAGCAAATGCGGCATCAGACCGGCTGTAATATTCATGACAAGAATGGACGGCGACAAAAGCTCTCATCAGGAGGGACTTTGCCTGAAATGCGCCATGGAGTCAACCGGGCCGATAAAGCAGATGATGGAAAACATGGGAATAACCGAGGACGACTACGAGGCAATGAGCGAACAGTTCGGCGCAATGATGGGTATGGGCGACGATGGCGAGGGCTTCGAGCCGGGCGGAACACCGACCTTCCCGTTTATGCAGGGCTTTATGAACAAGGCCGAGCAGGACGACTTCACGGATGTTCCCGACACAGAGGTTAAGGAAAACAAAACCAATAAGAAAAAGACCGAGAAAAAGTCGAAGAAGCGCAAGTATCTTCCGCTTTATTGCACCAACCTGACCAGAAAGGCGAAGGAGGGCAAGATCGACAGAATAATCGGCAGAGATAACGAGATATACAGAACGATCCAGATCCTTTGCCGCCGTTCAAAGAACAACCCTTGCCTTATCGGTGAGCCGGGCGTCGGTAAAACCGCTATCGCAGAGGGCTTGGCTCTCAGGATCGCAAACGGCGAAGTTCCCGCAAAGCTTGCCAACAAAGAGATTCAGCTGCTTGATCTTACATCGCTTGTTGCGGGCACGCAGTTCAGGGGTCAGTTTGAGGGCAGAGTAAAGGGACTTGTCGAGGAGGTCAAGGCAGAGGGCAACATTATACTCTTTATCGACGAGGTGCATAACCTTGTCGGCACGGGCGGAGACTCCGAAGGCTCGATGAACGCCGCAAATATTCTCAAACCCGCTCTTTCAAGAGGCGAGGTTCAGATCATCGGCGCAACTACCTTCACCGAATACAGAAAGTATATCGAAAAGGACGCCGCACTCGAAAGACGCTTGCAGCCCGTTAAGGTCGAGGAGCCGTCGATAGACGACACCTATAAAATGCTTTTGGGCATAAAGGATTATTACGAGAATTACCATAAGGTTCAGATAAGCGACAATCTCGTTTACAGCGCAGTCACTCTCTCAGAGAGATTTATCAACGACAGATTTTTGCCGGACAAGGCTATTGACCTGCTCGATGAAGCCTGCACTTGCGCAAACCTGAGAAACAAGAATATCAGCGAATACGAAAACAAGCTCAACGAAAAGGCGGATCTCATTATCCGTGAGCAGGAGCTTATGGAGTCCGATGAGCCGGATTACGAGGCGATTGCCAAGGTCAAGCAGGAGATCATGCAGTGCGAAACGAGAATAAATCAGCTCATTCCGCTGGTCGAGAATTCTCCCGTTACCGAGGAGGATCTGGCAAGGGTTATCCAGCTCTGGACAGGCATACCGGCGCAGAAGATAGTTGAAAGCGACCTTCGCCGACTTGCCGACCTTGACAAAAAGCTCAAGGCAAAGATCATCGGTCAGGACGAAGCCGTTGATGTTGTTGCAAAGGCTGTCAGACGAGGCAGAATTTGCGTCAGCCCGAGAAGACGACCGTCATCGTTTATCTTTGTCGGTCCTACCGGCGTCGGAAAGACCGAGCTTGTAAAGCAGCTTGCAAACGAGCTTTTTGACACTCCGGAAACTCTCATCAGGCTTGATATGTCCGAATTCATGGAGAAGCACAGCGTTTCGAGGATCATCGGTTCGCCGCCGGGTTATGTCGGCTATGACGAAGCGGGTCAGCTGACCGAAAAGGTTCGCCGCAAGCCGTATTCGGTTCTCCTTTTTGACGAGATCGAAAAGGCGCACCCCGATGTAATGAATATCCTCCTTCAGATCCTTGACGAGGGCAAGATCACCGATGCGCAGGGCAGAACCGTAAGCTTTGAGAATACGGTTATCGTTATGACCTCAAATGCCGGCAGCAGCCGTTCCGAGGGCGCTCTCGGCTTCGGAAAAGCTCAGGGCGATGTCAACAGAGAAAAGGCGTTAAAGGCACTCAGGGAGTTCCTCAGACCCGAATTCCTCGGCAGAGTTGACGAGGTGGTTGTTTTCAACGACCTTGATGAAGAAGCGTTCAAAAAGATTGCGGTGCTCATGCTTGATGAGTTCAAAGAGCCGCTCAGGGATAAGGGCATAGCGTTCAGCTACACCGATGAGGCCGTAGCCGAGCTTGCCAAGGATTCCGTCGGTGGCACGAGAGGCGCAAGAGATCTCCGAAACAATATTCGCCGCAAGGTCGAGGACAAAATCGCCGAAAAAATCATCGACAATATCGACACGCCCGTAACCTCAATCACCGTCGATGTCGAAAATAACGACATTATTCTTAAATAAAACAAAAGTAACACCGCACAATTGAGGCGCACGCCTTGCTTGTGCGGTGCTGTCTTAATAAAATTTTGCTTTAAGCATTGATTTTTGAACGGATTTGTGGTAATTTTGTTTTATAGGTGTCGGCGGGCGAAGCAGAAAACTGCGGTTGCCATGCATGGCAGCTGATTTAAGGCGAGGCGGGCGCCGCAATTCATGCGGTATCGCCTTGATTCCGACAGGAGGTTTTTTGATGAAAAAGCTGATAAAAAAAGCGATAACGGTCATTCTTGCCTGCGTAATGGCTTTCGGCACGGTGAACTGCCTTGCCGTTGAGGGAAAGCAATATTACGATTACGGAACATATGTTGTTCTGGGCGACAGCGTTGCCAGCGGACATAACGATCTGGTTTATGTTGACTCGGAGTTCAAGCGTGTCGAAGCGTCCTACGGCGCATATGTTGCCGATGAGCTCGGCGTTGAATATATTCCGATGGCTTGCCCGGGAACAAGAACGATAGATATGCGCTATATGCTTGAGGACGATTATCCGGCGGACGAATATCTTTTCCATGACGCTCATGATGTTGAGGTCATGAAGCAGAGAATTCCCGAATACCGCAAGGCAATTTCCGAGGCGGGACTTATTACCCTCGGCGTCGGCGGCAATGATTTTGGAACATTCCTCACATGGGTTGTTGCCGATGAGCTGGAAAAGCAAAACACCTGCGACGAGTATGTTAAGGCTCTGAGGGAGCTGCTCGAGCAGGGCGGGGCGGACGACGATATGCTCGCCAATCTCGACAAGGCGGTGGAGCTTGCCAAGGCTATGGGCGCAATGCCGGAGCTTGTCAAGGTGCTTCCGCAGGCTCTTAAATACGGAGTCGAAAATTTCAAGAAAAATTGGGATATCGTTATTGAGGATATCCTTGCCCTCAATCCCGATGTTGAGCTTCTTGTAATAGGTATGTTTGACAACGGCGTTAAAAACGACGAGGACGCCGCCGCAAGCGAGGAAGGCTCATTGATCCCGAGCATCGGTCAGGTGATCGTCGATATGGCGAACAAGCCGATGAAGGAGGGTGCAGAGAAATACGGCTACACCTTCGTTGACACGACCGGTACGGTCTGCGACAGCTACCACCCGAAGCCGGAGGGCTACAGGCACATAGCGGACAAAATTCTTGAAGCGCTTCCCGACGCAAGATTTCCCTACACCGATGTTGCCGCAGACTCGGAATATTACAACGATGTGGAGTATATGTACACTCACGGCATCATGGGCGGAATTACGGATACCGAATTCGGTCCTGATTCGGCATTGACAAGGGCTGCGCTTGCACAGGCTTTTTACAATATCGCAGGAGCACCGACGGTTGACTCCGATGTGACATTCAACGATATTGAAAGCTCCGATTCGGCCTACAATGCGGCGGCCTGGGCAACGGACAAGGGAATTCTGAGCGCAAAGAACGGCAATTTCTCTCCCAACGGCGAGATTACCGTGATCGACTTTGCTTTGAGCCTTGTCAGACTTTCGTTTGCCGGTAAGCTCAGCTTGGTGAAGGCGGCAAAAACCATCGCCATGGCGTTTAAAATTATCGGAGAGTTCGGATTTGCGAGCTTCAACGCAACGCTGACCAGAGCGCAGGCTGCGCAAAGGCTTGTTGATTATTGCAGCATTTAATTAAGACAATACCGCACGAGGGCAAATAAGCTTTCGTGCGGTATGTTTTTAGGCTCAATTTTCGGTTATGCAGATGAAGCGTGGAAGCTCCCTTGAGGTTATCTGATAGATTCCGGCGTAATCGCCTCGGAACAGGACGGTTATCGTGTTTTCGCCGCTTTTCAGACGGAAAACTTCGTCCTCGCTCTCTTTGTCGATCGCCGTCAGCGTTGCGCTTTTCAGCAGTCCGATTTCAACATCCTCATTGTCGATTGCGGAAATTTTGACCTCGGCCTCGGTGTTGTTCGGGTTGTAGATGTTCAGCACACATTCAATGTAAACATAGCTGTCGTCGGTATAAAAATCGACGAAATAGCTCTTGTCGCTGTTGTCAAGGATTGGCGTTTGTTCAACCGAACAGGAGCAAAGCGAAAAAAGCAAAACGACGCATATAAACAGTGAAACGATTTTTTTCATATAATCCCCCCGAGGATAGATTTTGGACGATGGTGGTTCGTGATCAGTTGTGAAATTGTGCTTTTTCGCAAACAGCATATGTATTGTCGGCATGATGTGGGCATCATGCCCTACGATCGGCGTTACATCAATACCGATTGTAGGGCGCAGAAACCCAATTTCGTAGGGTGCGATGCCATCATCGCACCGAGGGAGTTTGCTTTTACATCTTTGTGAATTTTAACGCCGGTATAAAATCTAAAATCTATCTTACCACACAAAAAAGAAATTTACAAGCGTAGTTGACAAAAAGGGAAAAGAGGAGTACAATATGAAATTGAAATTCAGTTTCATATTCAGAGGGTGAATCGAATGGAGAATTCATATAACACAAAGCAGGGGGAGCTTGTTCTCTCGCTTTTACAAGGGCAGCCCGGCAGGCATTTTACCGCCGACGATATAATTACCGAGCTGGCGAGGGACGGTCGCTCCGTCGGTAAGGCTACGGTTTACCGCCATCTCGACAAGCTGATAAAGCAGGGCTTGGTGCGCAAATATATAGCCGAGGAGGGGCAAAGCGCCTGCTTTGAATTCATAGACGAAAGCGGAAATTGCGAACAGCATTATCATCTGAAATGTTCCGAGTGTGGCAGACTTTTGCATGTTGAGTGCGGCTATCTTGACGAGCTGGCGCAGCATATTTCCGAGCATCACGGGTTTGCGATAAGCCCGGAAAGAACCGTTCTTTTCGGCTTGTGCAGGGAATGCAGGGAGGCGTCCGATGAAAAATAAAATCACGGCGGCACTGCTCGTCGCTTTTATGCTTCTGCTCTGCGGCTGTTCGTATACAACACCAAAAAAGAGCGATAGGCTGAGCGTTGTCTGCTCGATTTTTGCCCCGTATGATTTTGCAAGGCAGATTGCCGGCGACAGAGCCGATGTCCAAATGCTGCTGCCGACGGGAGTCGAGAGCCATTCCTACGAGCCGACGCCGAGGGACATAATCGAGCTTGAAAATGCCGATATTTTCTTCTTCGTCAGCGATCACACCGAAACATGGGTCACGCAAATAACCGACGCAATCGAGGACAAGAGCGTTGAAAAAATCGAAATCGCCGAGGAACTGGGGATCGAGATAAACGACCATGACCACGAGCATCATCACGAGGAGGAGCACGACGAGGGCGAAACGGACGAGCATATCTGGACGAACCTTGAAACGGCAACGAAAATGATAGACTGCGTCGCAGAAAAAATGGGCGAAGCCGACCCGAACAACGCAGATTATTACAGCGAAAACGCAAGGAGCTATTCTGCGCAGATATTGAAGCTCAGGGACGATTTTTCACAGCTTGTCAAAAGCTCAAAGCGAAGGGAGATCGTTTCCGGCTCAAGGTTTGCAATGAAAAATTTTACGCACGAATTCGGCATTGAGTTCACGGCGGCGTTCGATTCCTGCGTTGACAATACCGAGCCGAGCGCAGCGGTAATGGCGCAGATAATCGACAAAATAAATACGGATAAATTGCCCGTTATTTTCTACGAGGAGCTGACCGAGCCGAAGATCGCAAGGGCAGTCTCCAACGAAACGGGAGCGAAAATGCTGCTGCTTCATTCGTGCCATAATGTTTCCTCGGACGAGATGAAAAAGGGAGAAACATATCTTTCTCTCATGCGGTCAAACTATAAAAATTTAAAGGAGGCGTTGAACTGATGCAGCTTTTGAAATGCGAAAATATTCATATGAGCTATGATTCGACCAAGGCTGTCAACGGAGTGAGCTTCACCGTTGACGAGGGCGATTTTCTCTGCATCGTCGGCGAAAACGGAGCCGGTAAAAGTACGCTTCTGAAAGGTATTCTCGGCTTGCAGAAAATTTCCGAGGGCAGCATAAGCTTCAACGGGATAAAGAAAAGCGAAATAGGCTATCTTCCGCAGAAAACGCAGGTGCAAAAGGATTTCCCTGCCGGCGTTAAGGAGGTAGTCCTCAGCGGCAGGCTCGGCGGAAAGGGCAAGCTCTTTTATACTGCCGAGGACAGAGCGATAGCGAAGGAGAACATGGATATCCTCAAAATAAATTCGATAAAAAACAAGTCGTTCAACGAGCTTTCGGGCGGTCAGCAGCAAAGAGTCCTGCTGGCGAGGGCACTTTGCGCAACGGACAGGCTGCTGCTGCTTGACGAGCCGACGACGGGGCTTGACCCGTTCGTGACCGAGGATATGTACGGGCTGATAAGCCATCTTAACAGGGAACACGGAGTTACGGTGATAATGGTAACTCATGATGTTAAGGGCGCAATTAAATATGCCAATAAAATTCTTTGCATGGAGCATGACGGCGATTTCTTCGGCACAACGGAGGAATATCTGAAAACGGCTGCGGCGAAAAAAATTCTCGGAGGTGGCAGCCATGCTTGATATGTTCGTTCAGATGTTTTCCTACGGCTTTATGCGCAGGGCGATAATCGTCGGCGTTCTGGTTGCTCTCTGCGCTGCGCTGCTCGGCGTTACGCTCGTCCTAAAGAGATATTCGATGATAGGCGACGGACTTTCCCATGTCGGCTTCGGTGCGCTTTGCATTGCGCTTGCGATGAATGTTGCCCCGCTTGCGATCTCAGTGCCGGTCGTAATCATTTCCGCATTCCTGCTTTTGAGGATAAGCGACAACAGCAAGATAAAGGGCGATGCGGCAATAGCCCTCATTTCGAGCACGGCTCTGGCGGTCGGAATTCTCGTTACCTCAATGACGACGGGTCTTAATTCCGATGTAAACGGATATATGTTCGGCAGCATACTTGCAATGAGCAGCACAGATGTTATAATAAGCATAGCCCTTTCGGCGGCGGTGCTCGTCCTATATTGCGTGTTTTACAATAAAATTTTCGCCGTTACCTTTGATGAAAATTTCGCAACGGCGACGGGCACAAAAACGGGAATGTACAACACGCTGATAGCCCTGCTGACGGCAATAACCGTTGTTATCGGCATGAGAATAATGGGCGCAATGCTCATTTCGAGCCTTGTCATTTTCCCGGCATTGACGGCAATGCGTGTTTGCAAAACATTTAAAAGGGTGGTTATCGTTTCGGCTGTCGTTTCGGTCGTGTGCTTTTTTATCGGGCTGATGGTTTCGTTTGCTTTCTCGATGCCTGCCGGTGCGAGCGTGGTTGCCGTGAATGCGGTAATGTTCGGGATATTCTCACTTTTCGGAATGATAAAAAGAAAAACTGCATAAATTACTCATGAGGTGGTAGATTACTATGACAATTAAAGAATTGAAAGAAAATCCGGTCAAGCTGATCGCAGAGGACTGGGCACTCGTCAGCGCAGGCACTCCCGAAGCTTGGAACACAATGACCGTCAGCTGGGGCGGAGTCGGCGAGCTTTGGGGCAGAGATGTTGCGTTCATCTTTATCCGTCCGCAGCGATACACAAAAAAGTTCATTGATTCTGAGGATTATTTCACGGTGAGCTTCTTCGACTCGAAGTATAAGGATATGCTGCGCTTTTGCGGAAGAGCTTCCGGCAAGGACTGCAACAAAATAAACATGGCGGGGCTGAGCCTTGCGACCGACGGCGAGGCAGTTTACCCCGCAGAGGCTCGTCTGACGCTCAAATGCAAAAAAATTGCGGTTCAGCTTCTGGATAACAAGGGATTTCTTGACGAAACGATCGAGAAAAACTACGCCGCAGGGGACTATCATTATATGTATATCGGCGAGATTGAAAAAATTATCGAAAAAGACTAACTTTTTTTAAAAAAAGGGTTGACAAAACGGTAATCTCGGTATATAATAAGCAAGTCGTTTGGGAACAGCAGTTCCCAACGAGAGTCGGTGTCGATGGCGAAGAGGGTCCACCCGTTCCCATCCCGAACACGGTAGTTAAGCTCTTCCGCGCTGAAAATACTTGGCGGGCAGCCGCCCGGGAAGATAAGGCGACGCCGACATCATCAAACAGTCGTTTTTATAACGGCTGTTTTGCTTTCACGGATCCTGTCAGCAGACGGGGTCTGTTTTTTTAGGCAATACCCTTGCTGTGCAATCCGCACACCCAAATTGTGCGGCATTGCTTAAAAAATATTTAAGAAAGCTATTGCATTTTGGCGAAAGCTGTGATACAATAACTTTTGCGTGAATATATCGAAAGAGGTGAAACACATGAAGGAAGGAATTCATCCTAAGTACGAAGAGACAGTCGTTCGTTGTGCTTGCGGTAATGAGATAAAGACTTGTTCAACAAAGAAAGATCTCCGTGTTGATATTTGCTCAAAATGCCACCCGTTCTTTACAGGTAAGCAGAAGCTTGTTGATACCGGCGGACGCGTTGACCGCTTCAATAAGCGTTTCAATTTGTCTAAATAATGATGAGAGAAAAGGCGGTGTAGCGAACACCGTCTTTTTTTACTGAAAGGGGCTGAGCGTCACGGAATACAGAACGGTTGCGAAAGCGGCGAACGATGAATTTATTGAGAAAAAATCCCGATTTATCGGCTATATCAAGCCCGTTGCGACTCAGGACGAGGCAGTCTCCTTTATAAATGAGATAAAATCAAAGCACTGGGACGCTACACATAATGTTTATGCCTATGTTTTGCGCGAGGGGCAGATACGCCGCTATTCCGATGACGGTGAGCCACAGGGCACGGCGGGCATTCCCGTGCTCGATGTTCTCCTCAAGGAGTATTTGACCGATTGCGTTGTTGTCGCTACCCGCTATTTCGGCGGTACGCTCCTCGGCACGGGCGGACTTGTCAGAGCCTATTCCCATACCGCCAAGCTTGCCGTTGACGCCGGCGGAATAATCACGATGAAGCTCTGCAAGGTGCTCAGGGTTTGCTGCGACTATAATTTCTACGGCAGGCTCAATTCACTCATTCCCGAATGCGGCGGTGTGATCGACGATGCGGAATTTGCCGACACCGTTACGGTCAGCTTCAAGATGCCGACTGATGATGTCGATAATTTTGAAAAAAAGCTTGTCGATTTGAGCCTCGGAAAATTCAAAAGCGAGGAAATCGGAGAGATATTCGAGGCAATGCCTTAAAGCAACACCCCAATTGTGCGGTATTGCCTTAAAATTTTTTGAAATAAAAAAGAGGAGAACGGCGAAAAACGGAGTATATATTATTAGATAACCGGCGGATAAAGTTCCTTTGGAGGTGTTTTGCATGGAAAAAACGGTCAGAGAAAGACTTTGCGAAAACGAGCATCTTATTCTCAGCGGCAATGCGTGCTTTTCCGATTCAAGCAGGGGACGGCATGTCTTTGAACCGGAAACCGAGCTGCGAACCTGCTTCCAGCATGACCGTGACCGTGTTATTCATTGCAATTCCTTCAGAAGGCTAAAGCATAAAACTCAGGTTTTTCTTTCTCCGCAGGGTGATTATTACAGAACCCGACTGACCCATACCCTTGAGGTTGCCCAGATCGCAAGGACGATCGCCGTTTGTCTCGGGCTTAACGAGACGCTGACGGAGGCTATCGCACTCGGTCACGACCTCGGACATACTCCGTTCGGCCACGCAGGCGAGCGTGCGCTCAACAGCGTTTGCTACGGCGGCTTCCGTCACTATGAGCAGAGCGTGAGAGTGGTTGAGGTGATAGAGAAAGAGGGCAAGGGGCTGAACCTCACATGGGAGGTCAGAAACGGCATTGAACGCCACACGAACGGCGAGGAAGCGGCAACGCTTGAGGGCAGGATAGTGCGGCTTGCCGACAGGATCGCCTATATCAACCACGATATTGACGACGCAGTTCATGCCGGAGTGATGAAAGAGGAGGATATTCCCGGTGATATCCGTGATGCGCTCGGCCATTCAAAGGGTCAGCGCATAGACAAGCTTGTTAAATCCGTTGTAAAAAACAGCGGCGATGATATAATTTTGGGCGAGGATTGCGCCGACGCATTCGCAACGCTGCATTCTTTCATGTTTGAAAGGGTTTATACCAATCCCGCCTGCAAAAGCGAAGAAACCAAGGCGGTCGAGATGATAAAGTGGCTCTATGAATACTACCTGAACCATCCCGACGAGATGCCGGAGCTTTACATAAAAATAAGCGAGAAAGAGGGCGTTGAGCGTGCCGTATGCGACTATGTTGCCGGCATGACGGACAGATTTGCCGTCAGCACATTCGAGAAGCTTTTCGTCCCCAATTCGTGGATGATGGTTTAAGGCAAAGGAGGTTGATATTATGGCGATAAGCGATGAATTTCTAAACGAGCTGCGTGACAGAACAGACATAGAGAGCCTTATATCCCAATATGTCAATCTCTCAAAGCGGGGCAGAAATCCCAAGGGCTTGTGTCCGTTCCATAACGAGAAAACGCCGTCCTTTACCGTTTATCCCGACAGTCGCTCGTTCTATTGCTTCGGCTGTGGCGCAGGCGGCGACGCAATAACATTCATGCGGCGGATCGAAAATCTCGATTATGTCGAGGCGGTCAGGCAGCTTGCCGAAAGGGCGGGAATGAGAATGCCCGACGAGGGCTATGACGATACGATCGCAAAGCAGCGTCGGCGAATTTTGGAGGCAAACCGTGAGGCGGCGAGGTTCTTTCATCAAACGATGATGTCGCCGCAGGGCAGGGTCGGTCTTGATTATTTTGCAGGCAAGCGGCGGCTTTCGATGCAGACGATAAAGCATTTCGGGCTCGGCTTTGCGCCCGATTCGTGGGATGCGCTGCGCAATTATATGCATTCAAAGGGCTTCACAAATCAGGAACTTTACGATGCCGACCTTGTCAAAAAGAGCGATAAAAACGGCAGAGTGAGCTATTACGATAATTTCAGAAACCGTGCCATGGTGCCGATAATAGACCTCAGGGGCAATGTTATCGCATTCGGCGGTCGTGTGCTCGACGATTCAAAGCCGAAGTATGTCAACACCTCTGACACGCTCGTTTACAAGAAAAGCAACGGAGTTTTTGCGCTGAATTTTGCCAAGAACGGCAATCCCGGCAGCCTCATTGTATGCGAGGGATATATGGATGTTATCGCCCTGCATCAGGCGGGCTTCACCAATTCGATCGCCTGCCTCGGAACGGCTCTGACTCAGGAGCAGGCGAGGCTTGTTGCGAGATATGCCGACGAGGTCATTCTTTCCTATGATTCCGATGAGGCGGGTCAGAAAGCGACCAAGCGTGCGATCGGAATTTTCGGTCAGACGGGCGTGAAGATAAGGGTATTGAAGCTCACGGGCGGCAAAGATCCCGATGAAATTATAAAAAATTACGGCAAAGAGAAGTTCCAAAACCTTCTTGACGGAGCTGCGAACGATATTGAATACGGTATTTTGCGTGAGCGTGACAAGTACGATCTCGACTCGCTCGACGGCAGGTCGAAATTCCTGACGGCTGTTGCCGAGATCCTTTCAAAGGGCAACCCGATCGAGCAGGATATGTATGCGGCGAAGCTTGCCGGCGAAATGTCGGTCAGCAAGGACGCCATAATGCAGGAGGTAAAGCGTGCGTACAAGCGGCGCACAAGGGCGCAAAGCAAGGAACGGTTCAACGAGATAGTCCGTGACACGGTAATGCCGAAGGACACGGTGAATCCCGAACGCCCGAAGCACCTCAAGGCTGCCAAGGCGGAGGAAACGCTCATTGCCACGATAATGCAAAATCCCGATTTTTACAAAAAAATCAAGGATAAGGTCAGCGAGGATATTTTCGTTACCGACTTCAACCGCCGTGTATGGCATGTGCTTGCCGGTCGGCTCGACGAGGGCAGGAGCACGGAGCTTTCGCTGCTTTCTTCGGATTTTACGCCGGAGGAGATGGGCAGGATAGCGTATTTTGTCTCGATGTCCGATAGATTAAGCAACACCGTCACGGAATGTGACGATTGTATAAAGGTTCTTGAAAAAGAGAAAAATAAGACGACTGTTTCCGATGTGTCGCAATTGAGCGACGATGAATTCAGAAATCTTTTTAAGGCAATGCCGCATAATTGAGATGTGCGAATTGCGAACAAGGCGTGCACTATCGCCTTGAAAATTCAAACGGAAGTTAAACAAGGAGTAAAGCTATGGAAAACAATGCAATGTCAACACCTTTGGACAAGAAAACCATTCTCAAAAACCTTATCGAAAAGGGTAAGGCGAACGGTAAACTCACAACTCAGGATATCGACCAGGCGATTCTTGATATCGACCTTGAGCTTGAGGATCTTGACAAGCTCTATGAAACGATTGAAAATCAGAATATCGAGCTTGTGGACGACCTTTCAAATGTCGATCTCGGAAATGTTGATTTTGACATGGATATGCCCAAGTCGGCGGAGCTTGCAACGGAAGATGTTGATGATAAAAATCAGGGCGCAGACGATCCCGTCAAGGTTTACCTCAAGGAGATCGGACGAATCCCTCTGCTTACCGCCGAGGAGGAGATCGACCTCGCAATGAGAATAAACGACGATGACGCAGCCGCAAAGAAGCGTCTTGCCGAGGCGAACCTTCGTCTTGTCGTTTCGATCGCAAAGAGATATGTCGGCAGAGGTATGCATTTCCTCGACCTTATTCAGGAGGGCAATCTCGGCCTTATCAAGGCGGTTGACAAGTTCGACTATACCAAGGGCTTCAAGTTCTCGACATATGCAACATGGTGGATCAGACAGGCAATCACTCGTGCCATTGCCGACCAGGCGAGGACGATCCGTATCCCCGTTCATATGGTCGAAACCATCAATAAGGTGAAAAAGACCAACAGCCAGCTCCTTCATAAGAACGGCAGAGATCCGAGTGCCGAGGAGATCGCACAGGAGCTTTCGATGCCCGTTTCCAAGGTTCGTGAAATTCTCCGTGTGGCTCAGGAACCTGTTTCGCTTGAAACCCCCATCGGTGAGGAGGAGGACAGCCACCTCGGCGACTTCATTCCCGATGACGACGCTCCGGCGCCGGCAGACGCAGCTTCGATACTTCTTCTCAAGGAGCAGCTTGACGATGTTCTCGAAACGCTCACCCCCCGTGAGGCAAAGGTTCTCGCACTGCGCTTCGGTCTTGAGGGCGGACACCCGCACACTCTTGAGGAGGTCGGCAAGGAATTTGATGTTACCCGTGAGCGTATCCGTCAGATCGAGGCGAAGGCTCTCAGAAAGCTCCGTCACCCCAGCCGAAGCAAAAAGCTCAAGGATTTCCTTGATTGATAACGGCGACGAAATTATGTAAAACCGCAGAGAAAAAATCAACGAGAGTGAGTACATTGCCCACTCTCGTTATTCATACCTAAATGAAGTTTGCCCGTACACGGAATACGGCGCTTTGATTTGACCGGAGATCGGCTAATTCATGATATATTCCGAATGGAACAGCTCATAAATGGCGGCGTTAAGGTTCTTGTTTTCGGGATTTTGCAGTTCGAAATCCTCCGCCAGTATTTCCTGCGCAAAGCGGTGAGCTTCGCTCAGCAGAGCCGAGTCCGTCAGCGAAGCCATTTTCATGTTCGGAAGTCCGTGCTGGCGTGAGCCGAAGAAATCGCCGGGACCCCGCAGCTTCAGATCCTCATCGGCGATCTTGAAGCCGTCGGTGGTTTTTGTCATGATCTCCAAACGCTTTTTCGTTGAGTCGTTTTTGGCGTCGGAGATGAGGATACAGGTTGATTTGTATTGACCTCTGCCGATTCTTCCTCTGAGCTGATGGAGCTGCGAAAGTCCGAAACGCTCGGAATTTTCGATAACCATTATCACCGCATTCGGCACATCAACGCCAACCTCAATAACCGTTGTTGCAATAAGCAGCTTTATCTCGCCCGAAGCAAAGCGTGACATGACCTCGTCCTTTTGCTTCGGCTTCATTTTGCCGTGGAGCAGTCCGACCTCATAGCCTGCAAAAAAGCCCTTTGAAAGATTTTCGGCGTAGCTCTCTGCGGCGGCAATATCCTCGTCGCCCTCCTCAACGAGCGGACACACGATATATCCCTGCCTGCCCTCGTCAAGATGCTTTTTGACATAGGCAAAGGCTCTTGCTCTGAGCTTGCCGGTAACATAATAGGTTTCAACGGGCTGCCTGCCCGGCGGAAGCTCATCGAGAACGGAAACGTCCAAATCACCGTAAAGCATGAGCGCAAGCGTTCTCGGAATGGGGGTTGCGGACATGACGAGCGTGTGCGGCTTGTCACCCTTTTGGCTCAGCGCAGCCCTGTGCTTAACGCCGAATCGGTGCTGCTCGTCGGTTATAACAAGCCCGAGAGCGTTGAACTCAACATCGTCCTGAATCAATGCATGAGTGCCGATTATGAGCTGAGTCTCGCCGCTTTTCAGGCGTTCCTTGATCTTTTTTTTGTTCGCCGCAGTGACCGAGCCTGTCAAAAGCTCGGCGTTTATGCCTGTATTTTTGAAGAAGCCTTGGCAGGTTCTGAAATGCTGACCGGCGAGAATTTCCGTCGGTGCCATGAAAGCGCACTGATAGCCGTTTTTAACTACGGTATAGATCAATGCGGCTGCGACCGCCGTCTTGCCCGAACCGACATCGCCCTGCAAAAGGCGGTTCATCGTTATGCCGTCTGTCATTTGCTTTACGCTTTCTCTGACGGCACGCTCCTGCGCTCCCGTCATTTTGAAAGGGAGAAGTCGCTTGAATTCCTCGGTATGATCCTGCAAAACGGCAACGGAGGTTGTTTCCTTTCGGTTGCCCTTGAGCTTCATAAGTCCGAGCTGGAAAATGAAAAGCTCCTCAAAAATTATTCTTCTGTGCGCCTCGTTCAGCATATCCTCGTTTGTCGGGATATGCAGCTCGTGAATAGCCCTGTTAAGCTCCATGAGGCACAGCCTGTCCCTGAGCGACTGCGGCAGACAATCAGTAAAGTAATCGTCGCCGGAGGTGAACGCCTGACGAATGAGCTTTTCGATATATTTTGAATTGACGCCTGCGGTCAGGTGATATATCGGGTGAATGCGCTGACCGCTCGAAGCCTTTTCGACCAGCGGCGACTGCATTTCCCGCCGTTGAAAATTTCCGCCGACCTTTCCGTAGAAGAGATATTCCACGCCCGCTTCAAGCGATTCGGCGGTATATTTGCTGTTGAAGATCGTAATGTTCATGAGCGATTTGCCGTCCGTTGCAACGGTTTTGTAAATCGTCATGGATTTATTTATTTTTGCGCCCTTAGGCGTGTGGTCAACCACCGCCTTGACGCAGCACGGTTCATCGAACGGAGCTTCGGCAATGCTTTTGACCTTGCTCCAGTCCGTATATTCCCTCGGATAAAAGCGAAGAAGATCGCCGACGGTGAAAATTCCGAGCTTGCCCAAAAGTTTGGCTCTTTTTTCGCCGACTCCTTTTAAGTATTGTATGTTGGTGGTTCTGTCCATCACTGCGCCGTCCATTCGTCAATATTGGCAAAGCAGTCGCCGGGAACGGTCTTTATCTCATTCTTGATGCTGTCCGAGCAAACGGTGATGCCCTGCCTGAAAGCTAAGGGGATAAACGGAAGATCGTCGGAGAATGCGTCGATAAGCGACTGCATATCCGCCTTGCCTGCAAGATATTTTTCATAGATTCTTGCCGTGTCGCTTTTTTCGGAAATTCCGTATTTCAGCCCTCCGTCGTCGGAGAAAAATCTTGCAAGGCTGAAATTATTCGAAAGCTCGGTCTCACCGATGTACATATCGAAGCTCTCGCCCTTGACCGCCGAGGAATAATCGGAATAAGAAACCTCTTTGAGGGTAACTTTTATGTTGATTTTTTCGAGTGCCTGCTGAATGCCTCTCGCTATGGAACGGCGGAAATCATTCTCGCTGTTGACAAGTAGAGTCAGGCTCATCACCTTGTCGCCGTTATATCTTGCGCCGGAGTCGTTGATTTTGGAATAGCCGACCTCCTCCAGAAGTTCTTTTGCACTGTCCGTTTTCAGGCTGAGCGTGGGAGCTGTGCAACCCTTCAGCTTGTAATATGACGGGTGAAAGGGGAGGGACGAGGCAACAGCGCAGCCGGCGAAAGCGTCGGAGGCAAGCTCCGACCGGTTGAGAGCAAGGGCAATCGCACGGCGAACCTTCGGCTCTGAAAGAACGCTGTTTTTGGAGTTTATGCCGATATAAACAAAGTTGGTAAGATCAATATTGCTGCTGATTTTTGAAAATTTGGTATATTTTCCGTTGTCGAATGTGTCACAGTAGAAATCAATTTTGCTCAGGTCGAAGAAGCTGCTGAGGCTCTCCGATGACGAAACATCGATAAGACCTATCTTGGCATATTTCGGCTTATAGCCGCCGAGTCTGTCTTTGTTGTATTGAAGATACTTCGTTTCGCTGCCGGTCATGAATGTGTAGCGGCCGCTGCCGACGGGGATATTTAAGGAATATCCGCCGCTCGACGATGCGGTCGTGGTTTCGTCATCGTCGCCGTCGTCATCGCTCTTTTCGTATGAGCCGCTTTTGACGATAGGGAATGTAAGGTTGGCGGCTTCCGAACCGTCCGAAACGCTGAGCTTAAAAGCAACGGCATTGTCACTGTCCGCGTCGGCGGATTCAAAATTTTCAAGATATGCGGCGTAGGCTGCGCTGTCCTTCGCCTGATTGAAGGAATAAACGACATCCTTTGAGCTGAGAGCTGAACCGTCGGTGAACTTGAGTCCGCTTTTTAAGTTTACGGTGAGCGTTTTGTCCGCAATCGCAGAGGACTCGGCAATCACGGCGACCGGCTCGAATGAGCTGTCAAGGGTGAAAAGCGGGTCATAGATCAGGTTGGAAACATATCTGTTCATGGACTCCGACGCTTTATACGGGTCAAGCGAATCCGAACGCAGATATGGGATTGTGAAGCCTGCTTCGTCGATAGTCTCGGCTTCCTTCGTCTTTCCGAGGTTTGAAATTGTATCCATCACCGTCTCACCTCCGCTGCACGAGCAAAGCGAAAAAATCAAAGCCAGGCACAACAAGGCGGCGATAAGTTTTTTTGCGGTATTGCCTATGTAATTTATCATGGTATTACTCCCTTATATCTATAGCTTCGATCGAAACGGTTTTTCCCGTCGCTTCGTCAATTTCAAATATGCAGCCGTTCAGCAGAATGTTATCGTCTTTTGTACGGAAAAGAGTCGGCATTCCCGTCTTGAGCGAACGGATAATACACTCCGGCTCGATTCCGAGAACCGAATTTTCGCTGCCGCACATTCCGAGGTCGGTTATATAACCCGTTCCGTTCGGCAGGATTTGTGCGTCGGCGGTTCTGACATGGGTATGAGTGCCGAAAAAAGCCGAAACACGGCCGTCGGCATAGAAGCCGAGCGCTCTTTTTTCTCCGGTCGCTTCGGCGTGAAAGTCAACGATTTTTATTTTGCAATCCTCAAGCTCCGCTATCGATCTGTCAAGACTGTCAAACGGGTTGGCATAGCTTGCGTTGAAAAAAGCATTGCCCATTAGGTTGATAACGCCGATGCGGTATCTGCCCATATCGATTATTCCCGTTCCGTTTCCGGGGCAGGAGGGATGCATATTGTACGGTCTGAGGCAAAAACGGTTTCCGTCAAGGTAATCCGCCGCCTCATGCCGACGAAAAACATGGTTGCCGGTCGTTATAATGTCAACCCCGGAGGAAAAAAGGCTTTCCGCCGAGCTTGGAAGAATTCCGTTGCCCTTGGCGGAATTTTCGCCGTTGGCAATGCATGCGTCAATATTATATTGCCTTTTGATCCCGGGCAGGAGCTTAAAAACGGCGTCGCAGCCGCTCTCGCTCACAACATCTCCTATGGCAAGAATTTTCATTCCATCACACTTTCATCTTGAAAATATACGCTTATATTATAGCAAAAAGAATATATTTTGTACAGAAAAAATAAAATAAATATTGACATATTTAACTTTAACATTTAAAATAAACAGTATAGACGATCTGTCTAATCAAAATATTTCAGAAAAAGGAGAGTTTGATAATTATGAAAATGTTCAGAAAGATCCTTGCGGCGGTTATTGCCGTTGTAATTGCTCTCAGCGTGCTTGCCGTTTCGGCTTCGGCAGAGAGCAAACCGACATTCCTGCTCAAGATGACAAGTCAGACAAGCTCGGAGGTCACATTTGAGCTTTCCCTTGTCAGCGGCAGCTTCAATTCATTCGATGCGAAGCTGAATGTTTCCGGTCCTATCGGCGCTTGCAAGGAGATCAACATGACCGAGGAATTCAAGCAGGCAAAGAACGCTCTTGAGGACAAGGGCAGCATGATTACAGCCGCCAAGAATGCGAATACCGCAATGATATCATTCGCATCGACAATGTCTTATTCCAAGGCAGCACCGATGTACACCTTCAAGTTTGAAAAAAGCTCGGGAAAAGTTTCCGTCAACAACTATGATGTGGATTTTTCAAGCTGCGTGCTCACTGACGGCAACGAAAACATCGATATGGAAGACAGCATTAGTATTATTAAGGGACACATACTCTTTGATCAGACCTCGATAAACGCAAATTACAAGCAGACAAAGAAGCTCGACTGCGATTCAAGCTTCAGCGCAAGCGAGATCAAGTGGTCATCCTCAAACTCCAAGGTTGCGACAGTTGACGACAGCGGCAATGTTAAGATGACCGGCACAGGTTCGGCAACAATAACCGCCATGAGTGCTGACGGCTTGATAGCCTCAACTTGCAGCGTCAATGTCAGCTACGCATGGTGGCAGTGGATCATCATCATTGTTCTTTTCGGCTGGATCTGGTATTGATAAACCGATAAAACAGAATAAATCAAAGCTCCGAGGATTTGAATTGACCTCGGAGCTTTTTCGATGTATTTTTAAATCAGAACGGGAGAATATCCTTGACCTTTGCGGCGACCTCTTTGATTTTATTCGTGCCGTCCTCAACCATTTTCTTTGTCGCAATGGCGGAGTAGCCGTCGCACTGGCCGATCTCCTGAGCGGAGAGACTGTCGATCATGAGAGCCATTTTGATGAACGAAACCGTCTGCTCATACATAAGCTCGGCGTCGAACTTGTCCATCTCGTGATTTTCGCTGATAACGCAGAGGCAGTCGGGAGCGGTGACAAGTGCAATCTCGGGAATTCCGCAATTGAATATTGGTTGACCCTCGCCGAAATGGAGAAGATTATGTCCTCTGAGAGTGAGAGTATATACCTTTTTGCGACCCTCAAGCGATTTAAAGTAGATATCGTCCATCATCTTGTTGCCGGTGTAGACAATCTCGGTTTCAACATCGCCGGTCTGCCTGTATTCCCCGTTTTCGTCGGTTTTCCACATCTTGCAGCCGAGGTGCTCCACCGAAAGTCCCGCAACCGCCTTGAGGTGACCTTCTTTGCCGTCCCAGTGGCTTCTGTGGGCGGTCAGCCATTTTGATGTTGCCTGAACTCCGCCGCCGTCGATGTTCTTGAAATTCGGCAGCCTGAAATGACCCGTTACAAAAACAAAGATATGCGTCCTCTTGAGCGGCTTATCCTTGAGATATTTTATCATTGCAAGCATGGCGATCGGGCCGTTTTCCTCAATGCAGTTCGTGCCGTCGGTGTGGGTATTGATGATAACGCTTTCGCCCTCTTCCTCGCCGTCAAGCACGCACCAGAAAGATTCCGTCTTTGCGTATTCGTCAATGATTCCCTCAAGAGTGAGCGTTGCGAACGCACCCTTTTCAGCCTCCTCAATGACCTTTTGACCGTTCTTTGAATTGACCCAAACGGCAGGGATTCCCTGATAGTCGAGAATGAATGGAAGATACTGACCCTTGATGCAGTCGTCGTTTATGCCTTTCCAGACGCATATAACGCCCTTCGCACCGGCAAGCTTCGCCATTTTGAGGAACGGGAAGTTGACGAATGCCGTCGCAACCGGACCGTTATAATGGCTCGGCAGGTGAAGTCCCTCCGGAATGCTTCTGTCACGCTCATTGAAAGCGATCTCGCTGGGGAGAAAATCCAGTTCATCGACCTCGACGACTGCGATTTTATCCGCTGCGTTGAGATAGCCGATATGCTTTTCTTTAACGAGCGTCATCTGCGCCGTGATGCCCTCGGCGGGCGTTCTGCCCGAATAGGGGAAAGCCGAGGAAATGGGAATCTCGAATTCCTCATCGAGATCCTTGATGACGAGCTTTTTGTTTGTCTCCTCCCAGCGCATGAAGCGGCTCGGGTCGGAGAAGGTTTCGATACCCATTTCATGTATTTGATTTTTGAGATATTTTATGAAGTTTCTTTGAGCCTTTGTGCCGGTCAGGCGAACGCCGAAAGAGTTCATCTTCTCGACTTCCTTTTGCAAAAGCTCGGGTGATGTGATGTTTGTCATATCAATTTCCATATTTATCTACCTCCAATATTTTCTTTGGATATTATACTATAGTGCTCCCGTTATTTTCAACCTAAAAAAGGAAAGATTGTTAAAAATTTTACAAATTACTCAAACTGTTGATTTTTTAAAGTGCCGGTAAAATAAGTTTTTGTGCGATGTTGCCATAAATTTTTATTTGTATATTGATTTTATGCATGATTTTTGGTATTATTAATTTGATAAGTAATCGCTGGCTTGATCAGCGGTTGCATAAATTTATCGGAGGTTATTTTATGAAACTTTCAAGGAAGATCATTTCCGTGATTCTTTGTGTTGTTATGGTTTTCACCATGTCGGCTGTTGCAATCACGGCGAATGCAAAGGACGACGTTACACCGGTCGTTTTCATTCCGGGTATCGGTCAGTCGCAGACCTACAAGTATGACGACGACGGCAACGAGGTTGCAAGCTGGAATATGCTCCATGTCAACACGGATTTTGCAAGCTTTTCGATTTTTGATTGGGTGAAGATGCTTCGCCTTGTTGCGGGACTCGTTACGACCATCATCGTTCAGCGTGATGTTGTTTCCGAGAGTGCCGTTAAGGGTGCGCTTGAGGTGCTTTTTGTCGATCATCTCAGGAACGCCGACGGAGAATTTGTAAACAATGTCGTAACTCCCAACTATCCGTGCCCGATCTCCGGCTACAATGAGGACGCAAGGAGTATATTTGACCGACGCATTCCTTGTCAGGCTCTCGTTAACGAGATAGGCGAGGACAATGTTTATTGCTACAACTATTCGATTTTCTCGAATACATTTGAGAACGCAGAGGGTCTTAACGATTACATAGAGGAGGTCGTTCTCCCCCAGACCGGTTCGGATAAGGTTATCCTTGTTCCGATGAGCATGGGCGCAAGCGTTGTAAACAACTATCTCAATCTTTATCCCGACGCAGGCAGGGTTGAGAAGATAATCAGCGTTGTCGGCGCATGGCAGGGCAGCGATGTTTTCGCCGATCTCATGCTTGCCGATTTTGACGAAAACGCTCCCGATATGGTCTATACTGACGCTATCCAGCAGATCGGCGTTGACGCAATGACAGGCTCGCTCATCAATATCGCCGCCAGAATTCTGCCGAAGCAGGAAGTGGACAACCTGCTTTACGACATAATTTCCGCTTTTGTCAAGACGCTTATCGTGCCCAACACTTCTCTCATTTCCCTCTGTCCTCCCGACAGATACGAGGAATTCGCAGACAAGTATCTTCAGGGCGAGGAGCTTGCCGAGACAAAGTCTCAGACCGACAGCTACGCAAAGGCGCAGCGTGAGCTTAAAGAAAGACTTGAGTATCAGCAGGAGAAGTACGGCACAGAGCTTTACTTCATCGCAGGCTATAACCTCGGCTTCGGCGGAGGTAGCGGAGATTTCGGATTCTTCAAGTTCTTTGAAACTCAGGATACGACGAATTCCGACGAGGTTATCGAGATTTCTTCGACCGCTCCCGGCACATCATATGTTCCTGCCGGCACATCATTCAGCGACGAATATATCGCAGACCCGTCTCACCATGTTTCTCCCGACGGCTCGATCGACACCTCAACGGCTTATTTCGAGAACACAACATGGTATTTCAACAAGCAGTACCATGAGCTTACGGAGAACAATATTGCGCTCAACCTTGCCTATGACATCGCAATGAACAAGGTCAAGAGCATTGACGATTGCAAGGATAAATATCCGCAGTTCAATAATGTCAGAAATCTTAAAAAGCTTAACCGCTACCTTGACGATGCCGAACAGGTATTCAAGCTCAATGTGCTTTCCGCCGAGGACGACGCAGCCCTTAAAAAAGCGGTTGCCGACGCAAATGTTGTTATCGCAAACACGATAATCGACACCGAAGCCGACAACAAGGCGACGGAAAATATGCGCTCGATCATGGCGGAGCTTGTTGCAAAATATGACCTTGCAACGGACGAGATCGTGGAGCAGCTTAATTACGACGGACTCACGAGAGACGACTACAAGCCGGCCTCCGAGCCTGACAAAACGACGGTCGTTCTTACCTCCGTTCTCGGCGTAACGGCGAAGATTTTAACTCTTATCTTCGGCAAAAAAGGCTTCGGCGATTTTTGGAGCTTTATATTCTGAGTTTTACAAAGTCTCCCCTTGAAAAAGGGGAGATTTTTTTTCGCCCGTTCAATAATTTCATTTCTTGAATCGTGTTATAAATGAAGGAGGGTAATATCATGATATTTTTTATGTCGGGGAAGGACGCTTTTCCGTACGCATATTCTCAGTTCACGGATACGGTCTACCGTGTTGCGGTACATAATTCGGCAAGGCCTGCCGATGCGGAGGATATTACACAGGCCGTGTTCGTCAAGCTCCTTGAAAGCGAAAAGGTTTTCAGAGGTTCGGAGCATTTGAAAGCATGGCTGATTCGTGTAACAATCAATCTTTGCCGTGACGAGCTGAGAAAAAATTCAAAAATCGTGCTTTGCGAGTCTCCCTTGCCGAATGATACGGCGCAAAAAGAGGATTCCGTTATTGAAGCGGTCAGAGCGTTGCCGGAGAATTATCGTAACGCTGTTTATCTTCATTATTATGAGGGCTATACCGCCAAGGAAATCGGGAAGATTCTCGATGCAAAGCCGAATACCGTTCTTTCGTGGCTCAGTCGAGGCAGAGCTATGTTAAAGGAAGAAATGATCGGAGGTTTTGACGATGAATAAAAAAGATTATATCAGAGAAGTCGATGAGCTTCATGCTCCCGATTCGCTTAAAAATAAGATTTCGGAGCTGAAACCGACACATTCGGCAAATCCTAAAATAAACAAAGGAATTACGGCAATTATCGCCGCTTGTCTTGCCGTTGTGATTTTAGTGGGCGGAGCTTACGGAGCAGGCACTGTACTTTCCGAAGATAAAGCTTCAAATGAAATCATAAATGAAAATTCGTATAGCTACAATGATTCAAACGGGTTAAGCAATATGAACGAAAGCATCAGTTCGTACGGCACTCCGAATGGCGTATCTACATCGGCGCAGAAGCTTATTAAAACTGCTTCTATCAGATTGGAAACTAAAAACGCCGACGAACTGATTAAAAAAATCAATTCTCAAATCGGTTCGCTCAAAGGCTATACCGAATCGCTTTCACAAAGTAAGCATAATGAATATTTGTCGATTGAAACAAATGTCTGTGTTCCGGCCGAAAAGCTTGACGAGTTTCTTGATTTTCTTGAAAAATCCGGAACGATCACATCAAAGAATGTTGAAACGGCGGATGTGACAGACGATTATACCGATACCGAGAGCCAAATTAAAGCGCTTGAAACGGAAGAAAAAGCCTTGCTCGGTATACTTGAAAAATGCGAAACCGTTCAAGACACGATGAATGTTCAGGAAAGACTGACAAGCGTTAGGGGAGATATTGAATCGCTTAAATCGCATAAGAAAAACTATGATCAGCGAATTGCGTATTCCGAGGTTTCAATCAATATTTCAGAGGTTGATCGAGTTAAGAAAACTACGACGAGCTTCGGCTCGCAGGTTAGTGAAAAATTCTCCGAGAGCCTTTACAATATCGGACAGTTTTTCAGAAATCTCGGTGTATTTATTCTCGGCGCAAGCCCCTATATTGTAATTGCCGCCGTTGTGGTTGCTGTTGCGATTATAATTATAAAGAAAAAGAGAAATAAAAAGTAAAAGGACAATAAAAAATCCGACCTTCATTGGGGGCGGATTTTTTATTGTTTAATCATTAAACTAAAATATCCTCAATTTTTGTCGCATAAAATATATTATATTTTGTTCGTTCTCCGTTGACTAAGGTGAGCATTTGTGATATGATTTACGTGGAATAATGTGAGGGAAAATTGATTTAGTGCGCTGCAATCTATGCGGTGTTTATTTGAATTTTCCTTCGGTAAAGGAGCATCGTTATGGACTACAAGGAAAAGTATCGGCAGTGGCTCGACTTTGATGAAGATACAAAGGCTGAGCTTCTTGCAATTACCGACGAAAAAGAAATTGAGGACAGATTTTATAAGGATCTCGAATTCGGCACTGGCGGCTTGAGAGGTATCATGGGCGCAGGTGCTAACAGAATGAATAAATACACGGTCAGCAAGGCTACCCAGGGTCTTGCGGATTATCTCAAGGCTGAGTTCGACGGTGAAAAGAGTGTTGCAATCGCTCACGATTCAAGAAACAATTCAAGGCAGTTTGCGATTTATGCCGCCGAGGTTCTCTGTGCAAACGGAATCAAAGTTTACCTTTATGATACACTTATGCCGACTCCTGTGCTTTCGTTTACGGTAAGACATCTCGGTTGCACGGCGGGCGCAGTTGTTACCGCCAGCCATAACCCGAAGGAATACAACGGCTACAAGATTTATGATGAAACAGGCTGCCAGCTTTGTCCCGATCAGGCAAACAAGGTTATCGGCTATGTAAATGCGATTGAGGATCTCAAGTCGGTTTCGCATATGGATCTTGAGGAGGCGGCGAAGAATGGACTTTATCAGTCCATCGGTGCGCAGGTGCTCGACGCATTCCTCAAGGAGGTCAAAAAGCAGTCGCTTTATGAGGAAGCCTCGGATATAAAAATCGTTTACACTCCGCTTCACGGCACGGGCAATGTTCCCGTCAGGAAGATTCTGGAGGGCATGAACATCTCTGTTGTTAAGGAGCAGGAGCTTCCGGACGGCAATTTTTCAACCGTCCGCTCTCCGAATCCCGAGGAGAAGGACGCTCTTACCCTTGCTCTCAAGCAGGCGGAGCGTGAGGGCGCAGACCTTGTTTTCGGCACTGACCCGGACTGCGACCGTATCGGCGCAGGCGTTAAGCACGACGGAAAATATGTGCTCATAACGGGCAATCAGATGGGTGCGCTTCTTGTCAATTTTGTTCTTAATATGAAAAAAGCTTCGCTCAACGATAAGTCAACGCTTGTCAAGACCATCGTTACCAGCGAGCTTGGCGCAAACATCGCAAGAAGCTTCGGGCTTCATGTTGCCGAAACGCTTACGGGCTTCAAATATATCGGCGATCAGATAAACAGATACGAGAAATCAGGCGACCGGGAGTTCGTTATCGGCTATGAGGAAAGTTACGGCTACCTCGTCGGCACTCACGCAAGGGACAAGGACGCAGTCGTTTCCGCAATGCTTGTTTGTCAGATGGCGGCTTATTATTACAACCGAGGCAAAACTCTTATCGACGCCCTTAACGAAATTTATGACGAGTACGGCTACTATCTTGATGCTCTTGATACCTTTGTTCTCAAGGGCATTGAGGGTGCGCAGAAGATTCAGAGCCTTATGACCGAGTTCCGCGAGAACGGCAGCAGGTTCTTCGACGGCATTAAGGAGGTCTACGACTTCTCAAAGGGCATTGCCGACCTGCCGAAAGAGAATGTTCTCAAGTATGTTTTTGAGGATGGCTCGTGGCTTGCTATCAGACCGTCCGGAACCGAACCGAAGCTCAAGGTTTACTATTCGATTCAGGATAAGAGCCGAGAGAATGCAAACGCTCGCCTTGACGCAATCAAAGCAAAGCTTCACGAAATAATCAACGGCTGAGTAAAAGCAACTCAAACTACGCTCATGCAAAATGAGTATTTTGTGTATTCTTCGACGGACTATCACTATACACCAATAGTTTTTTCAATTATTTATTTATAGCAGAAAAGGGTATAAAGTTGCGACAACCTTATACCCCTTTCTGCTATTAAGTTTTTTGTTGTTTTATGTAGTCAAACTATTTTAACTTATGCTATATAGCTTATTCAACAATCGCTGAGTATATTTACCGATCAATCCTACCACAACCGGTCAATAAGCCATTGCAGACAAAATTGGAAAAGCTAAAGAACAGGCTGACGGATAAGCTGTTTTGACTTGCCTGCTTTTTGTGCCCGAGAAAGATGCTGATCACATGGTTGAGGACGCTGAGAGAATTTAACCGTGATGCAATTGTTCGGTATTGCTTTAAATGTTACATCACTACCATATAAAAACACCTACAAGGAGTATTGTTACGGTCGCAATTAGCGGACAAATGCCGGTCGAGAGGGGAAACTCGGTAAATATCTTCTTTCTAAAAATTTTATTGTTTCCGTTTAGTTTGCTTCATTAAAGTGCTTTTTTATGCGCAGGATATTTTGACCATCTTTATATTCATAAGTGATCTTGTCCATGCTTTTTTTCACCATATAAATACCGAGTCCGCCTATTTGCCGTTCCTCAGCCGACAGAGTTATATCGGGGTCTTTTGTGGACAGGGGATCGTAAGGCTTGCCGTGGTCGATAAAGGTAATCACGACAGAAAGAGGGTCTTCCAGGACTTCAACTCGCACGGTTGCCTGACCCACTTCCGAATTATAGGCATAGTGAGCAATATTGCCAAACAATTCGTCGATGGCAATGTCGATTTGTATTTGAGCTTTTGCAGGGCAATTATATTTTTCTAAATGCTCATTGACAAAATCGGTCACGATATTTATGTTTTCAACAACTGCGTCTAAAGACAGTTCATTCATAGACATTTCTCCTCCCGTTTATCCTTTGATTTTTTTCTTGAATTCCAAACAAAGCATCGTGATATCATCAAATTGAGGTGCATTGCCTACAAAAAGGTCTATATCTTCTTTTACTGCCGGCAAAAGGTGGGTCGGAGATAAATCGGTATGGCGGTTAAGAACCGCTTCAAGTCGATGCATTCCGTACAATTCATTGTTAACATTTGTTGCCTCGGTAACACCGTCTGTATATTGGAATATTTTATCGCCCTCGGAAAGCATAATGCTTCCGGCTTTGTAACGCATTCCTTCCATACCCGCAAGAACAAATCCCGGACGGATCTTATATGGTTTATAGTCCTCGCCCTTGTGGCAAATGAAAGGAAGCTCGTGTCCGGCATTCACAAATGTAAACTCACCGCTGACAAGATCTATAACTCCCTCAAAGGCTGTAATAAACAGACCTTCGCTGTTTGCTTCGCAGAGCAGCTCGTTGACACGGGTAAATATTTCTCCCAAATCACGACCGGGCAGAGTGTGATCCTTGAGCAAAGTTTTGCCGATAACCATAAACAAAGCTGCCGGAACACCCTTGCCGGAGACATCCGCCATGACGATTGCGAGATGGTTCTCGTCTACCATAAAGAAATCATAGAAATCTCCGCCGACTTCCTTTGCAGGAGTCATGGAAGCAAAAACTTCAAACTCCGCACGCTCCGGGAAAGCGGGGAAGATGCAGGGGAGCATACTGGCTTGAATATGCGCCGCAATATCCAGCTCGGCACCGATACGCTCTTTTTCCGCCCTGACGCGGGAGAGGTTTTCGATGTAGTCTTCCAACTCTTTAAGCATGAAATTAAAGGAATTTCCGAGTTCTTCAATCTCATCGCCGGTCTGAATGGAAATGCTCTGATTTTCAAACTCTCCGTCATCGGTAATTTTCTTTGTGAACGCTGCAAGTTTGCCGATCGGTTTGATAACAACCTTTCGTACAAAGAGCATATATGCAAAAATGGTGATCAGCACAATTCCGAGAGCCACAACAAGCATGGTGATCAGGAAGCTGTTTAAGTGCTGGCGCACCTGGGTCATGTCCAGAATATACTGAATTTCCGCAATGGTATTTCCGTTTTCGTCGAGAATAGGCGAAATAGCCGAGTAGTTATAGCCGTAACTGTTGTCGGTAACCAGAGGTTCATCCAAATTCTTGCCGGAGGAATAATATTTCCAGGCAATTTTATAGTTTTCCAGATCGCTCTCGCTGCTCGCTGCGTCCGCATAAAGAATGTTGCTGCCATAGGGGATTTGGCTTGCGGGATCGTCGCCCAATTCCGGTATGCATACATCTATGTAGAAAGTAACACTATTCTCATCCGGCACCGTTAAGGACAGGAAAGTGATATCACCGTCTTTTTTCTGCTTTTCAAGCAGCTTGACCACTCTTTTATAAGCCTCGGTCTGATCGCCGTTTTCGGAAATAATAGTCTGTACATCTTCTATGTCTAACATATCCGCAATGCTGCGGCTGCCATTCAATACTCTGGAGGCATACATATCTTCTAAATAAGTTTTTGAATTTTGATAGCTGAAAAAGCTTATGGTAACAGTCAGTACCACACCCATTATTGCAAGGGAAAGAATAAATTTCGGTAACAGTTTCAGTTTCATTGCTTAACCTCCAAGTGCTTGTAATAAATCTCCGCATCGCATTTGCAACGGCCGCCACAATAGGGACATTTCAGGCTTTCAATGTCGTACCAGACACGGTGCGCATCTGTTAAATACTGCAATCCGCATGAATGCATTGTCCGACGCATCGGAACTGTATCGCCCGCTTTCCAGCATAGCCCAACTATGACATGAGCACCGAGAGCGGCGAGCCGATCCATGGAGAATTGAATGAGCTTTACGGAAAGCCCTTTTTTTCTATACGGATCTTCCACACCGATCGACCGCAGATTTCCTATCATTTTATCGTTTCCGTCACAAATTAGATCGAGCTGCTCGGTATCCAGCTTTGAGATCCTTGCCAATTCCGCTCGATCCATCATAATGAAATACATATATCCTACAGGTATGTCTTTATCTGAAAACAGTAGGTAAAAGAAATGTTCGGGTTCGTGGAGGATCGAAGTCAAATAGTCTGTTGTGTACAGATTTTTTCCGACGCACCGGTCACACATCTGTGCAGCCTCCGTTATATATTTTTCGGATAAACGATGAAGTCTTAACTTTTCAACAGTCCCGTTTTCCATGGGACAATCAATGTAATAATCCATTTTAGCCTCCCGTACAAGTGATTATGCTGACTCCTATTGTAAATAGCGTCTCAGCTGACAAAACATTGTTGCACAGCACCTCATAATTATGCTTCAACCAATCTTCACAGCGGATATAGGTCGGATTCGCTGCATCCTCTTTCAGCAGCATTTGAACATCATCCTGCAAATAAGAGCAGAATGCAGCAAACATAGTCTGCTTTTTTTGAATTTCCGTCGGAGAAGCGACAAGCTTTTCCTGTTCTAAGCTTATGTTTTTATAGCCGGATTCCGATAATAATTTCGGAAGCTTTGCTCCGCATTTACGATCGCCGGCATAAGGATCGGCGCACAAAAGCTGCTTGAATTCCGAAAAGAGGTTGCATTTATCGGGTACAACATTGCTCTGCTCGTCGTTTACATCGATCACCATCAAAACTCCGTCGGGAGCGAGCAGCGATCGCAATTGTGCCAAAAGCGAGGAGGAATTCCTAAGATGCATCAAAACAAAGGACAGATGAATCACATCAAATGCGGGAATGTTTTCGTCTGTCATGATTTGTTGGATACGAGACATAAAATGTTCGTCTTCCACATCACAATTGTAGAAAGAAAATCGACTGTCCGTACAGCTTTTTTGAGCTGATTTTATCAATTTGGAATTACATTCCAAGCCAATTACCTTTTGAATGTGCGTATTTGCAAAGCGTTTTACCGTTTTCCGTCCATCATTTGAACCGATGTCCAAAACGAACCGCCGAGGTCGGGCAAACACCTTTTGGTAAACAGGCTGCTCATAAGGCAAAAAAAGTTCTTCCTGAACGCTTAAACGCTCAATTTCTTGCTTTTGTTGAAAAATGGCAAATTCTTTCATGAACACGCTCCACTAAATGATAAGATACAAATAATTAAAAATCAGTTTTCGTTGATATTCACAAACTTTTGTGCATTTGCGGATCATCTGCAAAACTCCGTTGTCGATGATGTCGCCTTCGGAGGCGAATGGGTCGTATGCCTTAACGTTATCTCGAATACGCAGAGTATAAGACCCGTCTCCCTCCAACAGCTTAATGTCTATGTAGTGCTGTCCTTCGCCGTCCTTCATGCCGAATTTGATAATATTCAAAAGAATTTCCTCTGAGATGAAGTTCAGGAAAAACGCCTGCTTGGGAAGAATGTCCCAATCCTCACACAGTAGTTCAAGATCGGTGGAAATATCGCTGACGCTGTCGGTGGAAATGGAATAGTATTTCTCAAACACTCGTCCGGTCGGGGAATAGTGCCGAAAAACATATTTCTTCGACGGAGAAATGAGCAGCACCGACAACGCCATTACAAAGCATAATAACTCGCAACCGATATAAGCCCAGGCAAGTCCGGTAATATGAAAATGCGGGATCAGTATAATTCCAAACAGCAAGATCACCGCAAAGTTTCGGAGAATACTCATGATTCCCGCAAGATGAGCACGACCGATTGTTTGCCAGAATGCGGCGATCAGCATATTGAAGCCCGTAAAAAGAAAGCTGATTGCGAACCAACGAAGAACGGGTATTGCCGTAGCAAGCGAAGCGTCGTCTATGCCGAAGAAAGCCAGCATCGGCGCTGTGCAGAGCATGGTGACTCCGCAAATTACCCAACTGACAACTGCTGTAAATTTAATTCCGTGGCGAAAAACCGAAACAATACTCTGCGGATCTTGTTCGCCGACAAAAATGGATACCACGGGCGCAAATGCACTCGCAGCCCCGTCGAAGAATGCTGTCGGGATTGTGCCGATTGTGTACAGCACGCCGTAGATTGCCGCATAAACGACTCCGTTTGTGCCGTCACTGAGCAGCAACTTGTTGAATATCAGCATAATCAATGCCTGAAAAATATATGCAGAACCGACGCCGAAACCGTTGCGAACAAATTGAATCAAATCCGCAAACTTCGGAACGATAATCTTTAACCTAAGAATGGAGAGCTTGCGGGCAAAATGGGTCAAAAGCAACAGAACGCCGAGAATTTCCGCAACGCACAGGGATATGGACGCCCCTTGAATACCCCGTTCAAAATACCCCATCAGCAAGATGTCTAATAGCAGATTTGTGCTTATCATAGTGCCTGAGGCAATGGCGGCAAGCCTTGAATTTCCGTCTGTCCGCACGGACATGGACAGAATTTGATACAGCACAAAGAAGGGCGATGAAATAAAAACGGGCGTCAGATAATCCTTTGTCGGAGAAAACAGGGCGTCTCTTGCGCCCAAAAAGGTGACTATTCTGTCTTGAAACACCAATGACGCCGTTAAAAGCAATAACCCGACCGAAAGCCCCAAGAAAAGCAGCTTACCCATCTGACGGTTAGCGGTTTCTTTGTCTGCCGCACCAAGGGAGCGCCCGATCAGCACATTAGCCCCCACGGCGAGAGTAACGCCCAGGAATGCAAACAGCATATAAATCGGCGTGGAAATACCCGCAATCGCAAGCCCGGTGCTTCCGATGAAGTGTCCGATCAGGGCTGCGTCTATGATTGTGCAGAGCGTAACGCTCATTGACGAAATAATGCCCCAAAGGAGACAGCTGCGATAGGCAGTTTTTGCGAATTTCTTTTCCATAATTATTCGATGGTCAATATATCGGCGAAACCGGTAACTTCAAACACTTCCATAATTGTTTCGTTTACATGAAGAATTTTCATTTCCCCCTGGCGGTTCATGATTTTTTGGGTTGCCAATAATACTCGAAGTCCGGCTGAAGAAATGTATGTAAGCTGCGCAAAGTCAAGAATCAGCTTCTTGTGGTTTGCTATCTCTGTGTTCAGCGTTTCTTCAAGCTGCGGAGCGGTCGTGGTGTCCAAGCGACCTTCCAGCTCGATAATAAGTGTTTCGTTTTCCTTTGTTACCCGGATATTCATATTCTTCACCTAATTAACCTTCGCTTTTTTTGCGAAAGCCCCTTTCTGAATTTATCAAACTTCAATCTTCGTTGTTCGGATAATCTGCAAGATTTGCCTCGTCTCCCGCAAAGTTCATAACAGCCTCCGTAGAAAAATGTCCAATAAAACTATTTTAGTATACCATCATAAGCGATAAAATGCAATAAGATATTGTAAATATCTCAAAAACCTCTTAATATTTTTATTGACAAAAGCGTAAAAAGTGGTATAAT
>CAVJDU010000014.1:0-49492 GCA_963648385.1 uncultured Coriobacteriaceae bacterium | reverse complement strand
GACTATCAACTACAATTCTGGAGCTTTCTACGCTCTTTTTCAATACTTATTTTTTATTTATTCCCCACAAATCCGTGATGAGGCTGTTTTTTGCCCGATTCGCGATTAAAGAAAAATCGAATCCTTTTAATCAGTGGTTACCTAAAAACTATTGTGCCTCCCCTTGATTGAGTCAAGAGGAGGCTTGTGGTTATATGAGAAATGTTATTTGGGGTGTGTTATCAATATTCGACAACGCCTTCGTAGACTTTTCTTGTGTCGCCGTTGACGAGGATCGTTTCATCGGTATAGGTGATGACGACATCGCCGCCGGGCATTTTGACCGTTACATCTTCGCCCTTACGGCAAAGACCCATTTCCGTTGCGATAACTACCGCAGCGGCAGCCGATGTTCCGCAGCCGAGGCTTTCGCCGTTGACCGCTCTCTCGTAGCAGCGGAGCTTGATGGTGTTCCTGTCGATCATTCGTGCAATACCGGTGTTGATATACTCCGGAAGAATGTCCGAATTACGGATTTTGTCGCCAAGCTCATTGAGGTTTACGCTGTCAACATTATCCATGAAGAGAATGCAGTGCGGATTGCCGATCGTGACGCAGCTTATATTTACCGACTCACCGTCGATATTGATCGGCTGGTCGATTATCATGTATGTGTCGGTCTTCATCGGAATGCTTGCAGGGTCAAAATCGGGTTTTCCGATATCGACCTGAGCCGACCTGACTTCGCCGTTGAACGAATAGAGGCGGACATTTTTTACACCGCAGTTCGTTTCGAGCGTCATTGTCGTTTTCGGCACGATTCCGTTGTCATAGAGGAACTTCGCAGCGCAGCGAATGCTGTTTGCCGCCATGAGCGTTTGAGTTCCGTCATCGTTATAAACAACCATTTTTGCGTCGGCAATGTCCGATTTTTCAACAAGAACAACGCCGTCGCCGCCGATTCCGTAGTGGCGGTCGGTGAAGTTTATCGTCAGCGATTCCGGGGACGGAATGTTGCCGTTTATGTTGTTGAAATAGATATCGTCGTTGCCGGTCGCCTGCATTTTTGTGAAGTTAAGGAGCATACGCTTTGAACGCATATGGTTGATATCAACCAGCTCGGTGTTGCGCTGGGTGAAGCGGCTTGCAAGAATATCGCAGAGCGCATTTGCCGTGTCGAGCGAGGTCAGGCAGCATATCGAAAGCTGAACCGCACGGCGATGGATTCTGATGAAGTTTTCAATCGTCGATTTCGCCGTTGAGCCTGTGTAAACGATGTAATCTATCTTGCCCGTTTCGAGCATTTCAATAACTCGCTTGCTGTCGCCGAATTCCTCGATGATCTCGGCGTTTATGCCTGCCGACTGAATGAGCTTGCCCGTGTTCGGCGTCGAATAAATCTTCAAGCCGACATCGGCAAATTTTTTCGCAAGCGATATGACCTCGGGCTTGTCCTTGTCGTGAACGCTGATAAGAACGCCGCCGTTGTATTTCTTGTCGTGATATGTGCTCTCGTGACCGACCTTGAAGCCGGCGGAAATAAGTCCCTTGAACAGAGCCTCGTTGAGGGTTCGACCTATGCCGAGAACCTCGCCGGTCGATTTCATCTCGGGACCGAGCTCGGAATTTACATCGTTGAGCTTCTCAAAGGAGAATACGGGAACCTTGATCGCAACATACGGCGGGATCTTGTAAAGTCCCGTGCCGTAGCCAAGTTCGATGAGCTTAGTGCCGACCATGACCTTCGTCGCAAGCTCGACCATCGGAACGCCCGTGACCTTGCTGATATAGGGAATGGTTCTCGACGCACGGGGATTGACCTCGATAACATAAAGCTCGTTGCGATAGATGAGATACTGGATATTGACAAGACCCTTTGTTCCGAGCGAAAGCGCGAGCTTTGTCGAAATATCAACGATTTTGTCAATCATGCTGTCAAGTATGTTGTATGGGGGATAAACTGCGATCGAGTCGCCGGAGTGAACGCCGGCACGCTCGATGTGCTCCATGATGCCGGGAATAAGAACATCCTTGCCATCGGAAATAACATCGACCTCAAGCTCCGTGCCCATCATGTATTTATCGACAAGGACGGGGTTTTCGATCTTCTGGGAAAGAATGATATCCATGTAACGCTTAACATCGGTGTCGTTATATGCGATAGTCATGTTCTGACCGCCGATAACATAGGAGGGGCGGAGAAGAACGGGATATTCAAGCTCGTTTGCGGCTCTGATAGCGTCCTCGGTGTCCATGATAGTCTGACCCTTGGGTCTGCTGATGCCGAATTTTTCAAGCAATTCATCAAAACGCTCTCTGTCCTCTGCAATGTCGATACCCTCCGCCGATGTGCCGAGGATAGGAATATTGTTTTCGTCAAGGAATTTTGTGAGCTTGATTGCAGTCTGTCCGCCGAATGCGACAACAACGCCGACGGGCTTTTCAACCTTGATGATGTTCATTACATCCTCGTCGTTGAGCGGCTCAAAATAAAGTCTGTCTGCCGTGTCGAAGTCGGTCGAAACCGTTTCGGGATTATTGTTTACGATAATTACCTCATAGCCAAGCTCTTTGAGAGTCCATACGCAGTGAACGGAGGAGTAGTCGAATTCAATACCCTGACCGATACGAATTGGTCCGGAACCGAGAACGATAATACGCTCTTTTTCTCCTCTCTCGATCTCCCTTGACTCGCAGTCGGTGTCGTAGGTCGAGTAGAAATAGGGCGTTTCTGCCTTGAACTCTGCGCCGCAGGTGTCAACCATCTTGTAAACGGCGTCAAGCGTTTTCTCGGGGAGCTTGCCCGCCATTTTGAGGATAGTGGAATCCTTGTAGCCGTATTTTTTACCCTTTTCGTAGTAATCTTTGTCAAGCTTGCCGCTCTCAAGCATTTTTTCGTAGTCAGCAAGATTTTTGAGCTTTCCGAGGAACCATTCGTCGATCATAGTTATTTCATGGATCTTCTCGATGCTCACGCCCTCCTTGAGAGCCCTGAACACGGCGAAAATCCGCAGATCGTCCTGCTCGTGCAGGCGTTCGACGATGTCTGTATCCTCGGGGAATTTATTGTAATTTAATGTTTCAAGTGAAATTTCAGCACCCCTGACAGCCTTCATGACCGCCATTTCAAAGCTCGGAGCTATCGACATGACCTCGCCCGTCGCCTTCATCTGAGTGCCGAGCTTTCGGCTTGCTCCGACGAACTTGTCGAACGGCCACTTCGGGAACTTGACAACAACATAGTCAAGCGTAGGCTCGAAGCAGGCGCAGGTTTTGCCCGTGATGTCGTTTCTTATTTCGTCGAGCGTGTAGCCGAGCGCAATCTTGGTCGTAACCTTTGCAATGGGGTAACCCGTAGCCTTTGAGGCAAGAGCCGACGAACGGGAAACTCTGGGGTTTACCTCGATAACGGAATATTCAAAGCTCTCGGGATTGAGCGCAAACTGACAGTTACAACCGCCCTCAATGCCAAGCTCGGTGATAATATCGAGCGAAGCGGAACGCAGCATTTGATATTCCTTGTCCGAAAGCGTAACGGCAGGGGCGATAACGATACTGTCGCCCGTGTGAACGCCGACGGGGTCGAAGTTTTCCATTGAGCAGACGGCGATAACATTACCTACGCTGTCACGCATTACCTCAAATTCAATCTCCTTCCAGCCGCCAATAAAGCGCTCGACAAGGATCTGATTGATGGGGGAAAGCTCCAGTCCATTATATGCGATAATCCTTAATTCTTCCTCGTTGTAAACAACTCCGCCGCCTGCGCCGCCGAGGGTGAAGGCAGGACGAATGATTACGGGATAGCCTATCTCCTGCGCAATTTCGGCTGCGTGGTCAACCGTGTTTGCGATATCCGAGGGAACGACGGGCTGACCGATTTTGAGCATCGTGTCTCTGAAAAGCTGCCTGTCCTCCGCCTTGTCGATGGCTTCGGCATTCGTGCCGAGCAGCTTAACGCCCATCTTTTCGAGATATCCGTTTTGGGCAAGCTGCATTGCTATTGTAAGTCCCGTCTGTCCGCCGAGTCCGGCAAGGATCGAGTCGGGATGTTCTTTTTCGATGATTCTCTTGACGGTTTCCTGCGTCAGCGGTTCAAGATAAATTTCGTTCGCAAGAGCATTGTCCGTCATGATGGTTGCGGGGTTGGAATTGACGAGAACAACATCAAGTCCCGCATCCTTGAGAACACGGCAGGCTTGTGCGCCGGCGTAGTCAAACTCGGCGGCCTGACCGATAACGATGGGACCGGAACCGATAACAAGTACCTTTTTTATGTCTTTATTCAGCGGCATTGTTTTTTCCTCCCATCATTGAAATAAACCTGTCAAACAGGAACTTTGTGTCCTTCGGGCCTGAGCATGCCTCGGGGTGGAACTGAACGGTGAAAATCTGCTTGCTTTTGTATTCCATGCCCTCGCATGTGCCGTCGTTTGCGTTGATGAAACTCTCCCTCGCATACCGTCTGTCGAGGCTGTCCGAAACAACAGCATAGCCGTGGTTCTGGCTTGAAATGTAGGTTCTGCCCGTTTCAAGCTGCTTGACCGGCTGGTTAACTCCTCTGTGGCCGTATTTGAGCTTCATCGTTTTGCCGCCCATTGCAAGAGCGGTGAGCTGGTGGCCGAGACAGATTCCGAAAATCGGGAATTTGCCGGCAAGCTCCTTTATGTTTTTGATCGGAACGATGTTTTCCTCCGGGTCGCCCGGACCGTTCGAGAGCATGATTCCGTCCGGTTTTATCTCGATGATTTCACGAGCCGAGGTGTCATACGGGAAAACAGTGACCTCGCAGCCCCTTGCGACAAGCTCACGCACGATGTTTTTCTTTGCGCCGTAGTCAAGAAGCGCAACTTTATATTTTGCGCCCTCGTCCGATACGGTGTATTTTTCCTTGCAGCTTACACTCTTGACTGCGTCAACGATTCTGTAAGCCTTTATCTCGTCAAAGTCGATATTTTCCGTCGAGCTGACGATTTTTGCGTTCATAACGCCCTTTTCACGGATTATTCGTGTGATTTCACGGGTATCGACGCCGTAAACACCGACTATGCCCTGTTTCTTGAGAAATGTGTCGAGGTCATATTCCGTCCTGAAATTGGACGGCAGTTCGCACCACTCCCTGACAACATAGCCGCTGACATAGGATTTGTCGCTTTCAAAATCCTCCTCCATTATGCCGTAGTTGCCGATAAGGGGGAAGGTCTGCATGACTATCTGTCCGTAATAGCTGGGGTCGGTGAGCGTTTCTATGTATCCGCCCATACCTGTTGTAAAGACAAGCTCGCCGAGAGCCTCGCCCTCTGCGCCGAAGCTTTTGCCTTCAAAAATGTGTCCGTCTTCAAGTACAATGTAAACTTTTTTAATCATAATGTCGCCGCCATAACTGCTTTTATAGTGTGCATTCTGTTTTCCGCTTCTCTGAAAACGATTGACCGTTCGCTTTCAAAGACCTCGTCCGTGACCTCAAGAGCGTCACAGCCGAACCTTTCGCCGATCTCCTTGCCTACCTTAGTTTTATGGTCGTGGTAAGCGGGCAGGCAGTGCATAAACACAACATCGTCCGCCGCCGAGTCCATAAGCTTTTGGTTGACCTGATACGGCATGAGATCGTCAATTCTTTCTTTCCAAACCTCCATCGGTTCGCCCATCGAAACCCAAACATCGGTGTAGATGACATTTGCGTCCTTAACTGCCTGCACGGGATCTTCGCTGAACCTGATTTCGCAGCCGTTTTCCTTGGCGATAGCCCTGCATGTGTCCACAAGGTCGTGGTCGGGGAAATACTTCTTCGGTGCGCAAGCGGTGAAGTTTATGCCCATCTTGGCGCAGCCTACCATGAGCGAATTGCCCATATTGTACCTTGCGTCGCCCATGTAAACGAAGTTTATGCCTTTAAGATGACCGAACTGCTCCTTTATCGTCAGGAAGTCGGCAAGGATCTGAGTCGGGTGAAATTCATTTGTAAGGCCGTTCCATACGGGAACGCTTGCGTATTTTGCAAGCTCCTCGACAAGCTCCTGACCGTAGCCTCTGTACTCGATGCCGTCGAACATTCCGGAGAGAACCCTCGCCGTGTCGGCAATGCTCTCCTTTTTGCCTATCTGAGAGCCTTCGGCAAGATAGGTTGAGCCCATGCCGAGATCGTTTGCGCCGACCTCAAAGCTGCATCGTGTTCTTGTGCTTGTCTTTTCAAAGATGAGCGCAACATTTTTGCCCTCATGCATTCTGTGCGGAATTCCGGCTTTCTTCTTCGCTTTCAAATCCTCCGCAAGCTCAAGAAGATACTCTATCTCCTCGCTTGTGAAATCAAGCAATTTCAGAAAGTCCCTGCCTTTTAAATTAACCATCGGTATCACCCTCCTGTAATTATACATCATTTGTCTGCAATTATAAATATCTATTTAGAATAAAAGGGCTGTTCATCAGGACAGCCCTCAAAAAAATTTATTCAAGCAAGGCGTGCGCCTCAATTGTGAGGTGTTGCCTTAATAAAGCTTTCAACATATGCGATTTGCTTCTCAACGGATTCGGGACCCGTACCTCCTGCCGAAATCCTCTTGGAAACGCAAGTCTCAAGAGAAATCTCGGTGAAAAGATCTTCCTCAAACAAATCGCTGTAATTCTTGTAATCCTCAAGCGGCATTGTTTCAAGCACAAGTCCGTTATCAATGCAATGGGCAACGATCTGACCGACAAGCTTGTATGCGCTTCTGAAGGGGAGTCCCTTCTTTGCAAGATAATCGGCAAGGTCGGTTGCGTTGATGAAGCCTTTCTGCGCTGCGGAATACATATTCTCCTTGATAACCTTCATCGTTTCGATCATCGGAGCAAAGACTTTGAGACACTGCTTAACGGTAGCAATGCTGTCAAATATGCACTCCTTGTCCTCCTGCATATCCTTGTTGTATGCAAGGGGAATACCCTTGAGAACGGTGAGCATAGTGAAAAGGTCGCCGTAAACACGGCCGGTCTTGCCTCTGACAAGCTCCGCCATGTCGGGGTTCTTCTTCTGCGGCATGATGCTTGAGCCTGTTGTGAAGCTGTCGTCAAGCTCAATGAACTTGAATTCCCAGCTTGACCAGAGAATGATCTCCTCCGAAAAACGGGAAAGGTGCATCATTATCGTTGCGAATGCGCTCATCAGCTCAACACAGAAATCCCTATCGGAAACGCCGTCAATGCTGTTGAGTGTGATGCCGTCAAAGCCGAGCTGTTCGGCAACGAATTCGCGGTTTGTGTTGTATGTCGTACCCGAAAGAGCGCACGAACCGAGGGGAGAGTAGTTCATTCTCTTCATTGCGTCCTCAAGCCTTCCGATATCACGGATAAACATCATGGCATAAGCCAAAAGATGATGGGCAAATGTTATCGGTTGCGCACGCTGCAGATGAGTATATCCGGGCAAAATCGTGTTTTTATTATCCTTTGCGACGGAAAGAATGGCAGCAAGCAGATTCTTAATGAGGGGGATTATCTCCTGAGTTTCGTCCCTGAGATAGAGGCGGATATCAACGGCGACCTGGTCGTTACGGCTTCTTGCTGTGTGAAGCTTCTTGCCGACATCGCCGATACGCTTTGTCAGCTCGGACTCAACGAACATATGAATATCTTCGGCGTCCATGTCAAATTGAAGCTTGCCGCTGTTGAGATCGTCGAGTATCGACTGAAGTCCGGCAAGGATCTTGTCGCAATCGTCGTCGGTGATGATTTTCTGCATCGCAAGCATTGTTGCGTGCTTCATCGAGCCTGTTATGTCCTGCTTATACATCTTGCAGTCAAAATGGATCGACGAGTTGAAATCATCGGCTTCCTTATTCAGTTCCTTGGCAAATCTGCCTGCCCACATTTTTTCCATAATTTTTTGATTCTCCGTTATTTATCAGTTGAGTCCGGACTTTTTCTTCATCTTTGAGTAAACCTTGGTCGGAAGTCCGTAAAGATTGATATAGCCTGTTGCGTCGGCCTGGTCGTATACCTCGTCCTCGTCGAAGGTTGCGATCTCCGGATCGTAGAGCGAGAACGGAGATGTTACGCCTGCGTTGATGACATTGCCTTTGTAGAGCTTAACGGTTACATCGCCGGTAACTGTTTTCTGAGTTTCATTAACGAAAGCAAGGATAGCCTGAGTGAGCGGTGAAAACCACAGAGCGTTGTAAACAAGCTCGCCGAGCTTCTGAGCAACAAGTGCCTTGTAGTGCGAGGTTTCCTTGTCGAGAGTGATCGTCTCGAGCATCTCGTGAGCCTTGTAGAGGATCGTTCCGCCCGGAGTCTCATATACGCCCCTTGACTTCATGCCTACAAGTCTGTTCTCAACGATATCAAGAAGTCCGATACCGTTTGCGCCGCCAAGCTCGTTGAGCTTTGTAACTACGCCTACGGAATCCATCTCAACTCCGTCGATAGCGGTCGGAACGCCTTTCTCAAAGTGGATCTTAACATAGGTCGGCTTGTCCGGAGCCTGCTCGGGAGAAATGCCCATCTCAAGGAAGCCTTCCTTGTTGTACTGCGGCTCGTTTGCCGGATCCTCAAGGTCAAGACCCTCGTGAGAAAGATGCCAGATGTTTTTATCCTTTGAGTAGTTTGTCTCTCTGTTTATTTTAAGAGGAACATTGTGTGCCTCTGCATAGTCGATCTCCTCGTCACGGGACTTGATATCCCACTCTCTCCACGGAGCGATGACCGTCATATCGGGAGCGAACGCCTTGATAGCAACCTCAAACCTTACCTGGTCGTTACCCTTACCTGTGCAGCCGTGGCAGATAGCGTCTGCGCCCTCTTTTTCGGCGATCTCGCAAAGTCTCTTTGCAATGATCGGACGGGCAATGGCAGTGCCGAGCGGATAGTTCTCATAAAGAGCGCCTGCCTGAACGCACGGGAAAGCAACCTCGTCAAGCATCTCCTTTGTGAGATCCTCAATATAGAGCTTTGATGCGCCTGTCTTGAGAGCCTTCTCCTCAAGTCCGTCAAGCTCGCTTTCCTGGCCTACATTTGCCGAAACGGCAATGATCTCGGGATCGTTGTAGTTCTCCTTGAGCCAGGGGATGATTATTGATGTGTCGAGTCCGCCTGAGTAAGCGAGTACGATTTTTTTGATGTCCTTCTTATTCATAATAATACCTCCAATATACAGTGTTGCCTGTGTTTTATGCATATATATTAGCACTTAATGTATATTTATGCAAGCATTTTTTTGCATTATCCACCTTTTTGTATACCTGCACAACGGATTTCAAGGTGAGCGAAATATTATATGCAAATTTACAAATCGGTTGACACAGATGTTAGAATTTATATGTCAGACGGAGCGTTTTAGCGCTGAATTTTGCATATTGCCCGTTGACCGTGGTCTTGCAAAAAAACGATTTACATAAAAGTTTTCTTGTATTATAATATAATTGAATACATTAGTCAATAAGGATGTGTTTGTTATCAACAAGGATTTAACCGTAGGCAATCCATACACCGTGGTGTGGAAATTCTGCCTCCCTCTTTTCGGAAGTATAATTTTTCAGCAGCTTTATAATCTTGCCGACAGCTTTGTTGCGGGCAAGTTCATCGGTAACGACGCTCTGGCGGCGGTCGGCAACAGCTACGAGATAACGCTTATCTTCATTGCGTTCGCTTTCGGTTGCAATATCGGCTGCTCCGTCATCACATCTCAGCTTTTCGGTGCAAAGCGATTCAGGGACATGAAAACAGCGGTTTATACAACCCTGATATCCGGCGCTGTGCTGTGCGTTCTGTTGATGGCGCTCGGTTTTATATTTTCAACAAAGCTGCTGGAGCTTATTAACACTCCCGAAAATATCTTCGCCGATTCAAGGCTCTATCTTTTGATCTACATACTCGGACTTCCGTTCGTTTTCTATTATAATATAGCGTCGGGCATTTTCTCCGCCCTCGGCGATTCAAAGACGCCGTTCATTTTCCTTGCCTGCTCCTCCGTTTCAAACATTGCCGCAGATATTCTCTTTGTTGCCGGCTTCAAGATGGGCGTTGACGGCGTGGCGTGGGCAACCTTTATCTGCCAGGGCATAAGCTGCATTCTTGCCGTTATATTTGTGCTCGCCCGTTTCAAGAAGATTGAAACCGACGGCAAACCTGCGGCGTTCTCCTTTGCGCTTCTTAAAAAAATTGCCGCAGTTGCGATACCCAGTATTCTTCAGCAAAGCTTTATTTCGGTCGGCAACATCATCATTCAGGGCGTTATCAACAGCTTCGGTTCGGGCGTTATCGCAGGCTATTCGGCTTCGATCAAGCTAAACAATCTCGTTATTACCTCGTTCACGACATTCGGCAACGGAATTTCCAACTACACGGCGCAGAACCTCGGCGCACGCAAATTCGACCGAATCAAGGCGGGCTTCAAGTCCGGCGTTAAGCTGACCTGGATGATATGCGTTCCGATCGTTGCGCTCTATCTTTTTGCAAGCCGCTATTTGATTTATTTCTTCCTCGAAAGCCCGACGGGAACGGCGATGGACACGGGAATGCTTTTCCTGAGAATATTGACTCCGTTCTATTTCTTTGCGGCGGCGAAGCTCGTTTCCGATGGCGTGCTCAGGGGAGCGGGGCAGATGAGAGCCTTTATGACGGGAACATTTACCGACCTTATCCTGCGCGTTATTCTTGCGACAGTGCTTTCCAAAACTGCACTCGCCTCGACCGGAATATGGGTTTCGTGGCCTATCGGCTGGTGCGTTGCCGGCGTGATATCAATAACATTCTGCTTCAAGTATATGGATCGTGTGAAATACGACGGCATGATTTGAACGGCTCGGATCAGCTGAGCGACTGAATCTTCTTCATGCGCTTCCAATTGACAAAGCCGTAAATGTCATTGATAAGGAAAACAACAAAGCAGATTATGACTGAAAGGTACGAAATATTCCGCATTGTTGCCATTGTCCAAAGAATTATCAGCACAACATCGTTTGCGGCGTATGCCAGTGCATAATATTCGCTTCGGCGAAAGGTAAGGTAAACCGCAAGGAAGCTTGTTGTAACGGAAATCGTGCTCGGAATCATGTTCGCCGTGTTCAGCGCATCAAGAATGAAATAAAAAATAAGCGTAACGACGGCTGACAACGCAAACATAAAAACAGCCTCCTTCTTGCCGACTTTTCCGATGCTTACCTGCGATTTGTTGCCCTTATACGGATTTCTGAGCCACGAAACAAGAGCAAAAACAGCCATCGGCGCAGACATTCCGAGATAGGTTATCATCTCGCCGTAGTAATCGAATGTGTACGAGATCATACCGTAAAGCACGCTGAAAACTATTATGAGCAGCGGTCCGAGCGGGTTTCCCTTGGCGTTGAATATCAGCGAGGTCACGCCTATCAGCGAGGCGGCAAGCGTTACAATGTTTTCACGGTCAAGGATCAAAAAGGACAGGACTATTGCCAAAACCGACAGTCCCCAAAGCAGAAGCTCTCCCGTTGTGAAATATTTCTTTTTTACCGACATAATTAAAATCCTCCCAAAAATAAAAAGCGTCCGCAGACACATCTTCAAAGACCTAATGATGTGTCAACGGACGCTGATTTGCGTCTCTACCCGGTGGCAGTGCCGATATTATATCATGCGGGGATATTCCTGTCAAGCCAATGTATGATTTTCCGCATACAGCTCTTTGTGAACCTCTTTCCTGATGAAAAGGTAATAGACAAGCTGCATAAGGATCGTTGCTATCCATGAAACGGGGTAGGAGATGAAAAGATAGCTGAGAGTTCTGTTGTGAGGGAAGAATAAATATATCCATATTATTCTCACGCCGACTGTTCCGAGCAGGCAAAGGATCATCGGCACGGTTGAACGACCCATTCCTCGCAGAACGCCGGGGAATGTGTCCATAAAGCCGCAAAGGAAGTACGGTACGGTCGTAAGAGCCAAAATCTCGACCGAGCATTTTATTACATTTGCGTCGTCGGTGTAAATGCTCGAAACCTGATTGCCGAAAACATAAGCCAGCACGCCGAGAGTCAGGCAGGTTATGACCTGGAGTATCAAGCCGTCAACAAGGATTCTGTCCATTCGCTTGGGCTTGCGTGCGCCGTAATTCTGGCTCGTGAAGCTCATGCACGCCTGAGTGATCGAGTTTGCGCCCATGTAAAGGAAGCTCAGAACATTGTTCGCCGCCGTGTAGCCCGCCATTGCGATCGAGCCGAAGGAGTTGACCGACGACTGCAAAAGAACATTGGAAAAGCTGATCAGCGTGCTTTGAAGTCCTGCCGGTATGCCTATTCTGAAAATCTGACCGAGATATTCCCACTTGATTTTCAGCTTCTTGAAGCGAAGCCGATAAGCCGGCGAATCCGCTTTGTAAAGACAGATGAGAACCAGCACGCAGGATATCATCTGCGAAATGACCGTTGCGATCGCAACTCCGGCAACATCCATCTTGAACTCGATAACGAGCAAAAGATTGAGGCAGGCATTTACAACGCCCGAAACAATGAGAAAAATGAGCGGACGCTTGGTGTCTCCGACGGCTCGCAGAATCGCAGCGCCGTAGTTATAGAGCATGAAGAACGGCATTCCAACAAAATAGATGCGCATATAAAGCGCCGCCAGATCGATAACATCGGACGGAGTGTCCATCAGTTCCAGCGCCGGTCGGGAAAAGAAAATGCCGACAAAAATCATGAGAACGCCGCTGATGAAAGCGGTCAGTATTGCCGTATGCACCGTCTCGGACATCTCCTTGTGCTTGCCCGCCGCATAGAAACGGGCAGCGAGAACATTTGCACCGAGCGAAATGCCGATGAACAAATTCGTGAGCATATTTATAAGCGACGAGGTCGAACCGACTGCGGCAAGCGATTGGCTTCCGCTGAAGCGACCCACAACGATAATATCGACCGCATTAAAAAGAAGCTGCAAAATACCCGAAAGCATAAGCGGCACGGCAAACGAAACAAGCTTGTTCATAATTGTTCCGTTGATCATATCAATTTCAAATCTGTTCTTCGCCAATTTCGGCGCCTCCTCAACCGAAGTTTTTCGGGAACAATTATATTACAGTCGTCTCGTGATTTCAATACAAATATAAAATAAATTTCAGATCATTTTGGCGTTGCCTTATATAAATAAAATCAACCTCCGTTTGTCGGCATTGAGTCCACAAGCGGAGGTTAAATATTCATGTTGAATTACAGCATGGAGCAGCCAAAGCTGTTGATGAGGGCGTCGATGCGTTCGCCTTTTTTGCACAGCGGGCATTCCATTGCGGAATGGCTCTCATAGTCGGGCAGATCGTGCGGATCGAAAACAGATACGACGGGGAAATTTTCACATTCCTTCATCGTTGCGAAGATCGAAGCGATGCCGACCGGTGCGCCGGAATAATAGCGGATAGCTTCAAATGCATTCTGCGCCGTGCTGCCCGTAACAACGGAGGCCGCAAGGATAAGAACCTGCTTGCCCTGGATCATTTGAACGATGTTGTCACGGAACATAAGCTGATTGCTCGCCGTGTATTCGGGGGCGAGGATATTTATCATTCTGTTTGCGTTGATGCTTGCAAGGTCGTTTTTTGTCAGCTCGTTTGCAAGGCATGTTCCGATAACCTCCGTGCCGTCAAGGCAAAGAATCGTGTCGATTTCCGTACTGAGCTTATAGTTCGGCGCAATTGCTTTTGCAACCGCCTTTGCCTCGGAAAGGCAAGATTTCTGTGAAGTTATGTCTATATAATAATTCAAGTGGCTTCTTCCTGCCACAAAATGTCCCTTGTATCCGCTGAGATAGAGGTAAGGGATCTTTGTTTCGATTTTAAACTTCTCACTTAATGCCATGATTATTCTCCTCTCTTGAGCCGACCTTGCGGTCGTTCTTGTGGTACTTATATTTTATCATGCCGCCGGAACAATTGCAATAGCTTTTGCGGCAGCCGCATGTACAAATTTGCGGTCATTTTTTGTGTGGCATTACCTGATTCTGAGCGTTGCAAGTCCGCCCTCGGCGGTTTCTCTGTACCGTCCCGGAATATCTCTGCCGGTCATTCTCATGACCTCAATCACCTCGTCAACGGAAATTTTCCTTGTGTCGCTGAGGAAGCTTGCAAGGCTGACGGCGTTTATCGCTCTCATCGCCGCAACTGCGTTACGCTCGATGCACGGTATCTGCACAAGGCCGCAGATCGGGTCGCAGGTCAGACCGAGGTGATGCTCGATCGCAATTTCCGCAGCGTACTCTATTTTGTCAATCTCGAGCGAAAAAAGCTCACCGAGCGCAGCCGAAGCCATTGCGCACGCCGTGCCTATTTCTGCCTGGCATCCGCATTCGCTGCCGGAGATCGAAGCGTTGGTCTTGATGAGATTGCCGATTATTCCGCCCGTTTCCAGTGCACGGATAATTTCAAGGTCGGTATAACCCCGCTTCATCTGCTGGTAGTAAAGCACCGACGGCATAACTCCTGCCGAGCCGCAGGTCGGAGCGGTCACGATAACCTCGCCGTCGGCATTTTGCTCGCTGACAGCGAACGCATACGCCGAAACAACACGGTTTTCCTTTGTCTGTGCGCTTTCGTCAATATGCTGATGCGAATAAAGCTTTTTCGCCTTACGCTCAACATTCAGACCGCCGGGAAGAACACCCTCGGTTTCAAGCCCGATATGAATGCTCATTTTCATCTGATTCCATATTTTCAGCAGATATTCTCTGATTTCGACTCCCTCGACCTCCTCGACATACTGCCAAAGCTTCATATGATTTTTCTTGCAATGCTCGGAAATTTCGGAGAAGGTCGACAATTCGTAAATCCTCGGAGGATCAACATTTTTGTAGCCGACAATTTCTATTTTTCCGCCTCCGACGCTCAACACACGGATTCTTTTAATCTCGGCATTGTTTTTGTATGCGATCAGATCCATTGTATTGGGGTGGGGGAGATCGGTTTCGGTATTATTAAAAATGACCTCGCACGGGGTCGGCTCAAGCGTAACCTTGATTACTCTGTCCGTACCGTGTCCGACGCCTGTTTTCGAGAGTGAACCGTAAAGTATCGCCTTGAAGCGGTCGGCGTCCGGGTTATGCTCTTTGAAAATTTTGCAGGCCTTTTCCGGTCCCATTGTATGTGAGCTTGAAGGTCCTCTGCCTATCTTATAAAGCTCCTTGAGCGATTCCATTTTTTTAACTTCCATCGGTATGTCCTCCGTTTGTGCAAGCTGACCTAATATTGCTTTAGGCAACACTGCGCAATTGAGGTTTGCGGATTGTGCAGTGCTAACTTTATACTATACTATCATTTTGTCCGATTTTTTTCAATAGATATGCACCGCAAAATAAAAATTTTTCATAAAGGTCGATTGTGCGGCGTTGCCTTAAATTTGTAAAAATTATATATATTTACTTGTATAATCCGTTCGGATATGGTATGATAAACTGAATTTGATTATGGAGGAATATATCATATGACAAATATACCCCGTCCCGAACACCCAAATCCGCAGTTTCAGCGCAGAGAATGGCTGAACCTCAACGGAAAATGGAATTTTGAGATCGACAAGTCCAAAAGCGGTCTTGCAAAGAAATACTACGAGCCGCAGGCCAAGCTTGAGGGTAGCATAATTGTTCCTTTCTGCCCCGAAAGCGTACTCTCCGGAGTTGAGTATAAGGACTTTATGGACGCTGTCTGGTATCAAAGAGAATTCACCGTTCCCGAGAAGTTTGCGGATCTGAAAACGATCCTTCACTTCGGCGCAGTTGACTACAAGGCTACCGTTTTCGTAAACGGTAAGAAGGTCGGCACGCATAAGGGCGGCTACATCTCGTTTGAGTTCGACATAACCGACTATCTCAACGGCGGAACAAACATTTTGACCGTTTACGCCGAGGACGATACAAGAGATCCTCTCCAGCCGAGAGGAAAGCAGAGCGAGAAATATTATTCCCACGGCTGCGATTACACAAGAACAACGGGCATTTGGCAGACCGTTTGGCTTGAATTTGTTCCTGAGTCGAGGATCAAGGGCATAAAGGTTTTCCCGAATGTTGAGAATTGCTCGGTTGATATTCAGGCGGAGGTTATCGGCGCAGGTAAGTTTGAGGTTCTCGCTCTCTACCGTGAGCGGATCATGGGCGCAGCAAGCGTTGAAACCGAGGGCGGATTTATAACCGCACATCTTGACCTTAAAGAGGCATATCTTTGGGAGGTCGGAGAGGGCAGACTTTACGACCTTGAGCTTCGTTTTAACGAGGATAAGGTTGACAGCTATTTCGGTCTGCGTGACGTTAAGCTTGACGGACAGAAGTTCCTCATCAACGGCAAGTCCGTTTTTCAGCGTCTTGTTCTCGACCAGGGCTTCTATCCCGACGGAATTTACACCGCTCCGAACGAGGATGCCATGATCAAGGACATTCAGATCTCTCTTGATGTCGGCTTCAACGGCGCAAGACTTCATGAGAAGATTTTCGAGCCGAGATTCCTCTACCATTGCGACAAGATGGGCTATATAGTTTGGGGCGAATACCCGAACTGGGGTCTTGATCACTCTAACCCGAACATAGTTTATTCCGTTATCCCGGAGTGGATCGAGGAGGTCGAGCGTGACTTTAACCACCCGGCAATCATCGGCTGGTGTCCGCTCAACGAAACATGGGACTACGACGGAAGAAAGCAGTTCGATGACGCTCTTGCCCTTATTTACAGGACGACAAAGGCACTCGACAAAACCCGTCCCTGTATCGACACAAGCGGTAACTTCCATGTTATTACCGATATCTTTGATCTTCACGACTATGAGCAAGATCCCAAGGTATTCAAGGAGCATTTTGATATGCTCATGACCGAGGGTAAGCTCTACGATAATCACGAGCGCCGTCAGAAGTACCCGGGCGGTCCGACATTCATCAGCGAATACGGCGGAATCCGCTGGTCGGTGAACGAAAACGAACAGAACGCATGGGGCTACGGCAATGCGCCGAAGAACAAGTACGAATTCATCGAGCGTTACAAGGGACTTACCGACGCTCTGCTTGATAACGACCAGATGTTCGGCTTTTGCTATACTCAGCTCTACGATGTTGAGCAGGAGCAGAACGGACTTTACACCTATTCAAGAAAGCCAAAGTTTGAAGCGTCGATCTTCCGTGCGATAAACTCAAGAAAGGCAAAAATCGAACTTTGAACGGAGGAAAAACGATGCTGAATATACCCAAGTATTACGAGGATCCGACCACGCTGCATATCGGCTGTGAAGAACCCCACGCATATTTTGTTCCCTATCTTAACGAGGAAAACGCTCTCACAAAATCGAGAGAGGATTCAAAATATTTTCAGCTTCTTAACGGCGAGTGGGATTTCAGATTCTATAATTCGATAATTGATGTTGAGGACGGATTTTACGCCGCAGACTATGAGATCAACGGCAATTATGACAAAATAAAAGTTCCGATGAACTGGCAGATGGCGCTTGATAAGGGCTATGACGCTCCGAATTACACCAATTCGGACTATCCGTATCCCTGCGATCCGCCGTATGTTCCCGATGACGACCCGTGCGGAATTTATATCCGTGACTTTGATATTGACGAGAACGACCTCAGCCGTGACCTTTTTCTCAATTTTGAGGGCGTTGATTCCTGCTTCTATCTTTGGATAAACGGTGAATTCGTCGGATACAGCCAGGTCAGCCACATGACGAGTGAATTCAACATAACCGAGCGCGTCCATGCAGGCTCTAACAGGATCGCCATGCTCGTTCTCAAGTGGTGCGACGGTTCATATCTTGAGGATCAGGATATGTGGCGAATGAGCGGAATTTTTCGTGATGTTTATATCCTCAAGAGAAGCCGCAGGGGCAGAATCCGTGATTTTTATGTTACGACGGAGCTTAAAAAGAAATATACAAAATGCATAATGAGCGTTGATCTTGACATTGTCGGCGACAGAGAGGTCAACTACCACCTTGTTTCTCCCCATGGCGAGAACATTGATTCGGGCGAAAGCTCGGGCGGCAAAATAAAGATAAAGTTTGACAACCCGATTCTTTGGAACGATGAAGATCCGCTTCTCTATGACCTTTTCCTTGATGTTTCGGACGAGGTCGTGCTCGTAAAGGTCGGCATTAAAGACCTTGTAATTTCAAAGTCGATTCTCTATCTCAACGGGCAAAAAATCAAAATCAAGGGCGTTAATCGCCATGATTCTCACCCGATTTACGGCCATGCAACGCCGATCGAGCATGTTCTTGAGGATCTCTATATTTTCAAGCGTCATAATGTCAATGCCGTTCGTACCTCTCACTATCCGAATGACCCGAGATTTTTGGAGATGTGCGACAGGCTCGGTTTCCTCGTTATTGACGAATCCGACCTTGAGGCTCACGGCTTCAGCACCTCGATCGACGGCTTCTTCTTTGACCGCTGGAGTTTGCTTGCAAACGACCCGACATGGAAAGAGGCTTATATCGACAGAGTGCGCAGACTCTTTGAGCGTGACAAGAACCATGTTTCGGTAATCTTCTGGTCGCTCGGCAACGAGTCGGGCTGCGGCGATAATCATCAGGCGATGTACGATTTCATAAAGTCGCGCAACAAGGACGCTATCGTTCACTATGAAAATGCCAACTATCGCTATTCGGAGCTTGCAGGAAAATTCCTCGGCAACTGTTCCGATGTTGAGAGCTGGATGTATCCCTCGATCGAAAAGTGCAAAGAGATACTTTCGAGCAAAAAGCGCAAGAATAAGCCGCTTTATCTCTGCGAATACTGCCATGCAATGGGCAACGGCCCCGGAGATCTCGGTGATTACTGGAAGCTTATTGACTCCGACGACAAATTCTGCGGCGGCTGCATCTGGGAGTATACCGATCATTCCGTGGCGATTCCCGACGGCAACGGCGGATACAAATACAGCTACGGCGGCGATTTCGGAGATATGCCGAATGCGGGCAACTTCTGCGTTGACGGTCTTGTTTATCCCGACAGAACCCCGCACACGGGCTTTGAGGAAGCAAAGTATGTTTATCAGCCGTTTTTTGCAGAGTATTCGGGCAACGGAAAGGTTTTGATAAAGAACCGCAATTATTTCAAGGGCCTTGATGATATCGGCATTAACTGGAATATCAAATCGGACGGAAAGCTCATCGCTTCCGGCGAGGTTTCCGGACTTATGCTCATGCCGAGAGAGAAGAAGAATTTTTCAATTTTCGATCCGTCGGCGTACAGCTTCACGGGCGAGACTTACCTTACGCTTCATTTTGTCAACAGAACGGACAAGCTCTGGGCGAAGGCGGGCTATGAGGTCGGACTCAAGCAGTTCAAGCTCAAGTCCATCCCCACGGGCAGAGCAGCTCTCCCGACGACGGCAATGACCGTTGACGAGGGTGAAAGATATGTTGAGGTCGGTGTCGGCAGCGTTAAATATGTATTCGACAAGGCTTACGGCAAGCTTAACAGGATAAGCTACGGCGAAAACGAGCTTCTTGCGAAGCCGGTTGAGATTAATCTTTACAGAGCGTATATCGACAACGATTCTCCCGCATACAGGGAGAAATGGTACAAGGTCGGCATGGAAAGGCTTGGTCAGAAGTGCCGTTCGCTCAATGTGACAAAATCCGACGATAAGGTTGAAATTGCGGTCGAGCTTGCGATCGGCGTTTATACTTTTGAGCCGATATTTGAGGGTAGAGTGACCTACACATTCCTGCCGGATTCAAGCGTTCTTGTCAATGTCAACGGCAAAAAAGCAGAGAGAATGGATGTTTTGCCGAGGCTCGGACTTCAGCTGACAATGCCGGAGGGCTTCGAGAGCTACGAATATTTCGGCTACGGTCCAAAGGAGAGCTATATCGACAAGAAGCGTTACACCTATGTTGACGAATTCAAGACGACGGTAACGGAGAACTTTGAGCACTATGTCCGTCCGCAGGAAAATTCAAGCCATTACGGCTGCAAATGGGCGAAAATCTCGAACGAGAGCGGAATAGGATTTATCTGCCGAGGCGAGGATTTTGACAGCTTCTCGTCAAATGCTCAGCATTTCACACCGCAGATGATCCGTGAAGCAAAGCACGATTACGAGCTTGAGCCGATGAAAGAGACTGTGTTCAGCCTCGACTACAAGATGGCGGGAACAGGCTCGGGTGCGTGTGGAGATGATCTTGCGCCGAAATACAGCGTGAATGACAAGGAGTATAACTTTACATTCAAGCTTCTCCCGACAAATACGAACGGCATAGATCCGTTCACGGTATAAAATAAAAAAAGAAAAACGAGTCGGAACACTGCGTCGGTGTTTCGGCTCGTTTTGAATTTGTCGTCATTAAAGTCCGAGAAGCTCGAGAACCTTTTCTTTCGGCATATATCCGACGGCGGATTTGTTCGCTTTGCCGTGGTCGATAACGACCAGCGTCGGGATACTCGAAACATTGAAAACCGAAGAAAGCTCCGGCTCTTCGTCCACATTGACCTTGCCGACCTTGACAACATCGTCGTATTCGTCCGCTATCTCCTCAATGACGGGAGCGAGCATACGGCACGGTCCGCACCATTCCGCCCAGAAATCAAGCAGAACGGGAATGTCGCTTTTAAGTACCTCGGGTGTGAAATTGTCCTTTGTGATTTTAACCTCAGCCATGATGAAAACCTCCTTAGTCCTTTGACTTATAATAAAGCATACAATGGCAAAAGCCTTCAAAATCAGGGTCTGCTATTTGCTTTTTGAATTCCTCGCACATACACTTGTTTTCGGGTGTGTGCTCTCTGCGGCAGGGGCAATAGCCGCCCGTGCGTTTGAGCCCCTCCTTGACTACCTTGACGATCTCCTCGTCGGGATTGAGTGTAATTTTCATAGCAAAACCTCAATAAATTTCTCTGCCCATCAGAACTCCCATTACGGAAGCCATCATAAGACCTCTTGTCCAGCCGCTTGAGTCGCCAAGGCAGTGCAGTCCCTCAACATTTGTGTTGAAATGCTCGTCCATCTTGACCCTGTTGCTGTAGAATTTAAGCTCCGGGGAGTAGAGAAGCGTTTCGTATGAAGCGAAGCCGGGGGCAACATGGTCAACCGCCTGAATGAAATTGATTATGTTTGTCATGGCTCTGTACGGCATGGCGGCGGTGATGTCACCGGCAACGGCGTCGGGAAGCGTTGGCTTGAGGTTGGACTGCGAAAGCTCCTTTTGCCAGGTGCGCTTGCCGTCAAGAATATCTCCGAAGCGTTGAACGAGAATGTGACCCGTACCGAGCATATTTGTCAGCTCGCCGACCTTTTGGGCATAGGCGATCGGCTGGTTAAACGGATAAGAGAAATTGTGGGAGCAAAGAATGGCAAGGTTTGTGTTGTTGCTTTTAAGCTCCTTGTATGAATGACCGTTTACAACGGCGAGATTGTTGTCGTAATTTTCCTGGCTTACGAATCCGCCGGGATTCTGGCAGAAGGTTCTGACCTTGTTTTTGAACGGACGGGGATAGCCGATGAGCTTCGATTCATAGAGAACATCGTTGACCTTTTCGATAACCTCGTTTCTGACCTCGACCCTTACGCCGATGTCTACCGTTCCGGGCAGGTGAGCAATGTCATGCTCGCCGCACATTTTTTCGAGCCACTCGGCACCTCTGCGGCCGGTTGCGATGATCGTGTCGTCGGCTCTTATCTCCGTTTCAACACCCTTGTTGTCGGTCACATATATACCCTCGCATTTTTTGCCGTTGAGGATAATGTTGGAGCACTCGTAACCGAAGAAAATTTCAACGCCGTTGGAGATAAGGTACTTCTCGATAGCAAGGTAGATGTCCTGCGCCTTTTCCGTGCCCATATGACGGATCGGACAGTCAACGAGCTTCAGCCCCGCCTGAATGGCACGGGTGCGGATCTTTCTGACCTCCTCGGTGTTTCCGATGCCCTCGACCTTAGTATCTGCGCCGAATTCGAGATATATACCGTCGGCGTAGTGAATGGTTTCCTGAACAAGACTTTCGCCGACAAGATTCGGGAGATCTCCGCCGACCTCATAGCTCAGCGACAGCTTGCCGTCCGAGAATGCGCCTGCGCCGGAAAAACCGGTTGTGATGTGGCAATACGGCTTGCAGTTCATGCATTTTTTTGTCTTTGCCTTGGGACAGTGCCTGTTTTCGACAGACTGACCTTTTTCGACAATGACGATTTTTTTCTTTGTACCCTTGCGAAGCATTTCAATAGCCGTGAATATGCCGGCCGGACCTGCTCCGACGATTACAACATCTGCTTTCATATTCCTGAAACCTCCGAAAAAAATAAAAACCGAACGCAACCGCAATGCGATTGAGCGTTCGGCGAAGCTGCAAAAGCTTCCTGAATCAATCTTATTGCAACCTATTCTACCACTTTGTTATATAATTGTCAATACTGCGAAATGCCGATTAGTATTGTGATTTTTATAGGCAAAACCGCACAATTGGGGCGTGCGGTTTGCGCACTAAGATTTTTTGTCGGGTTGTACAAAAAATTTTTGCAGGCTTGCTGTCACAAGTCAAGGGATTTTTGTGCAACATGACGGAAGTAAATTCATGCAAGGCGTGCACCTTGATTGTGCGGTGCTGCTTATAATTTTAAAAATCGCTGTTGTCGAAGAAATAGCCTTTTTGTTCAAACAGGTCGATTTTTTCGCTGCCGTTCTTTATTGTAAAAACATAGGTGCAGTCGCCGGCAAAGTACATATTTTCCGCTCCGAAAAGCTGCGTAAAATATCGAGTGTTGTCGCATTCGCTTGTCATTGCAATGTATCGGCACTGCGGAATGAGCAGCTTCTCGGCATGGATATTGCTGTAAATATTTCTGTCGTCGTTGATAAGATGGTGGGCGCACTGAAGATATTTGCAGGAAAGCGAGTTCCTGCCGTAAAGCGCAAGCAGCGCCTCGCCGTTCGTTTCCTCTGCGTCGCCGAGAAAAATTACGGAGCAGTCGTCAAAAATAATTTGAAAAATCGTTGAGGTTTCGTTGACGCTGCGGTAAAGTTTACCCTCGTCGGCACGGGTCGAGCGGGGAAGAATATCCTCGTGGGTCGAGAGAACCTCGATTCTCGCATCCGGGAAGCGAATGGTCTGACCCGTGTGGAGTTTAAGAAATTTGGCGTTAGGAGCGTATTTTTTTATCCTGCATTTGAGCTTGTCGGCGCAGGGAATTGAGTATTCGAGCAGAGTTCTTGACGGAAAATTGAACATCACCCGCTCAACGCAGAGAACATCGTTTTCTCTTTTGAGAAGCTTGATGAAAAAGTCCATGTGATCGTCATGATTATGGGTGCAGATATAAGCCGAAACACGAATTTTTTCGCCCTTCCGGGTGTCTGTAAGCTCCTCAAGGCGGCGCATGAATTCATCGCACGCATCCTCGGTGCATTGTTCTTTTTCGCCGCCGTCGATTATGATAACGGAATTGTCACGCATTCTCATGGCGTAAAGCATACCGCAATCGCAGCTGTGCAGGCGAATCATTTTTCCGTACCGCAGCGAGAATTGCATCAGCGCAGTGTCGCCCCTTACATCGTCGGCAGCGTCGTTCATCTCGGAAAGGGGAGAGCTTGCGTTGTCAAAGATGATCCTCGCAAGCATTGTTTCGGCGGTATAGTATGTATAGATAATTCTTTCTCCGTCGGCAAATTCCGAAAAAATATTGCCGTTAAATTCTCGGTGAAATGTTTCTTTGCGACCTGTTTCTGAAAGCGACGAAAGAAAATCACGGTACATTTTTGCCGTAACATCGCCGAGAACGAGCATATAGGAATCATCCTCGCCGCCGTTTTTTTCGTCGTCTATCGAAAGTCCAGAACCGCAGTTTATCGGTTCGCCCAAAATTGTGCCGAAAGCGGGGACTTTGAGAGCCGAAATAAATTCATCAAGTGTCATGACAATCCTCCTGTGTGATTTTATCGAAAAATCCGCCCTCAAATTTGAAGGCGGATAAGCTTATTGATTTTTGTGCAGCATGAAGGCGTATGCCTTAAATCAAAATCAATATTTGTATGTGTTCTGCTGAGTCCATGCGCCGTGAACGGTTGCCGAGGGCTTGAGGCCGATAACATTGGCTGTGCCCGAGCCGTTGAGCGGCTGGTCGATGGAGCTGCTGACGAGCGTTCCGTTTGCGTTTACCGTTGCTTTAAGAGTGACGCCGGAATAGTTGATGTCCGCCTGAGTAACCTTAATGGGTCCGAGGTCAACGCTTGCCAGGTTGAGCGGAGCTGCGCACTGGTCGGCATACTTGGGAGTCGGGTTTTCGAGTGTTGTTTTTTCTGCGATGGTGACGATCGTTACAAGATAGTTTGAACCGCTCTTTGTGATGCTTGCCGATTTAACGCCTGCCGCCTGGAGTCTTGTTCTGGGGAGATAATCCTCAGCCTTAGTCTTGTCGGCTGCAACGCCGTTGGTGAATGACTTTGAGTCCGTTGTCGGCTTTGCATACTTTGAAAGAACATTTTCGTTGATAATATTTTTAAGGGTATTGCTGTCCGGCTTCATCGTGTCAACCTGAATGTCGATTACCTCTTTCTTCGTAACAGAAAGCTTTGAAACCTTTGCGGTAGCCTTGATAGCATTGTTATAGTAAGAAACTATCTGCTCCTTGGAATATTTCGTCGGGTCGGTTGCCGTCGCCGAGCTGCCGCTTGCCGAGGCGCTGCTGCCCGATGCTGCTCCGCTTGCCGCCGAGCCGCTGTCCGTTGATGCGCTTGCGCTTGAGTCGGCCGCCGCTGCGTCGGTCGTTGCTGTGTCTGCCGAGCCTGCGTCCGGAGTTACGGCGGGATCTGCGGTTGCGTCACCCGAAGCGTCCGTTGCCTCTGCTGAGCCAATGCCGGCGGAGCTGCTTGACGCTGCCGGTGCATTCTTTGCTGCTTCTACCACGGCGTTGCCGTATTTGCCGACGGCGAGAACCGAGGAAACGCAGACCGCAACAACGCAAAGCAAAGCCGTTACGGATTTGATGATAGTTTCTTTCATGTTTTGAACCCCCATTTTTATTTTGTTAGGGCAATGCCGCACGCCTGAATTGTGCGGTGTTGCCTTAAATACCGTTACATATTCATGACTATGACCGCACAAATGATGCACAGAACGGTCATGATGAAATTGAGATTTCCCGAAATATAGTTTTCTCTTTTTTTGTGTATTCCGTCAAGCAAAACAACGGCGGCAATCGCCAAGATGAAAATTCCGAAAAAAATCGAAGTAAATTTGCCGAAAAACATCGAAATGAGAAAGGCGAGAAAGGAAATCATAGAAAAAATCGTGACTATTAGCCAAGGAACGGTGATTTTCTCGGTGAAAAATCCGGAATCGGATTTATTCTTTTTTTTATCGCTCAAAATGTATCACCCCTGTTTATATAAAATGATATCAAAAAATCCGCTTTTCGTCAAGGTTCTTTTATGTTTGACGGCGTGTACATATTGCACAAAATTTGATAAAAAATTATGTTTAATTTTAAGGGCTAAATCTGTGACTTTTTTGTAAAACTGTGGTATAATACTAAATGGTGTAGGAATTTTTATTTACTTTTAATAAAATATTAAGCGGAAGGCGGCGATAACCGTTTGTTTGAGCAGATAATAAATTTTGAAAGAATGGAGCAGGCTGTCAGTCTTTTCGGCAGCTTCGACGAAAATATAAAGTACATAGAAAAGAAATATTCCGTCTCGGTCGTGTGTCGGGGTGCGGAAATGAAAATAAGCGGCGAAGCGGAGAATGTTTCGCTTGCCGTCAGAGCCGTTAAAGGCTTGCTCGACCTCATCAACAAGGGCGAATCGCTCAATGAGCAGAATGTGAGGTATGTTACCTCTCTCGTTGACGAGGGCGACGAGGATCAGCTGAAAAGCATGAGCGGCGACTGCATCTGCATGACGACAAAGGGCAGACCCGTCAAGCCGAAAACGATAGGTCAGGAGAAATATGTTCAGGCGATCCGGGACAACACGATCGTTATCGGCGTCGGCCCTGCCGGCACGGGCAAAACCTACCTTGCCGTTGCGATGGCGGTCAGCGCATTCAGAGCCAAGGAGGTCAACAGGATCATTCTGACTCGTCCTGCGGTCGAGGCGGGCGAGAAGCTGGGCTTTCTGCCCGGCGATCTCCAGCAGAAGGTCGATCCTTATTTAAGACCGCTTTACGACGCACTTTTCGATATGCTCGGAGCGGAGAACTTTCAGCGGTATCAGGAGAGGGGCAATATTGAGGTTGCGCCGCTCGCCTACATGAGAGGAAGAACCCTTGACGACAGCTTCATTATTCTTGACGAAGCGCAGAACACGACGACGGAGCAGATGAAGATGTTTCTGACCCGTCTCGGTTTCAATTCAAAAATGGTCGTCACGGGCGACATAACCCAGATCGATCTGCCCGACGGAAAGCGTTCGGGACTGGTCGAGATAACAAAGATACTGAAAAATATTGAGGACATAAAAACAGTCAGATTCAGCGAGAAGGATGTTGTACGACATAAGCTGGTGCAGGACATCATCAAGGCGTACGAAAAGTATGAGGAGGCAAAGAAAAGACGATGAGCGATAAGATTAAGGTTATTATCTCAAACGATCAAAAGGAAGTTAAAATACCCACGGGAGTCAGAATGTTGATCCGCCGCTGCTGCAATGCGGTGCTTGTCAATGAGAATTTTGAAGGCTCGGCGGAGATAAGCGTTCGCTTCGTCGATGACGAGATCATTCATGAGCTTAACCGAGAGTACAGGCATGTTGACAGGAGCACGGACGTGCTCTCTTTCCCGCTCGGCGAGAACGGCGTTTATGATGTCAACCGTGACACGGGCGCAAAGATCCTCGGCGATATAGTGATCTCCATGCAGCACGCTGTTATGCAGGCCGATCTTTACGGCCATTCGCTCCAGCGTGAGATAGCGTTCCTCACCGTGCATTCAATGCTTCATCTTCTCGGCTACGACCATGAGGCGGAGGGACTTGAAAGAGTCCGTATGCGTGAAAAGGAAGAGGCTGTTCTCACTCAGCTCGGACTCAAAAGAAACGACAGCTATTATTCGGAGGATAACTGATGACCAAAACCGCATTTATTGCCATTGTGGGCTGCCCCAATGTCGGCAAATCATCAATTCTTAACCGCTTGCTCGGTCAGAAAATAGCGATTGTTTCGGACAAGCCGCAGACGACGAGAACCAAGATAATGGGAGTTTTGACTCAGGGCGACACTCAGCTTGTTTTTACCGACACTCCCGGTTTCCACAGACCGAGGACGAAGCTCGGCGAGAAGATGATCCAGGCTGTTTCGGACAGCGTTTCGGGCGTTGACGCCTGCCTGTTCGTTGTTGAGCCGCAGGGCGAACTGAGGCCTGCCGAGCTTGAGCTTATCGAAAAATTCAAGAAGTTGAAAATGCCGGTCATCCTTGCGATAAACAAGGTCGATACGCTTCCTGACAAGGAGGTTTTAATGGCGAGGATTCTTGAACTTTCAAAGACCTATGATTTTGAAGCGGTCGTTCCCGTTTCGGCTCTCAGAGGAATCAATATGGACGAGCTTCTTTCCGAGATGAAAAAGCTTGCCGAGGAAAGCGTATTCTTCTTCCCGGAGGATACTCTGACGGATCAGCCTGAGCGTGTTATTGCGGCGGAAATCATTCGTGAAAAGCTTTTGAGAAACCTTGACAGAGAGATTCCGCACGGCGTTGCGGTCAGCATAGAAAAAATGCGTGAGCGTGACGACTCGGATATCATGGATATAGAGGCCGTTATCTATTGCGAAAAGGACAGCCACAAGGGAATTATAATCGGCAAGAACGGAGCGATGCTCAAGCGCATTTCCACCAGAGCGAGGGAGGATATGGAAAAATTTTTCCAATGTCATATCAATCTGCGCTGCTGGGTCAAGGTCAAGGAGGGCTGGCGCAACAGAGAGGGTCTTATCCACAATTTCGGACTTGACTGATAAAAACGGGCGTCAAAACGACGGTGGATTTTTTTACCGCCGTTAAAAAACAAATAAACACCTGATCCCTGCAAATAATTTTATTTGGAGGGATTTTATATGAATAACGGTTTTAAAGATCTTGCCGCATGGGATAAATTTGCCTCAAGCGGAAAAATTTGCGACTATCTTCAATACAAGCATATTTCAACACAGGAGAACAAGGATGAAGTTTCGGACGGACGGACTGATAATCAGGGAGCAGCAGACGGGCGAGGATGACCGTCTGGTAACTCTGCTCACCCGTGACCACGGCGTTATCAGAGCCTTTGTGAGGGGAGCTAAACGGATAAAAAGCCGATCGCAGAGCGCAACTCAGCTTTTTGCCTACGGAAGCTATTCAATTTACAGGGGCAGGGACGCATATTCGGTCGATGAGGCTCAGCCCAAGGAGATATTTTTTGATTTAAGGAACGACATTGAGGCTCTTGCGCTGGCTCAGTATTTCTGTGAGCTGGCAGGCGAGCTTGCCCCCGTTGAGGACGATGCGGAAGAATATCTGCGCCTTATCCTCAACGCTTTACATATGCTGATGAAGAAAAAAAGACCGCAGGCTCAGCTGAAGGCCGTTGTTGAGTTGAGGCTGCTCTGCCTTTCGGGCTATATGCCCGACCTTGTTGCGTGCGGCGACTGCGGAGAGGAATACGACGGCGATTTCCTTTTCAGCCCCGTTGAGGGCTGCGTCTTCTGCGAAAAATGCAGGCATAAGCATTCGGGAATAATGCTTTCGTCCGGCGTGCTGCGTGCAATGAGATATATCTGTTACAGTGAGGACGAAAAGCTGTTTTCATTCACCCTCGGCGAGGACAGCATGAATTTGCTCGGCGAGGTCACGGAAAAATTTTTGCTTGCGCAGATAGCAAAAAAATTTAAGACACTGGATTTTTATAAAGCCATGGCAATGCCGCACAATTGAGGCGTCGCCTTATGAAAGGATGAGCAAAATGAACCGACAGTATCCGACACTTGAACTGGATAAGGTGCTTGAGCTGCTGGCTCGGCATACCTCATGCGAGGACGCTCGGATTGCTGCTCTGAGCCTTGAACCGCAGAGTGAGCTTGCTTCGGCGCAGGCTTTGATGAATCAGACGAGGGACGCACATATGCTCCTTGCCCGCTTCGGCGGCCCTGCATTCGGCGGTCTTATAAATGTTAATAACGCTCTTTACCGTGCCGACGCAGGCAGCACGCTCAGTTTGAAAGAGCTGCTCAATGTTGCGTCCGTGCTCCATGTTATCAGGACGATCTCGCAGTGGAGAAGCACCAACGAGGGCGTTGCGACGGTGCTTGATGTGTATTTCAATGCGCTTATGCCGAACAGATTCCTTGAGGACTCGATAACAACGGCGATTATCTCCGAGGAGGAGATTGCCGATAACGCTTCACCGGCGCTTGCCGATATCAGAAGAAAGATTCGTGCGCAGGAGTCCAAGGTAAGGGATCAGCTCGGAAAGTACACGCACAATTCGAATTTTTCAAAGTATCTTCAGGATAACATCATAACCATGAGAAACGGCCGTTATGTTATCCCCGTCAGGAATGAATACAGGGGAGAGGTGCCGGGTCTTGTGCATGACACCTCGTCGAGCGGCGCAACGGTTTTCATTGAGCCGATGCCGATCGTTGAAGCGAATAATCAAATCAAGCTTCTTAAAAATAAAGAGGAGGACGAGATCGACAGAATTCTTGCCGAGCTTTCGTCGAATGTCGGCAGCTTCGCAAATTCAATCAAGAGCAGTTACGAGTGCGCCGTTGAGCTGAACCTCATTTTTGCAAAGGCTCAGCTTGCTTATGCGATGAGGGCAAGCGTTCCGCAGCTGAATAACGAGGGCATAATCGAGCTGAGGCGTGCCAGACACCCGCTGATCGACAAAAATAAGGTCGTGCCGGTCGATATCAGTCTCGGCACGGATTTTGACACGATAGTTATCACCGGTCCCAATACTGGCGGCAAAACCGTTTCGATAAAAACGATCGGACTTATGTCCCTGATGGCGATGTGCGGACTTATGCTCCCCGTTGACGACAGGAGCAGGATATCCGTCTTTGACCATGTGCTTGCCGATATCGGCGACGAGCAGAGCATTGAGCAGTCGCTTTCCACATTCTCGTCGCATATGACGAAGATCGTTAAGATACTGGAGCTTGCCGATGATAAAAGCCTCGTGCTTATCGACGAGCTGGGAGCGGGCACAGACCCAATCGAGGGTGCTGCGCTTGCCGTTTCGATTCTCGAACAGCTCCGCAATCAGGGGGCAAAGATCGCAGCGACGACTCACTACGCCGAGCTGAAATCATACGCTTTGCAGACCCCCGGCGTTATCAACGGAAGCTGCGAATTCGATGTTCAATCGCTCAAGCCGACATACAGACTTCTTATCGGTATCCCCGGTCGTTCAAATGCCTTTGCGATTTCAAAAAGGCTTGGGATCGGCGACGAAATAATCGAGCACGCTCAGGAGCTTGTTTCAAACGAAAATGTTCGCTTTGAGGATGTTGTTGACAGGCTTGAACAGAGCCGTGCACAAATGGAAAAAGAGCGTGAAGAAGCGAGAAAAATTCGTGAAGAAGCCGACCGTGAGCTTGAAAAGGCGCAGAAGCTGAAAGCGGATATCGAAACGCTCAGGCAAAAGGAGCTTGAGGACGCCAAGGGTCAGGCGGTCAGAATCACGGAGCAGGCGAAGCGGGAGGCTTACCAGCTGCTCAATGACCTTGAAATGCTCAAAAAGCAGCAATCTAAGGAAAAGAACGCCGCCGAGATGGCTCGCCGTGCAAGAGCGGTTATAAAGAAGGATCTCAATGCGATAGATTCGGCGTCAGACCCGATAGTATCGCTCGGCAACGATGAGGATTATGTTCTTCCCAGACCGCTGAAAATCGGCGATACGGTAATAATTGCCGACATAGGAAACGAAGCGACGGTTGTTACGCTCAAGGATAAAAAAGGACTTGTCACCGTTCAAATGGGAACGATGAAAACAAGGGTAAAGGAAGAAAATCTGCGGCTCGTCGAGAAGAAAAAGAGCGTTGAAAAGAAGCGCACCGTTGCCACAGGAAGAATGGAGAGCCGAATGAACATGAAAGCTCAGACCAGCGTTGACCTCAGAGGAATGACGGTCGAGGAGGGCATAATGGAGCTTGACCGCTATATTGACCATGCGCTGAGAATGGGCATAAACGAGTTCACGGTAATTCACGGCAAGGGTACGGGAGTTCTGCGCTCGGCGGTCAGGGATTATCTGAAAAAATCAAAGTATGTTAAAACTTCCCGACTCGGAACATTCGGCGAAGGAGAGGACGGAGTAAGCATTGTCACACTCAAATAACAAGGCGAAAATAACAATGGTGGTTGCGATGTTGATTTTCGGAACATTGGGACCTTTTGTCAACAATATCAATTTGCCGTCGTCGTTTATTTCTTTCACGAGGGCACTTATAGGCAGCGCTTTTATCGGCATATTCATGGCCGTCAGCGGTCACGGATTCGATAAAAAGGCAATTGTAAAAAATCTTAAACTTCTCATTCCGTCGGGAATCGTAATGGCGTTCAATTGGATATGCCTTTTTGAAGCGTATAAATACACGGGCGTTACGGTCGCAACGCTCTGCTACTACATGGCGCCCGTCATTGTTGTGCTGGTTTCGCCGTTTGTCCTCAAGGAGCGTCTGACGGCGCTCAAGGGCGCAAGCGTCGTTGTTGCGGTTATCGGAGCGGTGCTCATTTCGGGCGTCGTGACGGGTGCGACAAAGAGCGTCAGGGGAATTCTTCTCGGACTCGCCGCCGCCGCTTTGTACAGCACGGTCATTGTCATCAACAAGTTTGTTCGTGAGCTTTCGCCTGTCGAAACGACCTTTGTTCAGCTCTCGGTTGCGGCAATTACGATGATCCCGTATGTCCTGCTGACCGAGGATGTTGCAAGCTTTGTCTTCGACACAAGGTCGGTCGTTTTCACTTTGATCGTTGGCGTTTTCCACACGGGATTTGCTTACATGATTTATTTTTCGTCCGTGCAGAAAGTTCCGGCACAGACGACCGCCGTTTTCAGCTACATAGACCCCGTTACGGCGATTATTGTTTCTGCACTCGTGCTCGGCGAAAGAATGGACGCAGCGCAGACCGTGGGCACGGTTCTTATTCTTGCCGCAACGCTTTTCAATGAGCTTGCCCCGATGATAAGGGAGAAGCTGTCAAAGGTTAAATAACCGCTTTTTATTTATTCAGCCGAAAGGAGCGTTCTTTATGAAAGACCTTATAATTATAGGTTCGGGCGGACTCGGTCGTGAGACTGTGTGGACGGCGGAGAGAATCAATGCCGTCAGCCCCGAATGGAATATTCTCGGATTTATTGACGATAATATTCAGGTGCAGGGTCAGATGATAGACGGTCACAGGGTCATCGGTACGACCGCCGCCGTCGCCAAATATCCTGACGCATATTATGTCTGCGCCGTCGGAAGCGCAAGAATAAGAAAAAGAATAGTCGAAAAGATAAAGAGCATTTCCGATGTGAGGTTTGCAACGCTGATCGACCCCGCCGCCGTGTTCGGCAAGGACAGGGTTCAGATAGGCGAGGGCTGCATTGTTTGCGCAAACACATATATCACGCTGGATATCAAAATCGGCAGCCATGTCTATATCGGTGCAAATTCAACGGTGGGTCACGATGCGAGGATAGACGATTTTGTGACCGTTTATCCGGGAGTGAATGTTTCGGGAAGCACCTATCTCGGCTCAGGCTGCGAAATGGGCACGGGGTCGAAAATTATTCAGGGACTTTCGGTCGGCATGAATTCCATTGTGGGCGCAGGTGCGGTCGTTGTTAAAAATCTTCCGCCGAATTGCACCGCAGTCGGAGTTCCGGCGAAGCCGATAAAAATCAACCCGCATATTTGAAGAAAAAAATATAGGCAACACCTCGATTGGGCGGTGTTGCCTACAAAAAGGACGGTATCAAAACTCATTGGTTAAGATACCGTCTTGATTTTTTCGTCAGATCAAAGACCGAGAATGTGACTTACAACATCACGAATGATCTTCAGGAGATTGAGAAGAACGGTTTTCAGACCGCTGAAGAATGAGCTTCCGTTTGAGCCTTTGTCGCAGCTGAAGTTTGCTTCGATCGTCATCGTTCCGTCCTGAATACGGATCGTGGAGGGAGCTGCGCCGTTGACAGTTACCTTGAGGCCTTCGTCGAGCTTGTAGCCGTCCTTCGGAGCGATCGTGATTTTTGCGGTATATTCTCTGCCGTCCTCATAGACATAGCTTGAATCGGCGGCGGAAACGATTCCGTTCGTCTTTGTGTCGTACCATGTGAATGCGGTTACGCTGAGGTTCTCGGTGCTCAGAAGATAGTCGATGCTCGGCTTTTCTCCCGCAACCGGGGTGTTAACGGTGATGTCAACGCTGCCTGCGATAACATAGACTGTTTTGTCATCGGCGGCGGCGGCAACGCTCAGAATGCCGAAAACGGTTATCACGGCAATGAGAATCGCTAAGATTTTTTTAGTGGTTTTCATGATAATTCTCCTTTTCATTTTTTTCGGCGACCTTTTATTCGCCGTTTCTTTTTTATACATTATAACATAAAATAAAACTTTGTCTATATACAGTGCGAAAAAATGTCGCTTTTTATTGATATAATTTCCCAATTATGATATAATCGAGCGGTAATTTATAAGAGGGTGAGCAAATGTTAAAGGAAAGAGCGTCGGGAGTGCTGATGCATATTTCTTCGCTTCCGTCGAGGTACGGAATAGGTGTTTTTGATGAAAATTGCAGGCATTTTGCGGATAAACTGTGCCTGATGAAATTCGGCTATTGGCAGGTTTTGCCGTTCAACCCCGTTGACGGGTCAAACTCGCCGTATTGTTCGTCGTCGGCGTTTGCCGGTAATTTCATGTTCATCAATCCTCAAAAGCTTTATTCGGACGGGCTGTGCACCGAGGAGGAGCTTGAGGGCAATTTTTACGGCGGCAGTCCGTATACAGCCGACTATGAATTTGCGGCGGAGAAAAGGCTTTCGCTGCTGAAATCGGCATTTTTGCGTATTACGCCGGAGATTGCTCAGGGCGTTAAGGCTTTTGAAAAAGAAAATCCCTGGCTTACGGATTTTTCGCTCTATATGGCACTCAAAGAGGCTAACGGCATGAAGCCGTGGTGGGAGTGGGACGACGGTCAGGCGAGGTATGAGACATTCATGCAAAAGCACAGGTACGATTATGAGGAACGCTCGGCTTTCTGGCGCTTTGTTCAGTATATTTTCTATTCGCAGTGGAGCGAGATGAAGAAGTATATCAATTCAAAGGGCATTGCCGTGATAGGCGATATGCCGATCTATGTTTCAATGGACAGCGCAGATGTCTGGGCGAACAGAAATATGTTTCTCATTGACGATAAAACGCTCAAGCCGCAGAAGGTTGCAGGCGTTCCGCCCGATTATTTTTCAAAGGACGGTCAGCTTTGGGGCAATCCTCTTTATGACTGGGAAGCTATGGAAAAGGACGGCTATTCCTGGTGGCTCGAAAGAATCGGCGCTGCGCTTGCCACATATGATGTTGTCCGCATCGACCATTTCAGAGCCTTCGCAAGCTTTTGGCAGGTGGACGCAGGGAGCGAAACCGCAAGGGTAGGCGAGTGGGCAAAGGGACCCGGAATGAAGCTCTTTGACAGGGTTTTTGAAAGATTCCCAAACACGCCTATCATTGCCGAGGATCTCGGATTGTTCGGCGAAGATGTTGTCAAGCTTCTCCGGGATACGGATTTTCCCGGCATGAGGGTAATTCAGTTCGGCTTTGACGAAAGCTCGGATTCGTCGCATCTTCCGCATAATGCGGTCAAAAATTCGGTCAACTATGTCGGTACTCATGACAACAACACGCTTTTGGGCTGGCTCTGGGAGGCAGACGAGGGTTCAAGACGCTTTGCGCTTGACTATTGCGGCTTCAAGGGCGAGAACTGGGGAGAGGGCGGCTACCGCTCGCAGAGCTGCCGTGCGATAATCGAAACCGTTTGGAGATCCGTTTCAAATACCGCAATAATCGCTTTTCAGGATCTTTGCGGCTTTGGCAGCGACGCAAGAATGAACATTCCCGGCGTTGCGGACAAAAACTGGCGGTTCAGAACGACTAAGGAAACCGTCGACGCGATCGACACGGCTTATTATCAAAAGATAAATCGTATCTTCAAGCGTGATTATGCCGTCATTACGAATCGGCAACTTAATTACGATGCAGAAAAATATAAAAAATAATCGTATCAATTGGTTACAAAAGGTTACAATGTTAACAGAAAAACCATATTTGCACAACATTTTCGTGGTATAAAATTATTGTTGATTTTATTCATGAGGATGGTATTATATGAAAAAGACCGGTACATTAAAAAGAATTGCGCTTATTTTTCTCAGCGTTGCAATGATCGTATGCTGCATTCCGTTTTCGGCAGCCGCAGCCTCTGACAACGAAAAGGCGATTTTTGAGTTCTGCGTCAAGGAGCTGAATCTCAACTATGCCGGAGCGTGCGGTGTGCTTGCCAACATTGAGGCTGAGTCCGATTTTAACCCGAACCTTTACGGCGACGGCGGCGACAGCTACGGCATCTGCCAGTGGAATCTTTCGAGATTTGACAATCTTAAAAACTATTGCAACAAAAACGGCTACAACTGGAAATCTCTTACGGGTCAGCTCTATTTCCTTAAATATGAGCTTACCAACAGCAAGAGCGACACAGGCTATATTCTTGACAAGCTTCAGGATGTTCCGAATACCGCTCAGGGCGCATATACGGCAGGCTATGACTGGTGCTATTATTTTGAAAGACCGGCAAACAAGGCCGCAAAGTCCGAGAGCAGAGGAAACAACGCAAAGAATTCATATTGGCCGACATACAAGAATTACACCTTTAAGAGCGATGTAACGCCGACTCCTGCTCCGTCATATTCGCTCGGTGATGTTAATTCGGACGGAAAAATAAATTCAAACGATGCGCTTCAAATCCTCGAGTATTCGACCGGAGCGAGAACATTCACCGCAAATCAGTTCAAGGCCGCCGACCTTAACAGAGACAACAAGGTCAATTCATACGATGCGCTTATCGTTCTCTCGATCGCAACGGGCAAAACGAGCGTAGCAAACTATTGATAATTAAAAGTAAAGGCAACACTGCGCAGTTGAGGCGCACGACTTGCTTTTGCGGTATCTAAAAATTAAGATGTGCTGTTCCGATTTTCGGAGCAGCTTTTTTTATGGCAGGTTCGGCACATAATCAACTGCCAGCTGCAAATGTTAACAAAGAATTCACAATTAAAGTGTTGACAAATCGCACGGACAGTTGTATATTATTAAATGAAGTTAGCACTCAGGGCAAAAGAGTGCTAACGGTGCTAAAGGCGGTGAGATTATGGAACTCAGTCAAAGAAAAGAAAAGATACTTGCTGCCGTTGTTGAGCATTATATAGAGACGGGCGAGCCTGTCGGCTCAAAGCTCTTGCAGAAAGATCCCGAGCTTTCGGTTTCTTCCGCAACCATCAGGAACGAGATGGCTGAGCTTTCCGGAATGGGTCTTCTCGAGCAGCCCCACACCTCGGCGGGCAGAATTCCCACCGATGAGGGCTACCGCTATTATGTGGATCATCTTATGGGAGTCCGTCAGCTTGACGACGCAGCCAAAAGACGGATCGAAGCCGGCATTTCGATAAGAAACGCAGGACCTGAGGGCATACTCAAACGGGCGAGTGATTTTCTTGCGGACATGACGAATTGCGCCGCAGTTTCAACCGCTCCCTCGGGCGATAATGTCACGATAAAGCGTGTTGAGTTTGTTCCGGTCGGCTTGCGAACGGGAATGGTTGTTCTGCTTACCTCAACGGGTATGATAAAAAGCAGATTCTGCCGAAGCGATGTTGATCTGAACGCTTCCGTTATCGAGAAGTTTTACAACATCGTCAAAACCTCGTTTATCGGAACGGAGCTTGATTCGATTGACACGGCAACGCTGCAAACGCTTGTTGCTTCAATGGGAGAGGATGCGCTGACAATGATACCGCTTATTTCAACGGTGTCGGAGCTTGCGGCAGAGGCGACGGAGATTCCGCTTATGCTCGGCGGTCAGTCGAATATCTTCCATTACGCCGACTATGGCGCAACGGCATACGAATTGATGGATTTCCTCAGACGGGGAGAGCCGTTGAACAGAATTTTTGCCGATAATAAAAAAGAGATGAATGTTAAGATTGGCAGTGAGAACAAGCTAAAGCCGCTCGAGAATTCAAGCGTTATTATGGCTCAGTACGATGTCGGAAAAAATCACGGTTCGATCGGAATTATCGGTCCGACAAGAATCGACTATGCTTCGCTGATTCCGAGCGTCAGATATTTGACCGATATGGTCGGAAAAATACTCTCCGGAGTTCTCAACGAAGACTGAAAGGAATGATTACTTTTGGCAAAAAAGAAAAACATTGAAGAAACAGCCGCAAAGGCTGAGGATAAAAAGGCGGAAGAAAGTAAAAATGAAGAACCTGAGGTAAAGGAAGAGAAAACCAAGGAAGAAAGCGCCGAGGAAAAGCTTCAAAAGCAGCTTGCAGAAAAGAGCGATCAGCTTTTGAGAATTGCGGCGGAATACGATAACTTCCGCAAGCGTTCGCAGAGAGAAAAGGATGCGCTTTATATCGACTGCAAGGCTTCGGTCATCAAGGAGCTGCTTCCGGTGGCGGACAATTTCGACAGAATTTTTGCAAATCCCGATATCACATTTGAGGATTACAAAAAGGGCGTTGAAATGACATTCAAGCAGTTTGAAACCGTTTTCAAAGACCTCAAGGTTGAGTCGTTCGGCGAGGAAGGCGAGGAGTTTGACCCGAACTTCCACAACGCCGTAATGCACTCGGAGGACGGAGATCTCGGCGAAAATGTTATCACAAATGTATTTGCAAAGGGCTACAAGATCGGCGATAAGGTAATTCGCCCGGCGATGGTAGCCGTTGCAAACTGAGGCATTTAAAAAAATAAATAAACATCTTAGGAGGAATATATTATGTCAAAGGTTATTGGTATTGATTTAGGTACAACAAATTCATGCGTAGCTGTTATCGAGGGCGGCGAGCCTGTAGTTATCGCCAACGCAGAGGGCGCAAGAACAACTCCGTCGGTTGTCGGCTTCGGCAAGAACGGCGAGAGAATGGTAGGCCAGGTTGCAAAGCGTCAGGCTATCACAAATCCCGACAGAACAGTTTCGTCAATCAAGCGTCAGATGGGTTCGGATTACAAGGTTACCATCGACGACAAAAAGTATACACCGCAGGAAATTTCCGCAATGATTCTTCAGAAGCTCAAGACGGACGCAGAGGCTTACCTCGGCGAGAAGGTTTCCGAGGCTGTTATCACCGTTCCGGCTTACTTCACCGACGCTCAGCGTCAGGCAACAAAGGACGCAGGTCACATTGCGGGACTTGAGGTCAAGAGAATCATCAACGAGCCGACTGCCGCAGCTCTTGCTTACGGCATTGATAAAGAGGAAGACCAGAAGGTTATGGTTTATGACCTCGGCGGCGGTACATTCGATGTTTCCATCATTGAGATGGGCGACGGCGTTCAGGAGGTTCTTGCAACGGCAGGTAACAACCACCTCGGCGGCGACGACTTTGACCAGAGAGTTATGAACTGGATCATCGACGAGTTCAAAAAGACAAGCGGAATTGATCTGCGTGGCGATAAGATGGCTATGCAGAGACTCAAGGAAGCGGCAGAAAAAGCCAAGATCGAGCTTTCGGGCGTTACATCTTCGGACATCAACCTTCCCTATATCACAGTTGACGCAACCGGACCGAAGCACCTTGAGCTTACGCTCACAAGGGCAAAGTTCAACGAGCTTACGGCAGATCTTGTCGAGTCCACAATGGGTCCCGTTCGTCAGGCGATGAGCGATTCCGGTCTTTCGACCTCCGAGATAGATAAGGTTCTCATGGTCGGCGGTTCTTCAAGAATTCCCGCCGTTCAGGAAGAAATTAAAAAGTTCATCGGCAAAGAGCCTTTCAAGGGCATCAACCCCGATGAGTGCGTTGCAATCGGCGCAGCCCTCCAGGCAGGCGTTATGGGCGGTGAGGTCAAGGGACTTCTTCTTCTTGATGTTACTCCGCTTTCACTCGGTATCGAGACAATGGGCGGCATCAACACAAAGATCATCGACAGGAACACAACCATCCCCGTAAAGAAGAGTCAGATCTTCTCAACTGCGGTCGATAACCAGCCGTCTGTTGAGGTTCATGTTCTCCAGGGCGAAAGAGAGTTTGCCAAGGATAACAAGACCCTCGGTGTATTCCATCTTGACGGAATTATGCCGGCACGCCGCGGCGTTCCGCAGATCGAGGTTACATTCGATATAGACGCAAACGGTATTGTTCATGTTTCCGCTAAGGATCTCGGAACGAACAAGGAGCAGTCTATCTCCATCACTTCTTCAACCAATATGTCCAAGGACGATATTGAAAAGGCTGTTCATGAGGCGGAGCAGTTCGCTCAGGAGGATAAGCAGCGCCGTGAGGAGGTTGACACAAGGAACAACGCAGACCAGATGGTTTACCAGTGCGAGAAGCTCCTCTCCGAGGAGGGCGACAAGTTCGACCAAGCCGATAAGGACGCTCTCAACGCTGAGATCGAAGGCCTGAAGGAAGCCCTCAAGGGTCAGGATATCAACCTCATCAAGAATAAGCAGGAGTCTCTCCAGAAGAAGTTCTATGAGGTATCCGAAAAGATTTATAAGGCTGCCCAGGGCGCACAGGGTGCGGCAGGTCAGCAGGCAGACCCGAACATGGGCGGCAATCCGGGCGCAGGCGCACAGGGTGCGGACGGCTTCTACGATGCCGACTACACAGATGTAACGGACGATGACAACAAATAATCGTCAATAAACCGATAACGGGCACGCCGTTTTTATGCGGCGTTGCCCTATTTCAAGTCAGGGGCTTTAATTTATGGCTGATAAAAGAGATTACTACGAGGTGCTGGGCGTTGATAAGAACGCAAGCGCCGATGAAATAAAAAAGGCTTACCGAAAAAAAGCCAAGCAGTACCATCCCGACCTGAACCCCGGCGATAAGGAAGCCGAGGCGAAGTTCAAGGAGGCGAACGAAGCCTACGAGGTGCTCAGCGATGATCAGAAAAAGGCTCGTTACGACCAGTACGGTCATGCGGGCGTTGACCCGAACTTCGGCGCAGGCGGTGGCGGCTTCAACGGCGGCTTTGGCGAAGATTTTGATTTGGGCGACATATTCTCCAGCTTCTTCGGTGGCAGCTCCGGCGGATTCGGTGGCGGAAGAAGAGCCAATCCGAACGGTCCGAGACGGGGCGAGGATCTTCAGTCGAGCGTTACGATCTCGTTTGAGGAGGCCGCAAAGGGCTGCAAGCGCAAGGTGAACATAAACCGCATCGAGGTTTGTCCCGATTGTAACGGCAGCGGAGCAGCGGCAGGCACATCGCCGAAAACCTGTCCCGAATGTCACGGTACGGGTCAGGTCACGGCTCAGCAAAGAACGCCTTTCGGCGTTATTCAGACTCAGCGGGCTTGTTCGAAGTGCGGCGGCAAGGGCAGAATAATCGAAACTCCGTGTTCAAAATGCCGTGGCAGAGGACGCATCACGAAGCAGAGTACGCTTGAGGTCAATATACCGGCAGGCATTGACGACCGTCAGATTCTCAATGTTCGTGGCGAGGGCAACAAGGGCGTCAACGGCGGACCTGCGGGAGATCTTCATGTTGTTGTAAATGTCAGACCGCACCCGTTCTTTGAGCGTGACGGCTTTGATGTTTGGTGCGAGGTTCATGTCAACCTCGTTCAGGCAACCTTGGGCGATACGCTTATGGTTCCGACGCTTGACGGCAAGGTCAAGTATGATATTCCCGAGGGCACGCAGCCGGGTTCGGTATTCAGGCTCAAGGGCAAGGGTATTCAGAATATCCGCAGCAAGGCGAGGGGAGATCAGCTCGTCAGAATTATTGTTGATATTCCGACCAAGCTCAATTCCGAACAGCGTGAGGCATTGCTTAGATTCAATTCGCTGATGGGTGGATCGACACCGACCGGTGAGGACAAGAAAGGCTTTTTCGGCAAAAAACGCAAATAAAAAAAGAGTACGCAGTCAAACGAAAGCTTGATTGCGTATTTTCACATTTTAAGGCACAAAGCCATATTTTTGAAAAAACAGAAATTGCCCTTTGCTACACATTTTTTCGTGTTGACAAAGGGCAATTTTAGTTATGGCAACACCCCAATTGTGCGGTATTGCCTTAGATTTTGGGTTATGGTAAGGGTTACTTTCCGATGGAGCTTTGCACCTGTTCAATGAGTTCCATCGGATAATTCAGAGTTTCATGAATCCATTGTGTAGTCGCCCCGGTTTTAAGCAATGACGATATGGTTTTTTCCTTTTCTTTTTTTTCAGCTTCTTTTGCTGCCTTTTCGGCAGCTTCCTCTGCTACCTTTTTGCCAAAATCTTCTACCGATTTACACATAGAGTCACGACCTCCTTCTTCTTTGAAATATTTAACTCTGTTTTTTAAAACATCAAACCTCATTTCCGAGGCGGTTGTACATCTGAAATCATGCACCAGTTGACCGATTTTATCGTTTCCGACATATTCGCCGTTTACATATATTATATGCGAACCGTCATTGAAATCCGCATTATCCAGTTCTTTTATTTTTCTGTCAATATGATACAACGGCTTATTATTTTTCAAAACATCGTGTTCGGTAATGAATATAACATATGAGGGCTTTAAATGCGAATAATCGCTCTCCTTGTCCAGCATTCCCGAATCGAGCAGTGCACTGTTGTACCTTGCCCGTTGCGGAACAGCACCTCTATCGGCTCGTTGAATCTCAACATCAATTTCCTTACCGTCGCCGGTTTTGGCATAAACATCAAACTTGACCGAATGTCCGGTTATTGATTTTCGTTCTTTTTGCGGAGATGAGGACTCGACAACAAGCTTCTCGTTATTTAAAATAATTCTGAGAACGAATTGAATACATTCGTTATTTTACTCGTCGAACACTTTTGACATAAAATCATCGTCCAAAAGGCGAAAATTATCTACGATTTTTTCGATTTCCCTTGTTTTGTCGAGTATTACCTCACCTTGCTTTTTCTATTTTGTCTATATAAATTATATAATAAAAATTACTTATTGTCAACAACTCACAAAAAATATGTTAGCGTCGAGCGTTTTCCGTAAATCACATCTGATACGGCGGCATGATGTGGGCATCATGCCCTACGATCAGCGTTACATCGCCGCTGGTAGTATGGTGCAGAAACCTGATTTCGTAGGGTGCGATGCCCTCATCGCACCGGGGGAGTTTGCTATTACATCTCTATAAATTCAAACGCTGCATTTCCCAATAACGACATCTGATACGGCGGCATGATGTGGGCATTTTGCATTTGCTTTATTTTATTTTTGCGCCCATATCGTAGGCTTCCTTGAGGGCGGGGTGACCCTTGATCGTGCCGGCTTCATTAACTCCGCCGGCGAAAATTTTTCCGGCAAGGCTGCATTTTTCGTAGCACGCCAGCCAGCCCTCAAGTCCGTGGATCGCACGCTCGTCAACGCCCTCCTCGTCATCGGCGGCGGTTGAGAGAAAATAAATGTCTCTGAACTTGTAGTCGCTCGGGAAAAGCGAATTTGCACGGTCAAGCATTGTCTTCATTTGACCGCTCATCTCGTAGTAGTAAATCGGCGTTGCAAACACGATCACCTCGGCGTTTTTCATCTTCTCGGTGATTTCAAGAGCGTCGTCCTTGATTGCACAGTGGCCGAGCTTTTGGCAGGCGTTGCAGCCTTTGCAAAATGCGATGCTCTTGCCTGCGAGGGAAACGACCTCAACCTCGTTGCCCGTGCTGAGCGCACCGTCGGCGAAAGCCTCGGCGAGTGCTTCGGAATTGCTGCCTTTGCGCAGGCTTGTGCTTATAACGAGAACCTTTTTGGACATGGTAAAATCCTTCCTTTCGTCATTGACATATATATTTCTTTGCTGTATAATGATTATAACACCTAAAGTTAACTTTAGGTCAAGTCTTTTTTGCAATTTGCGCACCCACTCTGCGGTATCAAATTCGAGGTGATTTTTATGTACACAATCGGTCAGGTTTCCCAAAAGCTACACTTGCCGATCTCAACTCTGCGCTATTACGACAAGGAGGGGCTTTTGCCGAATATCGAACGGACTTCCGGCATTCGCAGGTTCAGCGACCGTGACCTTGAAACGCTCCATGTTATCGAATGTTTGAAAAAATCGGGTCTTGAAATAAAGGATATACGCCGGTTTATTCAGTGGTGCGCCGAGGGCAGCGACACATATTCGCTGCGGCAAGAGCTTTTTATAAAGCAGAAAGAGAATGTTGAAAAGGAAATTGAACGCCTTGAAAAGACCCGTGCCATGCTTCAATTCAAGTGCTGGTACTATGAGCGGGCAATGCAGGACGGCAACGAGGAAGAACTGAAAAAAATGCTGCCCGACAAGCTGCCGCCGGAAATACAAAAGATATACGATTTTGCGCATGAATGAGCGGCAGGTGGATTAGATGAATAAAAAACCGTACAGACTCGGAATTTTGGTCGGCCGTTTTCAGACCCTCCATTCCGGACATACAGATATGATAGGCAGGGCGGCACAGCTTTGCGAAAAGGTCGGAATCTTCGTCGGCTCGTCGAACGAATCCGGCACAAGCAAAAATCCATTTTCCTACGAAACGAGAGAGGAAATGCTGAAAACCGTTTTCGGCGACGAAATATATGTTTATCCGCTGCCGGATATCGGGGTCGGAAATAACTCGGCATGGGGCGATTATGTTCTGAAAAATGTTGCCGACCGATTCGGTGAAATGCCCGACCTGCTTGTTTCCGGCAAGGAGGCAAGGCGCATCAGCTGGTTCGACAGCGTTGATGGCGCTTCGATTGCCGAGCTTTATATCCCGAAAACGATTGACATCTCCGCAACCGAGATGAGGGATTTTTTGATCAAAGACGACTTTGAAGGCTGGAAAAAATACACCGACCCACGGCTTTGGCACAAATACGAAAAGCTCAGACAAGAGGTGCTTAGCTCAAAGGATAATAACGAAACACAAAGCATATAAAAGCAGGACTGTGGCATTAGCGGCAGTCCTGTTTTTTTAAGGCAATAATTTATTTGGTCATGATCGAAAGCAGAAGTTCTGCCGAAATGGCTGCAAGCTTTGAAAGAAAAGCAAATATTTGCGAAAATACGGTTGGTTCGAGCAGCTTATCGGTAACAGGGGAGAGGGTGTTGCTTTTGCTGTCGTATTTCATGAATTGCGGGTAGCTTTCGCTGTCGTGGATCGTGAGCTGCTTTTCACTCCCGGCAAGCCAAACGATAAAATCCGTCGCTTCGCCGACATTGTAATCAACATGAGCCATGTCACGAATGAACCATGTCTGCTCCGGGAACATACAGGTCGAAGCGTCAAGCTGACGGTCTGCGCTGAGGTGGTCGTGTCCGTCCGCCTTTGCCTGAGCGTAGCCGTTCGGGAGGGTTTCGCCGAGCTTTGCGCATATTGCGCCGCCCGAAGCGTACTTGGCGTCGATCAGAAAATCATTGTTGCTCGTCGTCGAGATTTCGGAAACGGGCAAGCCCTGCATATTGTACTGCGCCGCAATATAGACCGTTGCGTCATTTTGGGCGGAGCTGAGTATGTCATAAGCCCTGGCTTGAACGCCGTAATGATATTCGTCGATGGTTTTTATAAGCTCGGAATCCGCATCGTCGAGCATGAAGCTCTTTGCGGTTTCATAATTTTCGTCATCGACCAAAGCCCAAAGTCCGGGCATATAGCCGAAAACGGGAATGATGAATTCCTTATACATTCGCTCGTTGAGATTTGAAAGAATACCGTTGATATAGCCGTCGATCGAAGCGTTGATCTTGTATGCTTCGAGGGCTTCGTCGAGGAACATTATCAGCTCGTCGAGGAAGTCGTTTCTCGTCAGCTGTGCCGCTCTGCGAATGAGTCCGTATGCGTCAATGCTCAGATCGCCCGAAAACATCGAACCCATGCATGATGTTCCTTGAAAAGCGGTCGAGCAGAGTGCAACGCTGTCAATGTCGGCGCTGCCGTATTTGTAAAGATAGGAGCAGGTGACAGTTCCGCCCATGCTGAATGCGGCAAGGGCAACACGGTCGCACTCGGTTTCGGCTTTAACATTCTTGATGAAATCGTTCAGCTCGTCGGCGTGTTTGAGCGGGTCAAGCCGCCAGTCGTAGTTGAAAAAATATGTATTCTCTGCGCCGAAGGCTTCAATTCCGGCTCGGACAACGCCGCCCTCGTCCTTGACCTCATTCATAAAGCTTTCGGGGTAGTTGCCTGCGCTCAGAGGGAATAAATCGGTTGTAATATCGTATTTTGAGCTGCCGTCGGGGTTGCACGCAAGGTCGTCGAAGGCCTCTGCCGCCGCAGGGAAAAGTGCGTCGCCGAGCTTGTCGTAATCGCTGTTCTTAAGGAACTCCGCAAGCGGAAGAGCCAACTTTGCGGCAAGCTTTATTATCGCTTTAGTCTGAGTCGGGAATACCTTTTCACCGTCCTTGTAAAGAGGGAATGTATTCATGCCGCTGACAACGATGAACGCAGTCTTAGGCTCGCTCGCAAATGCGGGTATCAGCGTGCAAAAGAAAAAAACAAGGCAGAGGATAACGCTGACAAGAATTTTTACCGATCTTCTCATGATATTTATCCTTTCAAAAAAAGAGGCATTGCATTCGGATACGGAAAACGCAATACCTCCCGTAAATTATTTCTGATATGTGTTGAGGAACGCTTTTGTCCTTTCGTTCTTCGGGTTGACGAGTACCTCCTCGGGAGTGCCCATTTCGGCGATGACGCCGTTGTCCATGAAGATCACCTCGTCCGAAACATCCTTTGCAAAGTTCATTTCGTGGGTGACGATGACCATTGTCATTCTGTCATCGGCAAGCTGACGGATCGTTTTGAGAATTTCACCCGTAAGCTCCGGGTCGAGCGCCGAGGTCGGCTCGTCAAAGAAAAGTATCTTAGGATTCATCGCAAGCGCACGGGCGATCGAAACCCTCTGCTGCTGACCGCCGGAAAGCTGACAGGGGTAAGAATCCAGCTTGTCGGAAAGTCCAACCTTGTTGAGAAAGTATTTCGCCGTCTTGTCGATTTCCTCAAGGATCTCCTTTTTCTTCTGCTTATAGTCGGGGCGTTTTTTTGCAGCCAGCTTCATCGCAAGCGTAACATTGCCGAGGGCTGTATACTGCGGAAAAAGGTTGAACTGCTGAAAAACAAGACCTATATTCTGCTTGTTTTTTGAAAGCTCCCTAATCTGCTTTTTGTCTGTTATGTCGCTGTCAAAAACGACCTGATCGTTGACCGTTATCTTGCCGGAGGTTGCGGTTTCAAGTCCGTTGATGCAGCGAAGAAGCGTGGTCTTGCCGCTTCCGGAAGAACCGATGACGGAGAGAACCTTGCCCTCCTCCAATTCAAATGTAATGCCCTTGAGAACCTCGGTTGAGCCGAAGCTTTTGGTTAAGTCTTTAACTTCAAGAATTGCCATTTCTCAGCCCTCCTTATATTTTGAAATAGTCAAGCTTCTTTTCCAGCTTGCCGAAAAGAAGGGTGAGAATGCCGCAGAATACGAGGTAATAAACACCGGTAAAGAAAAGCGGCCAGATTTGACCGGAGATTCCGTGAGAGCCTTTGAGAAAGGCTTGTCCTGCCCATATGATTTCCTGCAAGGCAATGATTCTTGCAAGCGAGGTGTCCTTTACGAGAGTGATTATCTCATTAGACATCGGCGGGACTATTCGTTTGATCATTTGGAGGAGCGTGACCTTGAAGAAAATCTCCGATTTTGTCATGCCGAGAACCATTCCGGCTTCCTGCTGTCCGACGGGGACGCCCTCAATGCCGCCTCTGTATATCTCGGAAAAATAGCACGCATAGTTGAGAATGAATGCGACCGCCGCCGCAGTGAATCTGCCGTCCTCGCCGCCGCCCCAGATCGGAGTGCCGAAAACGAGTCCGGGCATATAGTAGATGATAAGCATCTGGATCATAAGGGGAGAGCCTCGGAAGATCCAAACGATTATCTTAACAAGTCCGCTCAGCGGCTTAAATTTTGACATTGAGCCGAAGGAGATTATCAGACCGAGCGGCAATGCGCCGACAAGCGTTACCAAAAAAAGCTTGACCGTCTGAAGAAATCCCATGTTGAGCGACTCGAATACTATCGGGAACTGTTCAAAAAACTGTGACATAAAAACATCCTTTTTTGCACCAAAACAGAGAACATTATCCATGTCCTCTGTCGGTGTAGATTTAATTGAGTTAATAATTATTTAACGAGAGAAGCCTGAACGCCGTACTGCTCTGCGATCTTCTCCATTGAACCGTCTGCAAGAGATGTCTTGAAGAATTCGTTGAGCTTCTCGGTGAGGTCGCTGTCCTTGCGGAAGCCTACGCCGTATTCCTCGGAGTTGAGGTCAATCGTGTATGTGAGCTTGGCGTTTGCCGTGCCCTCGCCAACCATTGCGGCAGCCATGAGCTTGTCGATGATTGCTGCGTCGCATGTGCCGGAAGAAACCTCGGTAAGAGCCGTTGCCTGATCCTTGACCTCAGTGTAATTGAAGCCGTTTTCCTCAGCCATATCCTTGCCTGCCGAGCCTGCCTCAACCGCAAAGTTGAGTGACTTGCAAGCCTCAACACTGTTGTACTTGGAAGCAACATCCTTGTTGACAACAACTACCTGAGCATTGTTGCAATAAGCGTTCGTGCAGGACATTGATGATGTAACCTCACTTGTGAGCGTCATACCGTTCCATACACAGTCGATTGACTTATTGTTGATTTCCATTACCTTGTTGTCCCAGTCGATTTCAACGAATTCAACTTCAACGCCGAGGCTCTTTGCGAAAGCCTTAGCCATGTCTGCGTCAAAGCCGATCCATTCGTTATCGGAGTTTTTGTAATCCATCGGCTCAAAGTCCGTGATGCCTACAACGAGCTTGCCCTTGCCCTGAACATATGCGAGGTCACTTGTTGATTCCGTCGTAGTGTTGTCGGTGTCTGTGGTTGTTTTCTTGTCGCCGCAGCCTGCGAAGATGAATGTCATGGCAGCGATAAGAACTGCGAGTGTGATTGCAATGATTTTTTTCATGATGTTTACCTCCAAACTTTATTGTGGTAGCATAGTAACACATTAGCGTGCTAAAGTCAAGAGCTTTTTTTAAATTTTTTTGAAAAATTTTAAAAACCGTCAATTTGTTGAAAACTGACAGTTTTTAAAGGGCGTTTTCGTCATATTGCTGCGTCTCAGCAATTCGACGGTTAAGCTAAGTCTTTATTTTATATTGTATTTTTCCTTGAACTCGGCTATCATCTGCGCTTCTTCTTTTTCTGTTTTTACTGTTTTTATGTATTTGTAAACAAAGAAACCTGCCAGAAGAAACCAGCAAACGGTGAGCATATACCAAGCTCCGTTGGAATATATCGTATGCTCAACAATTAAAAGAACGATTGAAAACGCTCCCGCAAGCACGCCGAGAACCGCAAATATAATATAAAGCACCTTTTTATTGATGATATCCGAGAGTTTTTCTTTCTCCATATCAACACCTCCGTGTAGGATTATTTTAGCATATATAAATATATTTTGCAATATTTAATGCAGCACATATTTTTGATGCAAGAGCAGCCGATGATTTAAGGCAATACCGCATAATCGGGCTGTGCGGTGTTGTCTTAATCAAAGCTTTAATATATCACTGAATGTATCGAATTTATAATCGTAGCCGTCAACCGTGCCAAAGCCGTAGGCAGCAAATCCGAAGGGGAGTCCAGCAAGCGTGGCGGCGTCTTTGTCACCTTGAGTATCGCCGATATAAAGCGAATTTTTAAACCCGTGCCTTGCGAGAACTTTTTTGATATTCTCACCCTTTGAAAGAGTTTTGGGGTCTTCAAAAACGGTGTCGCAGAAATATTTTCCGAGCTTATGGTAGGAGAGAAAAGCGTCCATGTAGCTTTTTTGGCAGTTGCTTACAACATATAATTTGAAGCGTTTGCTCAATTCGGCAAGAGTTTCCTCAACGCCGTCGTAAAGAATTCCGCCGTGCTTCTGCAGCTCACCGACGCAGTCAATCGTTGCGCTGTCGAAAAATTGCGCTGCCGATTCCTTATCCAGACCGGGGAACAGCCTGTTCATAAGGTCGATTTTATTAAGCCCCATGACCGAACGGATCTGTTCGTCGGTCGGGAGCGGAAGTCCGTATTTCTCGGCAATCCTCTGCCATGATGATGTTATACAATTCATGGAACTCCAAAGCGTTCCGTCAAGATCAAAACCTATGCTGTCAAACATAGCGCCACCTCCATGTGTATTATGATACATGAAACACTTCGGGTTGTCAAATAAAACCCGCCCGGCGCAAAATGACCGTATTAATCACATGACCTGTGATTATGTTGCGGGTCATGGTTTTGTTACGGGACGCTGTTGGACTTATATACCGGCAGTCTTTCGCCCCGAGCGTTGATCTCCGCCATGTCAAAGTTCACGATTTTTCGTTCGCCGCCGTCCT
>CAVJDU010000013.1:0-52460 GCA_963648385.1 uncultured Coriobacteriaceae bacterium | reverse complement strand
CCTTAACACTGTTAAAATCTATATTGGCTGTTTCATTTAACATATTTGTAATGGATTTTGTCATTTCCGAGCCGAATTTATAGCTTTCCTTGGTCTGGGTATCTAAAATCTCCGGAAGATTAAAAAAAGAATTTAGAATATTAAAAAGAATTACTTCATAATACCCCTTTTCGTCAAGCATATCATCACCAATGTTTGATGGGTCAAAAGTTAGAACTTTCCAAGCGGCAAATGTTCCCATAAAGGAAGCATTGCTTTGTAACTCATTAGTGAGAATTCTCGCCATACTAACATGATCAGGTTCAGAATAATAATCCAACAGCTTTGATTGAACTGTCCTTTCTCCCGGATAAACGCCCAACCCATTGTATCGATCCGTTAAGAAATCCGCAATATATGTATACTCATTATATTCCGGCATTTCTGCTGCTTTTGATTTTACCGAAAAACAATTCACCCCGTTAAATCCGGAAAATGACATTGCGGCAATAAGTATAATCACGAGCAACATAGAGAGGGTCTTCTTTAATGTTTTCTTCATTGTCTTTCCTCCAATTTCTCATAATATTTTCTGCCTTATATATAAAAACAACCCGACAAGGCTCGATTCACAAGCCCTGTTAGGTTGGTTAAGCGCAATTATTTATATTTTTGCACACGAAAAAAATCAGGCAGTTATTCGCTGTCTGTCTGTCTGTCTGTCTGTCTGTCTGTCTGTCTGTCTGTCTGTCTGTCTGTCAAAATTGTCGCAAATTTTCATTCCTATGTCAACCCTTTCTGCAAAATTATTATACCATTTTATATTATTTTGTCAATATAAATTTGCATTTTTATGCCGGAATTTTCGATTGAATTCGGCGGCGACATATGCTAAAATGAATTCGGTGATTTTATGGATAACATCAAGGCTGTTTTTATCGACATTGACAACACTCTGCTGGACTTCAACAAATGCGCCCTTTGGTCGATGCAAAAGGCGTTTGAGGACTATGGGCTGAACTTTGAAAGCGCAATGTTCGACACATTCAACATGATAAACAACCGCCTTTGGCTCAGGATCGAAAACGGTGAACTGACAAAGGAGGAGCTTTACGCCTGCCGCTGGAACATGATCTTTGCCCTGCTCGGCATTGAGGTTGACGGCGTGGAATTTGAAAATGTGTTCTATTCCCATCTGACCGAGAGCGCCGTGCCCGTTGACGGTGCGCTTGAGCTGCTCGAATATCTCCACGGGAAATACCTCGTCTGTGCGGCAAGCAACGCCTCCTATGCCCAGCAGATAAAGCGGCTCACCAACGCAGGAATGACCGAATATCTTGACGAAATTTTTATCTCGGAGCTGATCGGCGCTTCAAAGCCGAGCAGGGAATTCTTTGAAAGGTGCTTTGAAAAAATCAGACCGATCTCTCCGCCGGAAACGATAATGATCGGCGATTCCCTGACCGCAGACATCGGCGGCGGCGCAGCTTTCGGAATGAAAACCTGCCTCTACGACCACAATCTGACAAACGAACACTCGGATTTGCCCGATTTTACCGTGCGTTCGCTCTCGGAAATAAAAGATTATCTTTAATAAGCGATAAAATGCGTCCGATTTTTCTTGACCTCGGGCGCATTTAATTATATAATATATTTTGATTTACACAGAATGGAAGGTGCTTCTTATGATACTTATCGCTCCGTCGATTCTCTCCTGCGATTTTTCAAAAATGGGCGAGGAAACCGCTCGCATGGACTTCTGCGGCGCAGACTGGATTCACATTGATGTTATGGACGGTCATTTCGTGCCGAACCTTACCTTCGGTGCGCCCGTTGTTAAGTGCATAAGGAAATGCAGCGACAAAATTTTTGACTGCCACCTGATGATAAGCGAACCGCTCAGATATGTTGACGATTTTGTTAAGGCGGGCGCAGATATTATTGATTTTCATGTGGAATCGGACTCACCGATCGGCGAAACCATAGATAAAATCATCTCGGGCGGCTGCAAAGCAGGTCTTGCGGTCAAGCCGAACACGCCAATCGAAACTGTTTTTCCCTACCTCGACAGGCTGAGCATGGTTCTTATCATGACCGTTGAGCCGGGATTCGGCGGTCAGAAATTCATGGGCGACATGACGGGCAAAATCATCGCCCTGCGCAAGGAATGTGCAGAGCGCGGAATTGACATTGACATTCAGGTTGACGGCGGAATCTCCGAAGCGACCGCACCGATCGCCATTGAGGCAGGCGCAAATGTTCTTGTTGCGGGCAGCGCAATCTTCGGCTCGACCGACCCCCGAAAAACGATCGAAGCACTGAGAGGTTAAAGCTCGCTCCAATGCTCATGCGTATGGGCGACGGCAAGGCTGCTTTTGCCGATGAATTTTGCATATTCATTGAGCATTCGTTGAAGCTCAGCCGCCGTTTCCGTCGAAAGTTCAAGGCGGTATTTGCCCTCTTGCGTAAATATCCGTCGGGAAGCATCGGGCAAAAAGCGCATAAAATCGAGAAGATCGTCAAGATTTTTAAATTCATAGATCCGAGTCGGGTTCGCCTTTGAGATAACGGTTTCGCTCTTTCTGTTCATGCCGCTTGCGACGGTGAACATCAAAAGGCAACCGCCTTCGGCATCGGGTGCGGCCTCGATCACAAGATTGCCCGATGGGTCAACATCACGACCCGTGTCTCGGCGAACGGTGTCGAGAATCGTCCATATCACTCGCCTTGTTTCAATGTTGGAATAATCCATTTCATCATATGTAATATCAAGGTCTTTCATCTCGTCGCAGCTTAATCCGACTATAAATTTATTGTTACTTATCGGTTGAATATCCATTTTCGCATCTCCTCATAAACTCGTTGATTAAAGTATATGACCGTTAAAATCGGTATTCAACCATCAAAATATGGTAAATCCAATTTAAGAGCCGACATTATATTATATGCCGCTCTCGGGAGTAAAAGCATGGAAAAATACCAAAAATATAATAAACGACGCCGCAGCATCACGGAGTTCCGCTCCTCCTACAGCGACAATAAGAAATATTTCATCAGCACGGACAGAAAAAGCTCTTGGATGCCTGTGGTGAAGTACATTGTTATTGCCGTTTTCTTTGTTATATTTGTTGTTGCGGGCTTCCTTATAACCGACGCTTTGCTCGAAATTTCCGAAGCACCCTATGTTGAGGAAAAGACAACCGTTGCCGAGGATAAAACGGAAATCGACGAGAAATATTTTGAAAATATCATCACAAAAACGCCCGATGAGATCACAACGGGCAGCAAGGAAACAACGAATTGATGTATATTCCGTATAACTCAAGATTAGAATACCATAAAAGCATTTTCGGGGCGGTAAAAACCGGACAAACGGTCACTTTTCGCATTATTCTGCCCCGTGATTTTTGCTGTCACGCAGCAAGGCTGGCCATCAAAAAGGCAGAAGCTGCGGAATACAGCTTCATCAATATGCAATGGGACTGCATGGAGGGCTGCGGCGAGGAATGGTGGAAAATTGATTTCACCGCCGAGGACGCCGCACTTTACAATTATCATTTTGAATACGATACCTCGTGGGGCACAAGCCGAATTTATCATGTCGGCAACGGAATCGCCGCAATCAAGGGCGAGGGCGACGACTGGCAGCTCACGGTTTACGATAAAAATTTCCACACCCCCGAATGGCTCAAGGGCGGCATCATTTATCAGATTTTTCCCGATCGTTTCGCTTTCTCGGACACGAAAAAAAAGAATGTTCCGCCGGACAGAATTCTGAGAACCGACAGAGACGGCTACCCGTACTGGATTCCGACCGCCGAGGGCAAGGTGCTTAACAACGACTATTTCGGCGGCGACCTGAAGGGAATCGAGCAGAAGCTCGGCTATCTCAAGAGTCTCGGCGTGACCTGCATATATCTGAATCCGATATTTGAAGCGCAGAGCAATCACCGCTACGACACGGCGGATTACGAAAGAATTGACCCCATGCTCGGCACGGAAAAGGATTTTCGTTCGCTTTGCAATTCGGCGGAAAAGCTCGGAATAAAAATCATGCTCGACGGCGTTTTCAGCCACACGGGCGATGACAGCAGATATTTCAACCGCTATTCACGCTACGCCGGCGTGGGTGCTTATCAGTCCGAAAATTCGCCGTATTACAGCTGGTACAAATTCAACAAATGGCCGGACGACTACGAAAGCTGGTGGGGTATTAAAATCCTGCCGGAAGTAAACGAAGATAATCCGGATTTTATCGAATATATAACAGGCGAAAACGGAATCGCACGCAAATGGCTCAGACTCGGCGCATCGGGCTGGCGGCTTGATGTTGCCGATGAGCTTCCCGACGAATTTCTTGACGAGTTCCGCAAGGCGGTCAAGGCAGAAAAAGCCGACGGTCTTGTCCTCGGCGAGGTTTGGGAGGATGCTTCAAACAAATCGAGCTATGGTAAGCTGCGCCGATATCTGCTCGGCGAACAGCTCGACAGCGTGATGAACTATCCGTTTGCAGGGGCGGTCATTGACTTTATCCGTGACGCAAACGCAGAGCTTTTCGCCTCAAGGGTTATGAGCATAGCCGAGAACTATCCCAAGGAGGTGCTCGATGTGTTGATGAACCACCTTTCAACCCATGATACTATGAGGGCGATAACGGCGCTTGCGGGTGAAAGCTGTGCCTACCGTGACAGACGGTGGCAGAGTGCCCATTCCCTTGACGAAAACGAATATCGCTATGGAATAAGACTTCTCAAGGCAGCTTCTGCAATGCAATTTGCTTTGCCCGGAGTTCCGACGATTTATTACGGCGATGAAGCAGGTATGCAGGGCTATAAAGACCCGTTCAACCGTCGCTGCTACCCTTGGGGCAACGAAAACGGCGAGCTTATCCAATGGTACAAAAGGCTCGGCGAAGTCAGAAACGAAAATCCTGTTTTCAAAGACGGAAGGTTTGAAATTCTTTCCGCCGTCGCAGGCTGCGTCGCTTTTTCGAGAAGAAACGGCAGCGAAGCGGTACTTGTAATTTCAAACAGCAATCCGCACCCGATAACCTATTATGTAAAGAACGAATGGTGCGACGCATACGACCTACTCGGTAACGGCAGAGTTGCCGCAAATATGGTGGATATTGAAGAAAAATCAACAGTAATTTTGAAAAGAAAGTGATATAAATGGCATTCGGAGGCCACAAATTCAAAACGAGCAAGCAGGACAAGAAGGGCGATCTTTTGAGATTCTTTTTGGCTTTTCTTGCCTTTGCCGTTGTTTTCGGCTCGATTTCGGCAGTAGTGATACTCAAGCATAACGAAATTTCATTGAGGAGCATTTTCTCCAAAGAAACCACTACAAAATCCGACGAAACAACGACGGAAAGTCAGCCTGTTTCACCGACTCAGCTCAACGGAAAAACAAATTTTCTTGTTTTCTGCTCGGCAAATGACTTTTCGGAAATGTATTTTATCCACATAATCGAAGCGGATATGGACAACTGCGTTCTCAAAGACCGTCCGCTCAATCCGGACGGAAAGACCTCCGACGGTAAGAACTATGTGCAGATTCTCAAGGAGGGCGGCGCAAGCAAACTTATTTCGGCTGTTGAGCAGAAAGAAAACATAAAAATCAACAAATATGTCGGCTCAAACGCAGAAACATTTGCCCTTGCAATAAATTATATGGACGGTTTGGAGTACACCGTAGACAACCGAATCGAGTACAGGAACGACAGCTACACCCTGATCCTCACGAAGGGCAGCCAAACCATCAAGGGCGAGACGCTCATAAAATATTTCAGATATTGCAAGACTCTCGGCTCGGACGGTATGAGAATTCAAGGCAAGCTGATTTGCGCAATGCTTGACAGCTATGTAAACACCGAAAACGCTGCGAACGGTTCAAAAATTTATCAAAAACTTCTCTCCTACCTTGATTCAAACAGCGATATTTCATTCTTTGAAGCCGCAGAAGCAATGGCAACCGTCAAGGCGTTCTGCGACTCGCCGAACAGGCAACAGTCAACGATTATTATAAACGATTCGAGTATATCAGATTGATCGGATCAATATATCAAAATGTCATTTAGGTGATTGTTGATTAAATCAAAGCACAAATTTCAGCGTTTTTGACGCTTTCGGCAACAAAATTTCTCGCTGATACTTGCACTCAGTTTTAATCAGTGGTTACATAGCTTTATTGCAAGGGAGACTGTATCATGTCAACAAAACCATTCGGAGGTTCAACTCCTCAGCCCGATCATATTTTTATCAGCATCGCCGACGATGCAAAAACAACAATGAATGTCACATGGAGAACAAGCGTTGATGTTAAAAACGGTTATGTTCTTTACCGTGAGGACGGCTCAAACGAGGTTAAACGCACCGACGCCGACACCGATGTTTTCAAAAGCGATGTCGATATCAGCAATATGTTCTGGGTAAAGCTCACGGGGCTTAAACCCGACACAAAGTATTTTTACACCTGCGGCAATGATGAGCACAGGAGCGATGAATTCAGCTTCTCAACGGAACCGGAAAATCTCACGAAATTTAAATTCATCTGCATTTCAGACCAGCAGAAAGGCGACCTGATCAGCCCGGATTATTCATATTTTACAGGAATTCTCAAAAAGGTTCTTGCCGAAAATCCCGATGCAAGATTTATCATCACCGGCGGCGACAACACCAACTGCGGACAGCATGAGGTTCAGTGGAACGGAACATTTGACGGCATGAAGGGTGTTGTTGAGAGTATCCCCTTTCAGATGGTTCTCGGCAACCATGACAACAGGGGTTTCAGAGATCCGGTGAACGAAACCGGCAGATATTATGCCGAGCCTGCCGAGTTCTTTGACAATCAGTTCAAAGGCTCTTATGCCTATGACGGTCCGGAGAGTTGGAAAACCGAAAACTATACATTCAACTACGGCAATGTTCATTTCCAGATGATCGGCATTAACGGTCCGGAGGATGTTAACGAGTGGATGATAAACGACATGAACAAAAACCGCAGGCAGTGGAACATCGGTACATATCATTTCCCGATCTGCTATTCAGGCTCGAACTGCGCCAACTATGACGCATACCCGATGATGACCGAGGGCTTTGAAATGCTCGATGTTGTTTTCTCGGGTCACGAGCACAATTTTTCACGAAGCTTTCCGAGAAGAAACGAGGAGCTTTTTGAGCGTCCGTCACAGGGCACGGTTCACTATATGCTCGGAAATTCCAATCAGAACCCTCCGGGAACGAGAGCACTCTCCAAGGTTTGGCATTCCGCATTCTATTGTGAGGAAGAACCCGTTTCCGTTGTTGCAATAGTCGAGGTTGACGCAGACAAGATGACTCTCACCTCAAAAATCGTTGAGGACGGCAGGATAGTCGATAAATGCACGATTGATAAGGGCAGAGATGAGATCACGCCGTATGCCATTGCGCCAAAATTCAATCAGACAAGAATGACCTTCAAGGGTGCGCTCATGGGTCTTTGTCAGTATCCCGTTCCGTGCGAAAACATTGACGGAATATGGTACGCCTGCTTCGGTACGCTTATCGGCTACATCGGCGGCTATGTTCTCAAGGAAAAGGGCAAAATCACTCTTGAGGTTTACGGCAAAAGAGTCGAGTTTTTTGAAAACAGCGACATGGCAATCGTTAACGGTGAAGAAAAAACGATTTGCGCCAAGGTTCTCCGAATTCATGACCAGCTTTATATGCCTGCTCCGGCTTGCGAGCTTTTCGACATGAGGTGGGCATATGCAAAGAGAAACAATTTTATTTCCTTTGAGCATGAAAGCGAAGACAGACCGATCACTGTACAGCCGTAATTGACAAAAAGAAACATTTGTTGTATAATATATTTATCGCTTGAATCGGAGTTGATGACAATGGCAAAGAAAAAAGCAGAGCAACCGACCGGCATTGATCTTAATGACGCTCAGAAGCGCATGGATCAATATGTTAAAGCCTGCGATAATGCAAAAAAAGGCAGAGTGACCGCTCTTTCAATGATCGGCATTACCGTGCTTTGTCTCTTGATTCTTCTTATTGTCAGTCTCAAGATGAACGGAATCGGATTTGTAAATACCGTTAATGTCAACACGGGGGAAACCTCTGTTGCCGGTGTCGATGATGTTCAGGGAACGAAGCTTGCCGACATTGTAACGGCGGAATAAAATCGAATATAAATTTATCGGCAGTAGCATTTTTCACTACTGCCGATTTTTATTGCCTTAATATACTTGTAAATCGGACAAAAGGTCCTGCATACCGTCCTCTATCCTGTCTTTCACTGCGTCAAAATCGACCGTCACCGTCGCCGAACGCAACGAACCGATATCCGTAATTTCTCTCTCGGCGATGATAAAGGCGCACTTTTTCCCCTCAAGATCGAGCGTATACTCCCCTGCCGGAAGCTTTGCCGCAAAATTGCCCGAATCGTCGGTCATCAGTCTGTAAACCGAACCGTCCCGTTTGCTTATTATCGTGAAATCAATCGTCTTGTTCGGCGTAATTTTTGCCCATTCAAGATGTCCCTTTACCGTACCGAAGCTCTCGCAGGCTTTTATTGCAGCTTCAACGGCAAGCCGGGCGTTCACCATTCGCATTGTTCCCGTCGGGAGGTGACGCTCTGAGCTGCTGTCCGCAACCTCATATTTTGTGTTCGCCTCGTCGCATACAAAATGCTTGACCTGCGCACCCGTAAACGAGGGGTTGACGCTCCAAACAAGCGAAGCGATACCGGTAACTATCGGCGCAGCCATTGATGTACCGTTAAGGCATTCATATGCGGCTTTATTATCTCCGCTGTTATCATCGTAATAATATGCGCTGTAAATATTGACGCCCGGGGCACAAATGGAAACCTGACTTCCGCCATTTGAAAATTCCGCCTGCTCATAGGTATTTTTACCGTTGAACCTCGCCGCCGCAACAATAATTATGCGGTCAACGATATCCTGCGGAGTAACGCCGCTGACGGTTTTAATCGCATTGTCAACCGTTATCGGACAAAATGTACCGTTGTTGCTTGCGTCAACTGAATAGGACAATACGCCGTCTTTATGAACTCCGTTACCCGCCGACTGGCAACAGATAAAATCATAGCCCCTTTGAAGCATTTTTGCAATGTAATATGAGGAAATCTTACTCTCGACATCTTTGACAATTTGCAGCCTCTCTGTCTTATCGCCCAATGAATCGCTGCTGCCGAGTGAAAAATTGACTACCCTTGCGCCTGCCCGAACGGCATTGACAAAACCGGTCATAATCCTTGCATTGTTGCTCCATTTTTGACCCTGATCCTCGTTCGCCTTCCAGTCGATACAAATAAGCTTACCGTCACGCACGATTCCAGTAAGTCCCTTTCCGTTATCCTGCGTCGCTCCGATAATTCCGGCAACATGAGTGCCGTGGCATCCCGGAATATTGGTTTTCTCAAAAAATTTGTTTGGGAAAACGATTTTGCCTTCAAGATCCTCATGCATGGGGTCAACGCCCGTATCCACAATTCCGACATCAATATCGCTGAAATACTCGTCGTAGTCCCACGCCTTGTCAATATCGGTCGCCTTGATCCACCAATTTGAAAAACTAAATCTGTGTTCCAGCGCATCGTCGCCCCAATCGGTAAATTGCCATGGGTCGCTCGGAACATAATCGGGCGTTATCTTCTCCGCCAGCGAACAGCTCGCAAATTCGACATCGTCGTTTTTCATAAGCTCCTCGCACAAGCTATTGATCTCATAGAAATCCGAACGCCCGATTTTAATCTCATATTCATTCATAAAATCAACTCTGCCGACAATTTCACCGCCGAGCGAATCAACAACCCTTTTCTTGTCAATAAGACTTGCACCGTCACTGAAAAATACGGTCACGGCGTCATTTATATATGTTGTTGAGTCCTCGAGAATTGAAACGCTTTCCTCCTCCGGCTCATAAAAAATATCGTTTTCATTTTCAAATTGTTCAACGGTTTGTGAGTTGATTTCAACCGCTTTGGGCATCTCGTTTTTTGTCAAAACGGGTTGTGATTCCTCCGATTTAACGGTTTCCTCATCATTCAAGCTGCTTCGAACTGTCGGTTCTGCCGAAATTTGAGCTTCCCTTGCAAGCTTAACGCCGACCGTCGGCGAGCCTGCGGCAATAATCACTGCCAATGCGGCAGAAAACACTGAGCTTAAAATTTTCCTTATTTTCATTCCAAATCACCTCTATAAATAATGTTACTATGCAAAACAATGAAAGTCAATGTGATTTTTAAACAAAAAACGGGATTTGCCAAACTTTTTTATAGAGAATATATAGATTTTCAAAGAGATATATGTTATTATATATGTATATTTATTATTCGGAGGACTGAATATGACGGTAAAAGAAATCATTGATATACTCGAAGGACACATTATTTACGGCGAAGACCTGCTTGACAGGGAGGTGTTTACCGCCTGCGGCAGCGATATGATGAGCGATGTGCTCGCTTTTGTTAAGGAGCAAGCGGTTTTGCTGACGGGTCTGGTCAATCCCCAGGTCGTAAGAACTGCGGAAATGATGGACATGAGCTGTATCGTCTTTGTTCGTGGTAAATCACCCGATCTGGACATGATCGACCTTGCCGAGCAGCGTGATATCGTTCTCATCGGAACCAAGCTCGAAATGTTCACCTCCTGCGGTCGCCTTTATGCGCACGGACTCAGAGGAGGCAGCGGAAAATAATGGACGAATTAAAGCTGCACTATGATGTTAACGCTTACGACTTCACTCAGGCGGGCGAAGCCTCGGGCAAGCTAAAGCGTTCGTTAAAGGAGCTTGGCTTCAGCCCTGCCGTGACAAGAAATGTTGCCATATCCGTTTATGAGGCAGAAATAAACATGGTGATCCATGCCGAGGGCGGGGTCATTGACGCAACGATCACTCCGGATTGCATAACCGTTGTGCTGGCGGACAAAGGACCCGGAATTCCGGACATTGAGCTTGCCATGAAGGAGGGCTATTCCACCGCCCCGGAAAATGTGCGTTCACTCGGATTCGGAGCCGGAATGGGTCTGCCGAACATAAAAAAATATACCGATGAAATGAAAATTGACACCGTGCTCGGTAAGGGTACAACAATAACATTGAAGGTTTACAACAAATAGCAAGGAGAAGCCTATGGATACCGTCTTTCATTCGGTCAATCTCAATAAGCAGAAGTGTCTCGGCTGCATGAACTGCATAAAACGATGCCCCACTCAGGCGATAAGGGTTCGCCACGGTAAGGCAACGATCATCTCCGAAAGGTGCATCGACTGCGGAGAATGTATACGAATTTGCCCGCATCACGCAAAAACAGCCAAAAGCAACAGCATAGAGGACATTGAAAAATTCAAGTATAAAATTGCGCTCCCGGCTCCGTCGCTTTACGGTCAATTCAACAATCTTGACGATATCAATTACATTTTAACCGCTCTCACCGAGCTGGGATTTGACAAGGTTTTTGAGGTTGCTAAGGGAGCAGAACTTATCACCGACGCAACAAAAAAGCTTTTGAAAAATAACGAGCTTAAAAAGCCAGTTATTTCCTCCGCCTGCCCTGCCGTATGCCGCCTGATAAGGATCTCCTATCCTCACCTTATAGGCAATCTGCTCGAGCTGAACACTCCTATGGACGAGTCCGCTCGTTTGGCAAGGCTTGAGGCAAAAGCCGAAACAGGCCTCAACGACAGCGACATAGGCGTGTTCTTTATTACGCCGTGTCCGGCAAAAATAACTGCGATAAAAAATCCGCTTTGCTCACCAAAATCAGAAATTGACGGAGCAATTGCGATAAATTATATTTATCCTCTTTTGCTCGGCAAAATGGATCATCTCAACGAGCCGAAAAGCCTGGACGAATCCGGCAAAACGGGAGTCGGCTGGGCAAAGAGCGGCGGAGAAGCGTCGGCTTCCATGAGCCGCAAATATATTGCCGCAGACGGAATCGAAAATGTCATAAAAATTCTTGAGGAAATCGAGGACGAAAAGCTCAACGACATTGAATTTATCGAGCTGAACGCCTGCACGGGCGGCTGCGTCGGCGGTTGCCTGACCGTCGCAAACACCTTCGTGGCAAAAACAAGGCTCGCCATGCTCAAGAAGAACCGTCCGATTTCGTGCAATCATATAGAAACCGAAGAAGTGCCCGATGAAATGATGTGGCAGGAAGAACTGAAACCCTATTCCGTACTGAAGCTTGCCGACAATGTGACCGACGCTATGAAGCTCATGAGTCAGGTATCGGAAATGGTGAAAAAATTTCCCGGTCTTGACTGCGGAACATGCGGTGCGCCGACCTGCCGTGCGCTTGCCGAAGATATTGTTCGAGGCTACGCAAAAATCGACCACTGCGTTTTTCGACTGAAAGCGGAGATGAGCAGCACGATGCCGCTTAATGAGGACGAAATCGAGAAATTCATTCCCGTTCCGTTCCGTGAAATTATTGACGAGGAGAAGCTGAAATGGACATAAAAACACTCAAGGAAAAGCTGGATCTGACGCTCATTTGCGGCAACGATCTTGAAAGAGAAGTAACAGGCTGCTATTGCGGCGACCTGCTCAGCTGGGTCATGTCGCGAGCACGGGAAGGCGACGCATGGCTTACGGTCATGGGCAACATCAATTCGATCGGCGTTGCGGTGCTTACCGATGTTGCGTGCATCATTTTGACGGAAAATGCTGCGCTTGATGCCGACGCTCTCAAACGAGCCGAACAGAACGGCGTAACGATACTCACGACGGCAAAAAATTCCTACCGAGTTGCCGCCGAGATCTCAAGGCTGATTTAAAATGGAGCTTTATTACGATTTTCATCTTCACTCATGCCTTTCGCCCTGCGGCGACAATGACATGACTCCGTATAACCTTGTCAACATGGCGAAGCTTCTCGGTATGGACATAATAGCCTTGACCGACCACAACACCGCTCAGAACTGCCGGGCAGCAATCGGCGTCGGTGAGCGAATCGGTCTGACGGTCATTCCGGGTATGGAGCTTTGCACCTCGGAGGAGGTACATCTCGTGTGTCTGTTTGCCGAGCTGAAAAGTGCCGAGGCTTTTTCCGAATATGTGCTTTCGACCGTTCCTCAGATCAAAAACCGACCGGATATTTTCGGCGAACAGCTGATTATGGACGAGGGCGACGGAATAATCGGAACGCAAGATCTGCTTCTGACGACGGCAAGCGGTATAAGCATTGAAAACGCCGCAAAAACCGTCGGTGATTACGGCGGCATATGTTACCCGGCGCATATTGACAGAAATTCATACAGCGTCATATCCAACCTCGGAGCGATAACACCGGAAATGAACTTCACCGCCGTTGAAATGACAGAGCAAGCCAATCAATCAAAGCTTGCCGAAAAATATCCGATAATAAAAAATATGTCGATCATTATCAGCTCCGATGCACATTATCTTGAAAGCATGAAAGAAGCGAAACACACCCTTTCCCTCCCTGCCAACTCCGCCGAGGCGGTCATGCAATATTTCAAAGCGCTTTAAGACCACCGCTGAAAAATATTAAAAAATTTCAAAAAAACTATTGACAACCGAAAATTTCGGTAGTATAATGCGACTAAACCGATGAGAAAGAGTGAGTAGATCTTAACACTGTTCTTTCAGAGAGTCGCAGGCGGTGAGATTGCGGCAGAAAAAGATTTGATCGAATGGACTTTCGAGGGCAAGCGGAAACGGAGCAGTGCTTCGGAGTATGTGAGACGGAGGCGACTCTCCGTGAACAAAGGTCAGCGTATAGTCAGTACGCCAGAGTGGATGCGAAAGCGTCAAGCAGGGTGGCACCACAGGATATGTTTTTTATTCCTGTCCCGGCAAGAAATTGCAGGGACGGGATTTTTTTATTTTTTCTACGGGAGGCAGTTATTATGGCGATATTAACCAAACTTTGGCGCAGGTGCGCCGATTAAAAATTTACTCATAACATATTAAAAGCATACTTTAATTATTAGATAGCTGCTGATTAAATCAAACCACAATTCTCAGCGGTTATTCAGAAAGGTTGATATTATTATGAAAAAGTTTATCTCTCTTGCACTTTGTGCCGTACTGATTCTCGCAACCCTTACCGCCTGCGGTACAGCTTCAAAAACCAAAAGCTCATACACGATCGGTCTTTGCAACTATGTCAATGACGCATCGCTCAACCAGATAGTTGAAAATATTCAGTCACAGCTTGCCGCTATCGGCAGCGAAAAAGGCGTCACATTTGATGTCAAATACCAGAACTGCAATGCGGACAGCAATGTGCTCAACCAGATCGTTTCAAACTTCATTGCAGATGATGTTGACCTCATGATCGGCGTTGCAACACCGGTTGCAATGGCAATGCAGAACGCAACGGAGGGCAAAAATCTTCCGGTAGTTTTCTCCGCAGTTACCGATCCCGTCGGTGCAGAGCTTGTGAAATCTCTTGAAGCTCCCGGCGCAAATATCACAGGTACATCGGATTATCTCAACACAAATGCAATCATGGACATTATGTTTGAGACAAAGCCGAACATCAAAACGGTAGGACTTCTCTACGATGTCGGCCAGGATTCTTCAACAACTGCCATCAAGGACGCAAAAGCTTATCTTGAGAAAAAGGGCGTTGCCTATGTTGAAAAAACCGGCAAAACAGTCGATGAAATCACTCTCGCAGCCCAGGCTCTTGTTACTGACAAAGTGGACGCTGTTTTCACTCCGACGGATAACTCAATCATGACCGCAGAGCTTTCGATATATGAGATCTTTGCAAAAGCAGGTATCCCCCATTTCACGGGCGCAGATTCCTTCGCTCTTAACGGCGCATTCATGGGCTACGGCGTTGATTATGCAAACCTCGGCAAAGAAACCGCAAATATGGTTGCGGAAATTCTTCTTGACGGCAAAGACCCCTCAACGCTTGCTGTAAAGACATTTGACAACGGTACGGCGACAATCAACACGGACATTTGCTCACAGCTCGGCATGAACTATGACGAGATCGCAAAGACAATTGCTCCGCACTGCACAAAGGTTGAGCAAATCAAAACTGCCGAAAGCTTCGACGGACAGAAATAATTATTTGAAAGGAACTTAACTTATGTTGCCGGGTTCTGTTTTAGCACTTATTCAAACCGCATCCGAGCTTGGACTCATCAGCGCACTCACGGTAATTGCGCTGTACCTGAGCTATTCGATGCTTAATGTATGCGACTTATCGACCGATGGCTGCTTCACTCTCGGGGCAACCGTCGGTGCGGTCGTTACGCTCTCGGGTCACCCGTTTCTTGCCATTCCCGCTGCTATGGCGGCAGGCATTGCGTCGGGCTTCATCACCGCATTTCTTCAAACAAAAATGGGTATCAACAGTCTGCTCGCCGGTATTATCGTGAATACCGCCCTGTATTCGGTGAACATAGCCGTAATGGGTAATTCGTCGATTCTTAACCTGAACAAATCGGACACTGTTTTCACAAAAGCTCTCGATCTGCTCAGAAAAACTCCGTTTATGGAGCAGTATAAGCTGATCGTTGCATTGATTGCGGTTGTCATCGTCGGCGTGCTGCTTGCGCTTTTCCTGAGAACGAAGCTCGGACTTGCGATCCGTGCAACGGGCAACAATCCCGATATGGTTCGTTCATCGTCGATCAACCCCGTTTTCACAACGATCGTCGGACTTTGTATCGCAAACTCATTTACGGCTCTTTCGGGCTGCCTGCTTGCTCAGTCGCAGAAGTCTGTCAACATTGATATCGGTACAGGCATGGTCACTATTGCGCTTGCTTCCTTGCTCATCGGTAATGTTTTTCTCGGCAGGAAGAAGATTCCGCTTCAAATTGTCGGAATGGTTCTCGGCGCATTTGTTTTCAGACTTGTTTACACCATTGCGCTTCGCTTCGATATGCCGGCGTTTATGCTTAAATTCGTTTCGTCGGTCATCGTTGTACTCGCTATTTCGATTCCTTATCTCAAGTCAAGATTCCCGTTTTTAAAGCGCAAGCTTGACCGCCGCCTTGGAAGGAGGGCTGCGTAATGCTGAATATTTCAAATATTTCCCTCACCTTTAATCCCGGCACGACTGACGAAAAAAAAGCCATCGAAAATCTTTCGATAACCGTCAACAACGGTGATTTCATCAGCGTTATCGGAGCGAACGGAGCAGGCAAATCAACGCTTTTCAATGCAATCGCCGGAACATATATCGTTGACAGCGGCAGCATTGAACTGAACGGAAACGATATAACGCTGATGCCGGAGCACAAGCGTGCAAGAAAAATCGGCAGACTTTTTCAAGATCCGATGAAGGGCAGTGCGCCCGGAATGACGGTGGAAGAAAATCTTGCTCTCGCCGCAGGACGGGGCGGTTGGCTCAGCCATGTCTCAAAGGCAGATAAAAAAGCCTTCCGCGAGCGTGTCGCCTTGCTTGATATGGGGCTGGAAAACAGAATGAGCCAGCCTGTCGGACTTCTCTCCGGCGGTCAGCGGCAAGCTCTTACTCTTATGATGGCAACCTTCAATCCGCCCGAGCTGCTTCTTCTTGACGAGCACACGGCGGCTCTCGACCCCGGAACGGCGGAAAAGGTTCTTGCCCTGACAGAGAAAATTGTTGCCGAAAACAAGCTCACCTGCATGATGATCACTCATAATATGCAATCGGCTCTCGAGCTTGGCAACAGAACAATAATGATGAACAAGGGACAAATAATCATGGACACTTCCGGCGAGGAAAGAAAAAATCTCACGGTTCCCGATTTGCTTCAAAAATTCAAAAATGCCGCAGGACATGAGCTTGATAATGACAGAATGTTATTGATATAAGAAGGTATCAATATGAAAAATATAGTTTTAAGAAAATATTGTGCGAACGACATTTCCGCAATGAAAGACATTTGGAATGAGGTTGTCGAGGAGGGCATTGCGTTTCCCCAGGAGGAGTGCCTAACGCACAAGAGCGCAGCGGAATTTTTTGCTCAACAGACCTATTGCGGAGTTGCCGCCGACGAGAACGGCAAGATTTACGGAATGTACATCCTCCATCCGAACAATATTGGCAGATGCGGCCACATAGCAAACGCAAGCTACGCCGTTTCGTCCGAAAGCAGAGGCTTGCACATCGGAGAAAAGCTTGTGCTTGACTGCATAGCTCAGGCAAAGGCACACGGCTTCGGAATTTTGCAATTCAACGCCGTTGTTGCAACAAATGTTCATGCAAGACATCTCTATGAACGAATCGGATTCAAGCAGCTCGGCACGATCCCCGGCGGCTTCAGAATGAACGACGGACATTACGAGGATATCTGCCCATATTATATCGTAACAGATTGACCGAAAAATCAAAATACCGTAACCTGACCCAAAATCAGATTACGGTATTTTTGTTATAGCAATTTATGTGTTATTGCCTCTTAAATCAGTCGTTGCCGAAGAATGCGTCATGAACTGCCGAAACAGCCTTGTCTGCGTCCTTTTCATCGATAAGAACCGAGATTTTGATCTCACTCGTCGAGATGGTTTGAATATTGATTCCCTTGCCGTAGAGAGCCTCAAACATCTTTGAAGCCGTGCCGGGGTGAGTTTCCATACCTGCGCCGACAACGGAAACCTTGGCAACCGTATTGTCGCTGAACACCTTGGCGTCACCGATAAACGGGAGAGCCTTGATGCACTCAACGGCTTCCTCCTCGTTTGCCATGCTTACGGTAAAAACGATATCCTTTGTGTTATCTCTGCCGACTGACTGAAGAATGATATCAACATTTATGTTGTTCTTTGCAAGCTGCGAGAAAACCTTGAATGCGATTCCCGGAACATCCTCAACGCCTACGACAGAAATTTTTGATACATCCTTATCCTTTGTTACGCCTCTGACTAACATCTTTTCCATTTTGGTGGTCTCCTTTACGATTGTTCCCGGAATCGGGTTAAGGCTTGAAATAACCTCAAGCTCAACATTATATTTCTTTGCCATTTCGACCGAGCGGTTGTTAAGAACCTGTGCGCCGAGCGTTGCAAGCTCAAGCATCTCGTCGTATGTGATCTCCTCAAGTCTGCGTGCACCCGTTACCTTGCGGGGGTCTGCGGTGTAAACGCCGTCAACATCGGTAAATATCTGGCATCTGTCGGCATTGAGAGCCGCCGCAATCGCAACTGCGCTTGTGTCCGAACCTCCTCGGCCGAGAGTTGTCATGTCCTGATATTCGTTAAGACCCTGGAAGCCTGCAACAACAACTATCTTTCGATTGTCAAGCTCCGTTCTGATTCTGTCCGCGTCAACCTTTTTGATTCTTGCTGCGGAATAAACGGAATCCGTGTGGAAACCTGCCTGCCAGCCAAGCAAAGAGATTGCCGGACAGCCGATTTCCTCAATAGCCATCGCCAGCAAAGCGATAGAAATCTGCTCGCCCGCAGCCATAAGCATATCCATTTCTCTTTTTGAGTTGTGAGCGCTGATCTCCTTCGCCTTTGCGATAAGATCATCGGTTGTGTCGCCCTGAGCGGAAACAACGACCACAACATCATTGCCCTTCTTGTAGGTGTCCGTTACGATTTTCGCAACATTCATGACACGCTCCGTGTTGGCGACCGAGCTGCCGCCGAATTTTTGAACTATAAGTCCCATAATCAATTCACCACTTTATTTCTATAATTAATAATTAACTACCCTTATCGTTGAAAGCACATTAATGTTTTCAATCTCGCCGAGCTTTGCTCTGAGTGTGCCCTCCTTGTCCTCCGGCGTAACGAATGCGAATTCATCCTCCGGAGCGTTCTCCCTTGAAAGAACCTTGATGTCGCCGAAAAGCTCCTTAGCCTTATTGAGCGCACATTCCTTGCAGCCTGTTGCACGAACATAAAGAACCGTTTCAACCTCGTTGCAGTCAACGAGAGAACCGTCAACAGCCTTATCCCAGCTTATGCCCTTATTGTGTCCGATGTGCCGTGCACAGTCGATAATATCGCCTACAACCGCACTTGCTGTTGCCATTTTGCCTGCGCCCTGACCATAGAAAGCAACATCGCCGACAGCGTTTCCACGAACAAGAACGGAATTGAAAACTCCGTTGACGCCCGAAAGAATACTCGATTTTGAAACAAATGCGGGCGAAACCATTGCTGAAATCTTATCTCCGCTTTTTTTCGCTCTGCCGAGGAGCTTGATCACTCCGCCCCATGAACGGGCGTAGTCAACATCCTCAAGCGTGATTTTTGTTATTCCCTCGGTATAGACCGACTTGGGATAAACATGCTTACCGAAGCAGAGAGCGGCAAGAATACAAATCTTGCGGCATGCGTCAAAGCCCTCAATATCCGCCGTCGGATCTTTCTCGGCATAACCGTTATCCTGTGCAAGCTTGAGAGCGTCCTCAAATCTCATCGAGTCAAAAATCATCTTTGAAAGAATGAAGTTTGTCGTGCCGTTGAGAATACCGGCAACTTCGGTTATTTCATTGGCGGCAAGGCACTGAATAATTGGGCGCAAAACGGGAATTCCGCCGCCTACGCTTGCCTCAAACATAAAGTTAACATTGTTTTCCTTTGCCAGCTCAAGCAGGACATCGCCCATTTCGGCAACAAGCTCCTTGTTTGAGGTAACAACGGATTTGCCTGCTTTCAAGCAGGACGAAACGAATTCAAACGCAGGGTGAAGTCCTCCCATTGCCTCTGCAACGATTTTAACATCACCATCGTTGAGAATAACATTGAAATCATCAATTACCTTATCTTCGTTTTTGTCGCCGGGAAATTTTCTGAGATCAAGAATATACTTGACATTCATTTTTTCTCCGCCGATTTTTTTCGTAATTTTCTGTTCGTTGAGCGAAACGACCTCCGCCACTCCCGAACCGACAACACCGTAGCCTAAAATAGCTATGTCCATTGTTTTCAACTCCCTGATACTTCCGATTAACTGCCGATTAAACCGTAATCGACCACTTTAACCAATTTAGTTTATCACAAAAGAGTCAAATAATAAAGCCTTTTTTAAAATTTTTTCATTTTTTATTTGCATTATCCTCCTTTTTGGTATAATATATTCAGTACAAGAGTAATTCGGGAGTGATATAATCTAATGGACAAGGTCGAATTCAGAAGAAAAAAGATAATCAATATAGTCTACTATGCCATAGTTTTGGGCTTGGCATATTTATTCCTAAAATACTGCTTTTCAATGTTTTCTCCGTTTTTGATAGCTTTTTTTATCGCAATCATCGTTCAAAGGCCAACGAATTTCATCACGAAAAAGACCAAAATCAAAAAAAGCATAACTGCAACGGTTCTCGTTCTTCTGTTGTATCTCTTGCTTGCGGCTTTGATTTCACTTATCGGCGTCAAGTGCGTTGACGGAATCAAAAGTCTGATAAGTTTTATTCAGGGCAAGCTGACCGATATACCGACGCTGATTGAAAACATCAAGAACTGGTCGCTGAACACTATCCGCTTTTTGCCGGACAGCGTTGAGCAAAGAGCCTCAAACTCCATGATTCCCTTCTTCGATGCTCTCAAGGAAAAGAGCGCAACGGAAATTGCCGGAATTATAATGGACAAAGCGTCAAACGGCGAAAAATTCTCTCTTTCCAGCCTTTCAACTCCGCTCAGCGGACTTTGGAGCACTGCAAAGCAGATACCATCCGTCTTTGTCGCCGTCATGATAGCGATAGTTTCCTCATGCTTTATGGCGGTCGATTACGACCGACTGGTCAAATTTATCAAAAGCCAGATCTCGGAGAAAAACGAGCTTAAACTTTCCGCAACAAAAAGAATTGTGTTTAAGTCATTAGGCAAGCTAATAAAATCCTATATACTTATAATCTGCATAACGGGTTTGGAAATTTTCATCGGATTGAACTTCCTCACCCTCATCGGTCTTTACAAGGATGGCAATATCCTTGCACTCTCGCTGATAATCGCTGTGCTGGATATTCTTCCGGTTATCGGAACAGGCACATTCATGGTTCCTTGGTCGCTCTACAGCCTGATTACCGGCAAGGTCGGGCTTGCAATAGGTCTGTTTGTTGTTTACGCAATAATTTATGTTGTCAGACAGATCATTGAACCGAAAATTGTCGGCGGAACGGTTGACCTGCCGCCTTTCGTAACCCTCATGGGAATGTATATCGGCTCTCAGCTTTTCGGCGTTATAGGCATCTTCCTTGTGCCGATTCTGATAATCATCATCAAATTGCTCAACGACGAAGGCATCGTCCACATCTGGAAAAAGAGCGACGCCTTCGACGACGAAGTCTCCTCAGAGCCTAAAATCAATCTTCCAAAGCTATCATTTTTGAAGAAGAAAAAGTAATAAAAGAAATATTAAAAGAGGTCGTGGTTTGCGGCCTCTTTTTTCGTGTTGTCACCGTATTGGCGGCGTTTTTATTGTTCAAAGGGTTAATTGTTCTTTTTTACGGCGCAGATAAATTCCGATAGCTTTATCTGTTCCTCGTCGTCAAGAAGCTGAACTGCGGATAAAAGATACGGATTGACCTTGTTCCTCTGCTCAGAAAAGAAATCTTGCACGGAAATATCAAGGGCAAAGCAAATGTACGAAAGCATTTCAACGGTGGGGTTCTTCTTGTTCATTTCGAGGTCACGCAGATAGCTTTGTGAAATTCCGGCAAGGTTAGCCAGCTTGTTTGTGCTCATATTTTTTCTTTCCCTTAATTCAACTATTCTGTTTCCTACGTCCATTTAATCACCTCGTATATTATAATAATCGTTATTGCGAAAAAAAATTACAGTTATAGTGTTGACATATTATTTCTATAGTGATATAATATCATCGCCATTGAAATAATTGTGCAAAAAAATAAAGGAGGAAAAATATGAAGAAAACTATTATTGCAGTGATGTGCCTGTTGCTTTTGCTGTTGACATCCTGCGGCAAAAAAAGTGTGACATTTACCTGTAACTTCTGCGGAAAGACTGTTACGGGAACCAAGCATGAAACGGTGATCGCGGAGCAGAATGCCGATATCTGTGACGACTGCTATGAGCAGATCGCCGAAATCAGAGCGGCATTTTAAGAGGAGGAGCCAATGAAGAAAATCATTGCTATTGTGTTGTTCATTGCGGCGATCGGCTCGGGTGTTTATTTCACATGCTTCAGCAAGGGCGAGGGTATCAGCGTATTTAAAAGTGACGATGAGAAAATTGTCGAACGCTTAGAGGCCTTTGAGACTGCGTATGCGAGCGGCGACCTTGACGGATGCCTCGACTGCCTCGATTCCAAAAGCCGCAATGCCTTAAAGGGCATCGGAAAAATCAGCTCGGCTCTCGGCTACGGTATCGGAGATTTATTCAGCGGTATGTTTTCCCTTGGCGTTGCCACTCAGGACGAGCAGGTGAAATTCAAGGTAAAGGAAATAAAATATACCGATAAAACCCACGCGAAGGTAACGGCGGAGGTCTGGCTCAGCGAGGACTATCTCTATGATGAAACCACGAGTGTGGAAACCTTTGAGATGGTGAAAGAAAAAAACGATTGGTATTTGGTAGAAGATTTTTAAGGAGGATGTTTAACTATGGCTTTTTGCAGAAAATGCGGAAAGGAGCTTGCGGCGACAGAGTCTTTTTGTTCCGCATGCGGCACTAAGGTAGACGGTATCAATTTCTCGGATGCGGTATCGTCTGTTAAAAGGGGAACGGCACAGTTTGCAGAAAAGGTAACGCATAATGTTCAAGGCTCGGAGGCGAAAAGCAATATCGCAAAATCGTACGAGGGCTTGCGCACTGCCAAAACCATGTTCTGGGTCACTCTCGGCTCGGTTTTGCTGAATTTTATTCTTATGTTTTCCGACATGGTAAAAATAAATCTTATGATAACCTCAAAGAGCGGATCTTTTATAAAAATTATGCATGAATTGAAGGATCTCGTTACGGGCTTCGGCGGAAGCTCGTCCGATCTCGGCGATGCCGCATATCTGATCCCGATGCTTAATGTGAGCATTATCTTAACAATTGCGGCGCTTGTTTTAACGGCTTTGCCGATTCTTCTGGGCAAGGCATATAACAGGAAAAGCCTTATACTTAACTATGTTTCCATGATATATAATTTCCTGCTTTATTTGATCGTGATTCTTGCATATTCAGCTCAGTCATCGGGCTACAGCGAGATTGAAATTAAATTTATGGCATATGTATACCTCGTTGAAACCATTGCGGTAATTGTGATAACCAAAATGTTTTCAAAAAAGGTTAAGGCTGTTCAGAGAGACGAGGCCTTGAATGCTGTTATGCCGAATTATCAGGAGGTACAGGAATGAAAAAAGCGGTATCAATAATTTTGATTTTAGCGGTGATTTTCTCGCTTTCAGCCTGCGACAAGAGCGGCAAAATCACGGGAATGTGGTACAACGAGGACGGAAAGGTACTTAGCCTCCAGGAGGACGGAAGCTACAGCTATGGGGGCGAATACGGAGGCGGAAAATGGAAGCTTCTTGACGACAAGAAAACCGTTGAGTTCATTGATTTTTACGGCGATTCGGTAACTTCCGAGCTTGTAAAGGACGATTTGGGCTCAAGGCTCAAGTTCCACGGATATGATTTCTATAAGGATTCATACCCGAGTGCCGAAGCTATCTCGGAAAACAGAGAGAAGAATGCCCAGCCCCTTGACGCTTTCGCAGGAATAAGCTATGAGGTTTCGGGAATATCGCCATACTGTGAGCTGACCGTAAACACTCAGGGCTGTAGCGAAGAGGTGCAGAAGTATGTTACGTTTGAACTTGATAAGGAAAAGTATGCAAACGGTGACACGGCGGTGGTAAAGGCTGTTCTTGCAAGCAATACGGGCGACACAATGTACAAGCTTGAAGCGCCGACATCAAATTATGAAATCAAGGGACAGGCGGAATACATATCATCGGTTGAGGGCTGTGATTTTACAAGCCTGAAAGCCGAGCTTGACGACTACATCACAGCGGCGTTTGCAAATGCCAAAAAGCCTACTTTTTGGGGAGATACCAAACTTTTTGGAAGCAGCATTAAGGTCTCAAAAAGCATTACAAAAACGGAGGGGGATGTTTATTTGTCATCTCTTAAGCCCAATAAAAAAGGGGAAAATTTGGATTGCTTAAACAGACTTTCTTTCACATATAAAATCTCTTGGACGAGTGATAGCGAGTCGGGAGTATTTTATGCATGTATCAGCGCCGTAAATGTAATGAAAACCGCCGACGGTAAAATAATGTTTGGCAAGAACAATGCAGATGATCTCGACTTTGTTGCCGAGAGCGCGGACGGTAGCCTTGAAAACTGCGTTACAACATTGATCATGTGCAACAAGGATAATTATAACATTTCGAAAGTTACCGTGTAACAGAAAGTAAAGAACATGAAAAATGTTTAGAAGTCCATGCGACTTTAAATAAAAAGCAAAGGAGAATAAACTATGTATTGTAAAAATTGCGGACAGGAAATAGCGGACAATGCCGCTGTTTGTATTCATTGCGGCGTTGCTGTTTCAAATCAGCCGAGCAATGAGTTGAATAAGCAGTATCACGATGTTCCGAAATGCCGTAAGTGCGGCTATATCGGCGAGTTCAAGAGAGGAAAAATGTTCAGAACGATTGACTGGGTCATCGGTCTTGCGACAATATGGTTCGGCTTCGGCATAATCTATTTCATAATCATCGCCGTTATGCGCCATGACGAGAAGAATCGCGAAACAATCTGTCCTCATTGCGGTGAAAAGAACAGCGCAATGGACGTATATTAAGTTTTTTATTCAAAGCAAAATCAAAAGCCGCAGGGTGATTCCTGCGGCTTTGTTGCTTGTATTTTTATTCTACACCTCTGTAAAGCAGGCCTCTTGTGAATTCGCCGTGAGGTTTTTTTGAACCTTTTATATAGTCCTGAATCACGAGCGATGTTTTTTCCTTGCTTTCGTCGGTGAAGTAGAGAAGCATGAAATCCATGTTTCTTATCTCACTGAGTCTGTCCGCCATATAGACGGGAACGCTGTTAAGAATTTCGCTGCAGCCCGAGCGGCAATCAATCGGGAATTCAATTCCTCGGCGGTCGGTCAGCTTGCCCGTGCGCTTACATTCTGCACAGGATTTGCCGTTTTTCTGCGGACAATTCCTTGTCAGCATCAGAGGAAGCCTGCCATAGGAAAAAACACCCCTCGGCGCATTTCCTCCGATCGCCTGAGCCTGAGCCAAGGTCAGCTCGGGGGAAAGCAGAATTTTGTTTATGCCCATGTCCTCGAGTGCTTTTACGGAGAGTGAATTGAACACATTTGAGCCGATAAAGGCATTAGGTTTAAGCCCTGCCTTTTGAATAAGAACAATTCCGTCAAGTGTGCCTGCCCATGCTTCTGTTATGCCGAATTCCTTTGCGCTTTTCAGCTTTTCAAGAATTTTATCATCATTTGAGAAAATTCCTCTCGGCACTTCAACGCTTACTCTGAGCGATTTTTTAACCTTTTGCTCATCGCCGAGCGGCACAATTACCTGTTCGATATAATCCCAGTTTTCGGGTATATTATCAATATCGGCAAAGCGGCAGATAAGCCGTTTCTTGCTCGGTGTGTGCGGCTGAATTTTTATATATTCGGGAGTGAAGCTCTTTGACTGAGTTTTGCCCTCGTCAAGCTTTTCGATAACCTCACGGCGAAGCTTGTTGAGCTCCGAAACGGAAATGAAAAGCCCGTCGTCAAGTTCAATATCAATATCGCCGCAGACAAATCTCGTTCCGCCGACCTTGGAAAGCTGATTATGAACCGATTCTGCGGTAGTCGCCTTGTTCATTGCAAGCTGCGGGATCTCGCCCTCGGCAAAAACATTTCTCGTTCCCGCTCTTGCGGCAAGCGATATCGGCTCGTTTTTCAAAGCGGTAAACGCAAAATCAACCGTTGTGTCCGCTTTCTCTTTTTCATAAAGCTTTTCAAGCTTTTTCAGAACTCCGGACGCCGCTGTAACATCGTCCTTGCGGCGAATTCCGAACATATCATAGCCAAGATTATTCTTGTAATATCCGTCCGTAAAGCCCGAACGTGAGAACACGGAACGCAAATCGTCCCTGAGCGTATTGTCCGTCACTCCGTCCACACTGTTGCGACAGGCTTTGACCGCAGCAGCAACATATTCCGGGCGTTTCATTCGTCCCTCAATTTTAAATGAGCAAACGCCCATTTCCGCCATTTCGCCGATATAATCAATAAGCGAAAGATCCTTCAGACTGAGGTCATGACCCGTTCCGTTTTCGACCGAGAAAGGCAACCGGCACGGTTGAGCACAAGCTCCCCTGTTGCCGCTTCGCGAACCGAGAACTGCGCTGAAAAGGCATTGACCCGAAACGCACATACAAAGCGCACCGTGAACAAAACATTCAAGCTCGATAGGTGAACTTTCGCAAAGCTTTTTGATTTCCTCTCTTGACAATTCACGGGGCAAAACCGCACGGGTAAAGCCGAGCTTTTTCAGTCTTTTCAGCCCTGCGGCGGTCTGCACCGACATCTGGGTCGAAGCATGAAGCGGCATATCCGGTGCAATCCTGTGAATAAGCTCCGCCAATCCGATATCCTGCACGATGATTGCGTCCACGCCCGAATCACACGCAAGCTTGACCGCCTCCTGCGCCATTTCAAGCTCACCGTCCGAAACGAGCGTGTTGAGCGTAAGGTGCACCTTCACATTGTGATTGTGGCAGTACAAAACAGCTTCCTTGAGCTGCTCTGCGTCAAAATTTTCCGCACTTCTTCTGGCATTGAAACTTTTTATACCGAGGTAAACGGCATCCGCTCCGCTGCGAACTGCGGCAATAAGCGCCTGGGGCGAACCGGCAGGCGCAAGAATTTCAGGCTTAATCATAGCATTTCCTTTTCTTCAAGACTGCGGCGAATACTTCTCAGATCTCTTGTCATGCGCTCAGCTTCACGGCGAGCCATTTCTGCCTCGGTTTTTGCCTTTGCTGCGTCCTCCATATACATCTGAATCTGTGACTTGAGAAAATCGTTCGATTTTTCCGCCTGGCTGAGCCTGTCGGCATAGTCAAGGGCGCTGAGAACCGCCGCCTGAACCTGAGAAAGTCTCGGGTGGTCGTGGATAAGACCCACTATTTCATCGTCAAGATCCTCACCGAGATTTTTCATATAAGCGACCTCCTCGTCGGTCGTGATATAATAATCCAGCCCTCCGATCGTGAGCCTGACTTTGTTTTTTCCCATAACTTTACCTCCGCAGAATAATTATGTATAGCTTCGTCAATAAATATATTATACTATAAATTTAGTTTTCGATAAAGGGTTTTTTCGTATTTTTTTGACATTATTTTTTTACCGGCTCGGTTGCTTTTCGGCATTACATAGGATGTCAGCCTTTATTTTGTTTATATTTTATATTTATTCTTCTTAATTTATAAAATAACCGATATTTTTCGTTGAATTGCATAAAATACCGGGATTAAATTCGTATAAGCAAAATCAAATAAGGTGTTGTAATTTTTCTCGATATGGTATAGAATAATACAAAGGCAATACCGCACAATTGGGGTGTTACCTAAAATAGCAACAGAAAAATCACAGCGCAAATTAGGCAAATAAGAGTCAGGAGGCTTTTCATGAATTATAAACTTACAAAAAAGGAAGCGAAGGAGCTTATTGTCAATAAGCTTTCCCATTTCTACGGCGTTTCGCCCGAGGAAGCTACCTATGAGCATTACTATAAGGCTATCGCTCTGATCCTGCGTGACATGATGATGCAGGGCAGAAAGGAATTCCACAATGAGGCAAAAAAGGCAGATTCAAAGAAAATCTACTATCTTTGCATGGAATTTCTCATGGGTCGTTCGCTCAAAAACAACCTTTATAACCTCAACCTTACAAAAACAATGGAATCCGCTCTCAAGGATTTCGGCATAAAACTCGACAAGCTCTATGACTGCGAACCGGACGCAGGTCTTGGCAACGGCGGCCTCGGCAGACTTGCCGCCTGCTACCTTGATGGACTCGCAAGTCAGGGCTATTACGCAAAGGGCTATTCGATTCTTTACGAATACGGCATTTTCAAGCAGAAGCTTGTTGACGGCTGGCAGACCGAGCTGCCCGATTTCTGGCTTCCCGGCGGTGATGTGTGGCTTGTTCCCCGTGACGAGGAAGCGGTTGACATTCTCTTTGAGGGCTGGGTTGACGAGAGCTGGGATAATCAGTACCACCATGTTGAGCAGCGTGACTGCAACAAGGTCAAGGCCATTCCCTATGATATGTATGTTTCCGGCAAGGACGGCAAGGGCATCAGCGTTCTCCGCCTCTGGAGTGCGAAAGCTCCGGGACTTGACATGGATATGTTTAATCAGGGCGACTATATGCGTGCAATGGAGCAGAACGCAATGGCAGAGGTCATCAGCAAGGTTCTCTATCCGTCAGACAACCACCCGGAGGGAAAGAGTCTTCGCCTTCGCCAGCAGTATTTCCTTGTTTCGGCTTCGATTCAGGATATCATCAATAACCACCTGAGAATTTTTGGCACGGTTGAAAATCTTGCGGACAAAATCGCAATTCATATCAACGACACCCACCCGACCCTCGCAATCCCCGAGCTTATGCGAATTCTGCTTGACGATTGCGGATACGGCTGGGACGAAGCGTGGAATATTGTCACAAATACCGTTGCTTACACAAATCACACCGTTATGGCCGAGGCTCTCGAATGCTGGCCGGAGGATCTTTTCAAGCGACTTCTTCCGAGAATTTACGAGATAACAAAGGAAATCGACAATCGTTTCCGCAGCTATGTTTGGAACGCAACGGGCGATGCGGACAAGGTTGAACGCATGGCTATCGTCTCAAACGGCGTTATCAGAATGGCAAATATGTCAGTTGCGGGTTCGCACTGCGTAAACGGTGTTTCGGCTCTCCATTCCGAGATTCTCAAGGAGAGCGTCTTCAAGGATTTCTATTCGCTCACACCCGATAAGTTCACCAATGTTACAAACGGCATCGCACACCGCCGCTGGCTCTGCCAGTCTAACCCGGAGCTTACAAAGCTTCTCACCGACCTTATCGGCGGCGGATTTGTTTATAACGGCGACGAGCTTGAAAAGCTAAAGCCATATGCAACCGACGCCGAGGTTTTGAAAAAAATCGAAAAAATCAAGCTTCACAACAAGGAAAGGCTTGCCGAGCTTGTTAAAAAATCAAACGGCATTGAGCTTGACCCGACCTCGATCTTTGATGTTCAGGTCAAGAGACTTCATGAATACAAGCGTCAGCACCTCAACGCCTTCCATATTCTTTCAAGATACCTTGCAATCAAAGAAAATCCCGACGGAGATTTCACACCGCACACCTATATATTTGCCGCAAAGGCCGCTCCGGGCTATTTCATGGCAAAAAAAATCATCAGCTTCATCTGCTCTCTCGGAGAGCTTATCAATAACGACCCCGATGTAAAAGGTCGCCTGAAGGTTGTTTATCTTGAGGATTACAATGTTTCAATGGCAGAAAATCTCATGCCCGCCGCCGACATCAGCGAGCAGATTTCACTCTCAGGAACGGAAGCAAGCGGAACGGGTAACATGAAGCTTATGATAAACGGTGCGATCACACTCGGCACAATGGACGGCGCAAATGTTGAAATACATGAAGCGGTCGGCGATGATAATATCATCATCTTCGGCATGAGCACTCCGGAGGTCAACGAGCTGAAGCGCGTCGGTTATAACCCAATGAATTACTATCAGAATAACGCTGATATCCGCAAGGTTGTTGATTTCATCAACGGCGGAATCAACGGCAAGGTATTCCCGGAGATCGGCGGTACGATCACACATCACGACCCATACATGGTTCTTGCCGACTTTGCCGACTATAAGGCGGCTCAGGCCAAAGCCGAGAACCTCTTTGCCGACAGAGAAACATGGAACAGAATGTCGCTGATGAATATTGCCGGAGCAGGTCGCTTCGCCTGTGACAGAGCAATCAACGACTATGCCCGTGACATCTGGCACACAAAACCGCTCAGAAAATAAAAACAGCACCCACAGACTTCGCATGATTGAAGCTGTGGGTGTTTTGTTGCTTATAACGGGTTTTATTTTCGTCAGACATTACTCCCTGACATAAACCCTGATGAGTCCCTCGTCATTGACGATCATTTTATAGCCGGCGTCAATATACGGCTGCTCGATCTCCTTCTCTTTTACCGAGGTCGTACCTCTGAGGTCGAAAACAGCATAATCCGTATCGACCGAATTATGGTAATATTGCTCATAGATAACCTTGCGCTGCGAAAGCTTCGGTACGAAGAATGTTGAAGCCGTTACGCTTGCGTCGTCGGGAATTTCTTCAAGCACCTCGGTCACTCTCTCGTAGGCATATTTGTTCACGCTGTAGCTCAGTGTGTAATTTGCGACTCTGGGATACATCAGCGAAAGCGTAACAACAAGTCCCATAGCAGCCGCCGCAAGGGTCATAAACACTCCCTTACGCTTTTCGATCTCATTCAGATTGATAACCGAAACATAGAAAAGAAACGCAGTCATGCCGAACGAATACTGCTTGCCGATATCGCACTGATAATAATAATCCGAAAGGAAATTTATCAGCAGCGGACAAATAAGGATGAGCCTTGAAAATTTCTTTGTCATGAATGGGAGCATAGCCAACGGAATGAAAAGCTGTAAGAAATATATCAACTTTCCGCCGTCGGTTGACGATGTTCTGAAAAGCTCGTTAAACACAAGCATCGGTGTTTTGAAAACCGTTTTAACAACTCCCAAAAGGCCCTCGTTTTGAAGCTTGAGATTTGAAAATCTGTTTGACATTATTCCCTCGCCGAAGTGCGAAATATACAACACGGCGCAGCCGAAATAAACAAGGGAAAGAGCCATCAGGGCAATACCCTTTTTGTAATCCTTCCTTGCGGCAAGAATATAAAACGCAAAGATGAAAACATAGGCAAACGCTTCCTCCTTTACCATGAGGACAAGAAACGCAAAAATAAACATCGGAATTTTTTTGTTTGCTTCATAGAAAAAGAACATCCACAAAAGCAGCGGAAGAATGAAGCAATTCTCGTGAAAATCATAAATACAGCCGAAGCAAATTGCGGGAAATGAGCAATAAGCAACCGTCAAAAAAAACTTTACCGTTGCGTGAATCTTGTATTTTTTCATCAAAAGCCAGAGCGGAACAGCACCGCTCATGAGCAAAACGACCTGAGCGACCTGCAATGTGATCTCAGACGGAAAAATATAATAAATCGGCAAAAGCAGATATAGAATCGGTGAAAAATGCACCGCAAAATGCGAAAGCAGCGTATTCCTCTCGCAGGTTGAAAGCGGCTGAAAGCTTTCCTTGAGATTATAGTAAATATTGCAGAATATGCCGAAGTCAAAATTGGGCGCAGTGTAAATCAAAACACGCAAAATAACGACCGCACAAACAAACGCAGTCATAACGATCGTTACGCCTATTGCGCTCACAAGTCCAACCTTCGGCTCAATGTTGATTTCAAGTCCTGCAAGATACGCATATCTTGCGGCAAGGAAAATCAACACCGCAAAGCCTAAAATCACATATTGATTCTGCACCTTCATTGACGCTTCGATTGCCAAAAGGCACGCTGACGCAATCACACAAATTGGTGCGATTCTGTCACTGTCAAAGAAATGTGCCACGGCGGTTTGAACGGCAAAAAGAACAATAAACAAGGCAAGCACAACAAAAGAATTTATCGACTGAAAGAGAGTGGCGGTTATTGAATCCCCTGATCCGAAAAGGAAAAGAATTGCACCCATAAAAAACCACGACGAGAAAAGCTTAGCAAAAAAATCCCTGCTTATCGCCGATATCAGTTTGTTCTCTTTTATTTTCATAATTTCCGCATTCCTTTCTTAAGACAACACCGCACAATTAAGGTGCACGCCTTGCTTGAATATATTTCCGTCATGCTGCATAAAAATCCCTTGACTTGCGACAGCAAGCCTGCAATCACATACTCTCCGGAACGCTTATACGGAGCATTTCAAGAATATTCTTGATGGTATCCCTGACGCAAACGCAAAGATACAATCGAGCCTGCATAAGTGCTTCATCATCGCACTGAACACGACAGGCATTATAAAATTTATGGAAAAGTGTTGCAAGATCGATAACATAGCGTGTGATCTTTGCCGGATCGCAGAGCTTTGCGGAATTGACAATTTCATTCGTAAGCCCGGCAAGATGTCTGATAAGTTCACGCTCCTCCGGGGCTTTGAGCAATTCAAGCTCCTCCTCGGTGCAGTCACGGGCTTCGATTCCCTCCGCCTTGAGTTTTTTGATTATCGAGCAAATTCTCGCATGAGCATACTGGCAGTAATAAACCGGATTCTGTGAGCTTTGCTCAACGGCAAGGTCGAGGTCAAACTCCATCTGCGAGCCCGGTTCTCTCATGTTGAAAAGGAATCTTACCGCATCGATCGGAATATCCTCGAGAAGGTCAACAAGCGTTATCGCCTTGCCGGTTCTCTTTGACATTCTGACAACCTCTCCGTCACGGGTAAGTCGGACGAGCTGCATAAGGATAACATTAAGTCTGTCTCCTCCGACGCCGATAGCGTCGAGTGCGCCCTGCATTCTTGCAACATGGCCGTGGTGGTCTGCGCCCCAAATATCAATCGCCGTGTCAAAGCCTCTGACCGAAAGTTTATTGCGATGATAAGCGATATCTGCAGCGAAATATGTCGGATTTCCGTTTGCACGAATAAGAACATCGTCTTTAAGCTCAAGCTTATCGATATTTTCCTGAGAAAGTCCCTGTTTTTTAAGTCGTTCGGTCTGAACCTCAATGTTCTTGTACCAGAGTGCACTGTCCTTTTCATAGGTCAAGCCCTTTTCTTTCATCAGCTCGATCGTATCGGCAAGCTCGCCGTCGTTATGAAGAACGCTCTCATGAAACCAAGTGTCGTATTCGATCCTGTACTTAGTAAGGTTATCCTTCATTGCCTGAATGTTTTTCGGCAACGCAAAATCAACGAGAGCCTTTCTGCGCTCCGCCTCGTCGGCATTTATATATTTGTCGCCGTAAACATCGGCGAATTCCTGCGCACGGACTTTAATGTCCTCGCCGTGGTAGCTGTCCTCGGGAAGCTCGATCGCTTCCTCACCATTGTAGATTTGCTGATATCTTACATCGAGCGAAAGCGCAAATTTATCGATCTGATTTCCGGCGTCATTGATGTAAAATTCACGGCTGACCTCATAGCCTGCGCAATCAAGTACGGCTGCAAGACAGTCGCCGAGTGCGCCGCCACGAGCATTACCCATGTGCATAGGTCCTGTCGGATTGGCGGAAACAAACTCAACATTTATCTTTTTACCCTTACCGTAATCCGAGCGACCGTAGTTCTTTCCCTTTGCACGGATATCCTTGAGAATATCGGCATAGTAGCGGTCGTCAAGATAAAAATTGATAAATCCCGGTCCCGCAACCTCGACACGCTCAAAATATGTTCCGTCAAGGCTTGCTTCTGCAATAATAGCATCGGCGATTTTTCTCGGAGCGTTTCTCAGCTCCCTTGCCCACGCCATTGCGGCATTGGTGGAAAAATCACCGTTTGCCCTGTCGGCAGGTATTTCAACATTGAATGCTCCGGACGGAATGGCGGCAAGCGTACCCTTTTCGGCAGCCTTTGCCGTAGCGTCGGCAATTATTTTTTTCAGGTCATCCTGAACCTTGTTTACTATATATGACATCAAAATCATTCCTTTCGGTTTGAGGAATTTTACAATCCGTTTCGGATAATTTATTTTCACTCCGCCGTTATGCGGATTCTGTTTTTGCTCAAAAGCGTACCCTCCGCGTCAAGCTCATAGGCGAATTCGAGCTTTATTAGCCTGCCCGCCTTGAATTCCGAGGTTACCATCGAACCCGAAATGCCCATCATGAAATTGCCCACGGGCGTTGAATAGCAACAGATATTTCGTCTGCCCTTTTCAATTCTCATGACCGTGTTGTATGCTCCCTCACGGGTGATTTCAACACAGCTGCCGCCGGTAACGCTTATTAGCGTCTTGCAGCCCTTCATTTCATCGGACGGCTCATTGTATTTCACTGTATAATGCCCTGCGCTGCCCTCAATATTGGCATTTGTCATCATCTCCGAACGCTCGGGTCTGCCGTCCGTCAGGTGCATATCGTGAATCGCGATCAAACAGTTCATCTGTTCCACTTCTCCGCTGCAAGGGTAAGGAGTCGGTCAATAAGCTCGCTGTAAGGAATTCCCGAAGCGGCAAACATCTTGGGATACATCGAAATCGAAGTGAAACCCGGGATCGTGTTCGGTTCATTGAGCATAACCTTGCCGTCACTGCGTCTTACAAAGAAATCGACCCTTGCCAGTCCGCTGCAGCCGAGAGCCTTATATGCGTTGCAGGCTGCCGCCCTGACCTCGTCCATCTTCTCCTGCGGCAGTCTTGCCGGAATGTGAAGCTCACTTGAGGGATTGACATATTTCGCTTCAAAATCATAGAAATCATTACACGGAACTATCTCGCCGCAGATTGAAGCCGTCGGCTCATCATTGCCGAGGACGGCACATTCAATCTCCATGCCGTCAACGCCTTCCTCAAGTACGATTTTACTGTCCTCCCCAAATGCCTTGTCAATTGCCTTTTTGAGCGACTCTGCATCAACAGCCTTGGTCACGCCGACCGACGAACCTGCATTTGCCGGCTTGACGAAAATCGGGAATCCGAGATACTCCTCTGCCTTTTTATTGTTCTCCTTTGGAGCTTTGTCGTATTCGTATTTTGTGAATCCGAGCCACTTGGCCTGCGGAATACCTGCGGCGTCGGCAAGCGTATTTGTCATTGCCTTGTCCATGCAGCAAGCGGAGGAAAGCATATCGCAGCCGACAAACGGAATTCCCGCAAGCATGAGGAAGCCCTGAATCGTTCCGTCCTCGCCGTTCTTACCGTGAAGCACGGGAAAAACAACATCAATATGTATTTTCTCGATCCCGTCCTCACGAAAGACAAGAATTCCGTGATCCTCACGGTCGGGGGAAATAACGGCTTTTGTGAGGTATTTTTCGTCCTGAAGCCATTTATCCTCCGGAAGCTTTGCCACATCGCCGTCGTATTTGAACCAGCGACCGTCCTTTGTTATTCCGATAAGGATAAGGTTGTACTTATCCCTCGGAGTGTTTTCAATTACCGAGCGTGCGGAAACGACCGAAACATCATGTTCGCTCGAAACGCCGCCGAAAAGAATCAGTGCGTTTTTCATTGGAGTCACATCCTTATAAATTCCGTGATTACATATAAAATAGCCATTGTTTAACATACCTATAGACAATAGTTAATATTAACATAACAGTCAAATCAAGTCAAGAAAAATTGCTTGCCGGCGATATTTCTCCATACAAATTTGCAAAAAAATAGTGACAAAAAGTTATTTATATGATATAATCTTACTTGTTATGTACAGTAGTATAATTATGCTTATTTAAGGAGAAAAAAGACATGGAACTTAACGAAGCTCTCGGTTTGGTAATGAAGGGTATCGAAAGCACGATGAACGATCACGGCTTCAGCGTGGTAATCCCGGAAGGAACCGAAAAAGGTGCAATTCCCGTTGCCGTGAAAAACGGCAGCTCGACTCTCACCTACACCGGCAAAAAAGGCTCGATCAAAATCGAATTCCTTGAAGGTAAAATCTCCCTGCTCTGCGCTCAGTCGCAGGCGGCAGAAGCGGTTGACGACGACTACAAAAAGGTCACAATGACCCTTTTTAATCCCGAAACCGCAGACAGCAGAGACATAAAATATCTCGTCAACGATTTCTGCGATGGAATCATTGAGACTTACGGTAAAAAGAACAAAGGCTCAAAGAAGCTCCCTCAGCCCGTTTCAAAGGCAGAGGCCAAGAGCGGCGCAGCCTACTATGACCTTAACACACTCGGAAGCAGATTTGTTGTTATTTATCCCGAACTTAAAGAGGTTTACCGAGCCAATGTTACAAAATACGGCGAATTCCTCGCCGACGATTTCTTCCTCAATTACGGTAACGCAAAGGTTCGTGAAACCGTTCAACGCAACGACCCCACACAGATGAAAAAGCTTTTCAATATGTTTAACGAAATATACAATGACGGCACAAACCAGACTCAGAGTGTTATTGTTGTCACGATTCTCGGCTCGCTCTATGACGATGAGCAGCTCCTTGCGAACTGCGTCGATTACATGGGCGATATGACGCTTTCCGTTATTGAAACAAACAAGCTTCTCAGAAAATCATCCGTAAGGGCAAAGCTGGAGCATCCGCCCCTCTATAAACCCAAGAAGCAGAAGAAAACGCCGTCATTTATGAACACACTGAACGGAGGTAATTGATCGTGGCAAACGAAGAAAAAAATGAACCTATTATCGCCGTGGCGGAGGTAAGCGGTGAGGAACTGCTTGACGAAGCTATGGATACGGTCGTAACCGAGGAATACGGCGCAGACCAGATACAGGTTCTTGAAGGTCTGGAGGCAGTTCGTAAACGACCGGGTATGTACATCGGATCGACAGGTCCGAGAGGTCTGCATCACCTTGTTTACGAGATCGTCGACAACTCGATCGACGAGGCTCTTGCAGGCTTCTGTACCCACATTGAAGTTGAGATCCTCCCGGGCAATGTAATTTCCGTTTGCGATAACGGACGAGGAATTCCGGTCGCAATGCACGAAAAGATGGGTATTCCCACACTGACGGTCGTTCTCACCGTTTTGCACGCAGGCGGTAAGTTCGGCGGCAGCGGCTACAAGGTTTCCGGCGGTCTGCACGGTGTAGGTTCGTCCGTTGTTAATGCTCTTTCCGAATGGATGGAAGCCGAGGTTTCCCGTGACGGTCATGTTCATTATCAGAAATTTTCACGAGGCAACGCCGTTTGCGACATGAAGGTGATCGGCGATACGGATCAAACCGGTACGCTTATCCGCTTCAAGCCCGACCCGGAAATTTTCACAGAAACGACCGAGTATGATTTTGATGTTCTCGAAAGACGGCTTCGTGAGTCGGCATTCCTCAATGCCGGACTTTCAATCAAACTGACCGATTCAAGAGATCCGGAGAATATCATCGAAAAGGTTTACTGCTATGAGGGCGGTCTTTCCAGCTTCGTTGAATACATCAACACAAGCCGTGCTCTTACTCCGCTTCACACTCCCCCGATCCATATTTCAACGACCATCGGCGATAAATCCGCCGAGGTTGCAATGGCATATAACGACAGCTACAACGAAATTATTCTTTCGTTTGCAAATAATGTTCACACCATCGACGGCGGTACTCATGAAACAGGTTTCAAAACCGCTTTGACCCGTGTTTTTAACGATTACGGAAGAAAATACGGCATACTCAAGGACAGCGACAAAAAGCTCTCGGGCGAAGATGTTCGTGAGGGACTTTCCGCAGTTATCAGCGTTAAGCTGACCGAGGCTCAGTTTGAGGGTCAGACTAAGGGCAAGCTCGGCAACACGGAGATGACAGGTATCGTTTCATCGCTTGTTTATGACAAGCTGATGACATATTTTGAGGAAAATCCGTCCGTTGCAAAGGCAATTTTCTCCAAGGCTCTCGACGCTTCAAGAGCAAGAGAAGCCGCAAGAAAAGCTCGTGACCTTGCACGGCGCAAGGGTGCGCTTGAAAGCAACTCTCTCCCCGGCAAGCTCGCCGACTGCACCGAAAAAAGCGCAGACAGCACCGAGCTTTACATCGTCGAGGGTGATTCGGCAGGCGGCTCGGCAAAGGAGGGCCGTGACAGGCAGTTCCAAGCCATACTTCCTCTTTGGGGAAAGATGCTCAATGTTGAAAAATCACGCCTTGACAAGGTTATTACAAACGAAAAGCTTATCCCGATCGTTACTGCTCTCGGTACGGGTATAGGCGAAGATTTCGATATAAATAAACTGAGATATGACAAAGTCGTTATCATGGCCGATGCCGATGTTGACGGTGCTCATATCAGAACGCTTCTGCTTACATTCTTCTTCAGATACATGAGGCCTCTGCTTGACACGGGTCATGTTTATCTCGCCCAGCCTCCCCTTTTCAAGGTCAGCAAGGGCAAAAAGCATGTTTACGCCTTCTCAGACGAGGAGCGTGACAGACTCACGGAAGAAATGGGCGGTGGCTGCGATATTCAGCGATACAAAGGTCTTGGTGAAATGGATCCCATCCAGCTTTGGGAAACGACCATGGATCCAAAAACAAGAATCATGCTGCGAGTTACTCTTGAGGACGCAATGGAAGCCGACGAAACTTTCTCTGTCCTTATGGGCGACAAGGTTGAGCCTCGCCGCAATTTTATAGAAAAGAACGCCAAGTACGTTCAGAATCTTGATGTATAAAGGAGGGAAACAGACATGGCTAAACAGGACGGTTATCATCCGGACGAAAACTTCAAAGAAAATCTGGAAAATACCACCATATATAATGTAGATATCAACAAGGAAGTCAAAAAAGCTTTCCTTGACTATTCAATGTCGGTCATTGTTTCCCGTGCGTTGCCCGATGTGCGTGACGGCTTGAAGCCGGTTCACCGCCGTATTCTTTATACAATGTATGAAAACAATCTGACTCCCGACAAGGCTTACCGTAAGTGCGCCGACACGGTCGGTTCGGTTCTCGGTCGCTATCATCCCCACGGTGACGCTTCCGTTTATGACGCAATGGTTCGTCTTGCTCAGAGCTTTTCAATGAGATACACTCTTGTTGACGGTCACGGTAACTTCGGTTCGATTGACGGCGATCCGCCGGCTGCTTACCGATATACCGAGTCAAGAATGAGCAAAATGGCACTCAAAATGCTGACCGATATCGACAAGGACACAATAGATTTCACAACAAACTACGATGACAGACTCAAAGAGCCGACAGTTCTCCCCTCCCGTTTTCCGAATATTCTCGTAAACGGTTCAATGGGTATCGCCGTCGGTATGGCGACGAATATTCCGCCGCATAATCTTCGTGAAGTCATCGACGGAATGTGCTGTCTCATCGACAATCCCGATGCTTCGCTCGATGAGCTTATGGAACATATTAAAGGCCCCGATTTCCCGACTTACGGCATTATCATGGGTCGCTCGGGAATGAGAGCGGCTTACGCAACGGGCAGAGGCAAGATAGTTGTTCGTGCCCGTGCCGAGATAGTCGAGAAAAAGAACGGACGATTTGAGATCAAGGTTACCGAAATTCCCTATAATGTCAATAAAGCACGACTTATAGAGAATATTGCCGACCTCGTTAAGGACAAAAAAATTGAGGGTATCTCCGATATCAACGACTATTCCTCAAAGGCAGGTATGCATATCTCCATCGACCTCAAGCGTGACGCCAACCCGCAGGTCGTTCTCAATCAGCTTTATTCCTACACTCAGCTTCAAACAACCTTCGGCGTAATCCTCCTTGCAATCGTCAACGGTGAGCCGAAAATTCTCACGCTTAAAGAAATTCTTCAAAACTATATCGACTTCCAGAAAGAGGTTGTTACAAGAAGAACTCAGCACGACCTCAAAAAAGCTCAGGACAGGGCGCATATACTCGAAGGACTTCTCACCGCTCTTGATTTTATTGATGAGGTTATCAATATACTTCGTAATTCAAAGAGCGTCAATGAAGGTAAAGAGGCTCTTATGAACCGCTTCGGTCTTGATGATGTTCAGGCGCAGGCGATCGTTCAGATGCGTCTCGGTCAGTTGACCGGTCTTGAAAGAATCAAGATTGAGGACGAGCTTGCTGAACTCAAAGCAAGAATCGCTGAATTTCTTGAGCTTCTCGGTGACGAGCATAAGCTTCTCGGTCTTGTTAAGGCGGAGGCTATGGAAATTTCCGACAAATACGGCGACGACCGCCGCACGGAGATCATGAATGTTTCCGGCGAGGTTGACATTGAAGATCTTATCCCTGAGGAAACCTGCGTATTTACCCTCACCGACTTCGGCTATATCAAGCGTATTCCGATGTCAGAGTATCAAACACAGCGCAGAGGCGGCAAAGGCATAAAGGGTCTTACAAGGCGTGAGGACGATATCGTTAAGACGATGTTCACCGCTTCGACCCATGACCATATCGCATTCTTCACCTCAAAGGGCAGAACCTTCAGGCTCAAGGGCTATGAGATTCCCGAGGGTTCAAGAACCAGCAAGGGCATGAATATCGTCAACCTGCTTCCGCTCGAAAACGGAGAGACAATTTCTTCCATGAACTGCGGCAGCGGCGACGATTACAAATATCTTTGTATGTTCACCCGCAACGGTATTATCAAGCGTTCGGCAGTTACCGAATATTCTCATATTCGTCGCACAGGCGTTATTGCCATCACTCTTGATGAAGGCGACGAGCTTGCATGGGTCAAACTGACAAGGGGTAACGACGATATCATCGTTGCAACCAAAAAAGGTATGTCCATCCGCTTCAACGAAAACGATGCGCGACCGATAGGCAGAACCGCACGAGGCGTTAAGGCAATTGAACTTGCCGAGGGCGATGAGGTTATCGGCGTTGCAACCGTTGAGGAGGGCAAATCTATACTCACCGTCAGCGAAACGGGCTTCGGACGCATCAGCGACTTTGACAACTACCGTGTTCAGTCCAGGGGCGGCAAGGGTCTTATAAACTACCACACAGAAAAGAACGGCGATGTTGCCGCAGTCACATCCGTCAGCGATGATAATGATATAATTCTCATTTCTTCCGACGGAATAATCATTCGTATCCCCGCAAACGGAATCAGCAAATTTGCCCGTCCGTCAAAGGGTGTTAGAGTAATGAGAGTCTCCGAAGGCGAAAAAATCATAACGCTCACTCCTGTCGAAAAGGAAGAAGAAGCTCCTGCCGAGGAAAACGCAGAGGGTGAAACTGCAGAAGCTGTTGAAAATAACGAAACTGAAAACAACCCCGAATAACAGAAACGGAGGTAATTTATGAATATTGCTATTATTGCTCATGATGCAAAAAAAGAGCTTATGACTCAGTTCTGCATTGCATATTGCGGAATTCTCAGCCGTCACAGGATTTTTGCAACCGGCACAACGGGCAAGCTTGTTGCCGACGCAACAGGTCTTGAAATTACGACCTTCCTGCGAGGCTCACAGGGCGGAGATCAGCAGATCGGCGCTCTGATTGCCTGCAACGAAATAGATATGCTCCTCATTTTCAACGATCCCCTTGACCCCAAGGAGCACGAGCCGAATGTTTCGAGTCTGCTCAGACTCTGTGATGTTCACAATGTCCCCGCCGCAACGAATATTGCCACGGCAGAGGCTCTTATCCATTCGCTCGACAGAGGCGATCTTGACTGGCGTGATATCGTCAACCCGAAGTATTAAGCTGAAATAAAGCAACCTATCCATGCTGTGCGGCAAAACAATTTTCCGTGCGGATTGGATAGGTGCGTCCACGAAATATGGCGGAGGAGAAAAATGCGCTGTAAGAATTGCAAAAAAGAAGTCAATCCCAATTTTATCAAATGTCCGCATTGCGGAAAACCGATAAAACACAAGAAAAAGAAAGAGCCGAGAGAGCTTGCGCTTTCGATCGGCTTTTTCGGCATGGGAACGATTTTTGTGATTTTTGCTTTTTTCAGCCTTTTCTTTAAATGCGCCTACTATTCCGAAATTGCGATGATAATTTCGGTTATTGTTTTTCTTGTCTGCGTACCTTTCATTTACGGCAATTACAGGGGTCTTTCACAAAGAACAGCGGAGATTCTCGGTGCCGTTCTGTCGCTGCCGTTTATCGGTAACTGGCTTGCCATCGTCGTTTTTGCAAAGGTGAGCGTTAACTACGGCGGCTTGGCGGATTTCTATTATATTTTTTCGCTTGCCGCATTCGTTTTGACGGATATTCTCCTCCTGCTTAGGTCGGCAGGCATACTGAAAAAGCCGTGTGCGCTATCGTGGTTGTCACTTGCACTCGGAATTGCAAGCGTTGGTTTTACGATTGTTTACTTTGCAGTCTCCGGCGTCGCAAAAAGCTTGGCGATTATAATTATTGCCGCACAGGCACTCCTGCCGGAATACATGGCTTTCCACATTTTGATGACGGATCACAGAAAAGAAAAAGAAAAAATAACTCAGTGAGGAGTTTTTATATGGCACTTATAACCAAGGCTATCAAGGGAACGCAGGATGTTCTTCCCTCGGAGAGCCACAAAAACCAGTTTATTGAAAGCACATTGCTCAGTATTGCAAAAGATTTCGGATTTAAAGAGATTCGCACCCCCGTTTTTGAGCACACAGAGCTTTTCACCCGTTCGGTCGGCGACACAACCGATGTTGTTCAAAAAGAAATGTATACATTTGATGACAAGGGCGGCCGTTCAATCACACTCCGACCCGAGGGAACTGCGGGTGCGGCAAGAGCCTTCCTTGAACATGGACTCCAGAACGAGCCGATGCCGCAGAAGGTCAGCTATGTTACATCATGCTACCGCTACGAAAAGCCGCAGGCAGGCAGACTTCGTGAATTTCATCAGTTCGGCGTGGAATGTTACGGCACAGCCTCCCCTGCCGCCGACGCAGAGGTTATCTCGCTCGGCAATGAGATTTTCGGTTTTCTCGGTATTGACAGAATAAGCCTTGAGATAAACTCGATCGGCTGTCCGACCTGCCGCAAGAAATATCAGGAGGCGTTGAAAGCGTATTTTGAGTCACGCAAGGACGAACTTTGCGACACCTGCCTCGAAAGGCTTGAAAGAAATCCGATGAGGATTCTTGACTGCAAAAGCCCGATTTGTCATGAGATCGGACAGGACGCACCGATAATCCTCGACTATCTCTGTGACAAATGTTGCGACCACTTTGAAAAGGTTAAACTGTACCTTGATGCGATGAACATTTCATACACGGTCAATCCGCATATCGTAAGAGGTCTTGATTATTATACACGCACGGTATTTGAGTTCGTGACCGACGCTCTCGGCGCACAGAGTGCTGTTTGCGCAGGCGGTCGCTATGACGGACTTGTTGAAGAAATCGGCGGTCCTCATATTCCGGCTCTCGGCTTTGCGCTCGGTCTTGAAAGAATTTCGCTCCTTCTTGAGGCTCAGGGAATTGAGCTTCCGGCGGCAGATGTACCGGAAATTTATATCGGCAGCATTGGCGATGCGGCTTTGACCAAAGCGGCGACTCTTGCGCTTGAGCTTCGTCAATCGGGTATCGGCGCACAGTTTGATGTTGTCGGTCGTTCCGTAAAGGCTCAGATGAAGTTTGCCGACAAAATCGGCGCAAGATTCACAACGATTATCGGTGATGACGACCTGACGGCAGGCGTTGCAAAGGTCAAGAACATGGAAAGCGGCGAAACGCAGGAGATATCCCTCGACAGCTTTGCCGATGATTTTATGGAATATTCGCTTCAGTCGACTGCAATGAAGCTTCAGGGAACAGCCGCCGAGGATATGGAGAATATAGATTTAAGCAAAATTTTAGGAGGCTTAATATAATGGACTTTATGACAGGCTTAAAGCGTACCGACTATTGCGGCGATCTCAGAATCGGCGATGTCGGAAAAGAGGTTGTCGTTGCAGGCTGGGTGCAGCGTCAGCGTGACCTCGGCGCACTTATTTTCATCGACCTGCGTGACAGAACAGGTATCGTTCAGCTCGCATTCGGCAAGAACACGGACAAGGAATTTTTTGAAAAAGCATTTTCGGCAAGAAGCGAATTTGTTCTGATGGCAAAGGGCGTTGTTCGTGAGCGTTCCTCAAAAAACACCGAGATCCCGACAGGCGAAATCGAAATTGATGTTACGGATCTTCGAGTTCTCGGCAAGAGTGAAACCCCGCCGTTTGAGATCGTTGAAAATTGCCAGACATCCGAGCTGACAAGACTTAAATATCGCTATCTCGACCTTCGACGCCCCGATCTTCAACGCAATATCATCATGCGCCACAAGATCTGCAAGATAACCCGTGATTATTTTGACGAGAACGGATTTATTGAGATCGAAACCCCGATTCTTATCCGTTCCACTCCCGAGGGTGCAAGAGACTTCCTTGTTCCCAGCCGTATTCATAACGGTTCGTTTTATGCTCTTCCGCAGTCACCTCAGCTCTACAAGCAGCTTTCGATGGTTGCGGGCTTCGACAGATATATGCAGATTGCGCGCTGCTTTCGTGACGAGGATCTTCGTGCCGACCGCCAGCCCGAATTCACGCAGATCGACCTTGAAATGTCGTTCGTTGATATGGAAGATGTTCTCGGCATTGGCGAAGGCTACATGAAGCGTGTTTTCAAAGAAGCTCTCGGCGTTGACATTCAGCTGCCGCTTCCGAGAATCACATACAAAGAAGCTATGGAGCGTTTCGGTTCTGATAAGCCTGATACCCGTTACGGCATGGAGCTTTATGACCTCAGCGACATCGTTAAAGACTGCGGCTTTGGAGTATTCTCCAACACCGTAAAGGATGGCGGCTCAGTTCGTGGTATCACGGCAAAGAACGCTTTCAAGGCACTCTCAAGAAAAGAGATAGACAAGCTTACCGATTCAGTCAAGGGTAACGGCGCAAAGGGTCTTGCCTGGGCAAGAATCGGAGAGGACGGAAATGTTTCTTCGTCCTTTGCAAAGTTCATCACTGAGGATGAGCTTAAATCCATCCTCAATAAAGCGGGCGCAGAAGCCGGCGATGTTGTTCTCATCATCGGCGATGTTAAAAATTCAATCGTTTTCAACGCTCTCGGCGCACTCCGTCAGGAGGTTGCAAGGAAGCTTGACATTATCCCCGAGGGTCAGTACAATCTGCTTTGGATTACGGAGTTCCCGTTCTTTGATTGGGACGAGGACAGCAAAACATGGGTTGCGATGCACCACCCGTTCACCGCTCCGATGGACGAATGCCTCGAATACCTCGAAACCGACAAAGCAAAGGTAAGAGCAAAGGCATACGACCTTGTTCTCAACGGAATTGAGCTTTCTTCAGGTTCAATCAGAATTACAAACCCCGAGCTGCAGAGCAGGATTTTCACTCTCCTCAACCTCACTCAGGAGGAGGCTTACGCAAAGTTCGGCTACCTGCTTGACGCTTTCAGATACGGCGCACCGCCGCACGGCGGAATGGGTATCGGCCTTGACCGCTTGGTTATGCAGATGCTCGGCTGCGACAGTCTGAGAGATGTTGTTGCATACCCGAAAGTTCAGAATGCAAGCGAGCCAATGACAGGCTGCCCGGCAGAGGTTGACGACCTTCAGCTCGATGAGCTTGGAATTAAGCTTAAAACAGAATAAAAATAACCGAAACCGCTTTCCGTTATGGAGAGCGGTTTTTGTGGTCACAACAATCAACCACTAAAACCTGTCACCATAATGCAACTAATAAGTAATGTAAGGCCTGTATAATTTGTCCGTAAATCGAATATTATATTGACCTTTCAACATTGTTGCGTTATAATATATTTGTCATTTATACTTACAAGTATAATGGGGATAGTAAAATAACAATTTTCTACGATAGCTTATAAAAACAAAAGCCGGAACACAAAATCCGGTATGCATAAGTAAACCAACTGCCAAAATATGCAGGAATGAAACTATGTCGATGGTCACACTTATAAAGCCGTGTCCTTGATTATATTGTTGAAATAAAAAGTGAGGAAAAAAGCAATGACACCAAATAAAACCATTCGTTTCATTGACCTGTTCGCAGGTATTGGCGGCATTAGAAAAGGCTTTGAACTTGCTTGTGCCGACAGGGGCATAAAAACAAAGTGTGTGTTTACTTCTGAAATAAAGCCATATGCTATAGATGTGTTAAAGCAAAATCATCCCAATGAAGAAATACATGGTGACATTACTAAAATTGCAGCAACTGACATTCCAGATTTTGATTTTTTACTTGCAGGATTTCCCTGTCAGGCGTTTTCAGCAGCCGGGAAAAGATTGGGTTTTGAAGATACAAGAGGAACTCTGTTTTTTGAGGTTGCGCGCATATTAAAAGAAAAGCAACCGTTTGGTTTTGTCCTTGAAAATGTCGAAGGACTTGTTAACCACAACCGAGAAAGCAAAAGTGATAAAATCGGAAGAACTCTTTCGACAATTCTGCAAACCCTTGATAAACTTAATTATAAGGTGTCGTGGCGCATTCTAAATGCAAATGATTTCGGAGTGCCACAAGACCGCAAAAGAATCTACATTGTAGGGGCCAAAAATACAGCTCCTAATTTAGAAAAATTTCGTTGTATACGACGCCCCCTTGAAACCGTTCTTGAACATGGACTGCCTACATCTGAAAGTGCATTTGTTCAACTTGTCCTGCGTCATTATCCAGTTGAAAAACTCTATGGAAAATCAATAAAGGATAAGCGTGGAGGTGATAACAACATCCATAGTTGGGATATTGAATATAAGGGATCTGTTTCCGATGATCAAAAAAAACTTCTAAATACCCTCCTCAAAGAACGACGCAAAAAGAAATGGGCAGAAGAATATGGAATTGATTGGATGGACGGGATGCCATTAACTATTGAACAAATTCGAACATTCTTTAACCACCCGAATTTAGAAGATTTGCTATCCGACCTTGTCCAAAAAGGATATGTAAAACTCGAATACCCTAAAAAGAAAGTTGGGAATTTACGCATTCAAGACACTTCGTTGCCGATTGGCTATAATATTGTTGCAGGAAAAATGTCTTTTGAAATCAGCAAAGTACTGAATCCAAAAGGTATTGCCCCTACACTTGTTGCCATGGATATGCAACATTTGTTTGTTGTTGATGGCGAAGGATTACGAACGCTAACATTGCGAGAGGGACTGCGTTTGTTCGGCTATCCTGACACTTACAAATTTGATACTTCGCTTGAAAACGGTTATGATTTGTTAGGAAACACAGTTGTTGTTCCTGTTATAAAAGAGGTATCAAACAGAGTCTTAGATATTTACTGTGAGGTTTAAAACTATGCAACTGACAGCTCAACAAATTTATGATAAACTGATAAATGATGATAAAATACTGGAACTGCAAGGACAAATCAAGTTTTTCTTTGGAGATGTTGATATTATTGTCAAGCAGAAAGATGTTGTAGGAAATATTATTCAGGAATGGCTGCAAGGCTGGCTTGATAAACGCGAAATCAAATATGCCCTATCGGAAAACACGCAGATGCCTCCTGACTTTTTCTTGAATCCTGATGACAGGACAAAGGATCTATTAGAAGTAAAAGCATTCAACCGTTCTGCAAGTCCGGGTTTTGACATTGCAGATTTTAGAATGTATGAAGAAGAGATTGTTGACAAGCCATATATGCTTGATGTTGATTATTTGATTTTTGGATACGACATGAGCGAAGACGGTATTGTAACAGTTAAAAACCTTTGGATAAAGAAAGTCTGGCAAATAACACGATGCATGGAAGATTGGGCTATTAACTTGCAAATAAAGCAAAATGTCGTACATAAAATTCGTCCCGGAGCATGGTATAGCACACAGCGAGTCAAATTTCCGATGTTTAGCTGTCTTGAGGATTTTATTTCAGCCATCGAACAGACGGTATGGCAAAATCCTAAAACACGGGAAACCTCCGGAACATGGAAAAGACGATTTCTTGAAAGTTATGAAAACTACTATCATGTGCGCCTGAACATTCCTCGTTGGGACGATATAGCAGACAAATACAGAAATGGCTAACAATTATATTGCTAAGGATTGATTATGCAATCGGTTTATAATACCGACTTTAAAACCGCTTTCCGTTATGGAGAGCGGTTTTTGGATCTGTTAAGGTGATATCGTACACCCCAATTGTGCGGTATTGCTTAATTTACTTGTGCAATTAAAAATGAGCAATGATTTCACATCTTGCCCATTTCTTGATTTATATAACGAGATTTTCAAGCTCTTTGAAGCTTTCAACAACATAGTCAGCCTTATACTCGTCGAACTCCTCACGACTGCCGTAACCGAAAAGGACTGCGGCGCAGGCTATTCCCGCTTTGTGCGCTCCGACTATATCGTATTTTCTGTCTCCAACCATCAGAACTCGGCTTTTATCCTTAACTCCTGTTTGCCTGATCGCCTCCTCGACGATAGTTGCCTTGTCCGAATCGGTGTAATTTTTGCCCGCACCGACAATACAGTCAAAATATTTTTCGATGCCGCCGGCCTTGATTACATTCCACAATGCTTCCTGCGGCTTGGAGCTTGCAACGGCTGTTTTCACTCCGTTTTTATTCAGCTTTTGAAGAAGCTCGATTATTCCGTCGTAAAGCTTATATTTATGCAGTCCGTCCTTAGCATATTTTTCACGATAGCTTTGCATGAGCGACTGAACCTCATCGTCGCTAAGCTGAGGATAAAGCTTATGATAGCTGATTATCATCGGCGGGCCGATAAATTTGCGTATTTCTTCGTCACTCGGCTGCTCAAGGCCATGAACCTCGATTGCGTGACGGACGCAAAGAAAAATCCCCTCGCCCGTATCGGCAACCGTGCCGTCAAAATCAAAAAGAACCGCATCAAAATTCGACATAATAAGACCTCCGTTCGTTCCCGGTAATTTTACCACAAATAATAATGATTTACAATATGATTTTTTTATGCTATAATAATTCCAGTTTTGATTTGGAGTGATATAGAATGGAGAATACAGAAAGAAAAGACCGTGTGCTGAGCATGATTCAACCGACATCGGTTCCCACGCTCGGTAACTACCTCGGCGCACTTAAAAACTGGAAGCAGATGAGTGCAGACAACGATTGCATATTCGCCGTTGCCGACCTTCACGCAATTACGGTTCGTCAAGAGCCGGCAAAGCTCAGGAAGCAGTCGCTTGAAATGTACGCTTTGATGATTGCCCTCGGTCTTGACCCTGAGAAAAACATAATTTTTGTTCAGTCCCACGTTCCGCAGCACAGCCAGCTCGGTTGGATTCTCAACTGCTACACGCAGTTCGGCGAGGCGGCAAGAATGACTCAGTTCAAGGATAAGTCCGCCAAGCACGCCGACAATGTCAATGTCGGACTTTTCGCTTACCCAACGCTTATGGCAGCCGATATCCTGCTTTATCAGGCAGACTATGTTCCCGTCGGTGCGGATCAGAAGCAACACCTTGAGATCACCCGTGACATTGCGGAGCGTTTCAACGGTGCATATTCGCCGACATTTACGATTCCGAAGCCGTATATCGGTAAAATGGGCGCAAAGGTCATGTCGCTCCAAGACCCCACGAAGAAGATGTCCAAATCCGACACAAATCCCAAGGCATCTGTTTATGTCCTCGACACTCCCGACGATATCATGAAAAAATTCAAGTCGGCGGTCACGGATTCCGAGGCGAAGGTATGCTATGCCGACGGCAAGGACGGAATAAATAACCTGATGGGCATTTATTCCTGCTGCACGGGCAAGAGCTTTGAGGAAATCGAAGCGGAATTTGACGGCAAGGGCTACGGCGACTTCAAGACCGCCGTTGCCGAAAGCATTATCGCAGATGTGAAGCCGGTTCAGGAAAGATTCGCCGAAATAATGAAGGATAAGGCATATGTTGAAAAATGCGCCAAGGAGGGCGCAGAAAAGGCCTCTTACATTGCCAACAAGACCCTGACAAAGGTAATGAAAAAGGTTGGCTTCTGGCAGGTAAAATAAAATCGTATAACCGCCGAAACGGCGTTTACCAAAAAATAAGACTATAATCCACATTAAGCCGTGAATTATAGTCTTTGTTTTTTTAATAAATAGTTAAATCAAAGTTCAGTATCTCAGAGAATATAGATTGTAACTCCTCGTCTGCCGAATGCGCTTGCCTCGCTCTCAGAATCGAAATAGAGGTCACAGAGCGTTGAACTGCTGCCAGACCAGTAGATAAATCCGCCGGTATCCTCTGCCGAAGCGTAACCGTAAACATATGATCCGTCGTTTGAAACGATCCACATCTTTGTGCCGTAAGGGATCTGATTCGGATTGACTGCGATATAGCCCGGTCTTACGGATTTGCCCGTTGCGGTAACTCCGCCGCCCGAATATGCGGAAGCAGTACCGGTAATAACTCTTGAGTACGATGTCGGAACGCCGTCCTTACCGATTTGGAGACTTGACGGCGCGCTGATGTTTGAAACGGTGTTGAAGCCGCTTGCGCTGACCGTCGGGCGCTTCTTTGTGCCCACCTCAAGGATGCACTCTGTTGCAGCCTTTGTTACAACGGAATTTACCTTTACGGATTCCTTGAGCTTGCCGTCAACATATTTATCCTTATAGGTTACATTCTGGCGACCGTTTACTCCCTCCTGAATTGTCTTTGTCTGATCAGTGTAAAGACTTGCGTTATCCTTCTTCTGAGTTGTATAGGGAAGAACCTCATCAACCGTTCTTTCCTTATAGGTTACACGCTGAACCTTGATCTGCATATTTGCGGTAAGTGCCGTGTCGAGCGAAGCGGAAATAATATCATCATCGTCGATCGTGACGACCGCCTTGTTGAGTGCGTCGGCAACAGTACCTGTGGCCATGTTGAGCTTATATGTCTCGCCGTCGGCAACAACGGTTACGGGGAAGGCTCTTGAGATAACGACCTCCATACCCTCGTAAACAACATCTTCCTTGTTGCAGCTGAGTTCATCGCCATCGTTAAGGCCGATACCGTTTACGGAAAGCGTTCTTTCAACTGAACCGACCGCCGGATACTTAACGCCTTCGACTGAGCCGTCATAAACGGTGATAATGCAAGCTCTGTAAACGGTGATGGTTGACTTTGAGCCGCTTGAGAAATCCGAAAGGTCAACAACATCGCCCTTATTCAGACTGACATTTGCCTGGGTGAGAATATCCTCTGCGTTTTCACGCATTGTTGTAATATTGATTTCGCTGTCATCAACAACGATCTTTACCGAATACGAATTAGCGGCGGCGGCATAAATTGTCGCTGCGACAAAGCATACGATAACGCTTATCATTATAGCCTTTACCTTTGCCTTGGAGATCGCACTGCCGATCTTCTTCAGTGTTAATTTAATCGTGTCCATTTTGGAAGCTCCTTTTATCAGGTGAAAACCTGTAGTTTTTAAGTTGCTTTGAAAACCAACGATGCCTATTATAGTAATCTATAACTAATTTGTCAAATAAAAATCCAAATTGATTTTGTTTATTTTTCACAATAGGCTTACCATAATATCAGTATAATTCAAGGAATTACGGTCAAAAATTGCTAATAAATGTCATTTGGCATCTGTTGATCGGCTCAATTTTTGTGCAAAATCTAAAAAGTTACAAAAAGTTACAGGCGAAGCTCTAAATTTCTCCTTTTGGCATTATTATACGCTATTTTTGCTTATCCTTTAATATAATATATACCCTGACAGCCCCAAAACCATGCAGTTATCGAAAATTTTTCTTGTAACTTCTTGTAACTTGTTGACAAAATTGTAATAAATTGTTATAATTGTAGCCGATATAAAAATGACCTGGAGGAAGGAATATGAAAAAAGTTATATCTTTAATGCTCACTTTGGCAACAATGCTGTCGGTTATTACCGCCGTCAGCTTCAGCGCATCCGCCGCAAACTATAATCCCGATAAGGCTCTCGACTATGCGGAGGATAACTGGGACAACGGAATTGAGCTTTGCGCAGGCTTTGTTTCTAACTGCATTAAGGCAGGCGGAATAAATGTTATGGAGCGTTCTGTCGGAAATCTTTACAATGCGATGAAGGCTTACGGAACGGCATATATTCTCAAAACAGACGGTCCTTATATTTATTTTGAAGATAATTCGGACAGACTCTCTCCCGGCGACCCCGTATTTTACTATTGCAACAGCTGCAAATCGTTCCAGCACGCAATCCTTTGCGGCAACGGTGATAGCAGCGGCCGCATGACGGACTATGCGCATAATAATCCCCACCATGACACAACGACTTACATCTCATGGGGATGCCCGGGCTGCGGCAGCATCAACTGGAAAATGTATTCGGTTCACCTCACGAGCAATTCCACCCCCGCACACACCCACTCCTACAAAATGACGGTCACGAAGCAAGCGACCTGCTCATCAACCGGTACAAAAACCTACACCTGCTCATGCGGCAGCAGCTATACAGAATCCATTCCGACAACTGCGCACACAACGGTTAATGTATATACAGTCAATCCGACTATCTACACCGCAGGTCTTATGTATTCTCAGTGCTCGGTTTGCCACAAAACCGTGTCATCATTATCGACCACTTCCAAGGCGTCTGCCGATGTTAACGGTGACGGAAAGGTAAATTCTGCCGACGCTCTGATCGTGCTCCGATATTCGACCGGAAACACATCGCTCATCAGCTCTCAGGCAACATTTATCAATGCCGACACAAACGGTGACGGAAGAGTAAATTCCTCCGACGCACTCACAATTTTGAGAATCTCTATCGGTCAGGTGAAAATCTAAAAAACTCAAAAAACAACGGAAGTGACCGTCGGGTTGCTTCCGTTAATTTTATGTTACAATTAAGGCAATACCGTGCAATTGAACTGTACGGTATTGCCTTAAAAAATATTGCCTCATCACGGATTTGTGGGGAATAAATAAAAATAAGTATTGAAAAAGAGCGTA